>JAFXOW010000023.1 GCA_017528315.1 Bacilli bacterium
ATGAGAATAAATATTTAGATGAGCTTCTTGAGGTTGCTGCTAAAAATACTGAAGTTGATGTTCCAGAGGTAATGGTTAATGAAGAGCTTGATAGAATGATTAAAGATTATTCTGATCATTTAAAGATGCAAGGAATTTCTTTAGAACAATTTTATCAATTTACTAATTCTGACGAGAGTGCTTTAAAAGATCAAATGAGGGAAGAAGCTCATAAGAGAATTGTATATAGATTAATGCTAGAAGAGATTGCTAAAAAAGAGAAAATTGAAATATCTGATGATGAGGCTAAAAAAGAAGCTAAAGTTCTTGCTGAAAAATATGGTGTTTCAGAAGAAGAATTCTTAATGAATTTTGGTGGTTTAGATATTGTTAAATATGATTTAAGAATGAGAAGAGCTATGGATATTCTTAAAAAATAATATTTTATAGGAAGCAAAAAATTGGTTCTTTGTCAAGTAGTGTTGGTGGAACCAAAAACTAGTGATAAATGAACTTGGTGAGGGAGCAAATATTGCTTCCTTTTTTATGCATTAATTTTAACAATCCCTTTAATAAGAAGTATTCTTATTTTAAGATGATTAAACTTTCTATACCCACAAGCAGAGTGAATGACCTGCTTAATAAGATTATTCATGCCTTCAGTAATACCATTAGAATATTCATAAATAAAAGCATTTTTAATATATTCTTCCATATTTATAAAAGTTTTAATAGCTTGTTTTGTTTTCTTAATTAAGTCTTTAGTTTTAGCATTATGTATTATTTTTTTAAATTGATTAAAATCTTTATCATCTAATGATTTTAAAATTCCTTGATAAAGATTATAAGTTTTATATAAGGTTTTATCTGTATTTATTAAATAAGTAACTATTTCTTTTTGTGTCATTTCTTTTCCAAAACACTTAGAATATTTTTTCTTTTTATCATCTAAGTCATCTTCTTTTTTAAGAATAAGCTCCCAGTATTTTTTTAGTTTAGTATGGTTAGGGTTAGATTTATAATTCTAGTAGAATCTAAAGCATTTCTAATTTGAAGGACAATATGAAATCTATCAGGAACAATAATAGCATTTCTAAATAAATTTTTCATAAGCTTATAATAAGGTTTGTATAAGTCCATAGTAATAAACTTAACTTTATCTCTTTGCCTTTTAGAATAACGTTTAAAATAGTTTTTAATGTCTTTAGTTTTTCTACTATTTAAAAGATCAAAAATATTTTTATTTTCTTCATCCACAATAATAAAGGCCATTTTAGATATAGTATCTTTAGGACCCTTAAATTCATCGATACCAATTATTTTAGGAAGATGGCCTTGTCTTTTTACAAGTTTATCTTCAGAAATATTATGAAGAATTCTATTAACAGTATTAGTAGAAACATTGTTGTTTCTAGCAATATCTTTTTCAGTACCTTTGTGAATTAAATCAAGGGTTATGTTAAGTTTAGTATCATTAGAAATTTGCTTATGAAAATCTACAAAATTAGTTCTAGCAGTAAAGGTTTTACCACAGTGATTACATTTAAATCTTTTTTTATCTAAAAGAAGAATAGCATTATATCCACAGACTTTAGTAACTTTTACCTTACAGTTCTTCTTCCAGCCCCAAGCAATAATATCCTCATGACCATTATTTACATGACCACATCTATCACAATGAGTTGGAATATAAGATAAATATCCATGAAAAATTTTAGTATTAACACCTTTATATTCAGAAATTTCTAAACAATTTTCATTAAAATAAACATTAACATCTTTAATATTTAAAATATCTTTGATATAATTATATTGAGTCAAACAAATCACAACCTTTCAATTTTTTTGACCAAATTAATTGTATCATAGGTTTTGATTATTGACTCCTTTTTTATACTAAAATAGTGTCAGTGAATTTTTACTCACCAACACTAAATATTATAGAACCATAGGTATAAATTTTTATACCTTTTTTTTATGGTTTATTGACTAAACTAATTAGATTAGTTATAATAATAATGTAATTAGTTAGGAGGATATTATGGCA
>JAFXOW010000024.1 GCA_017528315.1 Bacilli bacterium
CCACGGAATTCTGATTCAGCACCAATTGGCCATTCGATAGGTTTTGCATTTACACCAAGTCTTTGATCAATAGTTTTTAAACTATAAACAAAGTCAGCCCCCATTTTATCCATTTTATTAGCAAAAATAAGTCTTGGAACTTTAAATTCACTAGCTTGTCTCCAAACTGTTTCAGTTTGAGGTTCAACTCCAGCTTGAGCATCAATTAAAGCAACTGCTCCATCAAGTACTCTTAGAGATCTACTAACTTCAACAGTAAAATCTACGTGTCCTGGAGTATCAATTATATTAAGACGATATTTTTTCCAATATGCTGTTGTTGCAGCACTTGTTATTGTAATACCACGTTCTTGTTCTTGAGCCATCCAGTCCATTTGAGACTCACCATCATGTGTTTCACCAATTTTATGGATTTTCTTTGTATGGAATAATACACGTTCAGTACAAGTAGTTTTACCTGCATCAATGTGTGCCATAATTCCAAAATTTCTTGTCATCAATAAAGATGTTTCACGAGCCATATTATAATTCCTTTCTACCAACGATAGTGAGCAAATGCTTTATTAGCCTCTGCCATTCTATGCGTATCTTCTTTTTTCTTAACTGCTCCACCTGTTCCCTCTGAAGCATCAATAATTTCATTTGCAAGATTTAAAGCCATAGAGTTTCCTCCACGAAGTCTTGCATAGTTTACTAACCAACGAAGTCCTAAAGTTTGACTACGTTTAGCATTAACTTCAATTGGTACTTGATAATTAGATCCACCTACACGGCGTGATTTAACTTCAAGACCTGGTTTAATATTTTCAAGCGCTTTTTCAAATACTGTCATTGGATCTTCTCCAGTTTTTTCTTTAATCATATCAAAAGCATCATATAAAATATGCTCTGCTTTACCTTTTTTTCCATCAAGCATAATACGATTTATTAATTTAGTAACGACTTTAGAGTTGTATATTGGATCAGGTAATACATCTCTAACTTCTGCACGTCTTTTACGCATTTTCAAATCCTCCTTTCGTAAAAATTACTTATTATTTTTTCTTTTCTTTTTTAGCTCCGTATTTACTACGTCCTTGTTTTCTATCTTTTACTCCTGCTGTATCTAATGTTCCACGAATTATATGATAACGAACACCGATAAGATCTGGTACACGTCCACCACGAATTAATACAACACTATGTTCTTGTAAATTATGTCCTTCACCAGGAATATAACAAGTAACTTCCATTCCATTAGAAAGTCTAACACGAGCAAATTTACGAAGAGCTGAGTTAGGTTTCTTTGGAGTCATTGTACCAACACGTACACATACACCACGTTTTTGAGGAGCATTAATCTTAGTTTGTTTCTTTTGAATTGTATTTACTCCCACTAAAAGTACTGGTGCCTTTGGTTTTCTTACCTTTTTTCCTCTACCTTTTCTTACTAATTGATTTATTGTAGGCATACTATCTCCTTCCTTACACACACCCGGGTGTGTCATATTTTCAAGTAAAATTAAAGCCTAACTAAAATAAGCCCAACTTCACAAAACAAAGATACTATACAATAAGTTTTCTAACTTGTCAACAAAAATTTATTCAAAATTTTAAAAAAGTTGTTTCACATATTTTAAAAATACATAACAGCAATAATTGTTTTAAAAGTATATTCTTTTATTAATTCAATATAATTTAATATGAATGATAAAGAAATAGAACTTATTAATGGAGAAATGGTAGGTGTTTTTCTTTTCATAATCGCTTTATTAGTATCTTTACTTATACTCTATAATGAAAAACTAATTAAATCTAATAAACCCTATTTTTTTAACAATTCTGAATCTTTAAATATATCTTTAATTAATAGAACCTTATTTGTAATACTCGGTATTTTCTTTGTTTATAGTTCTATAGAAAGAAAAAAATTAAATAACTCTAATTCTAATCTACAAATAATTGCTTCCCTTTTAACCCTTTCGGCATCACTAATCATTTTATATATAATAATAAAAAGTTATAATAAAGAAACTAATTAAAAAAAATGTTTGACAAACCTAACTCTTTTATATATAATATGGGTACATATTCGATTGATAACCCCGTTTATCTATTTTTTTAATGTGTTCTTTCTGGTTAGAAGTAATCATGGTTATCTGATGAAACTATTAAAAAGAACTCCCTATTAATATGGATAGACTATCAATGTTTATGAAAAAATATTGAAAGGAGAATATAGTATGTCAAGATACACAGGACCTGCGTTTAAGAAAAGTCGTCGTGTTGGATTTTCAACTCTTGAAAATGGTAAAGATTTAGCAAGACGTCCATATAAACCTGGAATGCATGGAGCTAAAAGACAAGGAAAACTTTCTAACTATGGTGAACAATTAAAAGAAAAACAAAAAGTTAAGTTTATGTATGGTTTAAATGAAAGACAATTCCATAAAACATTTGTTGAAGCAGGACACATGCAAGGTATTCATGGTGAAAATTTCTTAAAATTGCTAGAATCAAGACTTGATAATTTAGTTTATCGTATGGGATTTGCCAATACTCGTCGTGGTGCTAGACAACTTGTTAATCACGGTCATATAACTGTTGATGGTGTTAAAGTTAATATTCCATCATTCCGTGTTAAAGTTGGTTCAACCATTGCTTTAAAGGAAAATTCAAAAGATTTAAAATGTGTTAAAGAAGCTTTAGAAAATGTTACAACTAGAGTTGAATACATTGATTATGATAAAGCCAATAATACTGCTAAATTTGTAAGATTTCCAGAACGTAATGAACTAAATGCTGATATTAATGAAAGTCTAATTGTTGAATTTTATAACAGATAAAAAGTTAGGAACATTCCTAACTTTTTTATTTATTAACATGAACATCCAATTGAGGATAAGGAATTGAAATATTATTTTTATCAAATTCCTTTTTTATTTCTTCTAAAAGTTCAAAGCGAGCTTTCCAATAATCAGAATTTTTTACCCAAATACGAAAAGTAAAATCCAATGAACTTTCTGAATGGGCCTTCAAAGCAACTAATATATCTTTATCTTCTATTCTATATTGACATTTTAAAGCTATTTTATTTAACACACTTTTGACATTTTCTAAATTGCTTTTATAGTCAACTGAAATTGGAATATCCAAAAGTCTTTCAGGATATTTAGAATAATTTATAACGACACTATTTGACAAATTTCCATTTGGTATCACGATCATTTTATTATCATAAGTTGACAATACAGTATGAAAAATATTAATTTCTTTTACTGTCCCAGAATTAGTACCATTATCAATAAAATCTCCCACTTTGAATGGTTTAAAAATCATAATCATTACACCACCGGCTATATTAGATAAACCTCCTTGAAGAGCAAGTCCTAAAGCAAGTCCAATTGAACCAATTAAAGTAATAATAGAAGTCATTGGTATACCAAGCTCTCCAGCACAAGTAACAATAATAATACTTTTTAAAAGTATTCCTAAAATACTAATTAAAAAGCTTTGAGTCGTCTTTTCTAATTTATTAAATCCTCGACCTTTCTTAATTCTTTTTAATAAAAAATTAACTAATTTAAAACCAACTATTAAAATAATAATTGCAACAAGACCTCTTTTTGTAATATCAACTAAACTATTAATTAATTCATTTCCAATTTTTTCCATAACTATTTCCTTTCAATTATTGTTGTATATTTTCCTATTCCCCTATAATAGCCAAATTCATCAAAATCATCTTCATCATAAGTAAAAACTGACAATTCAATATCACTTGCAATTTCATTAGATGTTGGCCCCCACATTAATTTAATACTAGACATTATAGTACTGTCATTAAATTCGGTTTCTTCTATATGAGAATGCCATCCAGTAGTATTAATATCATCGTATATCCAAGCATATAAATAAGGAGAAAAACCATAACTACCATATCCAAGCGGTTTTAAAATATTTTCATTTATTTCACGTCCATCATTTAAAGTAAACTTAATATTAAAACCAATTTTATAATTATTAAAACCTTCTATTTCTTCTTTTTTACTATTATATAAACTTTTAATACTACTACCTATTACTTCATCTTCATTACTTAAAATTATAGAAAATATTCCCACTTCTTGCATAGAAACAACTCTACTTTCATATCTAAGTAATTTTTTATACACACCATTACCCTTATTATAGAAAGCAATTTTTATAGGATTATTATCAACATATTTTTCTTCTTCTATTTTCTCTTCTTCTTTATCTACTATTTCACTTTCTTGTTTTATAGATGTATTTTCTTCCTGCAACTCTTTACTACAACCAGTTATAATTAATAAAATTAAAATTAAATACAATATCTTTTTCATAAATAAATTATACCTCCTAAAACTTATAATTACAACTAAATATATTTATCTATTTTAATAATTAAATTACCACTTCTAGTATACTTAATAATACCTAAATACTTATACTTTCCATATCTTTTAATACTAAATATATCTCCTATTTCTAATTTTTTAGATGTATTAGAAACTACTTCATAATTAAGAATTATATATTTAGATTGAACAAAATCTTTTATCTTAGTTCGATTAATTCCAATTAAATGTGAAATAACTGTATCTATTCTTTCACTAGAAGTTATTATTTCAATTTCTTCGTATTTTCTTTTATAATTTTCTAATATACTTAAATCTCTTTCTTCTAAATTAACTTTTACTTTCTTAATCATTAATAAGTTATTTATAAAATAATCTTTAATTTCATCAAGAACATATATATAATATTTATTACCATCTATTATAATATCTCCAAACATTGAATCATCTAGTCCTAAAGAAAAAACAGTTCCAAGAATTTCGCGATGTTCTAATTTTTCACGTGTTACAATTTCAAGTAATGAAACATTAGGTTCTATATTATTATAAAATATTACTTTTTCAGAATCTATATATGGATAATATATTTGATATTCATTTTTCTTTAATAAATTTTTTAATTCTAATTGCATCTTCGAATCTAAAAATCTTGTTGAATATCCTTTTTTTATTTTTTCAACATTATTTATTAATTCTCTAGTTTTATTCATACCTTCTCCACTTATAATTCTAATTATATAAAATTATTTCTATTTAAGTCAATTAAAAAACTCAAACTTCTTTAATAGAATCTGAGTTTTTATAATATTATTAATCCATTTGATAATATATTTCAAATTATATTTTTTAATATCATATTAATTACTTCTTCTTTTACTTCTCTACTAGCAAAAGATGCCTTTATGGCATTTAATTGTAATTTTAAAATATCTTCATAAGTTAAATTAAATGCATTAGCTACTAATTTTAACTCTTCTTTAAGTCTGGTATCACAAACCGCTGGATCATCAGTATTAATGGTTATTTTTACTCCTTTATCTAGAAATTTTTTGATTGGAATATCAATTATTTTATTATAGACTGATGTACATATATTACTAGTAGGACAAACCTCTAAAGTAATATCTTTTTGAGCAATTATTTTAACAAGATTAGGATCCTCTATAGATCTAACACCATGTCCAATTCTTTTAGAGCCAAAACGAATTGCATCATAAACACTACTTGGACCATCTGCTTCACCTGCATGAATCGTATAAGGAATACCTAGTTCTTCAGCATATCTAAATATATCTTCATAATTTGCTGTTTTATATGAAGCTTCAGCCCCTGCTAAATCTATTGCACTAACACCTTTACCTAGATATTTCTTAGCAATTCTAATAGTTTCCATATTTTCATCATGATTATTATTACCACGCATACAACATAAAATCAAATTGCTTTTTAATTTTGATAAATTTTGTCCTTCTATAGCCGATATAACTACTTCCTCTTGATTTAATCCGCTTTTAGTATGTAGTTGTGGAGCAAATCTAATTTCTGCATAAATTATTCCCTGTTCAATTAATTCATCTTCTAAATTTTTAACTGCATTTTTTATTCCTTCAGAAGTTTGAAGTAATGACATAGGAAATGCAAATTTTGTTAAAAACTCATTTAAATCACGACATCCATCTTTAACTGTCATTATCTTTAAAATTTCATTATCACTAGGAATATCAATATTTTGTATCTTGGCTATTTTTTTACAATTATTAATTGATAAAGCTCCATCTAAATGCAAATGTAATTCAACAAGATTATTCATTTTATTAATTTTTTCATTCAATTCTTGATTATTCATTCCATTACCTCTTATTAATATTTTTATTAACTATGCTTTGTTTCAATTTTTTCATAATATATACATGTATAACAATTATATCATAAATTGTTATAAATTATAATCTTCATTTGTTAATAGTTTTGCATGAAGTACAACTCTTTTACTTCCATCTCCGATACAACTTGATAAAGTCAATATTTTATCATTACCAGATACTTCTATTTCATAATTATAAATAGATCGAGATTTTAATTTATTGATAAACTTTTTAAATTCTTCATTATTTACAAATTCCGTATTAATATAATAATCTTCTGCTTTTATTGAATAAGTTGAAAAAACTTGATAATAATATATTGTCATTTCAGTTACTAATATAATTTTATAATTATCTTTATTTTCATACCATTCTTTATTTAAAACATTTTTTAAAGTTCCAAACATTGAACCATCTTTAGTATTATGACCAAAGATAACTATATTTTTATCTAATTCATCAAAATTATTATGATAATCAGCAAATATCCAACCAGCAATATTTAAGTTTTTTTCAAAATTATGTTTTAAATAATAACTATTATCATTACCTTTAACTACTACATAATCTATATTAGTTCCATTAACTTTTAAATATGCTATTGTATCTTCATTAATTTCTTTTAAAGCTTTAAAATCTATATTGTATTCAGCTTCTTTTTCTTCTGTTGGTTCAACAATAGTAATATTATCATTTATTTTATTTTGAATATTTTTATTATCATCGACATTTATTTTCCAATTAACAATATTAATTATTGAATATATTACAAGAGTTAAACATATCAAAGCAATTATTAAAACAATTATATTAATTATTCTTCTATACTTTAAATTTAACCTTCTTTTAGCCATATACATATTTTCCCTTCATATATTATTATACACTAAAAAACAGGAATTTTATCCTGTTTTAACTACTTATTAAATAATTTCTTTTTGGTATATAAACCTGTTCCGATAAGACCAATCATACTTAATCCTAATATTGAAATATAATTCATTATATTATCTATGGTTTGAGGATTTTCAGTAATACTTCCAGTTAAGATATATTTACTTAGATGTGGTATTGATCCAACTAAATAATCACCCTCTACTTTTAGATCAATTGGTTTTTCAATATTTAACTCATCGTCTATATACATTATTTTAAATGTATTATATTTCTTCATCTTATCAGTCATTTTAATTTTAATAGTAAATGGTCCATTATTAACTTCTCTATCATGTTCATCAGTTACTATTATTTCATAAAATGATAATAAATCACCATACTTACCAGTTTTCTCTTTTATAGTATTAAAAACTAAATCATATTCATCTGGATCAACATCATATTTCAAAACCAACTCTTCTTTGGAAAAACTTAAATAATCAACAAGAGTTAATATATAATTATGACCATCATTATTTTTAAATATTATTTCATTACCACTTGCATCTTTAATAGTATATTCTACTTTTTCAGTTGCATCTTTGGAAACAATTGCATAATTTGAAAAACTATTTGTTTCAAAGGTTATGGTATTATCTTCTTCATTATATGTAGCATCAATTAATTCATAACCTGTTATTTCATTTCCATTATGTTTTTCATGAACTATAGCTAATTCTTTACCACTCATATCATTTTCTAATTCTAAGGTAATAGTTGCTTTATCATCTATATTCTCTATTGGTGTATCCCAAGTTTCATATTTTCCATTAACATCTTTACTTCCACCTTTATAAATTGTATTATATAAAGATATATCTAAATAATTTTCTAATTCATATCCTTCTTCTTTAGCAGTATTCTCAAATTCTTCTACTCTATCAAAAGACATACTTATAACATCATTTACTTCAAGTTTAGCAGTTCCATTTTCAAACTTATGACCATTCTTAGCAATTGTAATATTTCCTGATTTAATGTTTTCTGAATTTGCTTCTACTTCATCATTTACTTCATTAAAACTAGCTCCTAAATGCCAATTACCTCCACCTATTGTAAACGTATATAAACCAACTTCTTCACCTGGTTCAAAGGGCATTCCATTTAAATCAAATGAAGTTAATTGATATCCTGTATCAGGAACTAATCTTAATGTTAATACTGTTCCCGTTGGAAACATTGCTTCTCCAGTTGGATCATTTGTTCCCTTTTTTCCATCATTCCATTCAAATATTTCTCCAGCTGCATTAACTTCTTCTATAGAATTATAGGTTATATTATTATATACTGCTTTAACAAACTCTAAATTTCCATTAGGTATTTTATCATCATCTGAATATTCATTAGTATTTGGATCATAAGTCCATCCAAAATTACCCATTATTTTTTCGTTTTGAGTTTGTTTTCCTCCAATTACTTCAATATCATAGGTTTCTGCATATGGAACATTTGCAACATCAAACTTAATTGCTCTTTCATGAAATGCCTCGACTAAGTCAGCTTTTGTCTTTGGTGTTGGATAAACTACATTATTGATTTTTAAAGTTGTAATTACATCATCCCATTGGGTTTGAATATGAAATGTTACCGTTCCTTCATTATTATAATTGTACTGATAATTAATTTCATTTTTGTTAATTAAACCAACTATTTTATCATTTTCTCTAATGTAATTAACTTCATCCTTACCAAGCCTTCTTATTTCATCACTAGCATTTATTCCAAATCTAAAATCGGTTGCATCATCAGACCAAGGATTATCATATTCAAATTCTTCACCTGAAACAGAAATATTTACTTTAGCTGTTGCATTTAATTCAGGCATTTCTGGATCATTATTATTTAGACTATAACTAAATTCTACTTGTTCTAATTTTACTGATTGAACATTAGATGGAACTGAGTAACCATTTGAACTTTCAAATCCAATTGTTGATAAACCTCCAACAACATTATCATCATGACGCATTTCTATTCCAGCATAATCAATAGAATAATTTGCATTTGGAACAATTTTTAATCTTAAATTATCACCAGTAACTGTAATATTTAAGTTTTCAGTATTTTCTATAATATCATTCCAACTTGCTCCATCATCTAAACTATACTGAACTGTTCCATAATTAGCATTATCTCCTCTAAAAGTTACTGTTAATTTTGTTGTTGAAGATTCTGCAAATACATTCACTATCTTAGCAAAATAACTAAATAGCATTGCAAAAACCATTGTAACAACCATAAATTTCTTTGACATATTCATAATCCCCATTTTTATTTTCTTTTTCATATAATTCTCTACCTTTCAAATTTATTGTATCACACTAATTTAATTTTGAAAAGTACTAAAAAATTAGTTATTTCAATTAAAAAGATGGAATAAACTACTATTCCGTCCATACTTTACTATTTTGATATATGATGATTAGTTAATTCAAAATCTTTTAGAGAATTACATTATCACTTATATCATAATTATTATTATTTATTAATTAGAATTAGCTTCTATTACTTCATAAATAACACATTTATCATTAACTACTCTGGCATTTTCTATATCACATACAAAACCAGTTTCAAAATTTTTAGTATGATTCATATTAATACATCGATTAAAATCTACTTTAGTATAACCACTTGGACAAAGCATTTCTGTTTCAGGTTTATTAATTTCAGTCCTTACACACATATTATTTTCTAATACAAAGCCATCATCACAATCGTAAGTTGGACGAGTTGTTTTTTTATCTTGATAACACTTACTCTCATCTCCATCATCCCTCATGTTATAAGTTCCATCAGGACATTTCCATTCAGATACATAATAATCATCTCTTGTATTAACACATTTACCATTATAATACATATCACCATTTAAACATCCACCATTAATAGATGGTTTTGTTGCTAAACACTTATGTTCATAAAGAGTTCGTCCCGGATCTCTACAATATTCCTCTCCTATTAAAACAAATTCTTTTTCTACACATATTTCTTCATCATTATTCAACACACCACTGGAACAATTTCCAATTGGTCTATAACTAGATGTTTTAATACATGATCCATCTTTTAATTCAAATTCTTCTCTACAAACACTTTCTTCTCCTTCAACACCAACTGTTTCCTCATAACATATTCCATTATAATCCATATAACCTCTAGGGCATACTTCTCCTTTGGTTGCTGCAATTCTTTCTTTTTCCTTAAAACACATAGATCCTTCTAAATTATAGCCATCTGGACAGTAATTACCAGTATTTTTAGTTTCATCAAGATCATTAACTGATTTATAAACTAAATCATCTTCATTAATATTACTATTTTCTTTTAAAATAGAATTAATATAAGAGGCTTTAGCTAGACTAATATTATATTTCTTAGCAAGTTTTTCATCATCTTTCGTAATATTTTGAATAACAATTACATCGACATCTATATGTCTTTCATTAAATAATTTTTCAATTTCTACTCCTACTTGTTCTTCTTGATTATATCTTTTTGAATGTAAAAGAATAACAACATGATCATTTTCAATATATCCCTTATCTATTACTTTAGAAACAATATCATATAATAATTCATTTAATGATTTACCTTCAAATTTATTATCAATAATCTCTTTAGCATCATCATTTAAGGCAATAACACTTTTCACATTTCCTTTTCTGTCTAATTTTATTTCAATACTCGGATTTATATCTAATGTAATAGTAGATATTAATACATTATTCCAAATAAGAAACCCTATAATTCCTATTATTAAGAATAAACAAGCTACTATAGAAATAATAATTTTCTTTTTCATAAGTTATCACCTTATTGTTAGTATATCATATATTTTATTTATTTTAACATAAAAAATCAACTCTATTAAAGTTGATTTAATATTCATATGATCCTTGTGTTCTAAAATCAATTATTTCGTAATATTATTTATATTCTGAGTTTTTTAAATATTTAAAAAAATCAACTTCAATGAAGTTGATTCTAGCATTATAATTGGTGCTTGTGGAAGGAATCAAACCATTACATCAAAGATACACGATTTTGAAATATGCTAAGTACCTTTTATATCAGTTCAAATCAATTTAAAAGATGGTATTAGTGATTAAATTCCCACAAAAATGTAATCTCAAAAGTTTCCAAGCTCTTGTTTTCGCATCATATTCATATTGCAAAAACTTTTATTTTCTTTTTTGATCAACTAACCAAAATGTTGTTCCAAAAACACAAGCAAATATAATTGGTTGAATTATATATCTATGAAATGAATATACAAATTTGGAATTAGTTATTACTTTATAATAAACTAAATCAAATAATGGATATAAAATCATACAACATATTGCTACTGCAATAATTAAAACAACTAAATATTTTATAGTTCCTCTTTCAATATTTTTCGTTAATATCAACTCCGTTCTTATTAATTATAAAATATTTGTTCTGTTTTAGCAATTGAAAAAGCGACTAAAAATACTAAGTCAAGATCTTTTTCTTCACATGTAACATCATAATACATGTTAGTAGTAATAATAGATTTACCTTTTGGAGATGAAGAAGCAATTGTTGCTAATGGATTTCCTTCAAATGAAACTTCATAAGTCATTCCAATTTTATTAGATAATGGTTTAGAATCAATTCTAATACCCAATTCATGTAGGTAATCCCAAATCTTTTTATCATCATATTTAAAATATGATCTTTTTGACATAACACTTAGGAAATCATTACCACCTTGCTCGATAGTTACTGTTTTACCTATTTTATGTTCTTCAGTTTTATTTGTAATATGATTTATTAATTCAAATGGAGACGCACCGAATAATTTAAATTGAATCATCTTTCCTTCATAAACTATTTTACCATTTTCATCTTCTAAAAAGAATGCTTGCTTAATTGTTCCTAGTTTTGGTTTTAGCAAATATTTACTCATTTGCCCAACTCCTTTCTTGTTCTTTCATTTGCTTATGACGTTTAACTGCATTTACAGCACTAACTATTCCACTAGAAAATGATGCAGCACCTAAAGCTATAATAACAACTGGTAATATAAGACTTTTTGTTTCAGTTATTTGATTAGGATCGTCTGGATTATAATAAATATCCATTTTATCTCCAACCTTATGTTTAGACACATTATCAAGTGTTCCTGTATATTCTGTTCCATCTACTGTATAATTAACTGTTACATCATATGTAATTGTAGTATGATTTCCATCACCATCTGTTATAATATCTTCTTCTTCTTTAATATCAACTACAGTAGATTCTATCTTAATATAATTTTGATTATTTAAATTGATAATTAACACAAATATACCGAAAGTAATAAGAATTAATCCGACTGGTATTAAAAATCTTGCAATACTAGATTCTCTCATAAAAGTAAATAATTTATTCATATAAGCTCCTTTCATAATTATTATAGCATAGAAAAAGCAGATTTTCATCTGCTAATTTATTTGTTTTTTTCTAAATATTCTTCTAATGTAATACCTTTATCCATAATTTCTTTAGCTACTTCAGAATTATCAATATATCTAAAATGCCATACTTCAGCACCATAACCAGTTACGTCTTCTTTACCTTCTGGATATCTTAAAATAAATCCATATTTAGCTAATTTAGCATGTACTTTAGAAAATAATTCTTTTTCAGCATTCATTTCATCGTTGTCAGCAATGATCTTTCCTTCTTTAACTAATTTAACATCAATGGCAAGTCCTGTATGATGTTCTGAAGTACCTGGAACAGCTACATATTTCTTAGTATACTCTTCACCATATTCTTTTAAGAAACTATCCCAAATTTCTTGTTGTTTAGTAACAGTACGATAAGTACTATCAAGTTCAATAATAACATGATCATTTTCTCTTAAATCATCTCTTAATTTTTTATAAGCTTCTGCTGTTTTCTTCTCAACTTGATATGTTTCATCTAATCCAGTATATACCTCAACTAAATCAATTCTCGATTCCCAATCTTCTGGTAACTTACTTTCTTTATTTACAAGCACCATATAATCAGTTTTGGGCTCCTCTTTCTTTTCATCTTTTTTACATGCTGTTCCACCAAACATACAAGCTATAATCATTACTACAATAAAAATATTTCTAATTTTTTTCATAAAGACTCCTTTTGCCCATATTATAACATACTTTTTAAACTAAACAAATAAAATTATAATACTTGCCAATTAGTAATAAGACTATTAAAGATACATTAATTATAATTAATAAAATAATATGCATTTCTTTTTCTTGTACTATGTTAGCAATAAATTCTCTAATTAAGGCATTAGTATAAAAATACCATTTAGTTTTACTGCCCATACCTTCACAATCTAATCCTTGTTCATTAGCTATAACACCACTTCTAAAAACATGATAGTTTGTAGTTGAAAAACTAACTTTAGCTTCTTTATTAATCTCTTCTATTTTACTTTTCGAAAATTTCATATTCTGGATAGTACTTTTTGACTTATCTTCAATAATTATTTGGTTTTCTTTAATACCTTTACTAATTAAATAATTTTTTATAGCTATAGCTTCAGCTATTGATTCATCCTTTCCTTGTCCTCCAGAAGGTACATATATTATTTTCTTTTTGGTAGTTTCATATTGCTTATTACCAAATTCTATAGCTTTATCTACTCTTCCTTGCAAAAGTGGTGTTAATGAGCCATCTTTTTGTATTTTAGAACCTAAAATAATTATAAAATCTTGATCATATGAAGGTATATGCTTAGCTGCTTTAATATTACAATACAAAGTAGCAATAATAAGTGTATATAAATATGATAATGTACCATTTATACATACATCTAAACTAAATTTAATAAATGACTTATCACTATCTATTAATAATCTTGTAATAATATAATAAAGTGTTTGACTACCTAAAATACCAAAAATAGCTAAAAATCCCAAGAAAACACCTAATGATCTTCTCGGACTAAATCCTTCTTTTTTTATTAATATAATATTCGTAATAATACTATATATAGAAAGAATAATTATACAAGGTAATGTTAACATTGCAAAATATGAAAACGATTTTAAAGTATTAGTATAAATATCTACTATATTAAGTACATTCCAGTTTTGAATTAATAAATCTATTTGTCTTAATATATTGACATTAATAAATATTAATAAACCAAGACTCATAATAATCTCATAAGAATACTTTTGCTTTTCATATTGTTTTCTAATATATAAAGTACATCCTATTGATATTCTAATTAAAAATAATATCAATATTATTTGAATTGATTTGGATAACATAACATTATTAGATAAATCTGTTTTATTAAGAATTGATATTGATAAAATAATAAATATTAAAGTTACTATTAAATACATTATTCTTCTTTTTTTCATAAACCACCAACACAAAGTTATTATAGCATATTTTATTTCTTTTTTCCTTTATTGTTTCATTAATTTCTATATCTAAACAAATCAAAGTAAATATAAAGACAAGTACATTCAATATTTTTCTATACTTTAATTTTAACCTTTTTTTACTATATATTTATCTTCTTTTCATATAATATTATACATTAAAAAAATCAACTCTATTGAAGTTAATTTAAAATAATATAACTGGTGCTTGTAGAGGGAATTGAATCCTCACATCAGAGATACACGATTTTGAGATATGCACGATACCTTTTAAATCAGTTCTATTCAATACAGTTTTCTTTATATTTCAAAGGATAACGAAACATATCATCATATATCAAATTAAATAAAAAGATGGTATTTAGTGATTAAATTCCCACAAAAATCCCACCAAATTTTCTACTTTTTCTTCTTTGTGGGAATTTCCCACAAATCGCAATATCTTAATATGACGATCCTTTTATTTATCAAATTTGAATAATTCAAGAACAACATCAACGATAAAAAGAAAAATACCGCTAAACAAAAATGTATATCTAATTATAGTCCAATGTCTATCATCAGGAAGTAGACGATTTAATATCATATTTAAAACAAATGCAATAATAATTATTGCTGATATTATATAACTAATAATTTTTAATATCTTCTTTCTTTTATCAATTTGTTTTCTTAATTTAATTAAATTTTCCTCGGATTTATTCATATAATCATTCCCCTTAATTTTTTCACCAGATAATAATTCGTTAACATTAATATCTAACTCATTACATAAGTCTTTTAATAAAGAATAATCTGGCATTGTATTGCCATTTTCCCATCTACTAATTGATTTACTTGTAACACCTAATTTTTCTGCTAATTGTTCTTGAGTTAAACCTTTTTCTTTTCTACAATTTAAAATAAATTTTCCTATTTTAATTTGATCCATATTATCCTTCCTTTCACAAATGATTATATGATTATTACCTATAAAACTACAGGACAGAAACTGAGAGTTAAATAGTATATATCTATTTTACCACACAAAAACGGATTTTCATCCGTTCCATATATCTTAATATTCCGAGCATTATTAATTGCAAACAAAAACAGGATTGCTCTAATCATCGTAATATTACTAAAAAAGGAACTGATTTCTCAATTTCTAAATATCTTAATAGTGCGAATTTATAATGTAAGATTTTTATATACATGAATAGTATGAACAAATAAAAATGCTATTCCAGTATATACCAATATCCAGTTTTGTCTCCAAATTCCTATAAATATGTAATATAGTGGTGGTAAAAAAACTATAAAGAACATCATAATACCGATTGATTGATATCCTTTAAAATATAATCCCCAACCAATAAAGTTTAGTAATAAAACCACTATCATAGAAATAAATGCTATTTTTTGAAGTCCGGTTCCAATTTCAAAAAACGATGTATTTTTATTAACAATAAATACCATTAATGCTATACATAAAGATCCTAATATTTTTTCTAAAATATCTAAACATGGAGATGTCTCAGTCATATTCATAATAGGATTAGTTTTTAATTTTAATAATGGCATTACCATATATGGTATTTCCTGAATTGCAAATAATACTAATCCTAATAACCAAAAACCTAAATATTGATTACTAAAAAGCTTTATCCACTTTACCATACTATCAACTCCTACTAAACATTATACCACAAATAAAAGGAACTTTCGTTCCTAATATCTTAATATTGCGAACTAAACGATAAATTGTAATTTATAGCTATAATTATAAAAAGGCAGACAATATATATCTAATTATCTACCTAATATCTCTATTATTTATTTTCTACTTTTTCGCTATGATTTATTATTCATTTCCATATTTTTCATCATATTCATTTTGTGCTTGTACTGCTTCTAATGTTGCAAGTTTTGCTTCTTCTGCTGCTAATATTGATAGTTCTGCACATGCAGATGCATATTCTATCACTTCTTCTATATAGTTTTCTAATGATGCTTTGTCATAAGCCTCTTTTTTAGCTGCTAATTCTTCTTTTGCAACATCAATATTCATTTGAGCTTTTAATAATTCAGATGATGCCTTGCTTTTTGCTTTTTCAGAGAAAACTCTAAAGTTTTCTTTTGCTGCATTTATATTGCTCTTTGTTTCACTTGCCATCTCATCTATTTTGTCTTTTGCGTACATCCCTTTTATTTTCACTGTATCTACAGCATCTTTTGTCTTTTCTCCTAAATCCTTCATTTTTGCATTTAATGCATCCATTTTTGCTTTCATTTCTTCTTTGTTCATAATAAAAATTCCTCCTTAATCTTGATTTGTGCAACACAATGTTGTACAATTTTATATTACAATAACTTATAAAAAAAGTCAATCAACAAATCTATCAAAAGTGTCGCATTTTAAAGGAGGGCTTTATGAGTAAACAATCACAAAAAACTGCACAAACTAAAAAAAATATAGCAGAAACATTTATTTTTCTTTGCAAAACGACTGATATTAAGAATATAACAGTTAAACAAGTTATAGAAAAAGCAGGTTACAATCGTGCAATATTCTATAGGTATTTTGAAGATATAAATTCTTTGTTAAATTATATAGAAGATGACCTAATTGAGTCTACTAAAATTTTATTTGTAAATAATTCATTATTTACAAACTTTAATAAGAATTTATCAAATATTTTTATAGAAATTGAAAAGGAATATGGTGATTATGTATCTATACTTAGTGGAGAAAATGGTGATCCTCACTTTATCTCAAAATTCAAAAATGTCATAAAATCTAACATTTATACTTCGTTAAATAAAAGGCAATTTGAAGATTCTAAATTTGATATTTCTATAGAGATAATGTTATCTTCTATTATAAGTGCATATTCTTATTGGAAATCTGAAAATATAAATATATCAGCTGAACTATTATTTTCTTATATAAACAACTTGCTTAATAATGGTATTTTTAATGATTTTAAAACAAATGATACAGCTATTAAAAATTAGCTGTATTTTTTATTAGTATTATCTGTTCTACAAATTACTATTGGTCCTTCTAATTATACCACATTTTTCTTAATTTTAATAAATCGTAATATTACTAAAAAAGGAACTGATTTCTCAATTCCTAATATCTTAATAGTGCGATTAAAAAAATATCTATTATCATATTATCATTTATATTTCAATATAATCAAATTGGAACAAAAAGATAGTTTATTTAAAACTACCTCCTTAATCATTTTTTGGAATTAACTTTGAAATTTTTTCTTTAAAATAATTCTCTTTATCTTTAACATTTTTCTTTAGAATTATCATATCTACAATATTAAATATTGAATGGACAATAAGCATAATGCCTAAA
>JAFXOW010000025.1 GCA_017528315.1 Bacilli bacterium
ATTACTAATACTTTCAACATAATTAATTAAACCCGCTTTATTTTTTTTATTCCACTTTGTAAGAATATCTCCTAATTTAATTGTTTTATCTCCAGATTGAAATAATTTATTTTTAGTGTATGATTTAAATAACTTAAGGTCCTCAATTTTCTTAGTTTGTAATTCTATTTTTTTATCTAATAAAGTCAACATATTTCCAATTTTATTCTGTTCGGCTATTTCAGGAATTGTAAATTTATATATACTTAATTCATCTCTATTAATTTTAGGCATTCCTGTTCTCATAGATACTGACGTAGCAAACTTTGTAAATTGTGGGTTTAGAAGTAGATATAATAAAAATTCAGATGTAAGTTTGCCTTTTATTGGATTTATTGGATATGCATCAGCACTACATAGACCAACGAATTTTGGATAACAAACCTTAGCAAAATGAGGATTTATTTTTCCATATATAACAGATTCTTTATCAAAAAGGTATTTACTACTTACTAATTTATCATCTTTTGCTAAATTGTATTCAAGTAGTCTTCCTGTTTCTTTTTCTATATTTCCAGGACCAATGTGTGGTAAGTTTCTATATTGTTCATCATTTGGATCAACTTGTCCATTTTTGATAGTTACTAGTTCATAAAACTTGTATGTGTTCCAATCGCTGTTAAATTCCTTAAATCTTAGCTTTGGTTTCATTATCTCACCACCAGTCCTTAAGTTTAATAAAAAGTTACTAACTTAACTAATAATAATTATATCACATTTTTACCTAATTTGAACATCATAAAAAGTATTTCAAATACTTTCTTGAAATACTTTGCATATCATATCAATACATTTCTTCTTTTGAGATAATCTTGGATGAACATATAAATTTAATGTTATATTAACATTAGCATGTCCTAATAACTCACTTACAGTTTTATAATCAACACCTAAAGAAATACAATTTGTTGCAAATGTATGTCTTAAAGAATGAAAATTAAATTGTTTTATTTTAACTTGTTTTAATATTTTATTAAAATATTTTCTATAAGTTCTCGGTTCTAAATATTTGTTTGATCCAGTAATAATATAGTCTTCACCTTTAGTTTTAAGTTGTTTTAATAATTCTAAAAATTCTTTGTTAATAGGTATTTCTCTATTAGCATTTTTTGTTTTTGGTGTTGTTATTATCACTTTAGAAATATTCTTATCTTTATCTTTAATATAAACTCTTTGAATAGTTTTATTAACAGATAATATATTCTTTTTGAAGTCTATATCATTCCATTGTAATGCACATAATTCTCCAATTCTAAGACCTGAATATAAGGGTATTAATAATCCTATATTTCTACTAGTTAAGTTTTCTAAAACATAATTTGTAAGTTTGTTTTGTTCATGTTTTGATAGGATATAAATTTTTGAATCTTTATTATCTCTAGGATAAATAAATGATAATTCAAAATGTCTTATTTTTTCTTCATTTATTGCTTTTCTCAAACTTCCTTTAATAATGATTGTAATATCTTTAATTGTCTTCTCTGATAATCCACCAGTTCCATCTTTTCTTCCGTTTTTAAAAAGATTTAACAAAAAATCTTGGATAATTTTATGGTTTAAATCTTGGATATAGACATTACCCAATTTAGGAATAATATGATTAAAAATATTATTTGAATAGTTTGCATATGTTGATTCTTTTATGTATTCTTTCTTTTCTATTAACCATTCATAAATCCAATCACTATATAAAATCTTATTCTTTTTAGCAAACATATAATATCCCTCCTTTCCAAAGAAATATTATAATTGTTCATTATCTCATTATTAAACTTAAGGACTGGTGGTGAGATAATGAAACCTAAATTAAGATTTAAGAATTTTGACAACGACTGGGAAGAAATTGAATTGAAAAATATTGCATCAGAAATAGCATATGGAATGAATTCTGCTTCTAAAGAATATGATGGAGAAAATAAATATATTAGAATAACGGATATTGATGAAAATTCAAATAGGTATTCAAACAAAGATATGGTATCACCAGATGGAATCTTAGAAGATAGATTTTTAGTTAAAGATAATGATATTTTATTTGCAAGAACAGGTGCAAGTACTGGAAAAACTTATTTATATAATTCAAATGATGGAAAACTTTACTATGCAGGATTCTTAATTAAAGCGAGTATTATAAATCACAATTCGAATTTTATTTTTCAGCAAACTAAATTAAATAAGTATAAAAATTGGATAAAGATTATGTCTATGAGATCTGGACAACCCGGTATAAATTCTCAAGAATATGGAAGTTATAAGTTTTCGATAACTAATATAGATGAGGAAAATAAGGTTTCCAATTTTCTTTCACTTTTAGATAAAAAAATAGAATTACAATCTAAGAAAATTAAAGACCTTAAGTTATTTAAA
>JAFXOW010000026.1 GCA_017528315.1 Bacilli bacterium
AAGTATAGTAGCTTCATAAAAAACATTTTTTTTAATTTGCCTTTTAGTAGCCCCAACACTTCTTAACATACCATATTGTTTTATTTTTTCTGTAATTGATATATCAAAACTATTTTTTATACAAAATACAGAAGTAAATACAATAATTCCTATAACAATACTTACAACAATACCTAAACTACTTATACTACTACTTGAAATAGGATTTGTTTCCAAATCTATAAGATACTTGTTTACACCAATTAAGTAAGCATTTTCCATTTGTTCTGATAGTTTCTTTAAATCATCATTTGAATATCCCTCTTGATTATAAACTTTTTTAAATAATACTGGATCAACACCTAAAATGTTAGCCATTGTTTTATAACAATCTTTAACACCATCTTTTGTAAATCTTGCATATATATCAACATTACCAGACATTTTACTATTATCAATATAAGTAATAAATGTATATCCAGGTGCAGAGTAATCCTCAATATTTGTAGCTGGTCTTTCAATAATACCAACTATTTTATAAGTTTTTGCTTTTGTTTCGATTAAAGATTCGCTATTACCATCAGAATCAGATTTTTGATATGGATTACTTTGATCTAATTCATATCCAGTAGAATCTATTCTTTTACCAACTTCTAATGCAATAGTATCATTTATTTTAAAATCTAATCTACCATTTGTTTTTAAATGAGTTGGTATAACTATTTCGTTATCATTTTCAGGAAGTCTTCCACTAACTAATCTTATTGATAAATTATTAAGTGATTCTTTAGTAAATCCTTTTATATAAGCGTAAGGTTTATATTCATTTTTAGAATCAATTTTAGCATAACCAATTCCTTTAGTTATATTTAATGTTTCAATATTTCTATTATTTTCAAATTTATCCATATCACTAATAGGAACATCATAGAAAACTGTATGAAAGTTACCTTTAATATTAGTTTCATAATTAATCAAAGATTTAATTCCACTAGCATATATTGATGCTACAGCAGTAATTAAAGCTACTGATAACATAATGCCAATAATAGTAACAATAGTTCTTTTTTTGTTAAGTTTAAGATTTTTAATAGTTAATCTGTTAAGTAAGTTCATAATTATACCTCCTCAACAATTTTTCCATCTTCAATTTTAATTATCCTATCAGCAACTTTTGCAATTTCCATATTGTGAGTAATCATAATGATAGTCTGATTTAATTCCTTATTTGATTTTTTTAGTAGAGCAACTATTTCATCACTTGATTTAGAATCCAAGTTACCAGTTGGCTCATCAGCTAGTATGATTGTAGGATTAGTGATTAAAGCACGACCGATACTTGTTCTTTGTTGTTGTCCTCCAGATAATTCATTAGGAAGATGATTTTTTCTATTTTGTAATCCTAATAGTTTTAATAAATCATTTAATCTTTCTTTATCAACTTCACGATTATCTAATGAAAGTGGTAGTGTTATGTTTTCTTCTACATTTAATATAGGTATTAAATTATAGAATTGATATATTAATCCTACTTGTCTTCTTCTAAATATAGCAAGTTTATCATCATTAAAATTAAATATATCCTTTCCATCAATATATACCTTACCAGAAGTTGGTCTATCAACACCTCCAATCAAGTGTAGTAATGTTGATTTACCAGATCCTGATGCACCAACAATAGCTACAAATTCGCCTTTTTCTACTGAAAAAGACACATGATCTAATGCTACAACTTTAGTTGAATCTTTACCATAAATTTTAGTTAGATTATCTACTTTTAAAATTTCCATAACTAAATTTCCTCCTTTTCATAATTAAATTATATTATAGTCAAAGTTACAACCAAGTTACAAAATGAAAAAAACTAGAAAAAATTAATTTTCTAGTAAAGTGTAAGTAGTTTTTAAATTTTCATCAATAGTTACTTTATATAAATATTTTGTTTGTTTTCCTGAATTATCATCTTTAAATATTACTTCAAGATTAGATGTACCACTTGCTTTAGGAATTAAATATAAATCAATTTTATATTTATAATTATCGGTATCAAAAATAGAATTTCTATTATCAAATTTAACTTCTAAATTATTTTCATTACCAACAAATGCTTTATTTTCTGGTGAGCCACATACATCATTATCACAATTTATATCAACATTAAAGCTAATTTTACTATATTTATCTTCTTCGTAATATGTAACTTTATATTCTTCTAACTTTAATTTAATCTTATTAATATCAATATTATATTTAAAATCTTTTGTATTAAGTATATCTTTAACTAAATATTTTTCTTCGCCATTAATAATAGCATATACATTATTACTTTTTATACAAGAAAAGTAGTAAGTTCTAAAATCGTCTTCATAAAATTTTTCTAATGCTTCATCACAAGTTTCTGTTTCATCAACAATCTTAATTGTTGGATTCATTTTTTTCATATAATCATCTACATTTTTATCATATAACTTATTGCGAAAAGCAACGATTAGTATAGTTGCAAGTATAACAATAAATAGGAAACTAAATATTTTAATGTAACTTTGTTTAGATATTTTATTTTTTTCTAATAAAAATATATTTCTAATTAAATTATTTACTGATTTTATTTTAATAATTCCATATAGAATTAATGCACCAGATAAATTTAAAATTACATCATCTATATCAAATCTTCCAGAAGAAGTAATTAATTGTAAAAATTCAATTAGTAAAATAATTCCTGTTGTAGTTAAAGCAAAATATTTAAACTTATTTTGTTTTTTAAATAGTAATGGTAGAAAGAAAGCCATAGGCATAAGTGCTACCAAATTACCAAGTAGATTGAATAATATTGAACTTGTAGAATACATACGATCAAA
>JAFXOW010000027.1 GCA_017528315.1 Bacilli bacterium
AAATAATAAATAATTTATTATTATTAATTAAAAATATAATTGATATTAAAAATAATTTATTTTATTATTCAGATATTGTAAAATGAATAAATAAATGATTTTTTTATTAATATTTTTATATTAAAAAATGAGCTATCAAGCCGATATAAAATTGATCCAGTCTTTCAACCCCCAAGATTACTCTGAAATCGAGAAAGTCTTCAAAGCCTTTGATAAGAACAAGAACGGAGTAATGGAACGTGATGAATTTTTAGACTTATTACATGCCTTAGGTCACAGGGAATTAAAACAAGAAGATGCCGATGCCTTAATGGAAGGAGTAGAAATAAAAGATCAAAGTCATATGACTTTTTCTGAATTCTTGACTGTAATGAAGAAAATTACAAACAAAGAAGGTAAAATTCAACTTGATTCCTTTGTGAACAAGGCTGGTAAAGCAATGGTCAGAATTACTAAAGGAGATAGTGGCATGCAATTCCAGACTTTTTCTGAAGAAGAAAGAACTGCTTATGTTAAAGTCATTAATAGTTCTTTAGCTGAAGATCCAGTCTGCCAAAAATATTTACCTATTGACCCTGATTCAAATGAAGTCTTTGATAGAATTAAAGACGGTGTTTTGTTATGTAAACTTATTAACAAAGCACAAGAAGGAACAATCGATGAAAGGGTCATAAATAAAAAAGAAAATATGAATATTTTCCAACAAGTTGAGAACTTAAACTTGGCTATTTCTGCCGCTAAAAGTATTGGTCTTAACTGCATCGGCTTGAACTATGATGCTATTATGGATGGAAAAAATTATATCATGGTCTTAGGTTTAATGTGGCAAGTAGTAAAATTAGTAGTCATGAGAAATATTCAACTTAAACACCATCCTGAGTTAATCCGTCTATTAAATCCTGGTGAACAACTTTCTGATTTGCTTAAATTATCTCCAGAACAATTACTTCTTAGATGGTTCAATTATCATCTTAAAGCT
This sequence comes from Bacilli bacterium, assembly GCA_017528315.1. Lineage (GTDB taxonomy): Bacteria > Bacillota_I > Bacilli_A > RF39 > UBA660 > RUG591. The sequence continues at coordinate 980 of JAFXOW010000027.1, forward strand.
GCCAACTATGATAAAAAAATCACCAATTTCTCAGGTGATGTTAAAGACTCAGAGAAATATACTATTCTTCTCCATCAATTAAATAAAAGCCTTTGTGATAAAAGCGCCTTGAATGAAAGCGATAAAAAGAAAAGAGCCAAGAAAGTCATTGACAACTCCAAAAAATTAGGAGCTGAATCATATATTACCCCTGATGATATTGTTGCTGGAAATAATAAATTAAATACTTTATTCGTCGCTTCCATTTTTAACGCTTATCCAGGATTAGAACCTGCTACTGAAGAAGAAATGTATGAAGCTGCTAAATTATTGGATGATGACGTCGAAGGAGCCAGAGAAGAAAGAGCTTTCAGAATGTGGATTAATTCCTTGGGATTAAATGACGACAATGGTGAACCTATTCATATAAATAACTTATATGAAGAATCCAAAGACGGTTTACTTTTATTAAGAACTTTGGAAAAAATTAAACCAGGATGCGTTAACTGGAAAATAGTCGATAAAAAGCCTAATAATCCTTTCAAGAAAACTGTTAACTGTAATGAAGTTATTGATGCAAGTAAAAAATCTAAATATCAAATAGTAGGTATTGGTGGAGGAGATATAAGAGATGGAAATAAAAAATATATTTTGGCTATTGTATGGCAAATGATGCGTGCTCACTCTTTACAAGTTATTGGTAATAAGACAGAAGAAGAATTAGTCGCTTGGGGTAATGACAGAGTTGATGATGAATTCAAAGTCAAATCCTTAAAAGATAAAAAACTTGCTAATTCTTTATACTTCATTCATATCATGAAATCCATTGAACCAAGATCTATTAACTGGGATATTGTTGTTACTGATAAAGATGATGAAGAATCAAGACAAAATAATGCTAAATATGCTATTTCCATTGCACGAAAATTAGGTGCTACTGTCTTTTTAGTTTGGGAAGATATTGCTGAAGTTAAAAGTAAACTTCTTCTTACTTTACTAGCTAGTATTTATGAAGTAGGAAATAATTATAAACCAAGTGTCTAAAAATATAAAGAATCGGATGAATTAAATAATTTAGCTTATAATTGACAGATAAATAATAAATATAGAACTATTAAATTAATAAGGTAAATAAATTTATTAAATAAAACTAAATTAAATTAAACTTTATATTTAATTATTTTTGTCAAAAAATAATTATTTTATTTTTATTATTAATTAATTATTTATGATAAATTTAAATTTTCCCTTTTATTACCTTTTCATTTTTAGAAACTTGATTTATAATTATTACCAACTTCATAAATACTTGCAAGTAAAGTAAGGAGAAGTTTACTTTGACTTCAGCAATATCTTCCCAAAC
>JAFXOW010000028.1 GCA_017528315.1 Bacilli bacterium
TCAGGAGAAGATATAGTATATACAGTAAAAGAGGATGAAGTTGATAAATATACAACAGAAGTAAGTGATTTAACTGATGGAATTATAACTGTAACAAATACACATACACCAGAAAAAACAAGTGTTGAAGCAACAAAGGTATGGGACGATGCCGATAACCAAGACGGAATAAGAACAGCCGTAACATTCCACTTAAATAAACAAGTAGAAGGTGGAGAAGTAACTGTAGTAGAAGGTCAAGATAAGACAATTGCTTTAGATGCAGAAAGCTTAACAGTAACTTGGGAAAACTTACCAGCTTACGAAGGTGGAAAGAAATTAACATATACAGTAACAGAAGATGAAATCGAAGGTTATACAACAGAAATCACTGGAAGTATGGAAGATGGATATACAGTAACAAATACACATACACCAGAAGAAACAAGTGTCGAAGCAACAAAGGTATGGGATGACGCCGATAACCAAGATGGAATAAGAACAACAGTAACATTCCACTTAAATAAACAAGTAGAAGGTGGAGAAGTAACTGTAGTAGAAGGTCAAGATAAGACAATTGCTTTAGATGCAGAAAGCTTAACAGTAACTTGGGAAAACTTACCAGCCTATGAAGGTGGAAAGAAATTAACATATACAGTAACAGAAGATGAAATCGAAGGCTATACAACAGAAATCACTGGAAGTATGGAAGATGGTTATACAGTAACAAATACACATACACCAGAATTAAGAAATATAGAAGTAAGTAAGAATTGGGTAGATAATAGTAATCAAGATGGAATGCGTCCGGGAAGCATTAATGTAACACTATACAATGGAGAAGAAAAAGTTGATAGTGCAGAATTAAATGAAGGAAATGGATGGAAAGTAGTATTTACAGGAGTACCAAAATATCAAGCAGGACAAATAATAGAATACAAGTCCAGTGAAGATAAAGTACCAGAAGGATATACTGAGAGTGGTGGTACAATGGAAGTAGATGCTAATGGAAATGCAACAATTACAATAACAAATACTCATGAAACAGAAAAGATAAGTATAACAGTAAAGAAAGCATGGAATGATGCAGATAATCAAGATGGAGTAAGACCAGAAAGTGTAGTAGTACAATTGTATGCTAATGATAATCCATACGGAGAAAAAGAAACATTAGATGAATCAAATAACTGGAGTCATACATATAGAGATTTAGATAAGAAAGAATCAGGAGAAGATATAGTATATACAGTAAAAGAGGATGAAGTTGATAAATATACAACAGAAGTAAGTGATTTAACTGATGGAATTATAACTGTAACAAATACACATACACCAGAAAAAACAAGTGTTAAAGTATCTAAGGTATGGAATGATTCAGATAATCAAGATGGAATTAGACCAGCTAATGTAACTATTGAGTTATACGGAACTGATTTAGAAAAATCACTTAAGACAGTTATTTTAAGTGAAAGTAACAAATGGTCATATGAATTTACTGATCTTGATAAAAATGCTGCTGGTGAACTAATTAATTATACAATTAAAGAAGTTGAAACAGATGTTATTACAGGAGAAGATACTGATAGTACTTACTCTTATGAAATAACTGGTTCAATTAATGATGGATTTGTAGTAACAAATACTCATACACCAATTGAAATTAGTTTAGATGTTGAAAAAGTATGGAAAGATGCAGATAACCAAGATGGATTTAGACCAGATGATATAAAAATTGAATTATATTCAAACGGTGAAAAAACAGATAAGACTTTAACTTTAAGTGATGAAAATAGTTGGAAAGGATCTTTTGATAGATTACCTAAAAACTCTAATGGTCAAGAAATAGAATATTCTATCAATGAGGTTTCTGTTGAAAATTATAAAGTAACTATTTCTCCTATTACAGATGGAAAAATTACAGTTACTAATGAACATACTCCAAATGTAATTAAGATTGTTGGAGAAAAAATTTGGATTGATTCTGACAATCAAGATGGAAAACGTCCAGAAAATATAACAGTTCATTTATTTGCTGATGGTAAAGAAATTAAGAGTCAAGAAGTAAAGGGTTCAGGTAATAATTGGACATATGAATTTACTGATTTACAAGAATATAGAGCTGGAAAAGTTGGAGAAAAGATAGATTATACTGTAACTGAAGATGAAGTAGCAGATTATAGTACAAGTATTGATAAATTTACAATTAAAAATACTCATGAAAAAGAAACATTAGAAATATCTGGAACTAAAACTTGGAATGATGATAATAATCGTGATAATAAGAGACCAGATAGTATTACAGTTCATTTATTAGCTAATGGAGAAACAATTGATACTAAAACAGTAACAGTAGGAGAAGATGGTAGTTGGACATATAATTTTGGAACTCATGACAAGTATAAAGCAGGAGTAATTATAAATTATACAATTACTGAAGATGCTGTTGAAGGTTACTCAACTGCTATCAATAACTTCGATATTACTAATACTCATACACCTGAAACTATAACAATATCTGGAACTAAAACTTGGGATGATGCAGACAATCAAGATGGAAAGCGTACTGATGATGTTACGATTATCCTAAAAGCAGATGGTGAAGAAATTAAGAGAACAACAGCTTCAGAATCTACAAATTGGGGTTATGAATTTACAGATTTACCAAAATATAAAACTGGAAGCGTTGGACAATTAATAAATTATACTGTTTCAGAAGTTGAAGTAGATGGTTATGAAACTGAAATAACAGGAAGTATGGAAGATGGTTATACAGTAACTAATAGTCATACACCAGAATTACTATCATTTACAGTAACAAAGAATTGGGAAGATTATGATAATAATGATGGAATAAGACCTGAAAGTATAACTGTAAGATTATCTGCTAATGGAGAAGAAATTAAAACCTACGAGATTAGTAGTGAAAATAATTGGACTTATACTTTCGTAGAATTACCAAGATATTGTGATGGAGAAGAAATTGAATATATAATTACAGAAGATGAAGTTGATGGTTATATAACAACTGTTTCTGAAAATGTAATTGTAGAAAATGACGATCAAACTATTACAATAAATAATACAATTACTAATACACATGAGAAAGAAAAAATTACTATTGAAGGTGTTAAAACTTGGGAAGACTTTGATAATGAATATAATTCTCGTCCAAATGAAATTACAATTTATTTATACAAAAAAGATGAATTATATAAGACAATTATTGTAACAAGTGAAACAGATTGGAAATATGTAATTGACAATCTAGATAAATATGCTGATGGAGAAGAAATTACTTATACAATTAAAGAAGAGGCTGTTGAAGGATATGAAACAACCTATGATGGATATAATATTTTAAATAAAATTATTTGGAATATTGGTGATGGAGAAGAAGAATTACCACCACAAACAGGTATTGAAATATCATTTAACAACGTATTATACGTAATAATATCTGGAGTATTATTTATTCTAGGAAGTTACTTAAAACATGAAGAATCAAAATAAGAAGGATATTAATCCTTCTTATTTCTAAAAATGGGGGTTAATCGTGAAAAAATATAAAAAAATACTTATAATTATTGGTATTATATTAATAATTGGTTTAATAGGATTTGTTGTTTATAAAAATAAGCAAGAATCGGAATTTAAAAAATTTATTTTAAATAATGATATAATAGAAGTAGATAATAATATAAATAAAGATACATATAATGAAGAAATCACTAATTTACAAAACGAATATAACAATAAAGACATTGTTGGTACTTTAGAAATAGAAAATACTGACTATAAAGTACCTATCGTTCAAGGAAATGATAATAGTTATTATTTAAATCATTTACCTAATAAAGAGTATAGTATAATGGGTTCTATATTTTTAGATTATAGAGTAAATATTAATGCTAGTCGTAAGTTATTAATATTTGGTCACAATTCTAGTATTTATGATATGCCTTTTAAAATACTTGAGAATTATTATGATTTAGATTATTTAAATAATCATAAAAATATTATTATTAAAACTAAAGATAAAGTAAGAACATATGAAATATTTTCTCTTTATATTGCGACTAGTGATTATAAATATATGAATGTCATATTTGATGATAATAGTTATCAAGAACATGTAAAGTATTTAAAGGATAAATCAATGGTTAATATTGATACTAATATCTCATCTAATGATAATATATTAATACTTCAAACGTGTAGTACTCATAAAGATTATTTAAAATATAAAAAGAAGTATTTAGTTATTGCTTTTCACGAAATTAATGTAAATTAGAGTGTCAAATTGATGCTCTTTTTTTGTAAATTTAGTAATTTGTAAAAATTTGTCATAAAAAAAGTTAATTTTATCTTTTTTTTTTATTAATTTTATGATATTATATTAAAGAAATATGTAAAAAGAAAGGAATTAAAAAGGCAGTATGGAAGAAGTAGATTTAAAGGAATTATTTGTTTATTTTATTAAGAGAATATTAATAATAATAGTTGTTGTTGCTTTGTGTTTAATAACAGGTGTTGTTTACACATTATTTATTAAGACACCACAGTATAAAGGAGATACAAGTATAATTTTAGTTAATAAAAATGATAATAGTAATCAAACAATGACCCAAAGTGATATTGTTTTAAATCAAAAATTAGTTGCAACTTATAGTCAAATAGTTAAAAGTAAAAAAGTTTTAAATCAGGTTATTACAAAATTAAATTTGAAATACAGTTATTCTGAGTTATATAGTCATGTAAACGTTTCTAATTATACCGATACTGAAATTATTAAAATAAGTGTTACTGATGAAAATGCTGAACTTGCAACTACGATTGCTAATTCGGTAGCTGAGGTATTTAAAGAAGAAGTTAGTGAAATATATCATTTAGAAAATGTAACTATTATTGATAAAGCAGAAGTTTCAAAAAAACCATTTAATATTAATTTGGTTAAAACAATAGGTGTTTGTTTTGTTGGTGGTCTAGCTATTTCATTTATGTTATTGTTTGTACTTTTCTATTTTGATACCAGCATTAAATCAAGTGAAGAAGTTGAAAAGAAACTTGGTATAGCCGTTATTGGTACTATTCCACATGTTGAAAAGAGAGGTTAATAATGAAAGAATTAGTAGTAATAGAAAAGCCAAATTCTACATTTGGGGAACAAATGAAAAAAGTTAGAACTAACTTAATGTTTTCGAATTTAGATGATGATATGAAAGTTATAATGATTACGTCATCTATTCCAGGAGAAGGCAAAAGTTTTATTTCATCAAATTTAGCAGCAGCTTTTGCTCAAGCTAATGAAAGTACGTTGTTAATTGATTGTGATTTAAGAAAAGGAAGACTTAAGAAAATATTTAATATTCCGCCGGAAGAAAAAGGATTATCAGAATTATTGATAAATAAAAATTGGCAAGAGGAATATATTAAATATATTAATAAAACAGATGTTAATAAATTGTTTGTGATGACTTGTGGAGTTTATCCACCTAATCCATCAGAATTACTTGCTAGTGATAAATTTAAAGATTTATTAGATGTTTTGAAAAAGAATTTTCAAATAATTATTCTTGATTGTCCACCGATAGCAGGTCTTAATGATGCTTTTGTACTTGCTAAGAAATCTGATAGATGTGTCTTAGTTGCTAATTGTGAGAAGACAACCATGGATACTTTGGAAAAATCAGTAAATGAACTTCAAAAAATGGATGTTAAAATATCTGGAATAATTTTAAATGATAGTGATATTAAAAATAATAAATATTATTATTATGGTCATTATTATAGAGATGAGAAAGATTAATGAAAGATATTCATAGTCATATATTATTTGATATAGATGATGGAGCTTATAATATCGAAGAAAGTATTGAAATTATAAAGCAAGCAATTAATAATAAATATACTGATATAGTATTAACACCACATTATAGAAAAAAACAAAATTTTACGGCAAACAATAAGATTAAATTAGAATTATTTAATAAATTAGTAGATAAAGTTAAAAAAGAAAATTTAAAAATTAATCTATATTTAGGTAATGAAATAACAGTTAATGAAGATTTAATTTATAATTTAAATACTAAACAAGTTTTAACTATTAATAATAGTAGATATTTATTATTAGAACTTCCATTTAAAGGAAAACGTAAATATTTAGATGAGTTATTAGATGAACTTATAGAAAATGGATATATGATAATTATAGTTCATCCAGAAAGATATAAGGATTATTATATAAAAGATTATAAAAAAATGATATCTAAAGGAATATTATTTCAAGGTAATATAGAAACTTTATATGGAAAGTATGGAAGATCAGTTAAATTAAAGTTAGAAAATATGTTAAAGAAACATATGATTCATTTTATGGGAAGTGATATTCATAAATCTTATGATATTACTTATGAAAGAAATATTAAAGAAAAATTAGAACATTTACTAAATGATGAGATAATGGTAAATGATTTAATAAATAAAAATATTGATAAGGTTATTAAAAATAAAGAAGTAAAACCTTATCCAATTATAGAAAATAAAAAAATAAAAATATTTAATAAATAGTATAGGGGAATGTAGTATGAATGGAACATTAGAATTAGAAAATGTAGTTACAGGTTTTGGTATAAGAAAGAAAGTATATAAAATAACTAAAAGAAGTTTCGATGTACTTATGGCAATGTTGGGTGTTATTGTAATGATACCAATTATTTTAGTTATAAAAACTAGTTATTTATTATCTGGAGATAAAAAGTCAATTTTTTATAAGCAGATACGTATAGGAAAAGATGGTAAAAAATTTGAACTATTTAAATTTCGTAGTATGGTTTGGAATGCTGATGAAATATTAAAGGAGTTATTAAAAGAAAAAAAATATAAAGAAGAGTGGGATAGATATCAAAAGATTAATAATGATCCAAGAATTACCAAAGTTGGTAATTTATTAAGAAAAACATCTCTTGATGAGTTGCCTCAGATGATTAATATTTTAAAAGGGGATATGTCTTTAATTGGACCTAGGCCACTTATTGAAGGAGAACTTGATGAACATCATGGGAATCATGAAATATATGAGAAAGTAAGACCAGGGTTAACTAGTTGGTGGGCAGCTAACGGACGTTCTAATATAGAATATGAAGATAGATTAGCACTTGAATATTATTATGTTAATCACATGAGTTTTCTATTAGATATTAAATGCATTATAAGGACTGTTAAGGTTGTATTTAAGAAAAGTGGAGCTAAATAGTATGAAAAAGATTAATTTAGAAAATAAAACGGTATTGGTAACTGGTTCATCAGGGTTTATTGGTTCAAATTTATGTTTAAGACTTTTAGATGAATATAATAATATTAAAGTAATTGGTCTTGATAACATGAATAACTATTATGATGTGTCTTTAAAAGAATATAGATTATCAAAATTGAAAAAGTTTGATAACTTTATTTTTGTAAAGGGAAATTTACAAGATAAAGAATTATTCGATAGCTTATTTAAGAAATATAAGTTTGATATAGTTGTAAACTTAGCAGCTCAAGCGGGAGTTAGATATTCTATTACTAATCCTGACTCTTATATTGAATCTAATATTATAGGATTTTATAATATTTTGGAATGTTGTAGAAATAATCCGGTAGAACATTTAGTATATGCATCATCTTCATCTGTTTATGGTGGAAATAAAAAGATTCCATTTTCAACAGATGATAAAGTTGATAATCCTGTTAGTTTATATGCTGCAACTAAAAAGAGTAATGAGCTACTTGCGCATTCTTATTCAAAATTATATAATATACCTTCGACTGGACTTAGATTTTTTACAGTATATGGTCCGGCAGGACGTCCTGATATGGCCTATTTTGGGTTTACTGATAAATTAATTAATGGAGAAAAAATTCAAATATTTAATTATGGAAATTGTAAAAGAGATTTTACTTATATAGATGATATTGTCGAAGGAATAATTAGAGTAATGCAGGGTGCACCAGAGAAAGTTATAGGTGATGATGGATTACCAATACCTCCATATAATGTTTATAATATAGGAAACTCTAATCCTGAAAATTTACTTAATTTTGTAACTATACTTGAGGAAGAGTTGGTAAGAGCTGGAGTTCTTTCAAGTGATTATGATTTTGAATCACATAAGGAACTTGTACCTATGCAATCAGGTGATGTACCTGTAACCTATGCGGATACAACACCACTTGAAAAGGATTATGGTTTTAAACCTAATACGAGCTTAAGAGATGGATTAAGAAAATTTGCAGAATGGTATAAAGAATATTATATGAAGTAGAAAGAGGTGAAGAGTATGAAGCAAAAGACAATTGATATAATTTGCCCATTATACAATGCTTCTAATTATATTGAAAAGCTTCACAAATCTTTATTGAAACAAAAAAATATTTTTATCAATAAATTTAGATATGTGTTAACTGAGAGTGATGATAATACTGAAAAATATTTAAAAGATAATAATATTAATTGTAGAAAAATAAAAAGAAAAGAATTTTCTCATAGTTTAGTTCGGGAGAGAGAAGCATTAGCAAGTGATGCAGATATAGTTGTATTTATTACTCAGGATATAGTTATTGAAGATGATCTTTGGTTATATAAATTAGTTAAAGATATAGATGATACGAATATAGTAGCTACATATGCAAGACAAATATCTAAATTTAATAATATAGAAAAATATACAAGAGAATCTAATTATCCGGATAAGGATATAATTAAATCAAAAAAAGATATAGATAAATTAAGATTAAAAACGTTTTTCTTTAGTGATGCAGCTAGTGCGATAAATACAAAAGTATTTAAAGAATTAAATGGATATGATAATAAGAATTTACCAATTAGTGAAGATATGTATATTGCTTATAAAATTATTATGAATGGATATAAAATAAAATATTGTGCTAATTCAATAGTATATCATTCTCATAACTTTACATTAAAAGAAATATATAAGAGATATAAATTAACAGGCAAGTTTTTTAAAGAAAATTACTATTTAGATAAATATGGAACCACTGGAAGTGGTGTAAATCTTGCTAAATATATTCTTAAAAGAATATTTCAAGAAAAAAGATTTTTACTTTTATTTCGATATCCATTTGATATGGCCGCTAGATTAATAGGAATGGAAGTAGGGAAGAGATAATGAAAAATAAAGATAATAAATTTAATGTATTAATTATAAATGATTATGATTATGTTCAAGGTGGTGCTTCTAAAGTTGCCATAGATACTGCTAATTTATTAGTTGAAAACTATTCAAATGTTAATGTTTATTTTTTTTCTGGATGTCATAATGAATCATGTAATTTAGATAATAAAGTTATTAAAATATGTACTAATCAACAAGAAGCAATTAAAGATAATAATAAAATACGTGGCATTATAAATGGAATTTATAATTTTAAAGCTAAAAAAGAATTGAATATGTTACTAAAAGAGCTTCCTAAAAGTAATACAATCATTCATATTCATGGTTGGACAAAATGTTTATCAACTAGTATTTTTCATATTATTTTTAAAATGAGATATAAAGTTGTATTAACAATGCATGATTATTTTACTGCATGTCCAAATGGAGGATATTATAATTATAAAAAAGATAAAATATGCATTTATAAACCAATGTCATTAAAATGTATATTTTGTAATTGTGATTCTAGAAATTATATAATAAAAATATATAGAATATTAAGACAATTTGTTCAGAATAAAATTGTTAAGTTAAATGATAATATAGAAAATGTTATTGCAATTTCAGATTTTAGCAAACAAATTTTAAAGAAAACTTTAAATAAAAAGACTAAAATTTATCAAATAAATAATCCTATTGATATTAGCAAGGATAATTTTAAGGTAGATATCACAAAAAATAAATATTTTTTATATGTTGGAAGAATTTCTAAAGAAAAAGGTGTAGATATTTTTTGTGATTCAATTACTGAATTAAATTTAGATGGTATTGTAGTTGGTGATGGTGAAGAAAGAGATAAACTAGAAAAGCAATATCCTGAAATAAAATTTGTTGGTTGGAAAAGTAATAATGAAGTAAAAGAATATATGAAAAATGCTAAAGCTTTAATTTTTCCAAGTAAATTGTATGAAGGAGCACCTTTGACAACTAAAGAAGCATTATCTTTAGGAATACCTTGTATTGTAAGCGATAATTGTGCTGCTAAAGATGATATATTAAATAATAATGGTTTGCTTTTTAATATAGAAAAAAAAGATTTAAGTAAAAAAATATTTGAATTTATAAAAAATGAAATAAAATATACTAAAATAAAATTTGATATTAATGACAATTATGTTAATGATATTTATAAATGTTATGATGAAATAATAAATAAAAAATAGAGGAGTAGTTATGGAAATACTAATTATAATTTCTTTTACAATTGTTTTTTTTGCGATAATTTTAACTAAAAAGAAAATATATCATCCTGTAATTCTTTTTAATGGTATATGGTTAATTATTTTTATATTGTATAAAATGCAATTGATAGAATTTATTCCTATCTCTAATAAAATAATTTTAATATTATTATTTATGATTGTTTTTTTTCCAATTGGTGTTTTTATAGGTGAAAGAATTACAATAAATAAAAAGGATTGTCATCAAAAACAAAATTCATATTCTCTTCGAAAAAAAATATTTTTGTTTGTTTGTTTATTAACTATTATTAAAATGTTTTATGATGAAAGAGACATAATTATAAATGTATTAAGCGGTTTATCTTTTCATACTATTATGGTTCAATCAGCTGGTAAGGGGACAGTGTTAATCAAGGGATTTTCGGTTGTTTTGTACATTTTCTTTATATATCCATGCATGTATTTTATATCTCCAGTATGTGCAAACGTTTTTTTTACAGAAAAAGGAAAAAATAAAATATATTATTTGTTATTAAATTTAGTGGTAGTTTTTTTGTCAGTAATGCATCATGGAGGAAGAAATTCTATATTTTTGTTTATAATTAGTTATGGTATAACATATTTAATGAAAAAGAAAAAAATATACATAAAACGAAAAACAAAACTATTGATATTTTTTGGATTAGCGATGGCATTTTTAGTAATTAATAATGTGTCAAATTCGAGAGGAATTAATGATATAGAGAAATCATTTTATGCATATTTTACATGTTCTATTCCTTTAAGTGAGTTATATTTATCCATACCTGTCATTAAAAATGCGTCTTTAGGAGGATATTTATCTTTTAGTGGTTATATAACACCGATTATAATAATTTTAAAACATTTTGGTGTTACACCATCTAATAATTATTTGCTGGCATATAATATAAAAGAAATAATTGAAAATAATTATTTATCAATAGGTAATTATGCTCTTAATATGAATGCATTTTTACCAGCTGGAACATATTTATATATTGATGGGGGTTATATCTTTGAAATTATAGGTATGATAGCTTATGGAATATTTGTTGGTTATATTTTCTCTCTGACACAAAAAACAAATAATGAAAGGTTAAATGTTTTATATGTTTTGCTTTCAATAAGCCTTATTTTATCATTTATAAGATTTTATTTTACAACAATAAATTTTTCTTTAGCAATATTATATTTAATAATTTTATATAAAAAAGATAACGATATAAAGGAGGATAGTAATCATGTCTAAAAATAGAGTTATAGCGATATATTTACCTCAATTTCATCCAACTGAAATAAATAATAAAATATGGGGTAAAGGTTTTACGGAATGGACAAATGTTGCACTAGCGAAACCACAATTTAAAGGTCATTATCAACCTCAAATACCATCAGAACTTGGATTCTATGATTTAAGATTAGATGAAGTGAGAATTGAACAAGCTAAATTAGCTAAGCAATATGGAATTGAAGGATTCTGTTATTGGCATTATTGGTTTGGAGATGGAAAAAAGGCGTTAGAGATGCCATTCCAGAGATTACTAGAAACAAAAGAACCAGATTTTCCTTTTTGTTTAGCATGGGCTAATCATTCATGGTCTACTAAAACATGGAATAATGTTTCAAAAAATAGTAAAGAACAAGAGTTTTTAAAGCAAGAATATTTAGGAAAAGAGGATTATATAAAACATTTTAATTATGTTCTGCCAGCATTTAAAGATCAAAGGTATATATGTGTTGATGGTAAGCCTTTATTTGCTATTTTTAATCCTAAAGAAATACCAGAAGATGAATTAAAAAAAATTATTGATCTATGGAATAGATTAGCAAGAGAGAATGGTTTAAAAGGAATTCATTTTGTTGCAAGAGTAGAAAAAATTGCTAAGTTAACGGATAGTGATATTAAAGAGAGAATTAAAGGATCTTCCAAAGATTTTTATCAAAAATATTTGGATATGGGATTTGATGCTATTTGGCCAGAATCAATGAGAAAAGCTGAAATTCTTTCTAAAGGATTTTTTAAAATGTTTATTAAAAGAGTTTTATATCATAGTTTAAAAATAAGATTAATTGATAAATATAATTATAAAGATATTATTAATAATTTTTATAATGATTATGAAAAAGAAGAAAATGTTTATCCTATGATTATTCCACGTTGGGATAAAACGCCAAGACAAGGTAAAATTGCTACAATTTATCAAGGTAGTAGTCCAAAAATTTTTAAAAAACATGTAAAAGATGCATTAGAATTAGTTAAATCGAAAAAAAGCGAACATCAAATTATTTTTTTACAGGCATGGAATGAATGGGGAGAAGGAAATTATATAGAACCAGATGTAAAATTTGGAAGAGGTTATTTAGAAGCATTAAAGGAGGCTTTGGATGAAGAAAATAAAGAATAATAGTATTAAAATATTGGTGGTTTTTCATAATTCAATGCTAGAAAGTGGTGCTACAAAGTCTTTGACTGATATATTAAATAATTTAATAACTAATAATATTTATAAATTTGATGTTGTTTTTCCTTCATCTACAGGTAGTGCAATTGATTATTATCGCAGTAAAAATATAAAAGTTTTTAATTATCAATATGGTAAACTTATGCAAAATTTAAATCAATCTTTAATTAAGAGAATAATAAAGTTTCCGTTGTTATTGTATAGATATATAAATATTATAAGGGAAGCAAAGAAAGCAAGCAAAGAATTAAAAAGTAATAATTATGATATTGTATATTCCAATACAAGTAGTATAATATTTGGTGCGTTGTTGGGAAAATATATGAAGTGTAAGCATATATGGCATATTAGAGAGTTTAGAAAGAAAGATCATCAAATATATTTTTTTCTTGGAGAAAAAAGGTTGAAAAAATTTATTAATAAATATTCGAATAAAGTATTATTTGTATCACAAAAAGTTATGGATGATAATATTGATTTTATTGACTATAACAAATGCATAGTAACATATAATAGTTATTCCAAAGATTTTATTCATAAAAAAGAAAAATTTAATATGAATGAAAAATTAAATGTGTTAATTGCGGGTGATATACAACCAAGTAAGGGACAATTTGATATTGTAAAAGCTATAGCTTTTTTAAATAATGATAAAGAAAAATTTAAATTACATATTGCTGGGAATGTATCTATTAATGATTATTATCAAAAAATTCTAAAATTTATTGATGATAACAATATGAAAGATCAGGTTACATTTTATGGTCACGTAAAAGATATGAAGAGTTTGCGAAAGAATATGGATATTGGAGTTGTTTCTTCAACATGTGAAGCATTTGGAAGAACTACAATTGAAGGAATGCTTAGTATGCTTGCAATGATTGGAAGAGATAGTGGAGGTACTACTGAACAAATTGATAATAATGTTACAGGTTTGTTATATGATGGTACTGTAAATGATTTAGTTGATAAACTTTTATTATTTTATAATGATAGAAAAAAAATGAAAGAAATAGCTATTAATGGTTTTGAAAATGCAATTGAAGAATATACTAATGGTCAATGTTATAAAAAAGTTGAACAAGCAATATATGATGTAATGAATACAATGTGTGGTGAAATTGAATGAATTTAAAAAAATATTTTAATAATCCTAGTTTAATACTTTTAAAATTAGATAGAATGGGAATAAGATTATTATCAGATGAAAAATTTGTGAAAATAGTGTATAAAAATTATTTTAATAAAGAACTTAATTTAGAAGAACCAAAAACTTTTAATGAAAAAATTCAATGGTTAAAATTAAATGATAGAAAAGATATTTATACAACAATGGTAGATAAATATGAAGCGAAAGAATATGTTGCTAATATAATAGGTAAGGAGTATATTATCCCAACTCTAGGTATTTATAATAAATTTAGTGATATTGATTTTAATGAATTGCCTGAACAATTTGTAATAAAGTGTACACATGATTCTGGCAGTATAATCGTTGTAAAAGATAAGAAAAATATAAATACAAAAGAAATGAAACGAAAAATAAATAAATCATTAAGAAAAAATTTTTATTATCGATATAGAGAGTGGCCATATAAAAATATTAAACCAAGAATAATAGTTGAAAAATATATGGAGGATAAAAAGTATCACGAGCTGAGAGATTATAAAGTATATGCATTTAATGGTAGATGTGATTATTTAATGTTATGTTTCGATAGAAATAGTGATGAAACAAAATTTGTTTTTTTTGATAGAGATTGGAATATAAAAAAAGAGTTTACAAATGCCGGAATTAAATATGGGGATAAATTATGTATTACCAAGCCAAAAACTGTTGATAAGATGTTTGAATTTGCAAGTATACTTTCCAAAAATATACCATTTGTCCGAGTGGATTTTTATGAAGTTAATGGAAAGTGTTATTTTGGAGAATTAACATTTTATCCAAGTTCTGGGTTTGACACAAACAGAAGAAAAGAATCAGACGAATTCTTTTCAAGTCAATTAATAATAAATAAAAATAAAGGAGAAATAAATGAAAGAATTGGGATTTATAAAAAGTCATAAAAATGGAGAAAAGAGAATTGGTTTAATACCTGAAATACTTGAAGGAATAAATCAAAAAGAAAAAATATTTATTGAAAAAGATTATGGAAAAGATTTAGGCTATGAAGATGTGGAATATGCTAAATATGGAGTTAATATAGTTGATAGAAGTAGAATTCTTAAATGTGATATTATAGTGGATGTTAAATTAGGAGATGCTGATTATTTGGATGAAATTGAAGACAATAAAATATTGTTTGGTTGGGCTCATGCAGTTCAGAATATTGATTTTACTACTAAGATGATTAACAAAAAATGTACAGTAATTGCATGGGAAGAAATGTATGAAAAAGGAAGATATATATTCTATAAAAATAGAGAATTGGCTGGTGAAGCAGGTGTTTTGCAAGCAATATTGTATTCGGGAATAATGCCATATGATGCAAAAGTTGCAATAATAGGTAACGGTAAGACAGCTAAAGGAGCTTGTAGAGTATTAAATGGATTAGGAGCAGATGTAGATATATATAATAGAAAATTGGAAAAATTATTTCAAGAGAATATAGGATTATATGATTATATAATTAATTGTGTTATGTGGGATACATCTAGAAAAGATAAGTTGATATATAGAAAAGATTTGAAAAAGATGAAGGAAAATTCAATAATAATTGATATAAGTTGTGATCCATATTTGGAAATAGAAACATCTCATCCTACAACTATTGATAATCCTGTATATAAAGTTGATGGTATTACTCATTATGCTGTAGATAATACACCTTCAATTTTTTATAGAACTGCTACGATTAATATAACAAAGGCTATTTCAAATTATTATAATTATTTGATTGAAAGTAAAAAGAATGATGTAATAACAAATGCTGTAGTAATAAAAAATGGTTGTATTATTGATAAAAGAATTACAGAGTTTAGAAAAAGTAGAAATATAATATAGAAGGAATTTTAATGAGAAGTAAAAATGCATTTTATAATATTACAAGTAATATATTATTACAATTAATAACTATTATATACGGCTTTATTGTTCCTAAAATAATTATTAGTTCATTTGGTTCAAATGTAAATGGACTTATATCTTCAATTACACAATTTTTAGCTTACATAACTCTTCTTGAATCTGGGTTTGGCCCAGTAGTTAGAGCATCTTTATATAAACCGATTGCAAGTAAAAATAATAAAACAATTGCAAATATTTTAAAAACATCTGAAAAATTTTTCCGAAAAATTGCTTATATCTTTCTAGCCTATATTTTTATTCTTTCTATTTTATATCCATTATTAGTTAGTAAAAATTTTGATTATTTATATACCATATCTTTAATTATTATTATTGCAATAAGTACTTTTGCTGAGTATTTTTTTGGAATGACGTATAGATTATTTTTACAAGCTAAACAAAAAAATTATGTTATTTCTATAATACAAATAGGAACTTATTTATTAAGTATTATTGTAATTATTATATTGACGAGACTAGAAGCAAATATTCAAATAATTAAATTAATTAGTGGCATTGTATTTATTTTTCGACCTTTATTACAAAATTTATATGTAAAGAAAAAGTTTGATATAAATTTAAAAAATGCTGATAATAATTATCAATTAAAAAATAAATGGGATGGTCTTGCACAACATATAGCATCAGTTATTCATAGTAATACTGATATAACAGTTTTAACATTTTTTTGTAGTTTAAATGAAGTATCAGTTTATTCTGTATATTATTTGGTAATAAAAGGTATAAAATCTCTTATTCAAGCCTTTACTAACGGAATTGATTCATCGTTTGGTGACATGATTGCAAAAGAAGAGTATGAAAATTTAAATGAAAAATTTAATTTATATGAAATTGGATATTTTACTTTATGCACAATTGTGTTTATTTGTACAATGATTTTAATTGTGCCATTTATTTCAGTGTATACAAAAGGTATAACAGATACTAATTATATTCGACCTTTATTTGGTTATTTAATTGTTATAAGTGAATATATTTGGGCTGTTAGGTTACCATATAGTTCTATTACATTAGCAGCAGGTCATTTTAAAGAAACAAGACGTGGCGCTTGGATTGAGGCAATTGTTAATATTATTATTTCAATATTTTTAGTAAAAATATATGGAATAGTAGGCGTTGCAATTGGAACTATAATTGCTATGTTAATAAGGACAATAGAATTTATATATCATTCTAATAAATATATTTTAAAAAGAAAAATATTTATTAGTGTAAAAAAGGTTATTTTGATTGCTATTGAAACTTTAATTTGTGTTTTTATTTCAAGAAAAATAAATATAGTTTGGGAAATTAATTATTTTAATTGGTTTATTAATGCATTAATTATTTTTGCAATCAATAGTGTAATTATATTAGCAATTAATATTATAGTATATAAAAATGAATTTAAAAAAATATTTATAATTATTATGAAAATTTTAAGAAGAAAAATTCATAAATAATTAAAAGGAGTATAAATGAAAAAATTTAATGATAGAGAAAACAATTATGATTTATTAAGAATACTTGCATGTTTTGCTGTAATTGTAGCTCATGTAAGCGCACAGTATATTGATAATATTACATTACTTGGTACATTTTATTCAAATGGTGAATTAAGGATTATTATATTGTTTAATGTTTTATCAAGGTTTGCAGTTTCATCATTTGTTATGCTTTCAGGAGCGTTTTTATTATCGAATTATAAAAATAAAGATAGAAAAACATTTTATAAAAAATCAATAAAAACAATAGTTATTCCAACTCTTATTTTTTCAGTTTTTTATTTTTTAATTGCAGAAGCAAAAGTTTTGTTGGGAGTGATTAAATATGGAAATAATCTAAATGATATTTTAATTCCTATAAGAAACTTTTTGATAGGTTTACCATATTATCATATGTGGTATATGTATATGTTAATTGGATTATATTTAATTATTCCTGATTTAATTTGTTATGTTGAAAAAATTGAAAAGAAAGAAAAAAATATCTATTATTACATAGCTATAGTATTAATGTGTCTATATAGTGGTTTAACAACTATTATAACCATTAGATATTCTATTTGTAATGTTATGGTATATTCTGGCTATTTATTTTTAGGTTATAAAATACGTAAAAGTTTAAATAATAAAAAAAATAATAAAGTAGGATCTTTATTAATATTATCTGGTTTTATTATTTTAGCTTTATTGTCTATATATGCTTATAATAATTATATGTTAGTTTATAAGGTTCAATATAAATTGTTATCTACAAGTAATTTGGTATTTTCTATTACTAATTTCGGACCATTTATATGCCTTGCTTCTTCATTAATATTTGCTGGCTTTTCTAAAATGAATATAAAAAGAGATTTTACGAGAATTTCTAATAAAACATTTTTAATTTTTTTATTTCACGCTATTGTTATATCAATAATATATATATTTGAAGATGATATATTAAAAATAAAACCTGATATTTTTCTTATAATGATAATAAATAGTATTCTTTCATTTATTATTTCATATATATTATCTTGTGCTTATTTATGGTTGTATAAAAAAATAGATGTAAATGATTGCTTTGAAAAAATAGTGATAAAAAAGTTGCATTTAGATTAAATGAACTAACTTGAAAGTAAAAAGAAAATTAAAATAGGAGTGATATTAATAAAATGCTTGATTCTTGAAACGGAAATGAAACTATAAGAACTATATGGAATAACGATGAAGAAAATAAAAAATAAATAATAAACAATAGCTAAGATAAACATGTAAATTATTGTCACGGTTTCATTTTTATTTTTTATCTTGAAATAGATAATATTTTATTATATACTATACAAGTGAATTTAATTGAGAAGGAGTAGTATAATGAAAATAGCAGTAGCAGGAACAGGATATGTAGGATTATCTTTAGCAACATTATTAAGTGTTAAAAATGAAGTAATTGCACTTGATATAATACCTGAAAAAGTAGAAATGATTAATAATCGTATATCACCTATAAAAGATGAATATATAGAAGAATATTTTAAAGAAAAAAAATTAAATCTAAAAGCAACACTTGATTATAAAGAAGCCATTAATGGTTCGGATTTTGTAATTATTTCAACACCAACTAACTATGATGATGAAAAAAATTATTTTGATACATCAAGTGTTGAAGATATAATAGAGAAAGTAATAGAACTTGGAAATAATACAACTATGGTAGTTAAATCAACTATACCAGTTGGATTTATAAAAAGTATGAGAGAAAAATATGAAATAGATAATATTTTCTTCTCACCAGAATTTTTAAGAGAAGGACAAGCTTTATATGATAATTTATATCCATCACGTATAATAGTTGGTGATAAAACAGAAAAAGCACATGAATTTGCTCAATTACTTAAAGAAGGTGCTTTAAAAGATGATATTGAAGTAAAATATATGGAATCAACGGAAGCGGAAGCAGTTAAATTATTTGCTAATACTTATTTAGCACTTCGAGTATCTTTTTTTAATGAACTTGATACTTATGCTGAACTTAAAGGACTTAATACCAAAGATATAATTGAGGGAGTATCTCTTGATCCAAGGATAGGAAATCATTATAATAATCCATCTTTTGGATATGGTGGATATTGTTTACCAAAGGATACTAAACAATTACTTGCTAACTATAAAGATGTCCCTCAAAATTTAATTGAAGCTATAGTTAAATCTAATGATACCAGAAAAGATCATATAGCAAATATGATATTAAAAAATAATCCTAGTGTTGTTGGAATATATAGATTAACTATGAAAACTAATAGTGATAATTTTAGAGCATCAGCTATTCAAGGAATAATAGAAAGACTTAAAAATAATAATGTTAAAGTAGTAATCTATGAACCAACCTTAAACAGTAATACTTTTAATGATTGTGAAGTAATAAAAGATTTCGAAGAATTTTCAAATATCTCCGATATAGTACTTGTAAATAGATTAGATGATAATACGAAAAAAATAGAAAATATGATTTATACAAGAGATTTATATAGTAGAGACTAATAAGTCTTTTTTTCATTCCTTTATTTACAATTATCGTATCTTATTATATAATTAATATATCTTAAGGTAGGTGTCATATGAATAAAAAAGGGTTTACAACTGTTGAACTTATTTTAACAGTAGCCATAGTATCAGTTTTAATGGTAACTATTACAGGTGTTACATATGTTTATCAAGAAAGAACAGTCTATGAAAGAGGTAAAAATGAACTTATTAATTATAAAAATACTGTTACTAAAATAATATATGATGATATTTTTGATATTGGAGGAGATAAAAATGTTGTAAAGTTATCCAAAGAATCAAATAATACTTATCATTTAATAAAAAATGATAATACATATTACAAGTTAATAATCCTTAATGAGACAGGAAAAGTCGGTATTAAATATGGAAGTGATGATTCAATGGTTGACTATGTTGTACCAGGTTCAGATAAAGGATTAGTTAGAATTAAAAGTGTAGAAATGTACCCCGAGGGTGGTGGAGAATCAGATATATATAAATTGGACATTATTTTTGAACATTTAGGATTAAATCAAGAATTTAAAATTCACTTAATATTTTCAAAATAATATAAACAAAACATGAAGAAATAAGACCATGTAATAATCTTGCCTTTAAATAACTAGAATATTTTACTTTATATTTACTTAAAATACCAAATACTTGCATATGAATACTTAACCCTCCAAAAGATAAAAAGAAAGTAATGAGACAAGCTTTATAAATTAAATTAATATTTAATAAACTTATATAATAAATACCACTTGTAATTTCTAAAATGCTTGTTAATATACATTTTAGAATTGGATTGATAGTAATATTTACATTAATAATAGAAATTAAAATCATAAACATAGTAATAATACCATATAATAAAAATAATATTTTAATAGTATTATAAATAGAATTAGTAAGAGTAGTTATAAAATTTTTCTTTATATTATTATAACTATTTTTTTTATTTAAATTTACATTGTAATTTCTAGATAAAATACCTATTATAAAATTAGTTACATAATGACATATTAAGATAACTATAGCAACATTTTTATTATGTAAAAAATTAATACCAATACTATTAATAATAAATAAGGGATTAGAAAAATGGGTAAATAATAAAAGTTTATTAGCATCATTCATATTTATATTCTTATTATCTAACATTGTATTTATATATTTACTATTACTTGGAAATCCTGAAAGAATAGATAAAACAAAAATGATACTAGAATTAATATTTATTTTAAATAATTTACTTATAGGGTTTAAAATAAATTCTAAATAATTTAAAAGCTTATAATTAATTAATAAATCAATTAATATATACATTGGTAAGATACTGGGTATTAAATTATAAAACCATATTTTAGAACTATCAATAATACTATTAGATACTATGTTAGAATGATTAAATATTTCGTATAAAAATAAAAATAATAATATTATTATTAAAGTATTAACATATTTTTTATTCATAAAATACCTTCTTTTTGATATAATTGTTATGGTGATATAAATGACTACTAAAATATATGATAAATTTAAAAAATTTATTAAAGAGAATTATAAAGAACTAGTTACTTATTTAATCGTATTTATTATTTTAACTTTTAGACTACCATATTATATTTATATAGGTGGAGGGATAATTGATTTAGATAAAAGAATTGATATTAAAGGAAATGAAAGTGGGAGTTACAATATGGCTTATGTAAAAGAAATTCATGCGACTATTCCCACCTATTTATTATCATTTATAATACCTTCATGGGATTTAGAAAGTATAAATGAAAATAAAATAGATGAAAATGAAGATATAAAAAGTATAGAATTAAGGGACAAATTGTATTTAGAAGAAGCTAATAACAATGCTATAATAAATGCTTATAAATTATCAAATAGTAATATTACAATAAAAGAGTCTAGTTATAAAGTAATATATATAAGTCCTAAAGCTAATACTGATATTAAAGTAGGAGATAAATTAATAAGTGTAAATGGAGTAAGTATTAATAGTAATACTGAATATAAAAAATATTTAAAAACTTTAAATATTGGTGATGAATTAAAAGTAGTTGTTATAAGAGATGGAAAAGAAATTAATTGTCAGGCTCGTTTAATTGAATTAAATGGTGAAAAAATTATAGGTTTATATCTTGTGAATTTAGTAAATTTTGAAGTAGATCCAAAAGTTAAATTAAACTTTAAATGGAATGAATCAGGTCCTTCTGGTGGATTCATGTTATCACTTGCTCTTTTTGATAAATTAGTTGATGATGATTTAACGAAAGGACGAAAGATTGTTGGAACTGGTACTATTGATATAAATGGAAATATTGGAGAAATTGGTGGAATTAAATATAAACTTATGGGAGCAGTAAAAAATAAAGCCAATATTTTCTTTGTCCCAACTGATAATTATGAAGAAGCAATGAAAGTAAAAAAACAATTTAATTATAAAATTAATATTATTAAAGTTGATACTTTAGAAGATGCTGTAAATTATTTAAAAAATAATTAAAAAATGCAAATTTTTAATTGTTATTTTTTTGAATTTAGTTTAATATATATATTGGTGATATTAATGAATTTAATCATTTATTATGGAAATAGTAAAGATATTTTAAATATTGTAGAAAAATATAAAAAAGATTATAATGCCAGTATTTATGAAATAGAAACAATAAATCCCGTTGGATTTTTTACGAAATTAAAAAATGAAATGGTTTCTATTAAAAGATGTCCTTTAAATATAGGAGAATTCGATAATATTATTTTAATATCTGAATTATGGTATGATAAAGTACCAAGTCCGGTTATTAGATTTTTAGAACAGATGACTGGTAGAATTAAAAATATAATGTATGTATTATATAATAAAAATAAAGATGATAAACCAAAAGAATTTGATAAAATGGATAAAATTCTTAATTTAAGAAGATTAAAATCTTTCTTTGTAACTTTAGATAAGAAAGAAATACGAGTTAGAGTATATCAGTAGTATAGTAGTTTTAGGGGTGAAGTATGAAAAGAAAAATTATTTTAATTATATTAGTATTTTTATTTAATATGATTTGGGTTAATGCTATAACAGCAACCAATAATTTTGTTAATCATAACAATTTAATAATAAAAATAAAACAAAAAACTAATTTAAATAATACCGGTATTATGGATGATTTAGATGTAATGCTTGATAATAATTTAAGTTATGAAGATGTTGATGCCATTACAATTGGAAATAAAATTAATAATAATTTAAAAGGTGAACTATCGGGATATGGAGAATTAATTGCTAAATATTCTATTGTAAATGAAGTAAATCCGTATTTAGTGTCAGCTATGATAATTGAAAACTCTGATTGTGATGAAGTTTGTAGTGTGTTAGTTACTAAATGTAATAATGTTGGTAAACTACTTTATCATAAAGATAGTTTAACAGAAAGTTCTTGCTTTGGAGGTAATTATCAAAATTTTAGTTCAATTGATTCTTCTATTAAAGCTTATATTAAATATATAAAAACTAATTTTTATGATAAAGAATTAACAACACCTGGAGCTATTTATAAGATTTATAATAAAGATGTTAGATGGGTATTTAAGGTAAATAATTTGATTGATCAAATTAAGAATAGTTAAAGAAATGTTGAAATCAGTTAACATTCTTTTTTTCTAATTTTGCTAATTTTTTAATTTATGATATTATATTAATGTTAATAAACATTAAGAAAGGAGATTTTTATGTTTCAAAATAAAAAAGTACTAATACTTGGAATGGCTAGAAGTGGTTATAGTGTTGCTTTAACTTTAAAAAAACAGGGTTGTGAAATAATTGTAAATGATTATAATATGGAAGATAAACTTAATAAGGAACAAGTAGATAATTTAAAAAAATTAAATATTAAATGTATATTTGGAAGTCATCCAGATAACTTATTAGATAAATCATTTGACTATTTAATTAAAAATCCTGGTATTAGAAATGATCATAAATATGTAACATTAGCCAATAAGTTAGGAATTCCAGTGATAAATGAAGTAGAAGTTGCTTATCAATTGTTACCAAAAGATGTAAAAATAATATCAATTACTGGATCAAATGGGAAAACAACAACAACAACTTTAACATATAACATTTTAAAAAAAGCGGGATTACCTGTTCATCTAGCTGGAAATATTGGTTATCCTTTATGTAGTATAATTGATGAAGTTAAAAGTGGAGATATTATAGTATCTGAAATATCTTGTCAACAATTGGCTAATATAAAAAATTTTAAACCAAATATCGCGGTGCTTACCAATCTAAGCCCAGCACATATAGATTTTTTTGGTAGTTATGAAGTATATAAAGAAACTAAAATAAAATTATTTAAAAATCAAACTAATTCGGATTTAGCAATAATAAACTATGATAATTCGGATAGTTTAGAATATCTTAATAAAATAAAAGCATCTAAGTTATATATTTCTTTAAAAGAAGAAAAGAACGGTTATTTTAAAAATAATAAACTATATTATAATGATGAAGTTGTTATGAATCGAGATGACTACTTCTTAAAGGGTGATCATAATGTAGCTAATGCGTTAGGGGCAATTTTAGTTGCTAAACAATTTAATATAGAAAATGAAATAATTAAAGATGTTTTAGAAACCTTTCGAGGGGTTCCTCATCGCCTTGAATATGTTGATACAGTAAAGGGAATTGTCTTTTATAATGATACGGAAGCAACTAATATTAAATGTACTCAAATTGCTTTATCATCGTTTACTAAACCAATTATTCTTTTTTTAGGAGGACTTGAAAGAGGACAAGATTTTAATGAATTAAAAGATTATATGAGAGAGGTTAAAGTCATAATTGGAATAGGTGAATGTCGAAAAAGAGTTAAAGATTTTGCAGAATCATTAGGAATTGAATGTTATATATTTGAACATCTTAAAGATAGTTTTAAAAAAGTAATAGAAAAAGCCCAAAAGGATGATATAGTTTTACTTAGTCCAGCCAGTGCTTCCTGGGATCAATATAAGGAATGTGAAGAAAGAGGCGACGAGTTTAAAAAATTAGTTGAGGAGTATAAAAATGGAAATAATTAAAAATAGAGTTTATAAACATTTTAAAGGAGATTATTATTTAGTTGTTGATATTGCAATTCATTCTGAAACAAAGGAAGAATTAGTGATTTATCGAGCTTTATATGATGATGGTAAATTGTACGCGAGACCCATAGAAATGTTTATGAGTGAAGTTGATCATGAAAAATATCCTAAAGTATTACAAAAGTATAGATTTGAAATTCAAAATATAGAAAGTAAAAATAAATAAAAAGGAGAAGGATATGAAAATAAAAAATGTAATTGGACGAGAAATACTTGATTCAAGAGGAAATCCAACAGTTGAGGTGGATATTATTTTAGAAAATGGAGTAATGGGACGAGCAAGTGTTCCAAGTGGAGCATCAACAGGAGAAAGAGAAGCCTTAGAACTTCGCGATGGTGGAGATAGATATATGGGAAAAGGGGTTTTACAAGCTGTTGCCAATATTAATGGACCACTTCGAGACTTAGTGATTGGAATGGATGCTAGTGATCAAAAAGGTCTTGACTATGCTATGATTAGATTAGATGGAACTGAAACGAAATCAAAATTTGGTGCCAATGCTATATTAGGTATTTCAATGGCTGCTTTAAAGGCTAGTGCTAATAATGAAGGAGTTTCTTTATACAAATATATAGGAAATGGTACTATTCTTCCAAGACCTATGATGAATATTATAAATGGAGGAGCCCATGCTGATAATAAACTTGATTTTCAAGAATTTATGATTATACCTATTCGTGATACAATTAAAGAAAGAATAAGAGTAGGAGCGGAAGTATTTCATAATTTGAAGAAAGTGTTAAAGGAAAATAATCTTTCAACTGGAGTTGGAGATGAAGGTGGATTTGCACCGGATTTGAATTCTAATCGTGAAGGATTTGAACTTATTATAGAAGCAATAAAGAAAGCAGGATACAAACCCGGTATTGATGTTTCCTTAGCTATAGATGTTGCTGCTTCGGAATTTTATAAAAATGGTAAATATGAGTTAAAGGGAGAAGGAAAAAGTCTTACCACTTCTGAATTAATTGACTATTATAAAGAGTTAGTATCTAAATATCCGATTATTTCTATTGAAGATCCGGTTGATGAAAATGATTGGGAAGGATTTACTAAAATAACTGAGGAGTTAGGAGATAAAATTCAACTGGTTGGAGATGATTTATTTGTAACTAATAAAAAATGTTTACAAATGGGAATTGATAAACAAGCTGGAAATGCTATTCTTTTAAAAGTAAATCAAATAGGAACTATTACGGAGACATTAGAAACTATTGAACTTGCAAGATACAATGGTTATAAAACAATTATTTCTCATCGAAGTGGCGAAACTGAAGATACAACTATTGCTCATCTTGCAGTTGGACTTAATCTTGGTCAAATAAAAACTGGTTCTATGTCTAGAACTGATAGAATATGTAAATATAATGAACTTTTAAGAATAGAAGAAGAAATTAATAAACAGCGTTAATATATATTAATGCTGTTTATTATTGTCTAAAATATAAAATAATTGATAATAATTAGATAATAAATCTTCTAGAATAATTAATTGTTTTTTATCTTCATGTCTTGTAAAATTTATTTTTTGATTAATTTTTTTCTTTAAATATTTAATTTCTTTCTCTAAATAAATAATATTATTATTTAATTTTTTTTTATAAAAGTACATTTTCTCACTTCCTAAGAAATATTTTATGCGTATTCAGCATAAAAGTCAATATGCGACAAATGCATAATATACAATTTACTTGGTGGTAAATATTTTATGAAAAGACTTAGGGACTTGAGAGAAGATAGAGACCTAACACAAAGTAAAGTTGCCAAAATAATTGGCTGTTCTCAGACGACTTACTCAAGATATGAAAATGGAATAATTGATGTTCCAAACGATATTCTTAATAAGTTAGCTGATATTTATGAGGTAAGTGTTGATTTTATCATGGATAGAACTGATATAAGGAAACCTTATAAGAAGAGGAAAGATAAATAAGTGTTGGCTATTTATCTTTTTTCGTTTATAATTATTATGGTGATAGGAATATGAATGAAATTGCTTTAGAACTTTGTCCGCTTGATTCAAGATATGTGGATATTAAAGAAATGTTATCCTCTTATTTTTCAGAATATGCTTATGTAAAATATAGAGTATTTGTAGAAATTAAATGGCTTATTTATTTAATTAATAATAAATTAATTAAGGGAGATACTAAAAAAATTATAGAAATATATAATAAATTTGATATTAAGTCTTTTAAAGAGTTTAAAAAATATGAAAAGATAACTAACCATGACGTAAAGGCAATAGAATATTTTATTGATAAAAAATTAGAGCGTATAAATTTAAGTAATTTAAAATGTTTGGTTCATTTTGGTTTAACATCTGAGGATGTAAATAATACTTCATATGCTTTAATGATAAAAGATTTTTTAGATAATATTTATTATAAAAAGATTAATGAACTACTTAATTATTTAAAAGATTTAAGTTTAGAATATAAAGATATTAGTATGTTAGCTCATACTCATGGACAACCAGCAACTCCGACAACCGTTGGTAAAGAATTTAAAATATATATTTATAGAATCGAAGAAGAATTAAAAAAATTAAAAAAAATTGCTATTAAAGCTAAATTTAATGGGGCAACCGGCAATTATAGTGCTATTCATACTGTTTATCCTAAACTTAAAGTAGATAGATTTTGTAAAGAGTTTATTGAAAGTTTAGATCTATCTTTTAATCCTTTAACAACTCAAATTGAAAGTCATGATTATATAGTATCAATTGTAGATATAATAAGACATATAAACAATATAATAAATGATTTAAATTTAGATATGTGGTTATATATTAGTTATGGTTATTTTAAATTAAAAGTAGTTAATAGAGAAGTTGGAAGTAGTACCATGCCTCATAAAGTTAATCCTATTAATTTTGAAAATAGTGAATCTAATATGGAAACTAGTAACAGTTTACTCATGATGTTATCTAATAAATTACCAAGATCTAGAATGCAAAGAGATTTATCAGATTCAAGTACGCTTAGAAATTTAGGAATAGCTTTTGGATATAGTATGCAGGGAGTTAAAGAAACTTTAAAAGGTTTAAGTAGAGTAAGTATTAATAAGGAAGTAATAGATAAAGAACTTGAAGAAAATTATGAAGTATTAGCTGAACCAATTCAAACAATGCTTAGAAAAAATAATATAGAAAACAGTTATGAAAAATTAAAAGAATTAACAAGAGGAAAAAAAATAACTAAAGAAATGTTAACATCTTTTATAGAAAATTTAGATATACCAAATTCTGATAAAGAGATATTGCTAAAATTAGAACCTAAAAATTATATAGGCCTTGCAAATATATTATAAAAAATAATCGTTTGACTATTTTTATATAAGCTAATAAATTAACTATAATTACAGTTTTTGATAAAAATAAATGTCAAGAGAAATGTCAATTTTTTAGAAAATTTTTTCTTAATTTGACGATTAAGTTTATTTTTGGTAGAATAAATATGAGTCCATGATAAATAGTCTTATTTTATTAAACTCACGCATTAGAATAAATTAAGATATCAAACAGGTAGCAATATCTGTTTTTTTCTATTTAATATTTACAAAATATGACATATTTAGTTAATAAAACCTTAAAAATATTGAATTAAATTATAAATTCTTGTATAATCTAATTATTGGAATAAAAGGAGTAGTTTATGACAAAAAGAAGAAGACATAGAAAAAGAATATTTTTACCTAAAGTACAAACAACTTTTTGTATTTTAAGTTTAATTTTTATACTTGGATGTTTCGTATATTACGGAAGTCGTTTATATAAATATTATAAGATATATAATCCTAAAAATGAAGCCGGAGAAATACTTTTAAATTTACCATCTAAAATAATTGATGATTCAATGATTGTTGAATCAGGATCGGGTTTATACTTAATTAATAATAATTATGTTTATAAAGGAGAAGAAGTTGATAATTATATTTTAATTAATAATATATTATTTAGAATTATTAGAATAAACTCTGATAAGACGATGGACTTAGTAATGGATGAATATGTTAATAAAGTAATGTGGAATAAAGAAATTACAACATATGATAAATCAAGTATTAAAACCTATTTAGAAAAGACAATTTTACCACTTGTAAATGAAAATTATTTAGTTAAAACATCTTATTGTACTGATAAAATTTATGAATTAAAGGAAGTTAGTTGTGATAACACTAATAATGATTCTTATATTAGACTTTTAGGAATTAATGATTATTTAAATAGTTTAGATGATGATAAATCTTACATGAGTGGAGACTATGTATGGTTATATAATTCTGGTAAAAATAATGCATGGCATACAACGGAAAAATATATTTCTAATAGTGATCCTAATAATTTATATGGAGTAAAAGCAGTTATCACTTTAAAAAATTCGGTTACTTATTTAAAAGGAAATGGAACAAAAGATAATCCTTATACCTTAGAAGAAAATAATCAAGATATTAAAGTAGTAAGTTATCTAGATATAAATGATAATGTTTATATTGTTTATGAAGTTGGAAGTAATTATTTAAAAGTTGAAAGTAATAAATTATTAAAAGATAAACAAATGTTTGATAAAACTAGTACTAATTATGAAAAATCATCTTTAAAGACTTATTTAGAAAATACTTATCTTGATAAATTAAAGATAAATAATTATTTAACAACAGTAGATTTTAATGGTATAGAGTCAAAAATTGGCCTTTTAAGTAGTAAAGATTTAAAATTTAATAGTGACTTAAATAATTATTATTTAAATGACGTTGAAGATGAGGAAGTAGTTGTCTATAATGGAAGTGTTTTAAAAAGTGCACCTTCTACAAAACGAAATATAAGATATGCCTTAGGAATAAAGAAAAATCTGAAAATTGTAAGTGGAAATGGTTCTAAATATGCACCATTTATCGTGGAGGTAAACTAATGAGAAAGACAACAATATTTTTTCTATTAATTGACTTAATTGCAGCAGCTTGTTTTGTTCTTTTCTATGGACCATATGAAGATTTCCGTAATACAATTATTAATACAGCTATGGTTACTAAGACTCATCAATATATTGCTTATACGTTTTATAATGAAAATATTGTAAATAAAGTTTTGGAATTAAATAAATATATTCCAGTTTCAGGCAACTTAGATTTAGATGCTATTGTAATAGACACATCCGAAAAAAAGCATTATGATAATGAATATGACGAAGCCGTTCTAAAAAGAGAAAATGGTAATCAAGATTATAAATATTTAAAAGTAAAAGTTGGTAAATATAATGCTCATATGGTAGCTGTATATCATCCGGAAAATGTTAAACTTTTGACCATTAAGTCTTTTAATAAAGGTGGAAACCAAGAAACAGTTCTTAATATGTGTAAGCGTACTGGTGGAATTGTATGTATTAATGGTGGAGGTTTTAAAGATCCTGATGGTTGGGGTAGTGATATTCCTAATGGCTATGTAATAAAAGATGGCGAAGTTGTTTTTGCTGAAAATAAAGATAAACAAGATATCATTGGAATTACTAAAGACAATAAATTATTGTTAGTAAATGCAACTGGTGAAGAAGCAGTAGCTATGGGAATGCGTGATGGTATTCAATTTGGACCTTTCTTAATTTTAAATGGTGAAAGTATTAAATATTCTAGTAGTGCCGGAGGATACGATAGAGCAGCACGAGTTGCAATTGCTCAAAGAAAAGATGGAGTAATATTATTCTTAGCCACAGAAGGAACTCATGGAAGTGGTCCAACTATGAAAGAAGTAATTGATACTTTGGAGTTATATGGTGCTTATAATGCTGCAAATCTTGATGGTGGAACGAGTGCTCAAATGGTTATAAATAATAAATTGGTTAACAATCCTAAAAACGTCTTTGGTCAATCAGTAGCTGGTGGTAGACGAGTAGTTACCGGTTTTGGATTAATGCCTAGTAAGTAAAGAGAATAATGATTCTCTTTTTTTTATTTGACAATTATGCAAAAATGTGGTATAATATGTGCAACTTTATGGTAGTATGCAGTAGTTTATAAGGGGGGAATATGGAGATATTAGAATATAGTCCTTTTACACTTAAAGATGTAATAGAAGATGCTAAGTTAATAAGTGATAAAGGTTATAGTGGTGCAGTATTCTTATATGATGGAAAATTAATAAAATTACACAAAAGACTTTATCAAGATTTGAAAGTAAATTCTAGAAATCTTTCTGAAAGACGATTTAATGATATTTATAGATGGGATAAAAGACCATTTGTTGAAAGAGAACAAATAGAATATTTATGCAATATTCAACCAGAAATTCATCTAACCGACTTTGATAAAGGTTTAGTTTTAGTTAATGACCAAATATGTGGTACAATTTTAACTAAACATCTAGATTATCAAGATTTGACTGATATAGAATTTGATAATCCTAAAAGACTTATTGTTATATTAAAAAATATTTTATTAGCTTTAAAAGAACTAGAAAACCATGAAATAAGTCATTTAGATTTAGCAAAAGGGGAAACAGGTAAAAA
Source organism: Bacilli bacterium (assembly GCA_017528315.1). Lineage (GTDB taxonomy): Bacteria > Bacillota_I > Bacilli_A > RF39 > UBA660 > RUG591. The sequence continues at coordinate 31,624 of JAFXOW010000028.1, forward strand.
TATAACTTTAAATATTTTATATAAAAATAATGATATAAAATTATGTGATGTAAGTGGAAAATATTTAACTTATAAAGAAACATTTGATGCTGAAGAAATGTATAGAGAATATATGAGAACAGTTGTATTTTTATTAGAAAAAATTGTAAAAGTATATCCTGAATATACTAATTTATTAAATCTTTTTAATAAGGAATTAACAACTTATGAAGAAAGCTTAAATATGATTGATTGTATAGAAAATAAATTAAAATAAGGGGGAATTATAATGAAAGATAATATTATGGATTTTAATGCTTTAAAAAGATTAAAATTAATTGAAAATATATTAAAAAGTAATGGGAACTATCGTTTATTATGTATAGACGTTGATGATGTTATTTTTAATACTGAACCATTAATGCAAGAACAATTAAAGGAAATTGATTATCGAGCAACTAGTAAATATCGTGAAAAAATAGCTCATAGATCAAGTGAAGATACTCGTGAATTAAATGAAAAATCATATGATATTTTAGATGCTATTTTAGAAGAGATGTCTTATGTTGATTATGATGATGAAAAAGAAAAAACAACTATAAAAAATTTTAAACCAGTTGATTATAAAAAAATTTATCAAAGACAAAATTTATTAGAAAATGCGGTTTTATTTGTTAAAAGTATATTAGATAGTAGAGAGGAAAGTGATTTTGTAATTTTCTTATCTCATAGAAATCCAGAACGAGAAGGAATTGTTAAAACCAAAATATTATATGAGTTGTTTCCAGAAGTAGATGCTATTGAAATTTTACCATTTCATTTAGAACGTGGTTCAAAAGTAGTTAATAGTAAAGCTTTATGGTTAAAACAAGTTTATAATTTAGAAAGTTTAAATAATTGTTATTTAATAGATAATGCTAGAAAAAATTGTAAAGATTTTAAAATGCATGGTGGAAATTTTATAAGATATTTACAAGATGGATTTGATGAAGAAAGCACACTTTCTGATTATATGTCAAAATTAACCAACTTAGATCCGTATATGTTACAATTTGCTGTTTCTTTTGTCAACTATTGTCGAAATAACCCGGATTACTTAAAAGAAGTTGATATAAGTATGGATAAAGTAAAAAGTTTATAGTAAAAAGACGTCCTAAAAAACGTCTTTTAATAATAGAAATTTTGAGTATATGGAACAGGATATCCTTGATATGGGACACCACTTGGAAAATAAACAGGAATTGGTCCACCATAATTATAGTTTGGTCTACCAAGTAGATATCCTCCAACTCCTCCTAAAAGGAATGGACCTAAAAATCCTCCTCCAAAAAATCTATCATCGTCGGAGAAGTTTGGTCTCATTGGAGGTGTTGGTCTATTAAAATTTCTTTGATTAAAATTTCTATTTTGTGGTATATTATATGTATACATAAATACTCCTTTCCATGGTATTTTATGTAAATTAGGAGGAATGTTTAATGGATAGAATAAAAAAATTAAGTGAAATAATCGTTAATCATAGTGTTAAAGTAAAAGAAAATGATAAAGTTTTAATAACTTATATGGCAAGGGATGCTGATTATTTTGTTAAATGCTTGGTTAAAAATGTTTTAAAAAATAAAGGAATACCTTGTGTTAAATATAAGGATCCAGAACTTGAAGATTTAATTAAAAATAAATTAAATGATAAAATTATCGAAAATAGAAAAAATATTTTAGAATTTGAAGTATCTGAATATGATAGTTTTATTCAAATACATTCTAATTTAAGTGATTATTATGAAAAAAATGTTGATAAAAATATGTCTAATAAAATGAAAGAGACATTAAAACCTTTTAAAGATATTTTAGTAAATAAAAGGCATTGGGTTCTTTTGAATTATCCTAGTTTAGTGGATGCTTATAAAGCTGGAATGACGTATGAAGAGTTTTTTAACTTTGCGTTAGATGTAATGACAGTTGATTATGATAAAATGTATAAAGATATGTTACCTTTAAAAAAATTAATGGAGCGTACTGATAAAGTAAGAATAACAGGAAAAAACACTGATATTACTTTTAGTATTAAAGGACTTCCAGCTATTATTTGTAGTGGGGAATCAAATATTCCTGATGGTGAAGTATTTACTGCACCGGTTAAAAATTTCGTAAATGGAACAATTACTTATAATACTCCAAGTCCTTATAATGGGTATGTTTATCATGATGTAAGCTTAACTTTTAAAGATGGGAAAATAGTGGAATGTCATGCATCTAATGATGAAGATAAATTACAGGAATTATTTGAAACTGATGAAGGGAGTAAATATGTTGGAGAGTTCTCTTTTGGTTTAAACCCTAAAATAATGAAACCAATGGGAGATATATTGTTTGACGAGAAAATAGCTGGTAGTATTCATTTTACACCGGGATCAGCTTATTCGGAATGTGACAATGGTAATAAATCCAACATTCACTTTGATATGGTTTTAATTCAAAGAGAAGAATTTGGTGGAGGAGATATCTATTTTGATGATGTTTTAGTAAGACATGATGGAAAGTTTGTTCTAGAAGAATTAAAAAATTTAAATTACGAAGAATAGTTTTTTAACTATTTTTTTCTTGAAAAAAATTTTATCTATGATAATATATAATTATAATAGGAGTTATATAATATGGTGAAAAAAAATAAAAAGAAAATAGTAATTATATTCTTGTTTATATTAGGTATTTGTTTAGTAACAATTGGAACTATTTATTTTATTAAAAGAAATAATGCTATAAAACAAGAACAGTTAGAACAAGAAAAAATTAAGAATACAATTGTTTCAACTTTAACAATAGATGTTAATCCAAGTATAGAAATAAATTTAAATAAAGATAATCTTGTAGTATTAGTTAAAGGATTAAATGAAGAGAGTATAAATTTATTAAATAATCAAGATTTTAAATATCAAAAATTAGAGAAAGTTTTTGATAATTTAGTTAAATTATTGAAAGATAATAAGTATTTAGAAAGTGATACTAATACTATTTTAGTAAATGTTACAAGTGAAGATAAAAATGTTGAAAGTTTAGTTAAAGAAAATTTAGAAAAAGTAACCAAAGAAAATAATATCAGTACCGAAATAATAATATTAGCACTTGAAGAAACAGAAGAATTAAAGAAAATTGCTGAAGAAAATAATATAACTATTGGAAAGGCTTACTATATAGAAGAACAATTAAAGAATCAAGAGGGATTAACGATAGAAGATTTAAAAGATACATCTATTAATGAAATAAAGAATAAAATAGAAGATGTAAAAACACAATTAGAACAAGAAAAATTAAAGAAGGAGGAAGAAGAAAAGACTAATACTAATGTTAATAATAATGGTGGTAGTTCTAGTAGTTGTACGCCTCCAAGTAATTTAAAGGATCCTAGTTGGTGTAGTTTTAATGTTTCTCGTCCTCAATGGTGCGAATATTATTATTCAGAAAAGATGAATCAGTATACTAATTCTCAAAAGCAATTACAAAGACTTGGAATAGGAGAATTTGGTACTATTGGAAGATATGCAACTGAAAAACAGGATTCTAGAAGTTCTTATTGTTTAGCTTATAAAGATGTTATTACTACTCGTGAATATCGTTATACAATACTATCAGATTCCGTAACTGGAGAATTAATTGAAGAAACCTACGAAAAAGTTCCAACTTTTGTCGATGAAAATATAGTAAAACAACATTCTTTAAATTATTTCAATTTACAAGAAGAAGATTGTCGAATGGTTTGGGTATCATTAAGTACAGAAGCAGAAGGTGGACCAAATTGGTATTACCGTTATCAAGTAAATATAGATCTTCCTGATGGCACAATTCATACAGTAAACTATAATGCTATAACGGGTAATTTAGTAAATGTTTTTAGATAAAAATATTGTCAAAAATTAACATGTAAAGAGAAAAAATATTCTGGAATTTAGATTATATATATATCTAAAAGGAAAGAATGTTTTTTTTGTAACTTTTTTATAAAACCGGAAATGTAAATATAAAAATATTTTTAAAAAATGAACAAAAAAACATTTACAAAATATAATAATTATAATATGATTAGTGTACAGAAAACAGAGAGGTAAAGATATGGAAAGAAATATTTTAACAGACATAGTAGTTGTAAAACGAAGTGGTCAAAGAGTTAGTTTTAATCCAACTAAAGTAGCAATTGCTATTAAAAAAGGATTTGATAGTATCTATTCAGATTATGATGAAAAGATAGTTAATAAAGTAAAAGAAAAGGTACTTGATACCATTGAGAAAGAATATAAAGATAGAAAAACAATTGGTGTTGAAGATATTCAAGATGTAATAGAAAATGTTTTAAAGAAAATGAAGTATGAAGATGTTTATGAATCATATAAAGAATATCGTGAAAGGCGTGCAGCGAGCCGTGATGCGTTTGTTGGAAAGCAACAACATAAATTTGTTAAAGCAATAGAGGCTTTAGGTCTTAAAAGTGCAGCTGAAGAGAATTCTAAGAGGGAAAACGCGAATGTTGATGGAGATGGACCAATGGGAACAATGCTTCATTTTGGTTCAACGGTTTCTAAAGAATTTGCTAAAGCTTATCTTATGGATAACAAATATGCTAAAGCTCATGATGAGGGAGCAATTCATATTCATGATTTAGATTTTTGGGCAATGGGAACAACAACTTGTACACAGATAGATTTAAATAAATTATTTAAAAATGGTTTTTCAACAGGACATGGTTATTTAAGAACTCCTAATTCAATTGGAAGTTATGCAAGTCTTGCTGCTATTGCTATTCAATCTAATCAAAATGAACAACATGGTGGACAAAGTATTCCAGCTTTTGATTATTATATGGCTCCTGGGGTACTTAAAACATTTAAAAAAGAATTTAAACAAGAATTAAGTGAAATGTTAGAACTTGAAGGATTTATAGGTTTAATAAAATTTGATAAAGTAATTGAAATAATAGATAAATTAGAAAGTATAGAGTTTGATTTAGAAATATTTAAAGAATATATAGAAAAATCAGAAAGACTTGAAGAAATATTTAAAAAAGCTTATCAGAATGCTTGGAATAAAACAGATAGACAAACTTATCAAGCAATGGAAGGATTTATTCATAACTTAAATACAATGCACTCTCGTGCTGGAGCTCAAGTACCATTTTCTAGTGTAAACTTTGGAACTGATATATCGCCAGAAGGTCGAATGGTAATTAAAAATTATTTACTAGCAACTGATGCTGGACTTGGTCATGGTGAAACACCAATCTTCCCAATTTCAATTTTTAAAGTAAAAGAAGGAGTAAACTATAATAAAGAAGATCCAAGTTATGATTTATTTAGACTTGCTTGCAAGGTATCAGCTAAAAGATTATTTCCTAATTTCTCATTTTTAGATTCAAGCTTTAATAAGGCTTTATATAAAGAAGGAGATTATACAACTGAAGTTGGTTATATGGGATGTCGTACTCGTGTTCTTGCAAATGTCTGTGGTCCTCAAGTTACACCTGGACGTGGAAATTTAAGCTTTACATCAGTTAACTTACCAAGACTTGGTATAAAATATGGTATTGCATTAGGTGAACGTGATAAGGCTGATATGAAAGGCTTCTATAAAGAACTTGATGATATGATGGATTTAGTTAAAGGACAACTTCTTCAAAGATTTGAATGTCAATGTTCTAAATCTCAAAGAAATTTCAAATTTTTACTTGGTTCACATGTTTGGATCAATAGTGAAAAATTAGAACCTAATTCTAAACTTAGAACCGTTTTAAAACACGGAACTTTATCAATTGGTTTTATTGGACTTGCTGAAACCCTTAAAGCTTTAATAGGTGAACATCACGGAGAAAGTGAAAAAGCTCAAAAATTAGGACTTGAAATTATTAAGCATATGCGTGAAAAGTGTGATGAATATACTAAAGAATACAATTTGAATTTTACTTGTCTTGCAACACCAGCTGAAGGACTTTCAGGAAGGTTTGTAGCTATTGATAAATCAATTTATGGAAAACTTAAAGGAATTACGGATAGAGATTATTATACCAATTCTTTCCATGTACCAGTTTATTATAAGACAACCGTAAAACATAAAATGGAAGTGGAAGGTAAATATCATAAACTTACTAATGCTGGGCATATTTCTTATGTAGAACTTGATGGTGATACTGTTAATAATGTTGATGCTTTTGAAAGTGTTGTGAGAATTATGCATGACTCTGATGTTGGCTATGGTGCTATTAATCATCCAGTTGATAGGGATCCGGTATGTGGATATGTTGGAGTTATCAAAGATGTTTGTCCAAGATGTGGTCGTCATGAAGGTGAAGGAGTTGAAATGGAAAAAGTAAATTGTTACGATTGTTGTGGTCGTTAATTGATAATTAAAGAAAAAAGGAAGGAGAAATTTATTATGGAAAAAGAAAAAAGAAATGTTAAAACAATTGGAGAAGGAGTTAAATTTGATAGAATTAGAAGAATAACAGGATATCTTGTTGGTACTCTAGATAGATTCAACAATGCTAAAAAAGAAGAAGTAAACGATAGAGTATGTCATGGAACTAAATAAAAAAGGATACATAAGACTTGCAGCTGACTTACAAACGGATAGTATAGTAGATGGACCTGGACTTCGAGCTGTTCTTTGGACTCAGGGGTGTGGACATCACTGTCGTGGATGTCAAAATCCCCAGACTTGGGATTTTAATGGTGGAGGACTAGTTCCAATTAGTATGGTTAAGGATGCTATAGCAGAACTTGAATATCATACTGGACTTACTATCAGTGGAGGCGATCCGATGTATCAAGTTGAATCTTGTTTAGAAATTGCTAAATATGCAAAATCTTTAGGATTAAATATTTGGGTTTATACAGGATTTACTTTTGAAGAACTTTTAAAATTATCCAAAACTGAACCGATTTATTTAGAATTTTTAAAAATAATAGATGTTTTAGTTGATGGAAGATTCATTCTAGAAGAAAGAGATTTAAGTATTCTTTTTCGAGGTTCAAGAAATCAGAGGTTAATTGATGTACAAAAAACTCTTGAAAATAAAAATGTTGTCTTATTTGATGAACAAGAATATTTAGAACAAGGAAAGTTTAAAAAAACTCCAATGTTTATATAAAATAAAAAGCTTATTAATCAATAATAAGTTTTTTTTAGATAAAATTAAGATTACTAATCTATATTTATAAACTATAATTTATATGATTAGGGTAAATTTTATTTAAAAAAAATTAAAATCGACAAAAATTGACATAATTTGAGTTATTAATTACTTATAATTGTACTGATGCATATGATAATAGTTATATTTTTAATAATAATTTTTTTGTTTATAATTTGGACAATGCTTCGAATTGCCAGTATTTCTGATAAAAGAAGAAAGTAAATAATAAACTGTAATAATTTTATAAAAAAGTATTTGCTATAAAAAGAATTTAATTAAGATAATTAACAAATAATTAAAACTTAAGTAAGCTATTTGACAATATATGTCAAATATATTTCTTTTTTAATTTATTTTTCTTATAATAATTATGTAATATAGAGAGTAGATGAAATATGGAAAATAAATTAAAAGAAATATGTCGTTTATCACTTGATATTTTTACAATTATTAAAGAGGAATATAGTATATATTTGTCACCGGAAAAGGGGAAATTTTTAGCTAATTTAAATATAGATAATTTTTATAAAATAATTAATAAAGCTTCTTTACCTGAAATTTTTTTTATGGGTGATAAATATTATTTAAATTCTTATTATAATTTTAATAATATAGAAAAATTAATTCCTTTTTTATGCTTATCATCCCTTATTACTAATTTAAATCCTTTAAAAATTGGTTTAATAGAAGTAGAACTTTCTTATTTAAAAAATAAATATAATTTGGATATTGATACTTATTTTGTTAAAGAATTAGAAGTTGCTAATTTGGTAAATGAAGCTATGCTAATAAATGTTCCATATAAAGTTATATTTAAAGAAAGTGATTCCGATATTTTTAGTTATTTAACAGAGGAATTAGGAAGTAACTATGCAATATGTTATAATAATGTATCACTTGCAATGAAAAAAATATGGGGTAATAGAAATTATTTTAAAGAACATAAAGAGATAGATTATTTAGAAGTAATTGATTATATATATACTTTTATAATTAATAAAGTTAAATAATTTTTTCTATTTTAAAAAAAATTGCATATTATTTAGTGGTGATAAAATGAAAAAAAATAATTTTAAAACTATAATAATTGCAATTCTTATTCCGTTAGTAGGTGGATTTATTATTTCAATATTTACTAGAAATGGAGTTCATAATTATATAGAAAATTTAATTAAACCATCCTTTGCTCCTTCAAAAGTTTTATTTCCTATCGTTTGGACAATTCTTTATATTTTAATGGGATATTCAAGCTATTTAATATCTGATTCTATGGTTTGTGATAAAACATCATGTTTACTTTTATATGGATTAAATCTTTTCCTTAATTTTATGTGGCCTTTAATATTTTTTAATTTAGAAGCTAGACTATTTGCACTTTTATTTATAATTCTTTTGGATATAGTAGTATTAATAATGATTTATTGTTTTTACGGTATCAATAGAAAAGCTGCAATTTTAAATATTCCGTATTTTATTTGGTTAATATATGCAACTATTTTAAATTTTTCGGTTTATATATTAAATAGATAAAATAAATTATAACTATATTAAAAAAATTGATTTTGTTTTATAATATAGAAAAGAGGTGGATTATGTTTAAGGAAAAGTTATCTTTAGTACCAGACTTACCAGGAAGTTATCAAATGAAAGATAAAGATGGAGTAATTATATATGTTGGTAAAGCTAAAAATTTAAAAAGAAGGCTCAAGAGTTATTTTACAGGAAATGTAACAGGAAAGACTAAAAAATTGGTAAGTGAAATAGCCAGTTTTGAATACATAGTAACTAGTTCAGAGTTAGAAAGTTTAATATTAGAAATAACTTTAATAAAAAAATATAATCCCAAGTACAATATTTTATTAAAAGATGATAAAAGCTATCCTTATATAGAGTTTACAAAAGATAAATATCCTATTTTAAAAGTAGTTAGAAATATTAAAATTAAAAAAAATAAAAATAATTTATATGGACCTTTTCCCAATGTTGGAGCAGCTAGAAGGGTAGTTGAAATGTTAAATAGAATTTATCCTTTAAGAAAATGTGAAAGATTAGGAAAAGAGTATTGTTTATACTATCATATTGGAGAATGTCTTGGTTATTGTAAGAATGAAGTAGATAAAGAAAGATTAGAAACTATGAAAAGGGAAATAATTTCATTCTTAAATGGAGATTCTGGTCATGTTTTAATTGAACTTTATAAAAAAATGGATGATGCAAGTAATAAAATGAATTTTGAAAAGGCTTTAGAATATAAAAATATGATAAATGATGTAAATATTACTTTAAAAAATCAAAAAATAGTTTTAAATCGGGATGTTAATTTAGATTTATTTAACTTTTATAGTAAAGAAAATTATTTATCAGTACAAGTTTTTTTTATTAGAAGTGGTACTTTATTTGGAAGAAGTAAAAAAATTATTAATTATTCAGATACCAAAGAAGATGCTTTTTTAGAATACATTATTAGGTTTTATGAAAAAGAAATTATTCCTCGTGAGATACTTGTACCAGATGGGATTGATGCTTTAATACTTAGTAAATATTTAAATACTAGTGTTAAGACTCCTTATAGAGGAGATATGAAGAATCTTATGGAACTAGCAGGAGAAAATGCTAAAATTATTTTAGAAGAAGAATTAAAGACGATTACTAATGATGAAAAAATTAGAATGGATGCAGTAAGAGAATTATCAGGAATACTTGGAAAAACTAAAGTAAATAGAATTGAAACTTTTGATAATTCACATTTGTTTGGAACTTATTATGTTTCAGGAATGGTAGTATTTGAAAATTTTCAACCACTTCGCAATGAATATCGTAAATATAAAATAGATGCTAATGTTAAAGATGATTTAAAAGCTATGGAAGAGGTTATTTACAGAAGATATTATAGGTTGCTAATGGAAAAAGGTACTCTTCCTGATTTAATCATTGTTGATGGAGGAGAAACTCAAGTAACGGTTGCTCGGAAAATACTTGATGATTTAGGTTTAAATATTAATTTAATAGGTTTAAAAAAAGATGATCATCATAGGACTAGTTTAATTGTTACCAGTGATTTAGTGAGTATTGAACTTGATATTCATGGACATTTATTTCATTTTTTAACAATGATTCAAGATGAAGTGCATCGATTTGCTATTACTTATCATAGACAGATTAAAAATAAAGGAGCCCTTTCAAGTATTTTAGAAATGGTTCCAGGTATAGGAGTTAAACGTCGTCAGGAATTACTTAGAAAATTTTCATCTTTAAAAAAGATAAAAGAAGCTAGTGTTTCTGAATTATCAAGTATTATTCCTATAGAAGTAGCTAAAGAATTAAAAGAATATTTAAAAGAAAATAGTAATTAGAATTTTCATAATTACTATTTTCTTATATTAAAATTAATTACTTAATGGTGCCAAATGTAAGAATTGAACTTACCTCTGATGCTTACCATGCATCTGTTCTACCACTAAACTAAATTGGCGAGAAATTATTTTATTAAGCGAAAAATTTTATTATCTTCATGTTTTTTATGTAAAAAGTCTATTAAGTTAGAATTCTGATAATAATCTAAAATTTGATTTAGTTTAAAAATTATTATTTCTTTAAAATTATCAGATAATTCAGAATGAAATAGGTTCCAGATTTCTTCAATAGTAAATTTATTAATAATTAAATTTGCTATTTCATTAGAAATAATTAAATTACTTAAATCTCGTTTTAAAAATTCTTCTTTAGCAAGGGTAGAAATTAATATATTATTTGATAATATTTTATTAATTAATTGCTCATTACTTAAATTCATAAAATTAGTTCTCATTTTTAACATTAATTTTGTATACATATAACCACCTGCTATTAATAATATATTATTAAACATGAATAAAGTCAATAAGATATGATAAGTTTGACATCAAATTTGCATTTTTAAGTAAATTATAGTATAATACACGCTTTGAAAAGAGGGGATTTAGTTGAAAAAGAAGGTATTGCTAATTGTTGGAAGCGGATTATTTATATTATTTGTATTAATTAGTTCTTTATATGTTTTTAGTTTTAGATTAAATGGTAAGAGAACTATTGAAGTAGAATATCTTGATACCTATAAAGATTTAGGTTATACTGCTAATATTTTTGGCTTATCATTAAAAGGCTTTGTTAAAACTGAAAATAATGTTAATACTTCAAAAATAGGTACTTATAAGGTAACTTATAAATTGCCATTTAAAATATTAACTCGTGAGGTCCATGTTGTTGATAAAGAAGTTCCTAATCTAACTTTAAATGGAGAAAGTGAGATAGAATTAAACATTGGAAGTGAATATGAAGAACTTGGGGCAGTAGCAATTGATAATGTTGATAATGATATAACGGATAAAATATCAATTGAAAATTTAATAGATATCAATAAATTAGGAGAATATCAAGTAATTTATAAAGTTGAAGATTCAAGTGGCAACAAAGTTGAAAAAATAAGAACTGTTAAAGTTCTTGATAAAGAAGTACCAGTTATAACTTTAAAAGGAAACAAAAAAAATACTGTTAAATTAAATGGAGAATATACAGAAGAAGGATATACAGCAATTGACAATGTGGACTCTGATATTACTAAAAATGTTAAAATAGAAAGAAATATTGATTTTAGTAAATCAGGAACTTATACTATAAAGTACTCTGTATGTGATTCAAGTTCTAATTGTACTGAAATTACAAGAACAATTGAAGTAATTGAACAAATAGATATTACTTATATCAAAGGAATATTACTTGTTAATAAAAAATATCACTTGCCTGCAAATTATAATCCCGGAGTTAACAGTGAGGCCTATCAAGCTTTAACTAAGTTACAAAATGATGCTTCAAGTAATGGTTATTCTTTACCTCTTTTATCAGGATTTCGTTCTTATGAAACGCAAAAAAATTTATTTAATAGTTATGTTGCTCGTAATGGATATGAAAAAGCTAATACTTTTTCGGCAAGACCAGGTGAATCGGAACATCAAACAGGACTTGCTTTTGATATTGGAGAAATAAGTGATAGTTTTGGTAATACAAAAGCAGGTATTTGGTTATCTGAAAATGCTCATAGATATGGATTTATTATTAGATACTTAAAAGGAAAAGAAAGTATAACTGGTTATAAATATGAACCATGGCATATTAGATATGTAGGAGTAAGTGCAGCTACAGAAATAAAAACACAAGGAATAACTCTTGAAGAATACTTAGGAGTAGCTTAATTTAAATAGGAGAAAAAATGGTAGGAAATGAGATGTTATCAGCAAAAAGATTAGGAGAAAAAATATTTTTAACTGCTGAAGAAATGAATACACTATTAAAAGAATCTGGATATTTAAAAGGAGAACCAGGTAATTATAGCCCAACTGAAAAAACAATGGAATATGTTAGTGAAAAAAGTTGGGATAATGGTTATGGTGGATATGCTCTTCGAGGATATTCTTATAATGTTTGGAATGAAAAAATATTGGATAAGTTAGATACATCTAGTCATCATAGAGAAATAATTCGTGAATTAACAGCTAATAATAGAAAAGAACGTAATTTATTGAGAAAAAAAACATATGAAGAACAATTAAAAAGCACTATAAAAATTAAAGATGAGGAAATTAATAACAGTTTTTTAAATTCAAAATATTTTATAACCATATTGGCTTTTGTTGGTTTATCATTAGGATGTTATTTTGTAATTAAATATATTAAAAAAAATAATAAAAAAAATGAAGAAGAAAAGGAACAGATTTAATTTTTCTGTTCCTTTTTGTTTTTTGGTATAATAAACCAGAAGGTTGTACCTTTATTAGGTGTAGAATCGATACCATATTGATATTTATGAAGAATAAAAATATTTTTAACGATTGATAGTCCAATTCCAGTTCCAATTGTATTTCTTTTATATTTTTTTTCAGATTTATAATACTTATCCCAAACTTTATCTATATCTTCTTTTTTAATACCTTTACCAGTATCCTTAATTTCTATTCTAATTCCTTTTTTAGAATCAATTAAATTAACAAATACTTTATGATCATCTCCGGTATAGTTAATAGCATTTCCAACTAAATTATAAATAACTTGTTCTAACTTTTGTTTATCAGCTTTTACTATTAAAGGCTTATTATAATCAAAGATAAATTCATAGTTTTTAGTATAAGCAAATATTTTAAAACGATTTAAAATAGTATTAATTAAAGATGTTAAATCAAATTTTTCTATATTTAAAGTATCCATATTACTTTCTAATTTTGATAAATTTAAAATATCGTTTACAAGAATGGTTAATCTATCTACTTCTTCGATTATAATATTCATATTATTTTTATGCTTTTCTTTAGATATCTCCAAATCTCTTTCCATTTCAGCATAGGCTTTAATCATTGTAAGAGGAGTTTTTAAATCATGAGAAACATTACTAAGTAAATCGCGTCTTATTTCATCAGTTTTCTTGATTTCCGATTTAGCAAAGTCAAGACTTTCACCTAATTCTTGAATTTCTAGAATATCACTTTGAACATTAAAATTAACGTTATAATTACCATCTGATAGTTCTTTAGCTGATTTAGTTAATTTAGTAATAGGCTTACTTAGGGATCTTGATATAAAGTAAGCTATAATAGTAGCTAAAATAATAACAATAAGAGATACTATAATAAATTGATTTTTTAAAACATTTATAGTTGTATCAATTGGTTCTAGAGAAGTGTTAAGAAATAAATAATTGTTATCATCAAGTTTGGTTCCATAAAGAAGAGTCATATTATTAAATCTTGGATTTATAATTTTTAATTTAAAATTAGAATTACCACTTTGAATAAAAGATTGTTTTTCAGTTAAAACTTTTACATTATTATTAGTATCAATACATCCTTTATTATTTTGAATATTAGAATAGATTGGATTTTCTTCATTCATTATTTCAACACAAAAATCAGTATTATAAGCAACTTCTTCTAAAATGGAATTAAAGTTATCTTTATTGTAATTATTTTTTAATAAAGATAAAGTTGTAGTTAATTCATTAGTTTTATAATATTCATAATAGTTATTTAAAAGAAGAATTTGAAGGATCCATAAAAAGAAAAGTATTAGTAAAGAGAAAATAATAAGATAGATAAATATTTTAAAAATTAAAGATTTATGCTTTTTCATATATAAATTTATATCCTATACTTCTAACGGTTACAATTGAATCTCGATATGGACCAAGTTTGTTTCTTAAAATTTTAATATGAGTGTCTATCGTTCTATCATCTCCAAAATAATCATATCCCCAAACTTTATTTAATATTTGTTCACGAGATATTGCAGTATTGGGATTTTCTATAAAATATTTAAGTAAATCAAATTCTTTGGGAGTAATTTGTATTTCTTCATTATCAATATATAAAACTCTTCCTTTAAAATCAATTTTAATGCCAAGATAGGTAAATTCATCAATTTCTTCTTTGGTAAAGCGCTTTAAAATAGCTTTAATTCTGGCAATTAATTCTTTAGGAGAAAATGGTTTAGTTAAATAGTCATCTATTCCAATAGAAAAGCCAAATAATTTATCATATTCTTCACCTCGAGCTGATAAAACAATGGTTGGAATATTATATTTTTCTTTCATTTTAGAAAAAAATGTATAACCATCCATTTTAGGCATCATGATATCAAGAACAATAATATCAACTTTTTCTTTATCCAATATTTCTAATCCTTCAATTCCATTTGCCGCTTCTAATACTTTAAAACCTTCATTTAAACAGTATTCTTTCACAACATCTCGAATTAATAATTCATCATCAATAATTAAAACATTCATTTAAATCACCAATATCATTATAACTTTAATTTGTGTTTTTTGTGTGAAAAATATTAACTTTTTAAAAATTTGAAAAAATAGTGAAAATAATTCACTATTTTTAGAATGTAAATCGTTGATTTATAAGGTTATAAAAAAATATATATTTTTTATCCAAAAGTACTTTTTTTCGCGTATATTATATATGAGGGATGTTTTTATATTTTTCTTCTCTTAAATAATATCTTTGAAGTCATAAAATATAATTTGCCACCAGCAAAAACATCCCTTATATTTATGATATAATATTGTATATAAAAAAGAAAGGAAGTAATTTATGAAAGTAAATATTTCTAAATATGATGATTTAGGTCAAGGAATTACTAAAATAAATGATAAAGTATGTTTTGTAAAATATGGATTACCTAAAGAAGAGTTAGATATAAAAATATTAAAAGAAAATAAAAATTATTCTAAAGGAATTATTGAAAAAATTATTAGAGAAAGTGAACATAGAATAGAACCAGTTTGCAAATATTATTATAAGTGTGGTGGTTGTGATTTTTTACATATGAACTTTGAAGAAGAGAAAAAATTTAAAATAAATAGAACTAAAGATCTATTTGGTAAAATAGATAAATTTTATGAAACAAAAGAATATAATTATCGTAATAAAATAATTTTGCATGTAAAAGAGGGTGATTTAGGATTTTATAAAGAAAAGAGTAACGATTTAATTAATATTAATTATTGTTATTTAGCAAATGATAAAATAAATGAAATTATAAAATTGTTAAAAGCAAACAAAGATATTAATTTTAATGGTGAAGTTTTAATTAGAGTAAACAGTTTAGATGAATTATTAATATCTATTAGCGGTAACTATAAATATTTAAATAATTTAGTTAATAGTATTTTAATTGATAACTTAATATATAATGATAAGATATTAAAAGGTAATGATTTCTTTTATGAACATATAAATAATTTTCAGTTTAAAGTTAATTATAAATCTTTCTTTCAAGTTAATATTAAAGGATTAGAAAGTATCTTTAACTCGTTAACTACTTTTTTACGAGATAAAAAAATAAATAATGCTTTAGATTTATATAGTGGTACTAGTGTTCTAGGAATTCTTATTTCAAAGTATGTAGATAAGGTTACTAGTATTGAAATAAATAGTAATGCAACTACTGATGCTAAAGAAAATATTAAACTTAATAAGATAAATAATTTAAAAATTATAAATGGAAAAGTTGAAGATTATATTAATAATTTCTCTGATATTGATTTAATTATAGTTGATCCAGCAAGATGTGGACTTGCTAAAAAAACAATTGATTATTTAACTAAATTTAAACCTTTATATTTAATTTATATTTCTTGTAATATAGATTCTTTAAAAAGAGATTTAAAAATTTTAAATAACTATTACAATCTTGAAAAAGTAGAAGTAGTAGATATGTTTCCAAGAACAAATAATCAAGAAACTATATGTTTTATGAAAATAAAATAAAAGTATCTTTTTGCATATCATTTACATATAATTTAATAGGTGGTTTTATGTCTAAAATAGAGTTTAAGGAGTTTGTTAAAAAGAATACTAGCTTAATAAATTATGTTGAAAAAGGAGAAACTACATGGCAAAAATTATATGAATTATATGATTTATATGGAGAGAATAGCAACGTTTGGGATAAATATTTAAATGCATCTAATGTGACTAATAATAGTTCTAATTTTAAGGATTTAGTTAATATGATTAAGGGAGTAGATTTAAATACAGTTCAAAATTGTTTAGAGAGTGTAGATAAAGCAATAGATGCATTTAAAGGAATAATACCAGCAAGTGCTACTAAAGAGGTTTCTAATATAAATAATTATGAACCACGTCCAACATATAAATATTTTGAGGATTAGTATGAGTATAGAAAACCAATTTTATTTAAATAATAATCCTTTGTTAAAAAAATATTTACATGAGAATCCTAAGTATTATAAAGCATTAAATAGAGAGCCTGAATTTATTCTAGAACTTAATGAACTTATGAAAGAAAAATATAAATTAACATTACCAGATAAAATAGATAAAATAAAAGAAAGATTAGAAATGCTTAATACTTTTATTGATATTTTGAATTAAATTTGATAAAATATAGATGTGATTTATATGGAATACAACGAATTAATAAATGAATTAATTGATTTATTAGATAAAAATTTAGATATTAAAAATATTAAAAGATTGAAAACTAAATTATTAAATAATTTAGATTTTTTAAGTGAATTAGAAAATTATAAATTAAATAAAAATATAGAAAATAAGAAAAAATTATATGAGAATAAAGATTATTTAAGTTATTTAAAAAGTGAAACTAATGTTAATTTATTAATTTTAAGTATAAAAAATAAATTTAAAATATTAGAAAGTCGTGAGTGTTTTAAATGAAAGTTATAAGTGGTAAATTAAAGGGTAGAAATATTCTTGGATATAATATTGTTGGTACTCGTCCAACAATGGATAGAGTAAAAGAAAGTATATTTTCAATGATACAGGATAAAGTTTCAGATAGTGTAGTACTTGATTTATTTGCAGGAAGTGGAAATTATGGAATAGAAGCAATAAGCAATTATGCTAAATTAGTTTATTTTAATGATAAAAATAAAGAATGTTTAAAAATAAATAAAAAAAACTTAGATAATTTTGAAGTATTAAATCAGAGTATATTATTAAATTTAGATTATTTAAAATGTTTAGAGTATTTAAAAGATAAAAATATTAAATTTGATTTAGTATTTTTAGATCCTCCCTATAAGTTAAATTGTTTAAATAAAATACTAGAATATTTAACTAAAAATCAATTGTTAAATATTAATAGTTATGTTATAGTAGAATTAGTAAATGATAATTTAAAAGATGATTATGATGGTTTAGTTAAATTTAAATCAAGAAATTATGGTGAAAAAAAAGTTTATATATATAAATATGGAGGATAAAAATGAATAAAAAGGGATTTGCTATTTCAACGATACTTTATGGACTTATTTTTGTTACGATAGCTGTACTTTATTTAGTACTTAAGCTTGAAAGTACAAGACATATTGCAAATACTAATTATATTAATAATTTAAGAGAACAATTATTAGAAGGTAGTAGTAGTAGTATAGAAAATGATAATAATATAGGCAGTGAAAAAATAATGGCTGTTATAAGAGAAAAAGAAGCAGATGGAATTATTACTTATGTAACAGACTCAGATTGTAATAGTCCAACAGAAAATAGTGTAATCTATTTATCAGGTAGTAAAGAAGATATAGATTTTAACTATGTATGGTATAGTGGTAAAATGTGGAGAGTAACAGCCATATACCCAGATGGTTCAATGAAGATGATAACTGATAATGCTATGACTTCTATAGCTTTTGGGGCATCTGATAGTGAAACATTTAATAGTAATTCATATATATGGCAATGGTTAAATGAGGATTTTTATGATACTTTAAATGATTATAATGCTTCGGTTATAGATACTACTAAAAATTGGAATATAGAAACTCAAAATTCTGTAACAACAAAATTATCAGATTCTTCTACTTCAGTGGTTTCTACCAATGTTGCTATGGTCGGACTTTTAAATAGTTATGAATATTATTTAAGTTATAAGAAATTGGGTAGTAGTGCTAATGGGTACTTAAATACCGGCTATTATTGGTGGCTTTTGAATCCCTATAGTTCTTCTGCTGCTTGGATGGTTAAACCAGATGGTGATGCTTTAAAAATTGGAGCATCTGGTTCAAATGGACGAGGTATACGCCCGGTTATTTATTTAAAACCTGGAGTAACGATGACAGGAAATGGAACTAAATATGATCCATATATAGTAAACAATGATTATGAAAAAGCTAGTGATGGAGATTTGCTTAATACAAGAAATAATGGAGAATATCTAAAATTTTCCGATAGTAATGCTTTATATCGAATTATAGAAATAGATAGTTCTAATTCTTCAACTAAAATAGTAGCCATGGATTATGCCTTAGATGGTGCTCGTAAGAATTCTGGAGTCTCTGAAACTGATACATCTTTTGGAGTTGGAACAACAAGTGATACATGGGATTATTATTTGAATAATGATTGGTATGATAGTTTGTCATTTAAGAGTATTCTAACAACTGGAACCTATTACTTAGGTCCAGTTATAAGTAATGGCCAAACACCTTTTTGCTATAAGTTGAGTATTTGTTCTGAGTATTCTCCAAGTACTACAACCAAAAATTGTAATAAAACAACTCATTGGACTGGGTACAGTGAAAAATCATATGCAATTGGATTACTAAGGTATGGAGAAATGTTTTCAACTCAACAGGGAAGCGAAATGACTCCATCCTTAGATATGGTTTTAATAACTAGACAAGCCTATGAAGGTTCTTCAACATCTTCAGCTTTATTGAGAGTTTATAAAGAAGGGTATAATACAATGGGAGGTCCAAATTTTCCATATAGTGTTCGTCCAACTTATAACCTTTCAAGTGAAGTTACAATTTCATCTGGTTCTGGAACTTTAAATGATCCATTTGTTATATTAAATGAATAATAGTTATTGAAATAAAATTAGAATTATTGTTTTTATTAAAACGTAGAATTAAAATTAAACGTAATGGAGGTAAAATATATGCTGTGTGAAAATGTATTGTTTTTAAGATTATTAAATTATTTTAATGTTGCTATAAATGTTTTAAGATTTTTAGTACCACTTTTTTTGATGATAAAATTAACATTAGATATTTATAAAGGAATAATAAACCCAAATGATAATGATGCAAAAGAAAAAATTGCTAAGCGTATATTTACTTCAGTTATAATCTTTTTAATCCCAACTATTGTAAATATATTTTTAGGATTAATGGAAGGTATTACTGGAACAACCTTTAATTATTCAGAATGTAATTCCAATATAAAAAATATTAGTTATCTAGAAGAACAGAAAGAATTAGAAAAACAATTATTAGAAACTAAAAATAATCAAGAGCTTTTAAGAAAATATGAAGATTATCAAAAAGAGTTAGAAAAATTAAGAAATCAGTCGAGAAGTCAATCTGGTGGTTCAAGCGATGGTTCAAGTGGAACTGGCGGTTCTCAAAGTACCACTGATGGTTCAACTAGAACCATTGGGAAAAAATATAAATTATCAGCAAGTGAGCTTAAAGGATTATGTGGTGTTGCAAAGGCTGAACAGGGTTCAATTGATGGTGCTAAAGCAGAAGCAACTCTAATGGCTAACAGATATGAGTTATTAAAATCATCAAGTAAATATTATGGAAAAGGACTATATAATTATGTTCGTAATAGCGGATGGTTTGCTCATGCAGCAAAGCATATGTCACAGGGATGTCCAAGTGATTATTTACAAGCTGTTCGTGATGTTTTAGTAAATGGAAATCGAACTATGCCTTTATATGTTGATGAACATGATTGTTTTAATTGTAATAGTAAAAAATGTAGTAATGGAAATAAAGGTGATATTTGTAAATTAGAAGTAAATGGAAAAACTATATCATCGATGAGTAAAATAAAAACTAGGTCAAATGATTATTATATTAAAAACGTAACGAAAGTATATACAATTTATAAACAATCAAGTTCTGTTAAATATTGGACATTTTATGCATTTGCTAAAAAA
The DNA here is from genome assembly GCA_017528315.1 of Bacilli bacterium. Lineage (GTDB taxonomy): Bacteria > Bacillota_I > Bacilli_A > RF39 > UBA660 > RUG591. The sequence continues at coordinate 52,250 of JAFXOW010000028.1, forward strand.
GCTGACGGAAGTAATAGAGGAGATCCGTTTGGATATACCAAAAGTGCTAAAGATAAAATTGATAGCTTAAATAAATAGTATGGTGATTAATATGAAAAATGAAACTAATTATGTAAAAAAATATCTTAAATATGGAATTATCTTAATTATAGTTATTGGTCTTTTTATGGGATTAAAATATTTATTAGTACCCAGTATGGATTCTCAGATAAAAGAATATTTAAAAGATCTTGGGTATATCATTGGTGATTATGATGATTTATTAGTAAAAAATGTTGATGATAAAAAGTATACTTTTAGTTTAGGAGATTATTCTTATACTTTAGAAAGGGATAATTTTGATGATTCACTTGAAAAATCTTTAACAGCAACTTATAATTACAAAAATGAAAGTATGGTTTATTCATATCGTGTTTACTATAGTGATTCTATTAATGTTTATTTTAAAGGAACATATAATAATGATAATTTTGCTTGTGAAAAGGAATTTTCCAGTGCATCTTTAAGTGAAGATGAAGAAGAGAATATTTGTTCTTTAGCTAAAATAGATATTGAAATGTTTAAATTAGAAGCTGAAACATTATTTACTAAATATAAATTTATTGATTATATAAAAAATAGATAACAGAAAAAGGAGAAACAAAATGAGCAAAATTAATGTATTTGCCCTTGGTGGTTTAAATGAAGATGGAAAAAATATGTATGTTGTAGAAGTTGATTCTAATATATACATATTTGATGCAGGCCTTAAATATCCTAAAGATAGATATTTAGGAATTGATTATATAATTCCATCATTTGATTATTTAAAAACAAATAAGAAAAAAATTAAGGGAATATTTTTATCACATGGACATGAATCAAATATAGGAGCAATTTCTGATATAGTAATAGATATACCAGATATTCCCATTTATGGAGCTAAATATACAATTGAAATGTTGAAAATTCAATTAAGTTATGATAACGTAATTGCTAATAATTTACACGAAATAAAATTTAATGTGCCAATTGATTTTAAAAAGGAGACAATATTTCCAATTAGAGTAACTCATTCAATTCCTGATAGTACGCTTTATGTCTTAAATACAACGGATGGTAGTGTTGTTTATTCAGGTGATTTTATATTTGATCCAACAATGCCTTTACAATTTTCATGTGATATTGGACGTCTTGCCTATGTTGGAAAGCAAAATGTATTGTGCCTTATGACTGAATCAATGTATGCAGATAAACCTGGATTTACAACACCTGAACACCGAGTAGGTGGCTTTATCAGAAAAGTACTTAATTCAGAAGATAATCGAATAATTATGAGTGTATTACCGGCTCATATTTATCGTATTCAAGAAATATTTGATGAAGTTTCCAAAACAAATCGTCAAGTTGTAATAATGGGAAAACTCTTAAATGATATTATAAATCGATCTTTAGATTTAAAATATTTAAATATTAATCGCAATAAAATAGGTGATTTAACTAATTTAAATGATAAAGGTGTTGTGGTACTTGTTAGTGATTTAAAAGAAAAACCTTATGCTAACTTAGAAAGAATTTTAAAAGATAATGATAAATATATAAAACTAAAAAGTGATGATACGATTTTTATAACTGAACCAATGTATATGGGTGTTGAAAAAAGAATGGTTTTAATCATGGATGAATTTGCTAAAAGACAAATTAATGTAGTAGCCCTTGATTCTAAAGAGCATTTATTATTTCACCCATCTAAAGAAGATATTATGTTAATGATTCAATTAATGAATCCGAAATATTATTTTCCAGTTAAAGGAAATTATAAAGATCAAGTAGAAAATGCCAATTTAGCAAATAAACTTGGAATAAAACGTGAAAATATTATTTTAAAACAAAATGGTGATATTGTAACATTTCTAAATGGTAAACTTATAGAAAATAATGAAAAAATTAAAACTGATGAAATATTAATCGATGGTAAAAGTCAAAATGATATAGGAGAAGTAGTATTAAAAGATAGAGAAATGTTAGCAGAAGCTGGTATTGTCATTGTAACTGCAACTCTTGATAAGAAAACTAAAGAGATACTTGCTGGACCAGAAATATTAACCAGAGGATGTATATATGTAAAAGATAATATGGACATATTAAAAGAAGGTAGTGACATATCAAAAGATATAATTATTAAAAATACTTCTAATAATTATGTTGATTATAATAATATTAAACAAGAAATAAGAAGTACTTTAGGTAAATATTTCTATGAAACAACAGAATGTCGTCCTATGATTATAACGGTAATTGGAGAAATTTAATGAATATTTTTAATATTATTATCATAATAGTTTTATCTATATTAGTAGTTATAAATATAATTCTTTTAATAAAATCTTTAAAACCTAAGAATGAAACCATGGATTTATTAGAAAGACTTGGTAAGTTTGAATTATCAATTAATAGAGAAATAATTTCTTTAAAAGAAAAAATGAATACCGATATTACCAATAATTTTATTAATATTAATGAAAAAATAGAAAATAAATTAAATGATATAAATAGCAAAGTTAATATGACTTTAGATGAGAATTTTGCTAAAACTAATAAAACATTTACTGATGTATTAGAAAGACTTTCTAAAATAGATGAAGCTCAGAAGAAAATAGATAATTTATCTTTAGATATAATATCTCTTGAGAGTGTTTTAACTGATAAGAAAACCAGAGGAATATTTGGAGAAGTAAATTTATATAATATTTTAAAAAATGTATTTGGTGAAAGAAACGATACAATTTATAGGCAACAATATAAATTATCAAATGGGTATATTGCTGATTCGGTTATATTTGCACCCAAGCCTATGGGAACTATTGCTATTGATTCAAAGTTTCCTTTAGAAAACTATCGAATTATGGTTGATAAAAATAAAAGTGATGAAGAAAGATCAATTGCTTATAAAAAATTTAAAAGTGATGTAAAAAAACATATTGATGATATAAGTTATAAATATATAATAGAAGGTGAAACTAGTAATCAAGCTATGATGTTTATACCAGCTGAGGCAATATTTGCTGAAATAAATGCCTATCACACAGAGCTAATTGAATATGCTTATAAAAAACGAGTATGGCTTGTAAGTCCAACTACTTTAATTTCTACTTTAACAATGATTTTGATGATAATTCAAAATATAGAAAGAGATAAATATACTAGTATTATTCATGAAGAATTAAATAAATTAGGAATATTATTTAATAATTTTAAAGATAGATTTGATAAGTTATCTCGTAGTGTTGTAACAGTTAATAAAGATATTGAATCATTTAGTATAACAACTGATAAAATTAAAAGAAAATTTGATAGTATTTCTAATGTTGAAATAAAAGATAAAGTTATTGAAATAGATGAAGAAATATAAAAAACAACCAAAAAGGTTGTTTTTTAGTATTTTGTTAACCTGTAAAAATTAATAGATGGATGATTAAAGTAACGAATATTACTTAAGTTACCTAAACCATTGGAAATATAAAAATCCGTTTCCTGAATTTTATAATAATCATTATTATATTTATGATTATCAAATAATGGTTTACCAAATAATTTTATTTCTCCACCGAGAGTACTAGAAGCCATTGCTAAATTGCAATTTGTATGTTCAAGTATTTCTTCAATTTTATCAGGATTAGAAAAAATACATATTTTATAATTATTACTTTCAGAAATATTATCATAACTTATATCATTAGTATTAAATCCAATTATTTCTATAGGACTAAGATCTTTAAAATATAATAATTCTTTAGAATTATTAAGTATTTTAAAATTATTTTCCATGACTACATTAAAGCTATCATCATCATTATTACCAATTACAGCATATTTAGAAAGTTTAGCATTTATTTCACTAAAAAAATTCTTAAGTATTTCTAAGTCATTTTTATATAAATTATATTTGTTTTTTATATTACCAGTAAAAATTACTATATCAGGATTTATTTCATTTATTTGATTCTTAATTTTTATCAAATCATTGTTATTTAAACTATTATAAAGTATATCACTTATATGAATAATTTTTGTTCCGTGAAAACTGCTAGGAATTAATTCATTTGTAATTTTTACTTCATTTACAATTACAATTTTAGCTCCTATATACATACCATATAAAATTATTAAAACTAAACTTCCTAAGATAATTCCTGCAATCTTAGAAATTTTTTTAATTTTTTTAGCATTTTCTTCATATAATATCTTTTCCCTAATTTTTTTATTTTTTTCAGCTCTTGTTATCATGATATCACCGTTAATAATATAGATAGAATTATTAGAATACTATTATGTAAAAAATGAAAAGTTATTGGTATAAATATATTGTCTTTCTTATATAAAGTATAAGCAAAACCTCCCCCAAGCATTCCATATGGAATAATATAAAGTAAATCCCATGGGGTTTTTATGGAAAATATAACATGTAAAAATCCAAAAAATAAACCACTGGCAATTACCATTATTTTTTTATTTTTAAAAATATCTCCAAAACTTTTTCTAAATAACATTTCTTCTAGAAAAGGTGCTAAGATAGATGCACTTATAAAACTAAGAATTGGAGCTTTTTTCAACATTTCTTGAACTAATACTTCATTATTAGCTTCTTTCACTGGAGAAAATAACATTATTAATATATTAAAAATAAACATACCAAATAATCCTACTAAATAATACTTTAATCCTAAATCTAAAAAATTACTTATATTTTTTTTATATTCAATAAATTTTTCTTTTAAATATTTATAATAGATAATTATAAATATTATAACTAAAATTAAAGAGGAACAAATAGATAGAAAAATTTGCATATTATAACTTAAAGTATCAAAATTAATATTTAATACTTTTAAGGGTATTAAATAAAAAATATCCTTATATAAAAATATAAAAAATAATATAATAAATATTCCTAAGTTCTTTAAACTGTTTTTCATTTCATCACCATATTAATTTTAACACATATTTTTAAAATATAAAGAAAAAAGATAATAATTTTAGAAATCATCATCTATATTTACATCAAAAAAATTAATGTTTTGAGAATCTATATTATCATTTGCTATGAGTTCTACATCAGTTATTTCTGGTATTTCATTAATAAGTGCTTCTTTAATACCTTCATTTAATGTTACATTCATTAGTGAACAAGTAGCACAGTGACCTAAAAATTTTAAATAGCAAATTCCATCTTTATAATCAACAAATTCAATATCTCCGCCATCATTCATTAAATAGGGGCGAAGTCTATCTAAAACAGCTTCAATTTGTTCTTTCATTTTTAACCTATTCTTTTAAAACTTGGATTATCGGAAATGGTATCTGCATCAATTCCAAATTCGCCTGCAAATTTTTTTCTTTCATCAAGATACTCTTGTTCACCTTTTAAATACATTTCTAGAGTATCTTTTATTAAAGTTGACAACGTATTTATATATTCTTCCATATGATTTTCTCTTATATCAGTCATCATTTCCATAGCTTGTTCACGAGATAATTTTTCTCCAATTCTTCCAATAAAACCTGCTTGACTTTTAAATACTTTATGTCCATCAAATACTTCATTCTTATTCATTAAAAAAACTTTTTCTTTTAAAGCAAGTTCACGGTAGTCGTTATAATCTTTTTCAAGTATTACTTTATATTCGTTTACTGTTTCAAATCCGTCTTTTGGTTTATCTTTAGGATTTCTTAAATATCCAACATAATATTCTTTTTCCATATTCATAAATAAATTCTCCTTTTTTATAATATAATAAATTATTGGTTATCGCTTGTCAAGATTTTTTCAGTATTTTTAAAACTCAATTTAGCAATATTTTCTAAAATATCTTTACCATATTTTTTTACAAGTTGTTTTCCGATTTCATCAACATTACTTCCAGCACCTTTTGGAAGTTTGATATTTAATTTTTTATTTAATTTATCATATTCTTTTAAAAATAAATAACGACATATTATACTACTACAGGCAACTGCCATATTTAAGCTTTCGGCTTTGGTCATAAAAGTAATATTTCTTTGAATATTAGGTGTATCTTTTAAATAATTATAATAGACAAACGGTTCAGCAAATTGGTCAACTATAATATAATCTATATCAGGTTTTTCTTCCATTATTTTAAGTAAAACTTTATTATGTAAAATAGCTTTAACTTTATTCATATTATATTGACTATGATATTTATTATAATCAGAGTTAGATAGTATTAAACTAGTATATTTTATTTTTTTAGCAACTAGAGGAGCAATTTCTAGGATTTTTTCATCAGTTAATTTTTTAGAGTCCGTACATCCAAGTTCTTTTAAATAAGGTACATCATCTCGTTTTACGTAAGATGCAGTTACAACAATTGGACCAAAGTAGTCTCCAGTTCCGACTTCATCACTTCCAATCGAATTTACATACATATATTTAGAAGTTTTTGGTTTATCTATTTCTTGTTTTTTCTTATCATCAGAATTAGTAACTTGAACATATCCTGAATTTATTCTTTCAGTTTCAACCCAATATTCACTTGCAAGATCTGCATCTTTACCTTGAAAGACGCACTTACCAGATTCATATAAAGTAACAACAGTATCACCATCAATTGCTTGAAAAACTGCATAAGGTGGGGTTTTATCTTTTTTTAAATCTTCATAATATTCTTGCATCATTTCTTTTGTCTTTTCACTTGTTTTAACTGTAATAGTCATATTAATCACCAACTAAATTATATAAAAGATACTTGCATTTAGCAAGTAATATTTGACTATAATTATAAAATATGCTATTATATGGGCGATTAAAGGGGATTTAATATGAAATTAGTTATTAATTATGATTTAGTAAATGCTATTTTAAATGTTAATGAAGAATTAACACCGGCAAAAATTATTAGAAATAATAAAAAAAGATGGGCAACATTAAATGTTCCAGTTTATTTAATTATCGATACGATAGTTTTAAGAAAAATACAATCTATTTTAGAATGTTTTATTTTTCAACTTGGAGTAATAATTCCGTTTGAAGTAATAATGCAAGCTGTATTTGCATCAGAAGATAAATATAAAATAAAATCAGTGAATGATTTAAATCAATTGGTTTTGGATTTACGTGAAAATTTATATATTAATACAGATTATAATTTACTAAGACAATCGGAACTTATATCTAAAAACTATAAAATTCATTTAAATGAAAATAGTATACCAAGTTTACTAGAAAATAAATATATTTTAGTGCCAACATATGACTTTAATGGTGATTTAAAAAATATAGGATTATTACAAGAACATGAAGTAGGAACCAATGATTATATATTATCAAATGGTAGTCCCAAAAAAGAAATAAAACTTGCTTATGCAAGCAGATAGAATATAAAAAAATGATAGTTTTCATATAATTATCATTTTTTTCATATTCTTTATAGGTGAAGATATGTTTAATAAAAAAATAGATAGCAGAATTAAATTAATTTTAATTTTTTTTATTAGCTTTTTTGTTGTAATATTTTTAAAAGTAATATATATAGAAATGATTGATTATCAAAAATTATCAAATTTAGCAATGGATCTTTGGAGTAGAGATTTACCAATAGAAGCGAGTCGTGGTTTAATACTTGATCGAAATGGAGTAGTACTAGCAGATAATATTACAACAACAAGTTTAGTTTTAATACCTAGTCAAATTAAGAATAAAGAAGAGGTAACAACTGTACTTTCTGATATATTAAATGTAAGTTTAGAGGAAATGAAAGAGCATGTCTATAAAAAGACATCGATAGAAAGGGTTCATCCAGAAGGAAGAAGACTTAGTTATGAAATAGCAGATAAAATTAATTCTTATAATTTTAAAGGAGTTTATTTAGTTAAAGAATCAAAGAGATATTATCCCTATGGAGAGACTTTATCTCATGTTTTAGGTTATGTTGGAATTGATAATCAAGGACTTGGGGGAATAGAACTTATGTATGATGAATATTTAACAGGAGAAAATGGGGCTATTAAATATTTTAGTGATGCTAAAGGGAATAAAATTAATTTAAGTGAAATATATTTACAACCAGCAAGTGGTATGAATATTACATTAACTATTGATATAAATATTCAATTAGCAGTAGAAAGAGAACTTAATAATGTTTCAAGTACTTTAAAACCAGACAATAGTTTAGCAATAGTTGTAGATCCTAATACTTTAGAAATACTAGCTATGGCTAGTCGTCCTACTTTTAATCCTAATAATTATAAGTTATTTTCAACGGAGGTTTTAAATCGAAATTTACCTATATGGATGACATATGAACCAGGTAGTACTTTTAAAATAATAACAATGAGTAGTGCTGTTGAAGAAAAAGTAATCGATATTTATAATGATCATTTTTATGACTTTGGAAGTGTACATATAAATGGTACAAGAATCGGGTGTTGGAAATCATCTGGGCATGGTGATCAAACTTTTTTACAAGTTTTAGAAAATTCATGTAATCCGGGATTTGTTAAACTTGGCCAATTACTTGGTAAAGAAAGATTGTTTTCTTATTTTGATTTATTTGGATTTGGAGAAAAAACAGGAATAGATTTAAATGGTGAAGGAGAAGGTATAATGTTTTCTCTTGATAAAGTAGGAGAATTAGAACTGGTAACAAGTGCTTTTGGACAAGGAATAAGTGTAACACCTATTCAACAGGTAACAGCTGTTGCTAGTGTTGTAAATGGGGGTAATTTATTTAAACCTTATGTTGTTAAAAGTATTAATGAGCCAGTTAATAATACTGTTATTGTTCATGATGATCCGATATTTGTTAGAAGAACAATAAGTGAAAAAACTAGTAGTACGATGAGATATGCATTAGAGTCAGTAGTTGCTAGGGGTGGAGGAAGATATGCATACATTGATGGATATCGAGTAGGTGGAAAAACGGGAACAGCCCAAAAAGTTCAAGATGGACATTATTTAGATAACAATTATATAATGAGTTTTATGTCCGTAGTGCCTAGTAATGATCCGAAAGCTATTTTATATGTTGCTATTGATAATCCTAAAAACACAGCACTTTTATCAAGTTATACAACAGCACCAGTTGCTAGAAGAATTCTTTTAGATATCATTGATATTATGAATATTAAAAGACAAGATGATGCTATTCCTAAAGTTCATTATTGGGATGATGAAATTTATTATACTTTGCCAGATACGATTGGTAAAACTAAAAAAGAAGCAAGTAGAGAATTATTTTATTATAATGTTGAATATTCAGGGATAGGTGATAAAGTAATAGACCAAAGTCCAATTGGAGGCACTTATTTATCAGCAGGATCAACAGTTAGATTATTACTTGGAAATTAAGGGTTACAAAATAAAAAAAATAAGATATAATATAAATAGTTAAAAGGAGTTTATATGATGAATATATTAAAAAACGGATTAATGGAATTGAAAACGGATATAAAAGAAGGAAATATAAAGAAACAGATTGCTAACATGTTAACATTATCAAGATTTTTTTCACCTTTTATACTTTTACCTTTATACTATTTTAATAAAATGACTATATTTTTAATAATGATTATTATATTTTCTTTAACTGATACTTTTGATGGATACTTTGCTAGAAAATATACTAAAGAAAATTTGTTTGGAAGATATTTAGATGCTGTTGTTGATAAAATATTTGTAGCAACTTTATTAATTCCTTTATTTTCAAATAAATATAGTATTATTATCTTTTTATTTGAGGCTTTGATAACCGGAGTTAATATATATGCTTTTTGTAATAATTTAAATCCTAAAACTAAATATATTGGAAAAATAAAAACCACTTTTTTGTTTATTTTAATATGTTCATTATATCTTAGAAAATTTATTTATTTTAATAATATTTATTTAGATTTAATAATTATAGTTACCATTTGTTTACAAATAATAACTGTCATTTCTTATATAGTTGTACTAAAAAGTAAAAATAAAACATTGTAAACTAAATTTTAGTTTTCAATGTTTTAATATTGATTGTATTACTTCTTCCTGCAAGATAGTCAAGGCTAACATTAAAATATTTAGCATAATTATATAAGAATGCTGTTAATATTAAAGTGTTACCGTTTTCATATGAACTAATATTTGATTGAGTAGTATTTAAAATATTAGCAAGTTCTTTTTGAGTTAATTTGTTTTTAAGTCTAAGCATCTTTAATCTTCTACCAATTTCATTAGATTTTAATTTGTATTTTTTGTTATCTACAATATTGGTTTTAGTTAGATTGCATACAAAATCCATTGACACATGAAAAGTATTACAAAAATTATTTAAATGTTTAAGAGGAATTATATGTTCTCCTGTTTCAAAGTAATTATAACTAGATTTACTAATTTTTAGTATTTTAGCTATTTCTCTTTGAGTTAGTTCATATGATTCTCTTATTATTTTTAGATCATAAAACATAATACAAACCACCAAATAAATTTTCTCATTAATTACCAATATTTGGTGATTTTGTCCACCCATTATGATAAAAACGCATAATTAAACTTTAAAAAGATTAGAAATTGTTATCGATGTGTAAAGTTATTTTTTTTTATTAGTTAAAAAATTAAATTTGATGATTTTAACAAAAATAAAAAAAACTTGCATTTTTTTTTGTTTTGTGATAGAATAGTGAACAATTATTGTTATGGGGGGGAATATATATGAAAATAACAAATAATTTGAAAGGTTTAGTTTTATTATTTGTTGGGCTAGTGTTAAGCTTATCTGTATTAGATGTAAACGCTGCACCAAGTTCAATAAAAGTTAAATCTAAATCATCATTATATTATTATACAGAAAAGAAAGGTACAGATTATATTAGTGGATATAATTTCTATCGAAAACAATTAACGAATGGTACATACGCATATTGTTCTAGTAATATAAATACACATGTACCTGCTGGTAAAACTTTAAAATTGAAAGGTGTGGTAAGTGATAAAGGACTTGCTTACATAATACAAAATGGTTATCCACATAAAAGCTTTACAGGTAATGCTAAAAAGGACTATTATATAACACAATCTGCTATATGGAGATATTTTGATGAAACTAAAGGTTCAAGTAACTGGAGTAAATCAACATTTAAAAGTAGTTCAACTGGTATGAAAAAACATGTATATAATTTAGTTCAAGCTGCTAAGAAAGCTAAAAGTGCAACTGAAGTTCATAAAGTAAGTGCAACAATTTCTAATAAGAAGATGAAATTAGTAGGTAATGAATTTGTTTCAGAAGCAATTAAAGTAACTTTAACAAATACCACTGGAACTTATAAAGTTACTTTAACAAGTGCTCCTACAGGAACAATTGTAAGAAGTACAACAGGACAAGTTAAAAATACATTTAATAATGGAGAAAGTTTTGTTGTAGTAACACCAAGTAGCAATACTAAAGGCAATATAAAAATTAAAATATCAGCAACAGGTCAAGGAACACGTGTTTATGAATATACAACAGGTAGTTCATATTATCAAAAACTAATACCAGTTACTACTTATAAAGTAACAACAGGTGAAGTTTCAACTACTCTTGATTTAAATTTTGAAAAAGAAGTAACGAAAGTTAAAATAAGTAAGCAAGATATAGCAAGTAATGAAGAAGTTGAAGGAGCAACTCTAATAATAAAAGATGCAAATGGTGTAGAAGTAGCAAGATGGGTATCAACTACTGAACCACATTATATCGAAGGACTTGCTGAAGGAAGTTATACATTAACTGAGGAATTAGCACCAAAAGGATACAAATTATCAAGTGAAACAATTAACTTTACACTTGAAGCTGATGGAACAATAAAATCAGTTGTAATGTACAATGAAAGAGAAGTAACGAAAGTTAAAATAAGTAAGCAAGATATAGCAAATGGTGAAGAAGTAGAGGGAGCAACTCTAATAATAAAAGATGCAAATGGTGTAGAAGTAGCAAGATGGGTATCGACTACTGAACCACATTATATTGAAGGACTTGCTGAAGGAAGTTATACATTAACTGAGGAAATAGCACCAAAAGGATATAAATTATCGAGTGAAACAATATCATTTAGATTACTTGCTGATGGTGAAATTCAAAGTGTAATAATGTATAACGAGAGAGAAATTACTCGTGTTAGAATTAGTAAACAAGATATAGCAAGTAGCGAAGAAGTAGAAGGCGCAACTTTAATAATAAAAGATGCGAATGGTGTAGAAGTAGCAAGATGGGTATCTGGAAAAACCGCACATTATATCGAAGGGCTTGCTGAAGGAGATTATACATTAACAGAAGAGATAGCACCAAAAGGATATAAATTATCAAGTGAAACAATTAACTTTACTCTTAAAGCTGATGGAAGGGTAAAAACTGTTATAATGTACAATGAAAAAGAAGTAACGAGAGTTAAAGTAAGTAAACAGGATATTACAACTAAAGAAGAAGTAGAAGGCGCAACTTTAGTTATTTACAACGCAAATGGTAAACCAGTAGATAGTTGGGTATCAGGAAAAACTCCTCATTATATTGAAGGTTTACCAGAAGGAAATTATACTTTAACTGAAACAATTGCACCAAAGGGATATAAATTATCAAGTGAAACAATTAACTTTACACTTGAAGCCGATGGAACAATAAAATCAGTTGTAATGTACAATGAAAGAGAAGTAACGAAAGTTAAGATAAGTAAGCAAGATATAGCAAATGGCGAAGAAGTAGAAGGCGCAACTTTAATAATAAAAGATGCAAATGGTGTAGAAGTAGCAAGATGGGTATCAACTACTGAACCACATTATATCGAAGGACTTGCAGAAGGAAGTTATACATTAACCGAAGAAATAGCACCAGAAGGATATGAATTATCAAGTGAAACAGTTAACTTTACACTTGAAGCTGATGGAACCATAAAATCAGTTATTATGTATAACGCAAGAAAAACCATAGTTACTAAGGTTAAGATAAGTAAGCAAGATATAACAAATGGTGAAGAAGTAGAAGGCGCAACTCTAATAATAAAAGATGCCAAAGGTGTAGAAGTAGCAAGATGGGTATCAACAGATGAACCACATTATATCGAAGGACTTGCAGCAGGTAATTATACATTAACAGAAGAGATAGCACCAGAAGGATATAGACTTTCAAAAGAAGAAGTTAAATTTACTGTAAAAGAAGATGGTAGTCTTACAAGTGTTGTAATGTATAATACAAGAAAAGTTGTAAAACTTTCTGTAAGCAAACAAGATATTACAACTAAAGAAGAACTTGCTGGAGCAACTTTAGTAATAAAAAATGCAAATGGCCAAGAAGTTGATAGATGGATATCAACAGGAACTCCTCATTATACAGAAAAATTAAGTGAAGGAACATATACTTTAGTTGAGGAAAAAGCTCCTGTTGGATATAAGTTAACAACTAAAGAAATTACATTTACTTTAAAAGATAGTGATAAAGTAACAAAAGTTGTTATATATAATGAAAAGAAAGAAGTAACTAAAGTTAGAATTAGTAAACAAGATATAACAAATAAAACTGAACTTCCAGGAGCAACTTTAATAGTTCGTGATAAAGCAGGTATTGAAGTTGACAGATGGGTATCAGGAAATACACCACATTATATTGAAGGATTATCAGTTGGTGACTATACTTTAACAGAACTTATTGCACCAAATGGTTACATATTAAGTAGTGAAACTATTAACTTTACAATAAATAATGATGGAAATGTAGTTGATGTTGTAATGTATAATCAACCAAAACTTGTAACTAAAGTTATTATAAGCAAGCAAGATATTACAACTAAAGAAGAACTTGCTGGAGCAACATTAGTAATTCGTGATGCAAATGGCAATATAGTTGATCAATGGGTATCAGGAACTAATGCTCATTACATAGAAGGACTTGCTGAGGGAGAATATACACTAACTGAAGTTATTGCACCAGAAGGATATATGTTAAGTAATGAGACAATTAAATTTACTGTTAAGGATGATGGAAGTTTAACTACTGTTGTAATGTATAATCAAAAACTTATAACAGTTCCAATAACGGATTTAGATATTAATAGTAAAATAGTTGTATTAGGTTCAATTATAACATTTATGGGAGCAGGATTAATTGTATTCTATAAGAAAAGATATATTTAATTAAGAGCATTTAACAGTGCTCTTTTTATTTTAAAAAAAAAATAGGAAAAACTTGATATTTTTAATTGTAAAAAAAATTACTTTGTGATACCATATTATTATATGGAGGATTGTATGGAAGATAAAAATGATTCTTTAGAAAAAAAGAAGATAGATAAAAATTATGAGGATAAAGAAACAAAAAGAAGAGTTCCAGGCTTTCTTCTTTTATGTTTAATTACAACTGTTGGTGTATTGTTTGCACTTGGTTTATCTTTTAGTGCTATAAGTTATTTAGAATCTAATGAAACAATTAATACTTTAATTTCTAGTTTAAAAGGAGACGATAATGAAGACAGATATATAATTACTTATATTGAAAATACAGGAAATTCTGAAACGGGAATATATTTAATAAATCAATTTCCAACTCCAGATGAAGTCGGTAAAAAGTTTGAAGGTAAAAATTACGTTTTTAATTTTTCATTAATAATTGGAAGAAAAACAGCGGGAGCTTATTATGAATTAACAGCTATAGAAAATTCAGATAATACTTTGAATAAAGAATATGTAAAAGTGTATTTGGAAAAGAATGGTAAAGGGGTTGATATGTCTTATAAACCTAATGGAAAAGTAAAAGTATATTCTGAATATGAAAATAGTAAATATAATGAGGCAGAAGGTAAAGTAATTTATAAGGATTATATTAATGATGAAGATGCTTTAAAAGGTAAAATAGATTTTGTGATGCGAATGTGGGTTTCTGAAGATGTAAATGTAGATAGTGATAAATTAGAAGATTATGTAAATAAAAAATTTAGTATTAAAGTTAATACATATGCCGCATATCTCGAAAGGTGATAATTATGAAAAATGAATTAAAAGAACAATCAGTATTTCAAAAATTAAAATGGTGGTTAAATTTTATCACTACTATTATAATGAATTCAATAATTGTAATATTAATTTTAATAGGAATTATATTTTTGTTATACTATATAGATGTTGTAAAAAATTCTACTAATGGTAAATGGCAACCACCATTATATCAAGCTTATGTAATAATTAGTCAAAGTATGGAGCCAACTATTCATGTTCAGGATGCAATAGTTACTAAGAGAATGGATGATTATAAAATTGGTGATGTATGTACTTATATTTCTAAAAATCCTCGATATTTTGGTATTATGATTACACATAGAATTGTGGGAACAGATATAGATGTTAATGGTGAAAAAGTTTATAAATTTAAAGGTGATAATAACTATTCAGCTGATGATTTAGAAGTATCGCAGAATCAAATATATGGTAAAGTAGTTATGAAGATACCTAAAATAGGTTATATACAGTATTTTTTATCTAGTGCTTATGGTTGGATAATTGCTATTGTAATTCCATGCGTTGGAATAATAACGTTTGATATAATAAAACTTATTAAAACTTCATCAAATAAGAGAAGAAGGAAAAGGTGAAACTGATGAATAATAAATTATTAGTTATATGTGGAGGTTTATTATTGCTAATTTTCTTAGTTTTTGGAACATATGTCTGGTATTTATATTTTCTTCGTATTAGTTCGGAGTTTGTTGTTAATAATAATAGTAAGTATTTAGAAACATCAGGTATAATTTTTCAAGATGATGGACATAATGTATATAATACGGATGCTGAGAGTGTTGCAGATAATAAGATTAATGATGTTCCCGCTTATACTTTTCAAGTTACAAATACTAATAAATCTCGTGGAAAATATAATATATATATAGAAGATATGCCAATAAATGCAATAAATGATGGATGTACTGAAGAAACACTTTTAACAAGAAATGATTTAAAATACCAATTATCTCTTAATGGTAAAACTATAAAAGAGGGATTTATGACATCAATAAATGATAATATTTTAGATACTAGAGAGATAAATGCTAATTCTACTAATTATTATTCATTAAAAATATATATACATGATGAAGCACTTAATTGGTTTGGAAAGCATTATCATTATAAAGTAAGTTTAAATAGATAGGAGGAATTAATAAAATGAAAAAATTTATAAAAGATTATTTAAAAATAATAGCATATTCTATTATTGGATTGGTGTTCGTTTTAGCAAGTTTTTACTTAATAATGAATTATAATCATAATGAAGAATTAACAAAAAATATTTTCATATCAAATAATGAATCAAATTATATTGCTCATCAAGAGCTTTTAACAAACATTAATAATAACTTAAATATATTTAAAAATAAAAAAAATAAAACAAATTCAGATAAACAAATAGCAGATCGTTTAGAAAGATGCTATAATGTACTTAATAGTGATAGTTCATTTTCTAAAATAGAATTGAATAAAGAATATACAGCATATGATATTTATAAGATAGGTGCTGATTTACAAAATAATATTATAAATGAATGTTGGAATACTAATTTTAGTTTTTTAGTAGCTAATAATAATACCAATAGACAAGATAGTACTGATAAATCTTTAAATTCAACTGAAATTCCAAAGAAAATAAAAATAGTATTACCAATTCTTAATAAATATGTATCAACAATTAATGATAATGTTACGGATAGCTTAAAAGAAATTCAAAATAATAGTAGTTATTTTTATACAACTAATATTGCATCGGCTACTATAAGAAACTATTTAGGAAGTGATTATTCAACGATTGTTAAATCATATAATGATTTTACTTCTATTATATTGTATTTAACAGAAATAATTAATGAAGATGAGGTGATTACAAATGGTTAAATTTTTGAATAAAATTATACTTTTTCTAAAAAATCTAATGTTACCAATTCTTCTCATATTTACTATATATATAGTAAGTATGATGTTTCAAAGATTAGGAAAAAATATCTTTGGCGAAAATATGTTAGAATTTATTGAAGTAGTTGCCCCTTTTATATTGTTAATTATTTTAAATATTTTAAATTTAATTTTAAAGCAAAAAGAAGTAAAAGATAATTTTTACTACAATATAACTTCATTAATAGTAATGATTGCTATAACAATATTTGCTTATAGAGCTTGTTTTGATAAAAAAATGTATTTTATTTATCAATATAGTTATGGTATAAACTTTAATTACTTTGCTGACCAGATTGCTGCTATTAAGGTAATGTTATATGGTTTATCTTTTGGTAACATATTATTAATGATTGCTAATTATATAAGAATTGAAGATAAAAATATTGAATTAAAAGAAGAAAAAAATGATATTAAAAATGACTTAGATAAAACTAAAAAAATGAATAAAAAATAAAATTGTAAAACATAATATGTTAGGTGATATTATGTTTTCTTTTATTTTTAAAATAATTTTTTATTTGCTTATTATTATATTAAGTTATTATATATTTGATAAAAAAACAATAAATATATTAGAAATAATTATATTATTATTTATATTCAATATATGTATTTATTCCTTATATAATAGTTTAAATATAGTAGATACTTTAATTATGTCTTTAATAATATTAGTAAGTTATTATCTATTTATCTTTTTATATGATAAGAGTATTAATAAAAAGATTATTGATGAAAATATATTAATTAATAGGGGAATAATTAATTTTAATGCTTTAATAAAGGAAAAAATTAGTTATAATAAATTATTGTATGAATTAAAAAAA
>JAFXOW010000005.1 GCA_017528315.1 Bacilli bacterium
AAAAATAATTTAAGAAAGGATTTTTTTATGAAAGAATTAGAATTTAATGAAAGTAAAAGAATTAATGGGGGAGGAATAAGTATTTTAGGAGTTTTTGGAATAGGTTCGCTTATAACTTTTATAGCTGGTATAATTGATGGGTTTGCAAGACCTTTAAAATGTAGATAGGAGGAATATATGAAAAATTTAGAAATCGAAGAAACTAAAAATATTATAGGAGGAGCATTTAACTTAACTGGTAGTTTTGTAAGTGCTTTTAAAGGAATTGTTACGGCATTATTTGAAATAGGTCAAACACTTGGAGGTGCTATTAGAAGAATTTCTTCTAATCATCTATGCGATTGTTAAAAGATAATAAAATATTAAGAGAATACATAATACCAATTATTTTGTTTCCTTTTAGTTGTTTAATAATTAGGTATATTGCTAGTTTATTATTTCAAATGGGAATATTTTATGGGACATTTTTTAGAAGTCTATTAGAAATGGTTTTACATAATATTTAAAAAAATAGGCAATTTTAAAAAAAATTTAGAATTGCCTTTTCTAATCAAAAAGTTAATGATAATTGTATTGTTAAAAATATTAGGTTAACAAGAACTAGTAAAAATAATAATTTTGTTGGTAGTTTATTTCGAAATATTGTCTATAGTATGACAAGAATAGTTACTTTTTATCAAAGATATTGAAAAGAGTTGAAAATATTAAATAAAAAAGTAGACTATTATCATGATAAAATACAAGTAAGTGTAATTAATTTGAATTGGTATTCACCCAAAAGAAAATCTAAAATAGATAAAACACGAGTAGATAAAGTATTTGAATTTGGTGATAAAAGGAAAGGAATATTTTTTTGAAGTCATTAATGTTACGCTTGGCAAGTATGCAAATATGCCATATAATGAGGTTAAGAAAGAAGAAAAATATGACTTAAATACTATTTCTAGAGTATGTAAATTATCTATAGAAAAAATTAAAGAAATAATCAACTCTATGAAAAATAGTCATAATTATCTAAAATAAACACTAAAAACCAGTAAAAACATATAATATTTTAGAAAAAAATAGCGATTTATGTTGAAATTTTAAATAAAGTTTGATATAATCTATTTGATTTTAGAACGAAGGGAGGGAATATAGAATGACACATGTTGCTGTAAGAAATGGTAATTTAGATGGGGCTTTAAGAAAGTTCAAACAAAAAGTTGCAAGAGATGGAATCCCTTCAGAATTCAAAAAAAGAGAAGCTTATGATAAACCTGGTGTAAAACGTCGTGAAGCTAAAAAAGCTGGAATTAAGAATGCACGTAAGCGTGAAAGAAACAATAGAGACTAAAAATAAATAATATTAGGAAGTCCTTCTTTGAGGGATTTCTTTAAATTCATAATAAATAAATAAAAAATGTTGATATTAAATTATTTATTTGTTATAATACTTAGGAACCGAAAAGGAGGAGATTAAATTGGCAAAGCTTGGAAATAGACAAAGAAAGACTTTAGTATGTACCGAATGTAATGAAGAAAATTATCGTACAGAAAAAAATATTAAAAATACAACGGATCGTTTAGAAATAAGTAAATTTTGTAAACGTTGTGGTAAACATACTACTCATAAAGAAAAAAAATAAGATTAGTTAGGTGAGATTATGGTAAATGTAAATGATTTTAAAGTAGGAATGACTATCGAGTATGATGGTAATATCTATAGTGTTTTAGATTTTCAACATGTTAAACCAGGAAAAGGTGCAGCTATTGTTAAAGCCAAACTTAAAAATTTAAGAACTGGTTCAATTGCTGAATATACTTTTAATGCTGGAGTTAAAGTTCAAACTGCTCGTATTGAAAAGAAACCAATGCAATTTTTATATTCAATGAATGACACTTATTATTTTATGAATATGAACGATTATGAACAAATAGAACTTTCCAAAAGTTTAATAGGTGATGATGCTAAATTATTAAAAGAAAATTTAGATGTTGACATTATCTTCTTTGAAGGAGAGATGTTAGGAATGAACTTACCTGATAAAATAGCTATGAGAGTAGTTCATACGGAACCTGGAGTTAAAGGAAATACAACTTCAACTGCTATGAAAGATGCTGAACTTGAAAGTGGTTTAGTTGTTAAAGTTCCAATGTTCATTGATCAAGATGAAATGGTATTAATATCTTCAAAAGATGGAAAATATGTATCACGTGCATAAATTTCATTTTTTTTTATTATCTTTTTTTATTCGACAAATTTAAACATTGCGGTTTTATATAATAAACGTGGTGATTTAAATGAGAAGATTTTATATTTTTAGTATTCGAGAAGAACTATTAACCTTATATAAGGATAATCCAGGTAATTTATATAAAATACTTGAAAGTATATATAGTATGAAAGATGAAGAATTCACTTATGGTTATAATTTATTTAAACAAATATGTATTTCAATAGATAATTTAGAACTAAGTAATAGATTATATTTAACTATGCATAATGATTTAGTCTATACAAAAATTGATAATGAGCATATAATCAATAATTTATATAAAGATGAGGTAAGTATCTTAAAAATAGGAAAAAGTCATATAATATTAGATTCTAATAATTCTTACTCATCATTCTTTGCCTTTTTAAATAAATATAATAAAAATTATTTTGTATGTGATTTTAATGAAGGTGATTACTTCTTTTTAAATAGTATTGAACTAATAGTTCATTAGAGAAATTATTATCTTGTAAATTTTTCTTGTTTTTGTTATAATCTACTAGGAGAGTAGGTAACATTTATGTATTTAAAAGAAATAGAAATGTCAGGATTTAAATCCTTTGCTGATAAAATAACTTTAAATTTAGATAATAATATAACTTGTATAGTAGGTCCTAATGGTAGTGGTAAAAGTAATGTTGTTGATGCTATTAGGTTTGTTTTAGGTGAGCAGTCAGTTAAATCTCTTCGTGGTGATAATTTAATGGCTGATGTGATTTTTTCTGGTTCTAAAAATCGAAGTCCTATGCATTCTGCAAGTGTTACTTTAACGTTTGATAATTATGATAAATATTTAAATGTTCCATATGATACAGTTTCTGTTCGAAGAAGATTATATAAAACAGGTGAAAATGAATATTTTTTAAATAATGAGAGATGTCGTTTAAAAGATATAGTAGATTTATTTTTAGATAGTAATATTGGAAGAGATTCCTTTAATATTATAGGACAAGGTGAAATATCTAAAATACTTTCAAATTCAGCTTCTGAAAGAAGACTCGTAATTGAAGAAGCATCTGGTATTTTAAAATATAAAAAAAGACGAGAAGAAGCCTTTAAAAAATTAGATAAAACTAATAATAATTTAGAAAGAATAAACGATATTGTAAGAGAAGTAGAAGCAAGAGTTGAACCCTTAAAAAATCAAAGTGAAAAAGCAAGAGAATATTTAGAAACAAAAGATGCTTTAGAAAAAGTAGAAATATCTTTATTAAGTCGTGAAATAACTGATGCTAATTTTGAATATCAAAATATTAAAAATACCATTAAAGAACAAGAAGAAAAATTAATTCATTTAAATACTATTATTAATAATCCCGAACTTGATAAACTAAAATTAAAAGAAATTGAAATATCAAAAAATATTCAAGAATTAAATAATAATTTAATAAATAAAACTAAGGAAAAGGAAGAGCTTAATAGTAAAAGAATAATTATTAAAGAAAGAGCTAAATATAATTCCCAAGATATCAAAGTCTATGAAAATATAGAATATATTAAAGATCATAATTTGAAACTTGAAAAAGAAATTAAATTATTAGAAAGTGATTTAAAGAAAGTTACCAGTAAAAAAGAAAGTTTAGAAAATACTTTAAATAATTTAATTGACTCGATAAATGAAGAAAAGATTAAAAGTGAAAATATAACTCGTAATTATAATATTAAAAAACGTGAAAATTTAGAATTAAATAATAAACTTGATATATTAAAAAATAATTTAAAAGATAATGTTTATTTAAATAGTAATGTTAAAAAGATACTTGATAATCCAAAACTAACTGGTATTATTGATGCCTTAATAAATGTTATTACAGTAAATAAAGATTATCAAACATCTTTTGATGTTGTAAGTTTAACAAACAAGAACTTTTTAATTGCCGAGGATGATATTTCAATTAAAGAAGCAATTAATTATTTAAAAAGAGAAAATTTAGGTCGAGCTACTTTTTTACCTATTAAAGTAATTAAACCTAAAATTATTGATGATGATACTTTTGATATATTAAATAAAGAAAAGGGTTATTTAGGTATTTTAAGTGATTTTTTAGAATATGATAATAAGTTTCAAAATATTATATTAAATCAGTATGGTAATATTATTGTTACAGATACTATTGAAAATGCTAATATTATTTCTAAAAAAATAAATGGACGTTTTAGAATAGTTACTTTAACTGGTGAAATTATTCATGTAGGTGGAAGTGTAACCGGAGGAAGTTTTGATATTAAAAGCAACTTGACTATAAAAAATAATATAAATGAACTTTCTTTAAAAATAAAAACAAATGAAAATAATTTAAGTCATTTAGAAGTTGAAATAGGAACTTTAGAAAACAAAATAAATGATATAGATAGAAATATCTATGAAAATCGTAGTAATTTGATTAAAACCATAGATGAATTAAATGAAATAAAAAATAAATTAACTGAAAAAAAACATGAATTAAAAGAAAAAAATGAGGAATTACAAAGTTTAAATGGTGCTAATATAGAAAGTTATGATCAAGAGTATTACGATAAATCACTTGAATGTGAATTATTAGAAAAAAATATTAAGGAATTAATAAAAGAAAAAGACATAATAGTTAATAATATTAATGAATTAGATGGTATTAATAAAGAAAATAGAAATTTAGTTAGTACTTTAGAAAAATCTAATAATGAACTTAATATAAACTTATCTAAGTTAGATATGATTTTAGATAATAATTTAAATATTTTAAATGAAGAATATAATTTAACTTATGAAAGAGCTAAAGAAGAATATGATCAAGATATAGACATAAATGAGGCCAAAAGAAAAGTAAGTAATTTAAAGAATGCTTTAAAAAATATTGGTATGGTTAATTTAGATTCCATTAGGGAGTATGAAGAAGTAAATGAGAGATACACATATTTATCTAATGAAAGAAATGATTTATTACATGCTAAAGAGATGCTATATTCAATTATAGATGATATGGACGAAGTTATGAAAAATGATTTTTTCAATACTTTTAAAGAATTAGAAGTAGAATTTAAAAAAGTCTTTAAAGAAATGTTTCATGGTGGAGATGCTTCTTTAAAATTAACTAATCCCGATAATATTTTAGAAACAGGAATAGATATAGTAGCTAGTCCTCCAGGTAAGAAACTAAAAACTATAACGCTTCTTTCAGGTGGTGAAAAGACATTAACAGCTATTAGTTTGTTATTTGCTATTTTAAATATACGACGTGTTCCATTTTGTATTTTTGATGAAATAGAAGCAGCTTTGGATGAGGCAAATGTTGATAATTTTGGTACGTATTTAGAACATTACAAACTAAAAACGCAATTCTTACTTATTACTCATAAAAAAAGAACAATGGAATATGCTAAAACCTTATATGGAATTACCATGCAAGAATCTGGTGTATCAAAACTTGTAAGTGTAAGGTTAGAAGATAAAGTTTAGACAAGATGTTTAAACTTTTTTAATTTTATGCTATACTTTAATAGAGGTTGTTATGGAAAAGAAAAAAATATTATTAATATCTAATATGTATCCGAGTAAATCAAATAAACATTATGGAATATTTATTAAAAATACGGAAGATTTATTAAGAGAAAATGGTTACGATGTTCAAAAAGTAGTAATAACTAAGCAAAAAAATATTGTTTTAAAATTAATAAATTATTTATTACTACACTTAAAAGTTATAATTAAAGGTTTATTCGGAAATGTAGACTATTTATATGTTCATTTTATATCACATTCAAGTTTAGGAGCCGTTATTGTAAAAAAAATAAATAAGAATGTTAAATTAATTTTAAATTGTCACGGAAATGATATAGTTGCTGATAATGAAATAGATTTAAAAAATATTAAAAGAAGTAAAAAATATTTAAAATATGCTGATAAAGTAGTAGTACCATCTAGTTATTTTAAAAATGTTTTAATTAAAGATTATCATATTAAAGAAGATATAATATTTATTTATCCATCTGGAGGTGTTGATACTAACTATTTTAAAAATATTTCGTTAATAGATGCTAAAAATAAAAGTGGTTTAAATAAAGATTATAATTATTTAGGATATATTTCCAGAATTGAAACTGATAAGGGTTATGATACCTTTGTTTATATGATAAAGGAACTTGAAAAAAAAGACTTAATAAAAAAATATAATTTAAAATTTTTAATTGTTGGATCAGGGCTTGAAGAAGATAGGTTAAATGATTTAGTTAGGGAACTAGAATTAGAAAATTTTATAGAAAGAAAAGATTTATTATCTCAAGAAGAGCTTTTATATTTATATAATAGTTTAGAATTATTTATTTTTCCAACTTACAGAAAAAGTGATAGTTTAGGTCTGGTTGGGTTAGAAGCAATGAGTTGTGAAACGTTTGTGATTGCTAGTGATAAATATGGACCTAGTTGTTATATGAAAGATAATTTTAATGGTTTTACTTTTAAGATAGAAGACTATAAAGATTTAACAAAAAAGATTATTAAATATTTTGAATTAGATGATGAAAGTAAAAAAAATATTAAAAATAATGCAAGAAAAACAGCTATTGAATATGATACAAACAATACAAAAAATAAAATATTAGAGGTATTTAAATGAGAACAGGTATTGTTATATTAAATTATAATGATTATGATACTACTTTAAAAATGTTAAATCAAATAAAAAATTATAAAATATTAGATTTAATAGTAATTGTTGATAATGGAAGTAGGGATGATTCTTATAAAAGACTAAAAAAAGAAGAAAATGATAAAATTAAAGTTATTAAAACAGATAGAAACTCTGGATATGCAAGTGGTAACAATTATGGTCTTAAATATTTAAGTGATAAAAATATAGATTACGTTATTATAAGTAATCCAGATGTTTTAGTAAGTGAAGAGGTTATTAAAGAATTAAAGAAGGATTTAGAAACTAATAATATATCTTTAATTGCCCCAATCATAAAAGAAAATGATTCTATATCAAAAGGATGGGAATTACCTGGATTTAAAGAAGATCTTATTTCTAATATTACCTATTTTCATAAGTATAGTAAGAAGATGCTAAGTTATAGTGATAATTATTATAATAAAAAAATAGTACCAGTAGAAGTAGTTCATGGTTGTTTTTTCATGATTAAATATAATGATTTTAAGGAAATGGATTTTTTTGATGAAAATACTTTTCTTTATTATGAAGAAAATATTTTAGGTAAAAAATTACAAGATAATAATAAAATAACAGCAGTAGATACGACACTTTCAGTTATTCATGATTTATCAGTAAGTGTTGATAAGAGTTTAAATTCTCTTAAAAAATATAAAATATTAAAGATGAGTCAATTTTATTATGAAAAAAAATATAATAAATTAAATATCTTTGGACTTTTTTTACTAAGACTTTTTTATTATATTAGTTATGGAATATCTTTTTTATACTTGTTGATTGGAGGAAGTAAGAAATGAAAAATATTATTATTATAGGTTCACGAGGATATAAATCAGAATATGGAGGATGGGAAACTTTTGTAACTAATTTAATTGATAATTATAATGATTCGGATACTAAGTTTTATATACCTGAGTTATCTCATGAAAAGACTGATAAAGTTCATATGGAAGGAAATGTTGAATGTGTTCCTATTACTGTGAAACCTATGGGTAGTATTACTATGATGAATTTTGCTTTTAAAGCTGTAATGTATTATAAAAAAAGAATTAAAAAAGAACATATGCAAAATGTAGTTATGTATATATTAGGTTGCAGGGTAGGACCACTTTTTTCCCTTATTCATAAATGTTTAAATAAAATGGGAGTCGTTATTATGATTAATCCTGATGGTTTGGAATGGAAAAGAGAAAAATGGAACTTTCTTATTAAGCAATATTTTAAATTATCAGAAAGAACCATGATTAAATCAGCTAATTATGTAATATGTGATTCTTCAGCTATTCTTAATTATGTTAAAGAAAAATATCAAAAGTATGATGTAAATGCTCGTTTTATAGCCTATGGAGCATATTTGAAAAGTGATAAAGAACTACTTCCTAAAACTCAAAAATATATGGAAAAGTTTGATATTAGAAAGAAAGATTATTATTTATTTGTTGGAAGATTTGTACCAGAAAATAATATAGAATTAATAATAAAAGAGTTTATGAAAACCAATATTCAAAGTGATTTAGTTATTATTTCGAATGTTGAAGAAAATAGTTTTTATGAAAAATTAGTTCAGGATACTCACTTTTTAGAAGACAAAAGAATTAAGTTTGTAGGATCTTTGTATGATGATGAAGTATTAAGGCAAATTAGAAAAAATGCTATAGCTTATATTCATGGACATTCAGCAGGTGGAACCAATCCATCACTTCTTGAAGCACTAAGTATTACCAATGTTAATATTTTATATGATGTTGTTTATAATAGAGAAGTAGGAAGCAACGCTGTTTTATACTTTAATAAAAATGAAGATAATTTAAAAAATATTTTAGAACAGGTATCGAATTTTAGAGATAAAGATATAGAAAACTATGGTAAATTTGCTAAAGAAAGAATTCAAAATGCTTATACTTGGGATATAGTAGTTTCTAAATATAAAAAATTATTTGAAGAAATACTTAAATAATGTAAAAAAAGTATTACTTGACTTGACATATTAGTTTAAATTTCGATATACTTAAATTAATTAAAAATTATTCTTTTGGAGGTGTATTATGAAAGGAATTATTTTAGCAGGGGGAAGTGGAACAAGACTTTATCCTATTACAATGGCAATTAGTAAACAATTAATGCCAATTTATGATAAACCAATGATTTATTATCCTTTATCAGTTTTAATGCAAGCAGGTATTCGGGATATTTTAGTGATTACAACTAAAGAAGATCAAAGGGATTTTATCAAGTTATTAAAAGATGGAAGTCAATTTGGAATTAATATTAGTTATGTAGTTCAACCATCTCCTGATGGACTTGCTCAAGCATTTTTACTTGGAGAAGAGTTTATTGGGGATGATGCATGTGCTATGGTACTTGGAGATAATATCTATTTTGGAAATGGTTTTGAAGAATTACTTGAAGATGCAAAAGAGAATGCTTTAAAAGGCTATGCTAGTATCTTTGGATACCAAGTAAGAGATCCTAAACGTTTTGGAATTATGGAACTTGATAAAAATAATAATGTCTTAAGTGTTGAAGAAAAACCTGAAAAACCTAAAAGCGATTATGCTATTACGGGATTATATTTTTATCCAAAGGGTGTTTCAAAGATGGCTAAAAAGGTTAAACCAAGTGCTAGAGGTGAACTTGAAATTACAACTTTAAATGATTTATATTTAAAGGAGTCTAAACTTAAGGCAGAACTATTGGGAGAAGGCTTTACTTGGTTTGATACTGGAACATTTGATAGTATGATGGAAGCTAATAATATGATTAAATTAGTAGAAAGTAATAATGGTAAAATTATAGCTTGTCCGGAAATGATTGCTTATGAAAAGGGATGGATGAATATAGAAGAACTTGATAAAGCTGCTAACTTGATGAAAAAGAATTCTTATGGAGCCTATTTAGTAGATGTAGTAACTCGTGAAAGTGAAAATTAAAAGGAGAATTTTTAATGGAAAAAATTGCAACTAATTTAGAAGATTGCTATATATTAAAACCTAATTTATTTGAAGATGATAGAGGATACTTTAAAGCAATTATTACTAAAGATTTACAAGAATTAGGATTTAAAGAAATTGTTCAAATTAATGAATCAAAAAGTGTAAAAGGAACTATTCGTGGACTTCATTTTCAAAAAAATCCTTATAGTCAAGCTAAAGTTGTTAGATGTATAAGTGGAAAAGTTTTAGATGTTGTTGTTGATTTAAGAGTTAATAGTTTAAGTTATTTAAAATGGACAAGTGTTCTTTTAACTCCAGAAAATCATAATATGTTATATGTACCAAGAGGATTCGCTCATGGTTTTGTTGCTCTTGAAGATGATACAAAGTTTGAATATTATATAGATAATGTTTATAATAAAGAAAGTGAAGCAGGTATTATTTGGAATGATCCCGATATTAATATTGATTGGCAATTTGATAAATATGGGATAACTACTCCAATTTTTAGTGAGAAAGATAAAATACATCCAACTGTTAAAGATTCACCAGAATATTTTAAGGAGGTAATTTAATGAGATTTTTAGTAACAGGAGTTAAAGGACAACTTGGATATGATATTGTAAGAGAACTTAAAAAAAGAGGATACAAGGATATCTTAGAATTTGATAAGAATGATATGGATTTAACTAATGAACAAGAAGTATTTGATAGAATAACCGAAACCAAACCAGATGTAGTATTTCATTGTGCTGCTTATACTGCCGTTGATAATGCTGAAGATAATTCTGATCTTTGTTATAAGGTAAATGTAGAAGGTACGAAATATTTAAGTGAAGCAACTAAGAATATTGGAGCTAAACTTATCTATATAAGTACTGATTATGTATTTGATGGAGAAAAGCCTTATGGTGAAACATATGATGTAAGTGATCAAGTTAATCCTGAGAGTGTTTATGGAAAAACTAAATATGAAGGTGAACTTGAAGCAGCCAAAAATCCTAAACATTTTATAGTAAGAACTAGTTGGGTATTTGGAATAAATGGTAATAATTTTATTAAAACAATGCTTAAATTAAGTGAGACGAGGAATGAAATAAATGTTGTAAGTGACCAATTTGGAAGTCCAACTTATACAGTTGATTTAGCTAGATTGTTAGTTGATTTAGCAGAAACCGAAAAGTATGGATTATATCATGCTAATAATGAAGGATATACTAGTTGGGACGAATTTGCAAGAGAAATATTTAAAGTTTTTGGAAAAGATACTATTGTCAATAGTATTACAACAGATGAATATCCAACTAAAGCTAAACGACCTAAGAATTCATGCTTAAGTAAAGATTGTCTAGATAAAGAAGGATTTATGAGACTTCCTAGTTGGCAAGATGCAATCGAAAGATATAAAAAAGAAATGGAGGAATTATAATATGAAATTTTTAGTAACTGGAGGAGCCGGTTTTATTGGAAGCAATTATTTACAATATGTAGTAAATAAATATCCTGAGGATTACTTTGTATGTTTAGATGCCTTAACATATGCTGGTAATTATAATAATATTAAAATGTTAGAGGATAAAGATAATTATAAATTTGTTAAAATGGATATTCGAGATAAAGAGACAATTTATGATTTATTTAGAAAAGAAAAATTTGATGTAGTAATTAATTTTGCTGCTGAATCTCATGTTGATAATTCTATTAAAAATCCTAATGTTTTTGCTGAGACAAATATTTTAGGAACCATGAATTTATTAAATGCTTTTAAAATGTTAAGAGATGAAGAAGGATATGAAATAGTTAGATATCATCAAGTATCAACAGATGAAGTATATGGAGATTTACCTTTAGATAGACCAGATTTGTTGTTTACCGAACAAACACCAATTCATACATCTAGTCCTTACTCATCATCAAAAGCTAGTGCAGATTTATTTGTAATGGCTTATGCTAGAACATTTAAGATGCCTGTAACTATATCTCGTTGTTCTAATAACTATGGACCATATCAATTTCCAGAGAAGTTGATTCCAGTTGTAATTAGTAAAGCTTTAAAAAATGAAAATATTCCAGTTTATGGAAAAGGAGAAAATGTAAGAGATTGGATTCATGTTCATGACCATAATGTTGGAGTTGATATGATTGTAAGAAATGGTAGAAATGGTGAAGTATACAATTTAGGAGGACATTCTGAAAGAACTAATTTAGAAGTTGTTAAAACCATTCTTAATCAAATGGGAAAAAGTGAAGATTTAATTACGTATGTAACTGATAGACCTGGACATGATTTAAGGTATGCCATTGATTCAACTAAAACCGAAAAAGAACTTGGATGGAATAGAACTTATAATTTTTCTGATGGTATTAAAGAAACTGTTGATTGGTATTTAAATAATCAAGAATGGATTGATAATATTTTATCAGGTGAATATAAAAATGCTTATAAAGGTTAGTTTAGGCTAACTTTTTTTATAATAGGAAAGTCAAAAATAATTTTAAAAAGGTTATTTTTTCTAAAAATGTGATAAAACGACTTGATTTTTCTTCTAAAAATGTGATTTTAGTCAAATAAAGTAAAATTTAATGACAACTTTGACTATTTTCTTTTAATTTTAAAGTATAAATGTTATACTTGTATTGTAATTAAAGAATTTGGAGGTGTTTATGAAGAAGAAATATAATTTAATAATATATATAATATTTTGCTTAATATTTATGACTATTAATATTTTATTTTTATTTAATAAAATGCCTCATTATATTACGCTTGAATTTAATAAAACAGTTAGATTTATTTTGTTAATGATTATGATGTTATTTGAAATAACATTTAGTAGTTTAGTATATATTTTATATAAAAAAAAGAATGCTTTTGAAAAATTATTTCTAATTGTTGCTCTTTCACTTGGCTTATTATTATTAGTATTGATACCTGTTGGAAAAGTTCCTGATGAATATAGTCATTTTGGACGAGCTTATGATATATCAATGGGAAATTTAATGGCCTCTGAAAAAGGTAGCGATATGCCTATTGAAATAGCAACTAGTGTTATTTCAGAACAAGAATATGGTAATTATTCAGAAATAATTAAAAAAATAACTACAGAAAATTCAGGACAAACAAGTCATTATGTTTTTTTAAATACGGCTGTATATAATTTTATTTGTTACATTCCTCAAACAATAGGAATTATTGTTGGAAAGGTATTTAATGCTCCGGTTTTATTAGATGCTTATTTAGGAAGAATAACTAATTTTATTTGTTGGATTACTTTGTTATATTTTTCGATTAAATTTATTCCATTTGCTAAAAAATATTTGATTTTAATATCATTGTTGCCAATTACTTTGCAGGAAGCGGTTTCTTTATCACCTGATGCTTTAACTTTTGCATCATGTGTGTTCTTAATTTCTTATACATTATATCTTGCCAACACGAAGAGAGAGTTTGTTATAAAAGATTATGTTATTTTATCAGTTATGTGTATCATTGTTTCTTTGTGTAAAATAGTATATATGCCTGTTTGTTTAATTTTATTTATATTACCGAAAGAGAAATTTAAAAGTTTAAAAGATAAAAATATTAAAATATTATCATTAGCTTTAATTGTTATTACTTTAAATTTATCGTGGTTAAAAATTGCTTCAGGATTCCTAATAGAAACTCATCCAGGAGTTAATCCTGTATTACAAAAAAATTGGGTTTTAAGCCATCCTTTTAGTTATTTGAAAGTACTAATTATGAGTATATATACAAATTACCATTTTTATTTATCCAGTATGATGGGTCAATCATTAGAATTATTAAGTGTCGATGTGACAGGTTTTTATCCAAAAATTTCTTTATTTGGTTTAATTATACTAACTATATTAGATAGATTTACTGATATATTTATAAAGTTTAAAGATAAAATATTATTTTTATTTATAGTTATATCAATTATAGTTTTAATATTTACAAGTCTTTATATTCAATGGACGCCCGTAAAGTATCCTGTTGTAGATGGTGTGCAAGGAAGGTATTTTTTACCACTTTTATGTCTGATTCCACTTATATTTTATAATAGTAAAAAAAGATTAAAAACATATGATTTTAATTACTTAAATATTTATGTTTTGGTTTATAGTATTTTTGCTAATCTTGGGGCATTTATATATATTTTTGCTGTAAATTATTAATATTGTCATTATTTTAGTAAGGAGGTGCAAGAAAACATGAACCCAAAAATTCTTATAATAATACCCGCTTATAATGAAGAAAAAAATATTTTAAAAACTTATAATTCAATTATTAAATATAATGAAAATAATCAAACTAATTATGAAGTAATTGTTATAAATGATGGTTCAACAGATAACACTAGTAAAATATGTCATGATAATAATATTCCAATTATAGATTTAGTTGTAAATTTAGGAATAGGTGGGGCAGTTCAAACTGGTTATAAATATGCTTATTATAATAATTATGATATAGCTGTTCAATTTGATGGTGATGGTCAGCACGATGTAAATTATATAAAAACTATTACTGAACCTATAATTAGTGGTACATGTGATATGATAATTGGTTCTCGCTTTGTTGATAAAGAATCGATTGGATTTAAATCATCAGTAGCAAGAAGATTTGGAATTAAAATTATTTCAAATTTGATTAAGTTTTCATGTAATAAAAAAATATATGATGCAACATCAGGGTTTAGGGCAATTAACCGAAATTTAATAAAAGAATTTTGTGTGAATTACCCAATTGAATATCCAGAACCAATAACAAATGCTATTGTTGTTAAAAAGGGATATGAAGTTCAAGAAGTAACGGTTAAAATGCATGCAAGACAAGGTGGTGTA
Source organism: Bacilli bacterium (assembly GCA_017528315.1). Taxonomy (GTDB): domain Bacteria; phylum Bacillota_I; class Bacilli_A; order RF39; family UBA660; genus RUG591. Next base: position 14,686 of record JAFXOW010000005.1, read on the forward strand.
TCATCAATTAAAACGTGGAAAAATGCTTATTATATGATGAATGTTGGACTTGCATTAATAATTACAAAATTTAGGAGGTACAAATGATATCTAAATCACTTACAGTAACTTTAATAATAGTTGCTATTAGTTTTATAGTTATTACATCTTATTTTTTAAAAAAAGAAAAAATTCCTGAGAAATACTCATTATTATGGTATTTGTTTTCTATCTTGATTTTGTTAGTTGCTTTTTTTCCTAATATGTTTAATTTCATTTCTCAAAAAATTGGATTTGAAGTTATGTCTAATATGATGATAGCAATTATTATAGGAATATTGTTGTTAGTTTCGATGTTCTTAACAATAATGATTTCCGATCAGAAGAAAAAAAATATTATTCTTATTCAGGAATTATCTATTTTTAAAGAAAAAGTAGAAAGGATAAAAAAATGAAATATATATTAACTATGGCTTATTTATTATGTACAACAAGTGGATTAACTTTTATGAAATTAGGTGGAGATTCGCTTCATTTAACATTTAAAAATGGATTTAATTTTAAAATGGGTTGGTTTACGTTTTTTGGTTTTTGTTTATATTTAATTAGTTTTTTGTTATGGCAACGTATGCTTATAAAATATGATTTATCCATTATGGTTCCAATTGTAACCGGTCTTGTTCAAATAATTGTTTTAGTAATAGGACATTTTGTTTTTAAAGAAAATTTAAGTATTATTTCAGCAATTGGTGCAATTATGATTGTTGCAGGAATAGTTATAATGACCATAGGTAAGTAATATTATAAATTTAGTTTGTAAAGGTCAAATAAAATAGGTTGGTAGGTGCTTTTAAACTTTAAATATTTCGTTATTTAAAGGAGAATATAATTTTGTTTGAAAGGATTGATTTTTAAAAATGAAAAATATTGATAAAATAAAAAAAATAATTAATAATAAATACTTTATGTTTTTTTTGTGTTTTACTGCTTTTTTTGTAAGTGTTTATAGTAAGGATATAATAATGAATTCAGGTGATGCATCTGAAACAATTAAGGTAGTAGAGTCTTTTTTTGGTAAAAATATATATTGTTCCTATATAATGTATAAAGGTATTTATGCATTTTTACCTGGTATAGCTTGTTATTTTCTTTCTAAAATTACTGGAGTTTCAATGTATTTCTTTTGGAAAATATTAAAATCATTAGCATTTGCTTATCTTGCAACTATTGGAGTACCATTTTTATTTGAAAAAATATTTAAGAATCCAGTAAAGGTATGGCAAAAATATTTGTTTGCAATTGTATTATTTATTTTAGAAAGATGTGTTTTTTATTTAATAAGTGTTGATTTAACTAGTTGTTTATTTTTAGTACTTGCTCTTAATCAAACAATTAAATTGAGTGAAAAATATTCACACAAATTATGTTTTATAACCGGTCTGATATTTGGAATTGAAACTGGCTTAAGTGGACAATTTTCAATATCTGTTTATATTTTAATTATATATTTATTAATACAATTAATTAAAAAGACAAGAAAAAATCTAAAGAAAATGGGACTTGTGGTTATTATTTTTGCGTTAGGTTTTTGTATCACCAAATCAGCTGATATTGCTTTTGAAAAGTTAGTTGTTAATAATTTTCGTGAAAATGGAGAATGGTTACCAACCAAATCAGATTGGTTTAATCATGGATTGAGTTTTCATATGACTTTTATTACTTATCCTGCCAATTTAGAAGATAAATTATCACTCGCAATTGCAAAGAATGATAATGAAGATTATTATAATTTTATAGTAAATGGTAGTGATATATATACATTAAGGCATTATGTAAAAATGATTATTAAACATCCTGTTTCGTTTGTTATTAGATGGACAGAAAGATTATTTTTAGGATTGGTTAATGACCCAATAAATTCATTCGGAATAAAAAGTGGACCAATTTATTTTGTTGTATCCTTTATGGGAGTATGCTTGTATTCTTTAATTTATTATTTAAAGAAATATACTAAAAAATTAAAAGATTTGTTATCTTTTCCAGCTTTTGTTTTATATTCTGTTTTGTTTTCAGCATTTGTTCCAAGTTTTGGACATGTCGAAAATAGATATTATTTTTCAGCAAGAGTTATTTTAATAGGAGTATTATTGCTAAGTCCTTTATTACCAAATTATCTAAAAAAGTTTAAAGATAAAAAAGTGAAATTTACTAATATTAATATGGATTTTATTACATGTTTAATTTTTGTAATAATATGTTTAGTTGCTTATTGTGCATTATATCAAAATATGAGTGATATTATTTTGCAGAATAATTTCTAAAAGATAAGTAAATATAGTTGAGACTATATTATTAAGTATGTTATACTTATTGTAGTAACGTTTAAAAAAATTGATTAGTAGATTATGATATGTGGGAAATGAAGAAAGAGGTATAAAAATGAGAAAAGATAGTAATGGAATTCAACTCATTAATAATAATAAAAAATTTTCCATTCTAGTTTTAAACTATAATAATTTTAATTATTTATTTGAAATGCTTGATTCAATTTATAATCAGTCATATTCAAATATCGAATTAGTAATCGCTGATGATGCATCTAGTTATTTTGATAAAGAGAGAGTAATTAAGTATATTAATAATAAGGAAAGAAAAATAAAAACAACTATTTTTGTTAATGATGAAAATATTGGGACAGTTAAAACAATTAATAAATATTTAAAAGAATTAACAGGTGATTATTATTTAATTACAGCTTCTGATGATGTTTTTGCTAACGATGAGGTTCTAGCTAATTTTGTTAGGTGTTTTGAAAAGCATAATACTCAAATAATTACTTCACAGTGGATAATATGTGATAACAATTTAAATAAAATTAGAAATTTTATACCGAATAAAAAAATTATAGATTATAATAATGATCAAGAAAAATTGTTGCTTGATATGTGTAAAAGTAATCGTTTTGGATCTGGGGCAACAGCTTATAAAAAGGAATTGTTTAATACATATAAATTTGATGAAACATATATATTTTTAGAAGATTGGCCACTTTGGTTAAAGTTATTATTTAATGAGAAAATAATATATGTAGATTCATTTGACTCTTTGTTACATAGAAGTGGTGGTATAAGTGAAACAACCACAATTAGTGACTCAAAAAAGCAATTTTTTAAAGAATTATTAGAAACATTTCATAGAGAAATAATTCCAAATTTGAAAAATTTTACTAATTATAAAAAGTGGTCAATACTTGAATCATATAAGTTTTATATTGAATATTATGGTAAATATATTGATACATCTTTTTATGATAAAGAATTAAAAAAAATTGTTTATAATAATAGACCAATTAAATTTTATTATTATTTAAATGAGATAAATCCTCATTTAATAAGAAATTTAAAAGAGATGATTAAACATAGACATATTGTTTTGATAACCTTTATATTAACAATTATAATTTCAATGATATTAATAAATTTTATAGGAAGTAAAAATTTGATTTTGTTATTTATTATAATGATATACATTATTATATATATAGGTTTTGTATTTTTAAAAGAAGTTAGGAGACGAGTAAAATGGAAAAATATACCATAGTATTATTACATTATAATCAAATGAAATATATTGAAGAGGCAATTATTTCAATAATGAATCAAACATATAAGAATGTTGAGTTAATAGTGGCTGATGATTGTTCACCTGAATTTGATTATGATAAAATAGAAAAGATAATAAAAAAATATAATAAAAATAATTATGAATATAAAATATTAACTATGAAACAAAATTCGGGTACAGTTAAAAATTTAAATAATGCTATTAAAAATGCTACAGGTAAATTTATTCACTTTTTAGCAAGTGATGATGTTTTATATGATAACAATGTAATAACTAATTTTGTTGAAGAATTTAATGATAAGTCCAAAGACATAATAACAGCTCAATGTTTAATGTGTGATGATAAATTAGAAAAAGGTAAACCATATGTTAATGTTAAAATGGCAAAAAAACTTAATGAAAAGGGCACGATTGCTTTATTTGAAAAGATGGCAGAGTATTGTATATATTGTGCTGGTGCTACTGTATATAGAATAAAACTATTAAAAGATAATAAATTATTTGATGAAAGATATCAATATATTGAAGATTGGTCATCGTGGCTTCAGTTATTAGAAAAAGGAACAATGATTTATTACGTTGATTTTATTGCATACAAACATCGAGATGGTGGAATATCACATAGTGATCACAAAGTTGAGATACCAAATCATGTAAAAAAATATTATAAAGAATTATTGGATATCACTGTGAATGATGTTTTTCCATATATTAACAAATATAAGATATCTGAACAATATAGAATAGTAAAAAAATTTTATGATTGTGCAAACTATTTTGGCGGTTTTGTTCCTGAATTATATGAGTATAACCAATATATTGATAAATTAAAAGGAGAAAATCAAAAGTTTGCAACTTATTGGCGTTTTAGAAAAGTATTTGATGTAATAAAGATTAATTTTATATATAAAATAAAAAATTTAATTAAATATAATAAAGTTATTCCTGCGACATTTATAGCTTGGGTAGTTAGTTGTTTTATCTTAAATAATTATTTACAAATTAATAATAGAAACTATATTTTATTAATATATATATTATTATATTTTGGTTGGTATATAATAATGTTTGAAATTGATAAATTGTTTTATTTGAAAAAACTAATTGATGAAGCTAAATTTTATCGAACAAAAAATAAAAAATTAGAAGATGAGAAGGTTGAAAAATGGGATTAAGAAAACTAGAATACAAAGATATTCCTTATATGCTTGAATGGATGCATGATGATAGTGTTACAGAATTTATGGGAAAAGATTTTTCTAAAATTGATGAAGAACAGGCTAAAAAATTTATTGATAATTCAATAAATGATGTAAACGTTAACTATGCTATTGTTGATGAATTTGATGAGTATATGGGAACAGTAAGTTTAAAAAATATTGATTATGAAAATAAAAAAGCTGAGTATGCTATTTGTATTCGTAGTAAAGCTATGGGTAAAGGTTTATCAAAAATGGCAACTAATGAGATATTAAGAATTGCTTTTGATGAATTAAACTTAAATAAAGTATATTTATATGTTTCTAAAGATAATGTTAGAGCAAATAAATTTTATCAAAAATATGATTTTATATTAGAAGGTGAATTTATAGAAGATATGTATATTAAAGGACAATTTAAAGATATCAATTGGTATCGTATATTAAAAAAAGAATATAACGAAAGGATGAAGTAATATGTATAATTGTAGTTTAATTAAATTTAGAAAAATAACCTCTTCTTCTGAAACTGGATTTGGAAGTTTAACACCAATCGAATATCCAGATAATATTCCTTTTGAAATTAAAAGGGTTTATTATATTTATAATGTAGCTAAGGATTTAGTTAGAGGTCATCATTCTCATAAAAAGTTACATCAAGTTTTAATAGCTGTAAAAGGAAGTGTTAAAATAAGTGTTAAACATCACTATGGACAACAAGAATATATATTAAATGATCCATCAGTTGGATTGTATATAGGACCAAATGTTTGGCGAGAAATGAGTGATTTTTCGGAAGATGCAGTTTTATTAGTATTAGCATCTGATGTATATAATGCTGATGATTATATAAGAGACTATGATGAGTTTATTTTAAACAATGAAAATTTATATGGAAAGAAGGGAAATTAAATGAAAAGTATACCATTTGCAACGTTTCAACATTTACATGGTCTAATGGATAGTGAAATAAGAAAGGCTTTAAATGATACTTATGAATCTGGTTGGTTTATAGATGGACAAAGATTAAAACAATTTGAGGCTGATTATGCTAAATATTGTGGAGCTAAATATGCTGTTGGGTGTGGTAACGGAGAAGATGCAATTGAACTTATTTTAAGAGGATATGGAATAGGTGAGGGTGATGAAGTAATAGTTTCATCTCATACATTTATTGCAAGTGTCCTAGCTGTAAGTGCGGTTGGAGCAACGCCTATTTTAATTGAACCAGAAATGGATTATTATTTAATAGATCCAAAATTAATAGAAGACAAGATAACTGCTAAAACAAAAGCTATAATTGTGGTTCATCTATATGGTCAAGCATGTGATATGGATAAGATAAATGAAATAGCCAAAAAACATAATTTAAAAGTTATAGAAGATGCTGCCCAAGCTCATGGAGCAACTTATAAAGGAAGAAAAGTTGGTACACTTGGAGATGCTGCTGCCTTTAGTTTTTATCCTGGAAAAAATTTAGGAGCAATGGGTGATGCAGGAGCTGTTGTTACAAATGATGAAGAATTAGCAATTAAAGTTAAAACTTATTCTAATTATGGCGCTAAAATAAAATATCACCATGAAGTTAAAGGTGTTAATTCAAGGCTTGATGAAATACAAGCAGCAGTTTTAGATGTTAAATTAAAATATTTAGATGAAACTAATGATTGGCGAAAAAAAATAGCTCAAAAATATCTAGAAGGAATAAAAAATAACAAGATAGTTTTACCTAAAATTGCAACATACAACGAACACGTATTCCATTTATTTGTAATTAGATGTAACGAAAGAGATAGGTTACAACAATATTTAAAAGACAATGGAATTGATACAGTAATTCATTATCCTATTCCAATATACATGCAAAATGCTTATCAAGAATTAAATAATTTAAATTTAGTTAAATCAAAAGAGTTAGCTGATACAGTTCTATCATTACCACTTTATTATGGTATGAGTGATGAAGAAATTAGCTATGTTATTGAAAAAATTAATAGTTTTGTATAGAATATAAATAGTCAAATTTGAAATAAATTTAACTATTTTCTTTCAATTTTAGAATAAAAATGATATACTTATAGAGTAATTGTGATTAAGAGGTGGATATGAAAAAAAATGATGATGGGGTAGCAATAAGAATTAGAAACTTATATAAAGATTTTAAATTAAATTCTGATAAACCTAGAACATTAAAAGAAAGATTAATATGGTCTAAGAATAATAAAGTAGAAAGATTAACAATTTTAAAAAATATTAATTTAGATATAAAAAAAGGTGAAACAGTAGCTTTAATAGGAACAAATGGGAGTGGCAAGAGTACTCTTTTAAAATTGATGACAAGAATTATATATCCAACTAAAGGTACTATTGAGACTTATGGTAAGTTAACTTCTCTTTTAGAGCTAGGAGCAGGTTTTCATCAAGATTTTACCGGTAGGGAAAACATTTACTTTAATGCTGCTATTTTTGGGCTTACTAAACAGGAAATAGATAAAAGGTTAGAAGAAATTATTGAATTTTCTGAACTTGGTGATTTTATAGATAATCCAGTACGAACCTATTCATCAGGAATGTATATGAGACTTGCCTTTTCAATTGCTATTAATGTTGATGCAGAAATACTTTTAATTGATGAAATTTTGGCTGTTGGTGATCAGCATTTTCAAGATAAATGTTTTAAAAAATTAATTGAATTAAAAGAAAGTGATAAAACTATAGTTATAGTTACACATAATTTAGAGCAGGTCCGACAAATTTGTAATAGAGCTATTTGGATTAAAGACGGATGTGTAGAAATGGATTCTTTGCCGGATGAAGTAGTGAAAAAATATATAGAAGTTTGTGGGTGATTGAAATGAATATTTTTGAAGAATTATATCAATATCGAGAACTTTTAAAAACTAATATTCACAAAGAAATAAGAGGAAAATATAAAGGAAGTTTTTTGGGAATAATTTGGTCGTTTTTAAACCCTTTGTTAATGGTATTAGTTTATGCAATTGTATTTCCTTATATTATGAGAATGCAACAGGAACATTATTTAGTATATTTAATAACAGGTATTATACCTTGGAATTTCTTTACGACGGTTGTTACAAGTGGTTGTAATTGTGTTTGGATTAATGGCGGAATAATTAAAAAGGTATTTTTTCCTAGAGAAATATTGCCAATAAGTGTTGTAGGGGCTGCCCTTGTCAATTTTTTGATTTCCTGTGTAATTATTCTTTTATTTGTTATATTTGGAGGTATTGGTTTATCATTTAATATATTATGGGTAATTCCAATAGCAATTATACAAAGTATGTTTAGTTTAGGAATATTATTTATTTTATCAGCTATTAATGTCTATATAAGAGATATAGAATATTTGGTAGCATTCTTTATGAATCTTGTGTTTTATGCGACTCCTATCATTTATAATTCATCATTAATTCCTGATAGATTTAGATGGATACTATATTTAAATCCTATGACACAGTTTATTGATGCATATAGAAATATATTTTATTATAAAACTTTACCAAATTGCATGTCTCTGTTTATTTTATTTTTCGTGTCAATTATTGTTTTAACAATAGGATATCTTGTTTTTGATAAATTAGAAAAAGGATTTGCTGAAGAAGTATAATGAAAATAGAATGTGTGGCAGTAGTGGTATTTTATCATCCAACAGAATCTAACATATCCAATATAGACGATTATAAAGATTGTATTGATAAAATATATGTTGTTGATAATAGTGATGATGATATTATTAGAATAAAAAATGATAAAAAAATAGAATATATAAAGTTATATGAGAATTTAGGAATTGCTAAGGCATTGAATATAGGGGCTAAAAAAGCAATTAATGATGGATATGATTATCTTTTAACTATGGATCAAGATAGTAAAATATCTTCAAGTAATATAATTGCAATGCTTAATTTTATAGAACAAAACAAAAATAATCTAAAAATTGGACTTGTATCACCTTATCATAATATTAAATCAGGGGAAGATGACAGAATAAATAATACCTATGAGGAAAAAATAGAAGTAATGACCTCAGGAAATATTATTGATTTAAAAGCCTATCAAGAAATAGGTGGTTTTAAAGACTGGTTATTTATTGATTGTGTGGATATGGATTATGGTATGAATTTGAATAAGCATGGGTATAAAGTTATTAGATTAAATGATGTTATTTTAGAACATGAGTTAGGTAAAGTAAAAATTCATAAATTATTTAATAAAGAGTATCCCTGTTATAATCATAGTCCTATTAGACGTTATTATATGGTAAGAAATACTTTGTATTTAAAAGATATGTATTATGATTTGTTTAAAGATCATTGTGATTATTTAATAAGGGTACAAATAGGGCAAGTTAAAAGAATATTGGTATTTGAAAAAGATAAATATAAAAAGTTAAAAATGATGTATAAAGGATACAAAGATTACCAAAAGGGAATTAAAGGAAAATTAATAATTTAAAAAATGAGGAGGATAAAATGAACTCAATAAAATATTTATTAACACAAACAATAAATACAATTAAAGATGAAGGAATAAAATCATTTATAAAAAAAACATATGTTTATATATCAAATGGTATGAAAAGACCGGAACAAGAATGTAAGGATGTGTTATTTATTAATGGTTGTACGCTTCCTCATCCTAAAAGGTATAGAATTGATCATCAAAGAGAACAGTTACAATCAAATGGCATATCAACAGATGAGGTATTTTATGAGGAATTAACATTAGAACATCAAAAATATTACCGAGCTTTTGTATTTTTTAGATGTCCTATAACTGATACAATAAAAGAGTTTATTCAAAAAGCAAAATATAATAATAAAACGATTTTTTATGATATAGATGATTTAGTATTCGATAAAGAGTACACTAAAACCATTAAATATTTAGATACAATGTCAGAGGATGAACGTAATTTATATTATGATGGTGTTAAGCGAATGGGTGATACATTAAAATTATGTGACTACGCTACTACAACAACTAATAGATTAGCTTTAGAATTACAAAAATATGTTAAGGAAGTTTATATTAATAAAAATGTTGCTAGTGAAAAAATGTGTCAGTTATCAATGGATGCTGTAAAAGAAGTTATTAAAGATGAAAATAAAGTAATTTTAGGTTATCTTAGTGGTTCAATTACTCATAATCCTGATTTTGAACTTATTTTACCTGTTATTATTAAATTAATGGAAAAATATAAAAATGTATATTTAAAGATAGTTGGAATATTGGATATTCCTAAAAAATTAGAACAATTTAAAGATAGAATAATTTTTGAGAAATTTACTGATTGGACTAATTTACCAAAAATAATTGCATCTTTGGATATCAACTTAGCACCTATCGAAGATACCTTGTTTAATGAAGCTAAGTCAGAAAATAAATGGATGGAAGCCGGACTTGTTAAAGTTCCAACAATTGCTTCAAAGGTTGGAGCCTTTAAAATAATTAAAAATAATGATGATGGTATTTTAGTTTCTAATAATGAAAATAATTGGTATGAAGAATTAGAAAAGTTGATTTTATCAAAAGAAAAAAGAGAAATGCTTGGAAAAAAGGCTTATGATAGAATAATGAAAGAATATATTTCTACTTATTCTGGATATAATTATACAAAGTTTATTAAGTCAAAATTGACTAAATCAATTGCTTTTATTTTACCTACTACAAATATAAGTGGAGGAGTAAATGTTATTATAAAACATTGTAATATTTTAAGAAATAATGGTTATGATGTGTTTATTATAAATATGGATAAATATGAGAATAATGTAATAAATAATGATGGTGAAATAGATGTTATATCTTGCTTAAAAACTCAAATTAGATGTCATTTAAATAAAATGGTTGCAAGTTTATGGACAACAGTTTATTTTGCTAAACAATATAATAATGTTGATAAAATTGCTTATCTTGTTCAAAATTTTGAAACTAATTTTTTAAAGTATGGAAATAACGTTAAACAAATTGCCAATACTACTTATACATTTGACGATATAGAATATTTAACAATCTCAAAATGGTGTGAAAATTGGTTAATTAATGATTTTGAAAGACAAGTTAAGTATGCTCCAAATGGTATTAATTTAAATCAATTTTCTGTTACAAAAAGAGAATTTAAAGGTAAAATTAGAATATTAATTGAAGGTAATAGCGAAGATTATTATAAAAATGTTGATGAAAGCTTTGAAATAGTTAATAAATTAGATAGAGATAAATATGAAATAAAATATTTATCATATCAAGGAGAACCAAAAAAGTGGTATTACGTTGATGAATTCTTGCATAAGGTACCATATGATGAAGTTGGAAAAATATATAATTCAGCTGATATATTAATTAAGTCAAGTATTTTAGAAAGTTTTTCTTATCCACCACTTGAGATGATGGCAACCGGTGGTATTTCTGTAGTAGCACCTAATGATGGTAATATTGAATATTTAAAGAATGAAGAAAATTGTCTATTATATGAACCAGGTAATATTGCCGATGCTATAAAGAAAATTGAAATGATTAGAACAGATGAAGAGTTAAGAAATAAATTAATTCAAGGTGGAATAGAAACTGCCAAATCACGAGAATGGTCAAAGGTAGAAAAAGATATTTTAAAAATTTATAATTAATTAAAATGAAGTTGGAGGAATTAAAAATGAAAAGTGATATACTTTATATTGTAGTACCTTGTTATAATGAAGAGGAAGTATTAAATGAGACTACAAAACAGTTAAAAAAGAAAATAGAAAAATTAGTTAATGAAAAAATAATAAGTGATAAAAGTCGTGTAATGTATGTAAATGATGGTTCGCGTGATAATACTTGGAGTATAATTGAAAAGATAAGTAAAAACGAAAAGTATTTTACAGGCATATCTTTATCAAGAAATAGAGGACATCAAAATGCACTACTTGGTGGTTTGATGACGGCTAAAAAATATGCTGATGTAATTATTAGTATGGATGCTGATTTACAAGATGATATTAATGCCATTGATGAAATGCTTGAAAAATATTATGAAGGTTTTGAAATTGTATATGGTGTTCGAAGTGCAAGAAAAAAAGATACTTGGTTTAAAAGAACAACAGCTGAAGGATTTTACAAATTCATGAGTTTAATGGGGGTAGATATTGTTTTTAATCATGCAGATTATCGTTTGGCAAGCAAAAATGTTTTAAATCATTTAGAAGAATTTAATGAAGTAAATCTTTTCTTAAGAGGAATATTTCCATTGATTGGTTATAAGACAGATATTGTTTATTATGAAAGGAATGAAAGGTTCGCTGGTGAATCAAAATATCCACTTAAAAAAATGTTGAATTTTGCCTGGGATGGAATAACTTCTTTTAGTGTTAAGCCAATTCGTTTTATATTATCATTTGGAATGATTTTATTTATTATAAGTTTTATTTGTTTAATTTTGTTTGTTATTTTAGATTTAGTTAATTATAAAATACTTACTATAAGAACATTGATAAGTTTAATATGTACAACAACTGGACTTCAAACTATATTTATTGGAATTATAGGAGAATATATTGGAAAAACATATAATGAAACTAAAAGACGCCCAAGGTATATAATAAGCCATAATTTAAATGAGGTTAAAGAAGATGGAAAAATATAAAAAATTATTTTCACAATTAATTAAATTTGGAATAGTTGGAGTATTAGCAACAATTCTTGAATGGGGAATATTTTATGTTTTGACTAATATATTAAATATCCATTACATATTATCAACGGCTATTGCCTTTTTAACTTCTACAATTTTTAATTATTTGTTAAGTGTTAAATATGTTTTTGATGTTAACAAGGAAAAAAGTAAGAGTAACTTTATTTTCTTTGTTGTATTTAGTATAATAGGTCTTGGGTTAAATGAATTAATACTTTGGATTTCTATTGAAAAATTAAATTTATATAATATGATAGGTAAAATTATAGCAACTGGAATAGTAATGATATTTAATTTTATAACAAGAAAGTTGTTTTTAGAAAATAGAAAATAATTTTCTTGTTTTCTTTTTAAATATATGATAATATTTGAATATAAATTATGAAAGGAGATAAGTTATGGTAAAAGAAATAGAATCAAAAGATTTTGAAGAAGTAGTTTTAAAAAGTGATGGCAAGGTATTAGTAGACTTTTATGCTAATTGGTGTGGTCCTTGTAAGATGTTAAGACCGGTTTTGGAAGAAGTAGCTAGTGAAAGATCTGAATCTAAGATTGTTTCAATTAATGTAGATGAGGCAGAAGAACTTTCAAGTAAATATGGAATTATTTCTATACCTTGTTTAATATTGTTTGAAAATGGTAAAGAAATAGATAGAAGTATCGGATTGAAATCTAAATCTGATATAGAAGGTATGATTAACTAATGTATGATATTATAATAATTGGAGCCGGACCAGCTGGACTTACGGCAGCTCTTTATGCTAGTCGAGCTATGAAAAAGATTTTAGTTTTAGAAGCGGTTTCATATGGAGGTCAAATAATTAATTCTTCTATGGTTGATAATTATCCGGCTATTCCTCATACCGATGGTTATGATTTTGCAACTAGACTATATAATCAGGTAAAAGAATTAAAAGTTGATATAAAATTTGAACGAGTTATCGAAATAATTGATCAAGATAAATATAAATTAATTAAAACTAAAGACAATACTTATGAAAGTAAAACGATAATAATTGCAACTGGAAATAGTAGTAGAAAACTAGGAATTGATAAAGAGGAAGAATTAGTAGGACGAGGAGTATCTTATTGTGCTACTTGTGATGGTGCTTTCTTTAAAAATAAAGATGTTGCAGTTATAGGTGGTGGAAATACTGCTCTTGAAGATGCAATTTACTTAAGTAATATCGCAAGTCATGTTTATATAATCCATCGAAATGATGCATTTAAAGCTGAGGATGTGCTTATTAAAACTATTAAAGAAAAAAATAATATTGAATGTATTTATAATTCTAATATTACTAAGTTAAATGGTGAAGAAAAATTAGAAAGTATTGAAATTACTAATAATGATGGAACTATTAAAACTATAAATGTATCAGGAATTTTTATTGCTATAGGACGTGTACCTGAAAATGAAATATTTAAAAATATAATAACTTTAGATGATTCAGGATATATTCTTGCTGGAGAAAATTGTCATACTAATATTCAAGGTATATTTGTTGCAGGGGATGCTCGTCATAAAGAATTAAGACAATTAGTAACGGCAACTAGTGATGGAGCAATAGCTGCAACTGAGGCAATTAAATATTTAGATAATGATAAAATGTAAAAGATAATTTTACATTTTTTTTAAATGTAGTATAATTATAAATAAGCAAGTTAGATAGATATAAGAGAGTTTTAAAATGAAAGATAAAGAAAACTATTTAGAATATTTAAAGTATAATAAAAATTATAGTGATAAAACCATTACTAATTATGAACTTGATTTAAATGATTATTTTGATTATTTAAAAAAGGAAGGATTAAATTATAAAGATGTTGAATATGAAGACTTAATGGGATTATTTGATCATTTTGATAGTCTTAAATTATCTGGAAAAAGTATTAGACGTCATATTAGTTCTTTAAAAGGCTTTTACAAATATTTAAATAGTAAAAATATTACTTTAAATAATCCTTTTAACTATGTAACATTACCTAAAAAAGAATCAAAGTTACCTAGATATTTATCATACGATGAACTTTTAGAAATATTTCATAATTTAGAAATTAAAACTAATTATGATTTAAGAAATAGACTTATTTTAGAACTAATGTATGCAACTGGAGTACGGGTATCAGAACTTGTTAATATAAAAGTATCTGATATTACAATGTCAAATCAAAGTATTAGAGTGTTTGGAAAAGGATCTAAAGAAAGAATAGTTTATTTTAATAATGTTTGTTTAAAAGTATTAAAAGATTACTTAAAAATATATAAAGAAATTAATAAAAAAAATACAGATTATTTAATATTAAATCAAAATGGTGATCAAATTACTACGGCTGGAATTAGTTATATATTAAATCAAGTAATAAAAAAAATAAGTTTTAATAAACATATTACACCTCATATGTTAAGACATTCGTTTGCCACTCACTTACTTAATAATGGTTGTGATTTACTTACAGTTCAAGAATTGCTAGGTCATGCATCTATTTCAACAACAGGAATATATACACATGTAACCCTTGATCATATTAAAGATGTTTATTATAATTGTCATCCAAGAGGAAAATAATAAAGAATTAATGTTTAATAGGTATAGACATTAATTCTTCTTTTATTAATTCTGGTTTATTAATGATATTTAAATAAATAATTGTAGCAATTTTTTCAATTTGTAAAACCGGATCATCACTATCTTTATAATTAGTAACTATTAAAGTTGTAATTTCTGATTTAATATATTTAAGATATTCACGTCCTTTTTTATTAAAACCTAATATGCGAATATAATTGATATCATAGTTATCAGTTTTTTTAATATTAAGTAAAATATGTAAAAACATTCTATTTAATTTATTGTAAGTATATCTTTTACTTTTTAATTTTTCAATCAATTCATTATATGATTTAACTTCTAAAATAACTTTTTTAATTTTTTTATCAATTCCTTCAGATACATCTAAATAAATATCTAAATTATCTATTTCACTTATTAATTTATATTTTAATATTTTAAAATAATTATCTAAATAATTTCTATCTATATTCATTAAATTATTAGTTTCAATAGGTACATATTCTTTAATATTTTGGTTTTTTAAATATAATTCTCTAATACTTACAGCACTTGAAATTTTTCCAGTTAAATTTTTACTTAAATAACTATTTGTTCGTTTTATAGATAGAGGTTTAATATTATAGTCATTTAACATAATAGCTTTTATATAACTAACACCTAGTATATCATTTGAGTTAATTAATTTTATATTTGTTAAATTGTAAATAGCTTTTGAGTAACTAGCTGGATAACTATTACCTAGTTCTAAATATTTCTTAACTAAGATATCAAATTTTTCATTATAAAGAGTAGTGGAGGCAATGTTTTTTAAGACATCAACATCATTAGTTTCTGAACCAAAGATCAAATAATCCATTCCTAAATATTCTAATACAGAAACTGCATAGGTTGCAAATATATCTGAAGATTGGGTTGCAAAGTAAAATGGAAGTTCAATTACTAAATCAACTTTATGCTTTAAGGCAATACGAGTTTTATCCCATTTTGTAAGATACGAAAATTCTCCTCTTTCTGTAAAATTAGTACTCATAATTACGGTTATTAAAGAATCAGGATACATTTTTTTAATTTTATTAATTAAATAAATATGTCCATTATGAAAAGGATTAAATTCAACTACAATTCCAATTTTTTTCATACACAACACCTAAGATAATTATATAATAAAGTCCTATTTTTGTATACTTTTTTTAAATTTTAAGTTATAATATTTATGGAGAGTGATTAGAAATGTATGAACAAATAAAAAGTGATATTGTTAAATTTATGAAAGAAAAAGATACTTTAAAAGTTCAAACTTTAAGAGGTATTAAAGGAGATATTGATTTAGAACATATTAATAAAAAAGTAGAGATTACAGATAATTTAGTTATTGATATGTTATCTCGTGGTATAAAAACAAGACGTGAATCTATTATTGAATTTGAAAAAGGTAATAGGGATGATTTAGTAGAAAAAACTAATTTAGAAATAGAATTTTTAAGTACTTATTTACCTAAACAATTAACAATTGAGGAATTAAACAAAATAGTAGAGGAAGTTTTTATTAAGGTAAATCCAACAAGTAGTCGTGATATGGGACTTATTATGAAAGAAATAACTCCACTTGTTAAAGGTAAATGTGATATGAAAGAACTAAGTGGTATTATTAAAGAAAAATTAGAGAATTTATAATGGATGATTTATATACTTATGAACGGGAATTAATAAAAAAACGTGTTAAGTTAATAGGTGGAATTGATGAAGTTGGACGAGGTCCTTTAGTTGGTCCTGTGGTTGCTTGTTGTGTTATCTTGCCACTTAATTATAAACTTCCCGGTCTAACTGACTCTAAAAAATTAAGCGAGAAAAAACGTGAAAAATTCTATGATATTTTAATTCATGATGCAGTAAGTTTTGGAATAGGAATAATAGACGAAAAGATTATAGACAAAGTAAATATTTATGAAGCAACCAAGCTTGCAATGCTTGACGCTATAAAAAGATGTATGATTAAACCAGAGCATGTACTAATTGATGCTATGAAACTAAATATTGATATTCCCAGTACTTCAATTATTAAAGGAGATGCTAAAAGTTTATCAATTGCTGCTGCTAGTGTTATAGCTAAAGTAACGAGAGATAGAATGATGATAGAACTTGACAAAAAATATCCCATGTATGATTTTAAAAATAATAAAGGCTATCCAACTAAAAAACATCTAGAAGCTATAGAAAAATATGGAATAATAGCTGAACACAGAAGAAGTTATGGACCAGTTAAAGATTATTTAGAAAGGGTAAAAATATGAAAGAAAAATTAGAAAAATTATTAGAAAATAGTTATAGTCCTTATTCAAATTTTCGAGTAAGTTCGATTGTAGTTATGAAAGATGGACAAGAATTTTCTGGTGTTAATGTTGAAAATGCATCATATGGTGCTACTATTTGTGCTGAACGAAGTGCAATATTAAATGCTATTTCAAGTGGTTATAAAAAGCATGACTTTGAAAGTCTTTATGTTATGTGTGATAGCAATCAAGTTAGTACATGTTGCATGATTTGTCGTCAAGTAATTTTAGAGTTTTTTGAAAGTGATAAGACTATTATTTGTATGAATAGAGATGGTCAAGAAAAGACTTATACTGTTTCTGAACTTTGTCCTCATCCTTTTAATCAAGAGGATTTAAAATGAAAAGTGGCTTTGTAAGTATAGTTGGTCGTCCAAATGTAGGAAAAAGTACCTTACTAAATAATATTTTAGGAAGAAAACTTGCTATTACCAGTGATAAATCAGGAACAACAAGGAATATTATTCAAGGAGTTTATAATGATGAAGACTCTCAAATAGTATTTGTTGATACACCTGGTATTCATAAACCTCGTCATAAATTAGAAAATGTTTTAAATCAAAAAGCTTATTCCATGACTCATGATATCGATTTAGTCTTGTTTTTAGTAGATATTAAAGATGGATTTGGTAAAGGAGATGAGTTCATCTTAGAAAAACTTAAACAAGATAAAGAGAAGGTTATTTTAGTTTTAAATAAAATAGATAAAATTTCTAATAAAGAAATTTTACTTCAAGAAATAGATCGTTTAAAAGATTTATATAATTTTGTTGAAATAGTTCCCATTTCAAGTTTAAAAGATATCAATGTTTTAGAACTTATTAAAACTATTAAAAAATATTTACCTGAAGAAGAACGGGCCTTTTTTGATAAAAATTATATAACTAATCTTCCTACTAACTTAATGGTATGTGAACTTGTTCGGGAAAAAATTCTTCGTAATACAGAAGATGAAATACCTCATTCTGTTACTTGTTATTTAGAAAATTATGAAGAAACAGAAACACTAGTAAATTTAGGAGTTTTAATAGTAGTTGATCGAGATAATTTAAAAAAGATAATTATAGGAAAAAATGGAAATATGCTAAAAAAAATTGGAACTGATGCAAGATACGACTTAGAAGAATATTTTAATAAAAAAGTTTTTCTTTCCCTTTATGTAAAGACTATTAAGAATTGGCGAGATAGAGAAAAATATTTAATGGAACTTGGATTAAAAGATGATTTGGATTTTGAATAAAATTTTGTAAACTTTCCATTATATAATTGGTGATATAATGGAAAATATTCTTTGGAATTTATTCAAAAAAACAGGAGATATCAAGTATTATCTTTTACTTGAAAGGATAAGAAGTGAGTATGAAAGAAACACTAACAGGAATAATAATCAAAGAAACAAATTACAGTGAAACTAGTAAGATTTTAAATATATTGACACTTGAACATGGACTTATATCAGTTATATCGAAGGGATCTAGAACTATGAAAAGTAAACTTCGAGGGATTAGTATGAAAATGGTCTATGGAGAGTTCACGATTACCTATAAAGAAAAAGGAATTAGTACTTTAATTGAAGGAAGTCTTATTAATTCTTTTAAAAACATTATGAACAATTTTTCTTATATGAAATATGCTAATTTATGTGTTAATCTAGTAAGAAATGTTTTAAAAGAAAATAATGATAAACGAATATTTATATGTTTAAGAGATTCATTAGTAAAGATAAATGATGGATTTAATCCTGAAATTATCTATTATATATTATCAATAAAACTATTAGATTTTTTAGGAGTCAAACCGGATTTTAATTATTGTATTAATTGTAATGGTGAAGATATTATAACTTTTGATTTAAATATACCGGGAGCAATTTGTTCTAATTGTTATCATGATACTTATTTATTTCAAAGTAATACATTGAAATTATTAAAATTATTTCAAACTATTGATATATCAAAGTTATCTAAATTAAATATAACCAATATTAAAGTTATGGAAGAACTTGGATATTTTATTAAAGAGTACTATGATAGTTATACTGGAATTTATTATACTATTAAGTGATTTTGATACATAATTTGCAATTTTTAGTAAAATATGATATAATATGACACGTAAAAGGGTGGTTATGGTGAAATTAAGAACATATTTAATATGTCGTATTATCTTTACATTTTTATTTCTAATTATATCAACAACCGTTTGGTTTAATAGAAAAGTTGCGGTATATCACGAAGTAGAATCCAAAATAGAAAGTAATGATGTAATAGTTTCAAACTTAAGAAGATTAAGTGAAAATGATGATAAGATTTATAACTTGAAAATAAACAATAATGAAAATGATAAACAAGATATAAAAGTTTATATAGTACCGAATGCTTTAAGTGAAAGTGCTCCCAATAACTATATTAAATATCAAGTAAATGATGGAAACATTAAAACACTTAATATGGATGGTATGATAATAGTTGATACTATTGATAGTCATGAATCTATGGATATAAACTTAAAATTATGGCTAAGTGATACTTATGAAGGAAATCTTAATTATGATGGAAGAGTTATCGTTCTATAACTCTTTTTTTGTTGTTATCTTTATATTTTAATGTTATAATTAATTTGTAATACAAAATAAAAGAAGGGAATTATTAGATAGTGAAGAAAAAGATAGATAATTATATAATATTAATACCTGCTTATAATCCTAGTTCTAAATTATTAGAATTAGTTAATGATTTAAAAAAATATAATTTTAAAATATTAATTATAAATGATGGTAGTATTGAATCAAAAAAAATATTTAAAGAATTAAAAAATAATTCTTCTTGTACTATCTTAGAATATGAAGAAAATATGGGAAAAGGCTATGCTTTAAAATATGGATTTAAATACTATTTAGATAATTTAGTGAATGATTATCAAGGAATTATTACAACTGATGCTGATTATCAACATTTACCAAAAGATATTTATAAAATAAGAGAAGTTATGAATGATGATACAATTATTTTAGGTAGTCGAGATTTTTATAAAAAAGAAGTACCTTTTCCTAATAGATTAGGTAATAGAATAACTAGTACAGTTTTTAAATTATTATATGGAAGAAAAATATTTGATACTCAAACAGGACTTCGAGGAATACCAAATAAATATTTAGATATCTGTTTAGAAATACCAGGTAATCGATTTGAATATGAAATGGAACAATTAATATATTTTACTAATCATAATATAAATATTAAAGAAATTCCTATTGAAACAATTTATTATACTAAATCAGAATCTAAATTTAAAAAAGGAATAGATTCTATGAAAATATATAAAGTTATATTAAAAGAATCATTTCGTTTTTTAGTAACTAGTTTATTATCAGCATTTTTGGATATTATATTATTTACTATATTTATATATACATTTCAAAGTCTTGGAGATATATCAATTTTTGTTGCTACTTTTATGGCGAGAATTATAGCAGATTTTTTAAATTTTAATTTAACTAAATATTTTGTTTTTGATTCTAATGAAGATTTTAAGAAGATATTATCTAAGTATTATATCCTAAGCTTTGGTAAGATGGCAATGTCAGCAATTTTAGTTTTCTTAATAAATAAATTAATTCCCTTTAATAAAACTTTTATCAAAGTAATAGTAGATACTTTAATATATTTTTTAAGTTATAGGATTCAAAAGAAGTATATTTTTAAAACAATTGAATAAAAAAAATCATTCTTTTCATTATAAATGAGGAGAGTGATTTTATTTGGCTAAAAATAAAGTAGAACTTACAGGAGTAAATACAAATGATATAAAAGTTTTAAGTAGTGAAGAAACTAACAAACTTTTTCAAATATTAAAAACAGGTAATGAAAAAGGCCAAAAAGAAGCTAAAGAAAAACTTATATATGGTAATTTAAAACTTGTTTTAAGTATATTAAAAAAATATACGAGTAAAACTGATAATTTAGATGATTTATTTCAAATAGGTGTAATTGGACTTATTAAAGCAATAGATAACTTTAACATTGATTTAGGACTTAAACTTTCAACATATGCAATTCCTATGATAAGTGGTGAAATTAGAAGATATTTAAGAGATAATCAGATGTTAAGAGTAAGTCGTAGTATGAAAGATTTGGCTTATAAGGCTATTATGAAGCGTGATGAATTAACTATTAAATTAGGATATGTTCCAAGTTACAGTATGGTTGCTTCTTCTCTTGGAGTAAGTGAGGTCGATGTTATAACTAGCATTGAAGCAATGTCAGATCCTGTTAGTATCTATGAACCAATTTATAATGATGGAGGAGATACTATATATTTATATGAGCAACTAGAAGACAAAAGAAATGAAAAAGATTTAGAAACAAAGCTTGCTTTAAAAAAAGCAATTTTAGATTTATCCAAAAGAGAACAAAATATTTTAGATATGAGATATGTAATAGGTAAAACCCAAATGGAAATAGCTGAAGAGTTAGGAATTAGTCAAGCTCAAGTATCTCGTCTGGAAAAAAATGCTATTAAAACACTTAAGAAAACATTAAAATAAATATTTTTATGTTATAATTAATTCAAAGGAGTGCTTATGATATACCCAAATGATTTAAAAATAAGTGATTTAATTGGAGTAACAGCAACAAGTTCAGGTTTAATAGATGAATTTGATAGAGAAAGATTAAAAAAAACTAAAGAAAATTTAGAAAAACTTGGATATAAAACTATTGAAACACCCAATGTTTTTACCAATAATAAATTTGTTAGTAGTAGTGGTCAAGATAGAGTTCAAGAATTTATGAAACTTTGGAAAAATGACGATATAAAAGCTATTGCTCAACTTCGAGGAGGAGAACTTTTACTTGAAATGTTACCATATTTAGATGATGATATAATTCCAAATAATTCTAAATGGATATTTGGTTATAGTGATTCTAGTCTTTTAAACTTTTATCTAACAACTAAATATCATATTGCAACTATTAATTCCGGTAATGTTTTAGAATTTGCTATGGATAAAATTCATGAATCTTTATTTTCTATACTTAAATGTATGAGTGAAAAAGCAATTATTCAAGAAAACTTTAAATTATATGAAGGAAAGAAACATCGGCATGAAATTAACTATAGCTTAGATACTAAGGTAAAATATAAAAGCTTATATAATAATAAAGAAATTATTATCAAAGGAAGAATGATTGGAGGATGCTTAGAAGCAATTATTGAGATACTAGGAACTAAATATGATTATGTATCTGATTTTTGTAATAGTTTTAAAGAAGGAATGTTTTGGTATTTAGATATCTATGATTCTAATCCTCTAGATTTATATAGAAAACTTTGGCAAATGAAAGAAGCTTTTTGGTTTAATAATATAAATGGTATTATAATTGGTAGAACGAGAAGTATAAAAAAAATAGAAGATTTTACTTATTTAGATGCTCTTCATAAAATATTTGATGATATGAATATTCCAGTTATAATAGATGTTGATATTGGTCATGTAAAACCACAGTTTAGTATAATTAATGGAAGTTTTGGAACATTTACTTATAAAAATGGTAAAGGAACATTAAAACAAGAAAAGATATAATTTTAGGAATAAAAATTAAATAAATACATATTATATTAATGAATATAAATATTATTAGATTATTTATATTCAAAAATGCGAGAGTATTATTTTTCTACTCTCCTTTACTTTATTTAAAAAATACTGATAATTATTTTTGTCGGTATTTTTTTTAAAATATAGTCAAATTTTGTCTATCGATAATAATTTAATTGACTTAAAAATATAATGATGTTATTCTTTTAATAGAGAATAGAGAGTGATAATGTGGCTAGTCAATTATTATTAAATTTTTTAATTAATTTTGAGGGAGTATTGTCCTCTTTTTTTTGGAGGGATTATGGAAAAAATTGAAGAATTAGAAAAATTAAAAAAGTTAACAGAAAATGAAATAAGTTTAACAGAAGTAGCTAAAATTTTAGAAAAAAATAGTTATCAAATACTTGGACTTTTACATGAATTAAGACTTCAAGGAATAAATATTGTTATTCAAAGAAGAGATGATGATATATACATGTATAATCATGGAGAAAGGGAATTAGAAAATAATAATAAATTTAATTTTTATACCAATGAATTTAATGAATTTAAATTTGTTGTAATTGCAGATACTAGAATCGGATCTAAACATCAACAATTATCTATTTTAAATGATATTTATCAAAAAGCTTATGATATGGGATATATGAATGTATTTTTAGTTGGAAATATCTCAGAAGGACTTTATCCTTTAACCAATGTATATTCAGAAGATAATTTTTTAGATGATACTTTAGAACAGGTTGATTATATAGTTCAAAATTATCCTTTAGTAGAAGGAATGAAAACTTACTTTATTACAGGACTTAAAGATGAAAAACATTTAAGAAATAATAAAATTAATTTAGGTAAAAGAATAAGTGATGCTAGATGCGATATGATATATTTAGGACATAATTCTTGTAATGTTTTAATTGATAAAGTTAATGTATTACTTATTTCTACTCCTTTAAGTAAAACTTATACAGTGTCTTATAGACCAGAACAACAAATAAATTCTTTTCGAAGTGAAGATAAACCCAATATTATGTTATTTGGTGGAGCTTTGCAACTTGAAAAATTTACTTATCGAAATGTTGCTTGTTTATCAATTCCTAGTGTCTGTGCTACTACACGTGAAATGAATGATAAAAGGTATTCTAATACGATTGGAGCTTGGTATGTAAGTTTAAAAACCGATAAATATGGTAATTTATTATCACTAAATGCCATGGACTCTGTTTATTATCGTACAAATCCCGATGATTATATTAAAAGAAAAGTACTAAAGATTGGAGGGATTAATAATGGAAAGTAATAAAGATAATGTTAAAATGGATCAAATAGATAGATTTTATCGTTATATTAAAAATGGTATGAATGTTGAAGATTTTATGCAAAAATTTCATTTAAGTTATAATGAATTAACAGGAATATTAGAATTATTTAGAATATATGGGCGAGTTGTTGATATAATAAAAAAAGAAGATGCACTTATTTTTGATAAGCCTATTACGAAAACAACATCAACTAAAAAGCCTGATATTGACTTTAAAAATTTAATTCACACGGAAATAGGAGTAGTATCTGATACTCATTTTGGAAATATCCATCAACAGATGCATTTATTAAATGATTTTTATAGAGAATGTTATAATCGTGGTATTACTATTATACTTCATTGTGGTGATTTAACTGACGGAAATTATTTAAATCGTCCGGAACAACCTCGTCAACAATTTTTACATGGTTTTGATGAACAAGTTGGCTATGTTGTTGATATGTATCCTGAAGTATCGGGTATTACTACGAAATATATTTTAGGAAGTCATGACGAAACTCATTATAAAAATGGTCAAGCAACTGTAAGTAAATGGGTTTCAATGTGTCGAAGTGATATGGAATTTTTAGGCCAAGATTTTGCTTCAATTAATATTAATGGAGTAAAAATATTTATGGATCATCCAGGAGGTGGAAGTGCCGCGTCAATTTCTTATAAACCTCAAAAAAGAATTGAAATTTTAGAATCTAATTATAAACCTCAAATTCTCTTAATTGGTCATTATCATAAAAGTTATGCTTTTGTATATCGTAATGTTCATGGAATACAAGTTCCATCCTTTTGCGATAAAACCCAATTTCAACAAAAACAAGGATTACTTAATGTTGTAGGTGCTTATATTTTAAATATATATTCTGATAAAAATGGGAATATTGAGTATTTTGAACCTGAAGAAATACTTTATGGTGAAAAAGATATGTGGGATGAAGGATTTAAAGATAAAAATAAAGTTAAAAAATTAGTAATTAGATAATAAAAATGCTTGAAATAAATAGTTAATTTTGATAGAATAGTTTTGTTCTTAATTTAAGAAAACTATTTTATTTTTTGGCCTGTTGGTGAAGTGGTTAACACATAGCCCTCTCAAGGCTACATTCATGGGTTCAAGTCCCATACAGGTCACCAATTTTGAATTTAATCGAATTTTTACCTAAAGTTCGATTTTAGTATATATTATTATATTTAGTATCAAAAATATTTTGACTTTTATGTATACTTATGATATTATGTATTTGTTGAGAGGAATCTCATATAATAAAAAAGGGGAAATACTTAACTTGCCTTGTTGAGTACTTACCCTATAAAATAGTGTTAGTACTTAATCTAATGCAGATTGAGTACTATTTTTTATTATTTGAATCAATTGAGAAACAATTAATAAAATGATTATTAATATTAGAAATAAGATTAGTAAATTTTTTTCTTCATAATATCAAGCCTCCTTCCTTTTAGAAGTCGGCAAGTACTCAACAGTCAGTATTTCCTGTAATCATTATAGCACATATTAAAATTATAATACAATACATTTTTGTCATTTTATAAAAATGTTTTTTTTATAATTATCATAAAAAATAATGAATTATTTTATTGAATTTTTATTTTTTTACATTTTATTTACACAATACATAATTTGACATTTTACTTATTTATTATTCTTTGATATACTTATTATAAGAATAGAGGTGGTAAAATGAAAAAATATATAATAATTATTAATATATTATTCTTTTTATGCATCTTAAATACTAAGGCTTTAACTTATAACGAAATAAAGGGAAGAAGTGAATGTAATAATTTTGAAGTAGCTGAAGCTATGAGTGATAAAAGTTTAAAACATTATGAATGTTTTGATAATTATGATTATGCAAAAAGTTATATGAATAATAATAGCAATGAAAATTTAGTAATACTTGAAAGAAGTAATAATTTAACTAGAATAATAGATGCTAAACTTGCTCTTGTTTATATGGATATTGGAGAAGAACTAACTTATTATTATAAAAATAGTAATTTAACGGGTTATATAACTTATATGAATCATCAAGGAACTTATGGTGCAACTGATGGAGTATTTTTAGAATTAAATTATTCAAATCATGCAATAAAAATGAAAACTAATGGAGTAGTTGGATGGACTAGAGACGGTAATTATAAAATAATACCTCTTAATTTTGTAGGAACAACTAGTTACTATCAAGTAACTAATGATGAATTATTACATTATTATTCTAAGGATATACAGACTTCTTACTCAAGTTATGGAAGAGCTATTGATAAAAAACCAAATAGTCTAAATACTGGTAAATATTATAGTTATGATGGTAATTATTTTTATAATAATTTAAGAAGCTTAATGATCGATTATAAAAATGGAAACTATAATAACAGTGTTAATCGTGATAATCCCTATTATAATTACTATATGTATCTACCTCATCGAGGAAGAAGTAATTATACAGCTGATGATATAGATGCCTATCTAAAGAATACTAAAAATTTAATTGGTACTATTTATGGAAAACAATATGTTTATAGATATTCCAATATGTATGGAACAGGAATTTTCTTTAAGTCTAGTGAAACTTTATATGGAGGAAATGCTATCTTAATGATGTCACTTGCAACTAATGAAAGTGCTTTAGGACAGAGTAGAATAGCTATTGACAAAAATAATTTATTTGGACATGCAGCCTATGATTCAAGTGCTTACTCATCAGCAACCGGATATCTAAATCCTTATCAAAGTATAATTGGTCATGCTAAAAGTTATATTAATTGTGGTTATGCTAATCCAAATGATTCAAGATATTATGGATCTAATATGGGTAATAAAAGTAGTGGCATGAATATTATGTATGCAAGTGATCCAGTTTGGGGAGAAAAAGCAGCTAATTATTATTACTTATTTGATAAAGATAATGGTTATTTAGATTATAATTATTATCAATTAGGAATTACTACTGTTGATAGTGTTAATGTCAGAACAGAACCAAATCTTACAAGTAGTATTCCCTTTAATTTAAAACATGAGCGAGTTCCCGTTATAATTCTTGGAGAAGTAAATGGTACTAGTGTAAATGGTAGTACTAAATGGTATAAAATAGTAAGTGATGCTAATCTAACAGTTGATAGAACTAGTATTCAGAGTTGTAGTTATACGAATTACTATAATTATAATTCTTATGTTTATGTTCATTCATCATTTATCAAAAAAATTAATACTTCTTCAAATGGTAAATACAATGATATAAATACTTTAAATGATAAAAATATTAAATATCAAGAATATTCAAGTGGAGCATCTTATACTCCGAAAATTGGAAAAATTAAAAATGATACCTATGTCTATGATACAGCAACCATGAGTGTTAAAACTGGAAGTATAGCTAAAACTTCCACAATGGTTCCTGTTTTCATGGAAGCGTCAATCAATGGAAAAGTAGTAGCTTATTTAATTGAAACAGATTTTAGTAAAAATCAAAAAGGTTGGATAGATGCATCGAGTTTAGAATTTATAACAAAAGATTTACTAAAAGTAAATGTTACAGCTAATGGTGATTATTTAAATGTTTTTAATACTCCAGGTGGAAGTGTACTTGAAAGTATATATGATGGAACTTTTGCAGTTATTTTAGATAAAACAACTTATAATAATGAACTATGGTTAAAAATTAATTATAATTTAAATAATGGAACTGCTTGGATAAATACTAATATTTCAAGTAGTAAAGGAAGTCTTGAATATACCTTAAATAATATTGGAAATAGTAAACCTGAAATAATTATTGAAGACTTAATGATGTTTAAAGGAGGAGAGATAAATCCTTTAGATCATGTAAGAGCTATTGATAATGAAGATGGAGATATTACTAATAAAGTTAAAATAACTAAAAATACTATTAATACAGACGTAATAGGTGAATATGAAGTTACTTTCCAAGTAACAGATTCAAATAATCAAACTGTAACTAAAACTATTAAAGTTTATGTATTAGATTTTAAAGAAGGAGAACCACTTTTCTATTTTGAATCTTTAAAACATATAAGTGATACTAAATTTGAAGTTAAAGGATTTTTAGGTGTTAAAGGAATGGATAATACTACGATGAGTCATCAACTTGCTTTTGTAAACGAAGATGATGAAAATAAAGTATATTTATTTGATTTAGATGAAAACTCAAATCCTCCATTTAAAATGTCAAGTTTAGATGATGATAAATCATATAATTATCAAGGTGGTTGGTTTAAAGGAGAAATAGATTTATCAAAAGCTAATATTCCTGAAGGAAATTATTATATTGCTGTATTTGCATATAACTATGAAACAGGTTATTATACAGTTGACTATTATACTAACATTGCATATCTTGATATGCCAAGAAGAATAAATGCAAGTAGTCGTGGGATATCCTTTGATATTGATTATGGATTACCAGATAGTCCAATGCTTGTTACTATAAGAAATAATGGACTACTTAGTTATGAAACACCAACATCTTTTGATCCAACTTATAATTTCTTTAATGAATTAAAGATTACTAATAATACTTTAAGTATTACAGGAACAAGTCATAGTGCTTATGTTTCATATTCTAAAACTGATGATGTAAAAAGAGAAATAGTTTTTGAAAATATTACTACTTATGAAAGATTTAATTATACTTTATCTTATATTGATAATGGTCTATATAAAATAGAACTTCCTGTCAGTGATGGAAAAGATAAAACTAGAGCTTGGTTTAAAAAAGATATAGATATTAGTAATTTACCTCAAGGAAACTATACTATTTATATTAAAACAACATCTAATAATAAAACTTACTATGGTGAACTTGTTGATGTTGCTTATACTGATTTTTCGAAAATTAATACTTCCAAATACCAATTTAATAGAATAGATGAAAAACGTTTAAGGGTAGAATTAACTGTTAAATGAGAATCTTAAATTGAAGCTGTACTAGTAATAAATATTAATAAGAGAAACTGATAAATATTAATTTTTATCAGTTTTTAAGTATTTTATTTGACATATTATAAACTTGTGTTATAATTTCAGATGTGGAATTATTATATATAAATGAAATAGAAGGAGAAGATTATGTTAGAAATAAAAAATATAACTAAAATATATAAAACTAACGATTTAGAACAAATTGCTTTAAATAAAGTTAGTATTAATTTTCGAAAATGTGAATTTGTAAGTATTTTAGGCCCTAGTGGAAGTGGTAAGACAACTCTTTTAAATATTATTGGAGGACTAGACCATTATGATTCTGGGGATTTAATTATTAATGATATAAGTACAAAAGAATATAAAGATCGTGACTGGGATAGTTACAGAAATCATCGAATTGGTTTTGTTTTCCAAAGTTATAATTTAATTGGACATCAAAGTGTTTTAAAAAATGTCGAACTTGCTTTAACTTTATCTGGTGTTTCGAAAAAGGAAAGAGTTCAAAAAGCTAAAAAGGCACTTGAAGTTGTTGGACTTAAGGAACATATGAATAAAAAACCTAATCAATTATCAGGTGGACAAATGCAAAGAGTAGCTATTGCTCGTGCTTTAGTAAATAATCCAGATATCTTACTTGCTGATGAACCAACAGGAGCTTTAGATAGTGAAACAAGTAAACAAATCATGGAACTATTAAAAAAAGTTGCAGATGAAAAATTAGTCATCATGGTAACTCATAATCCTGAATTAGCAATGGAATATTCTACCAGAATTGTTAAACTTAAAGATGGAAAGATAACAGATGACTCTAATCCTTATAATGGACAAGAAGATACTAAAGATAATAAAGAAAATAAGAAAGCAAAAACTAAAAAAACATCGATGGGATTGTTGACGGCTTTAAGTTTATCTTTAAATAATTTAATGACTAAAAAAGGAAGAACTATATTAACAGCCTTTGCTGGTTCAATTGGAATAATAGGAATTGCTTTAATACTATCACTTTCTAATGGAGTCCAACAATATATAAATAAAATGGAAAAAGAAACGTTAGCAAGTTATCCTTTATCAATAGAATCAAGTGCTATGGATTTAACTAACATGATGACTAATAGAGTAAGCGAAAATAAAGAAGAGGTTAAATGTAACAATGATTCAATATGTACTACTGATGATATTACTAGTAGTTTTGAACTTACATATGAAAGTTCTTTAGTAAAAAATAATTTACAAGAATTTAAGAAAGCTTTAAATAATAATTATCAAGATATAAATAAATATGTAACAGATATTGGTTATTCTTATAACTTAGATTTACAAATTTATAGTAAAAATAATATTCAAGTTAATCCAAGTACCTTTAAGATAGTTGAAAAAGATTCTACTGTAGAAAGTGGTTTTTCAATTACTAAAAGTGATTCTAGTGTATTTAAAGAACTAATTAATAATAATTCTTTACTTGAAGGTCAATATGATGTTTTAGCTGGTCATATACCAGAAAAATATAATGAATTAGTATTAATTGTCGATAAAAATAATTCTATTCCAGCCAGTTTAATGTATACTTTAGATATAGAAGATAGAAATGAAGCAAAAGAAATAGTTAATAAATCTCTTAAAGATAAAGATGCTAAATTAGAAAGTATAAATTATTTATATAATGATATAGTAGGAAATAAATTTAAATTATTACTAAATACTGATTATTATCAAAAGATTAATGATATTTGGAAAGATAATCATAATGATGAAGCATTTTTAAAAGCCAAATTAGAAAATTGTGAAGAACTTGAAATAGTTGGAATTTTACGAATAAGTGATGATGCCGTTGAGGCTGAAAGTGGTTTTATTGGTTATACTCATTCTTTAATGGAATATGTTATTAATAAAATAAGTGATACTGATATTGCTAAAGAACAATTAGCAAATGATACAAATGATATTATAACTAATATGCCTTTTAGTGATATGTATACTAAGGAAATGGCTTTAGAAAAATTAGGAGTATTCAATATAGATAATCCAAGTACTATTTCAATATATCCAAAAGACTATGATGCCAAAGAAGAAATAATTAAAATAATAGGTTTATATAATAAAAATAATAGTGCTGAGAATAAAATTACTTATGTTGATTATGTAGGAACACTTATGTCAGGAATTACAACTATTATAGATATTATAACGTATGTGCTTATTGCTTTTGTGGCTATTTCTTTAGTTGTATCAAGTATTATGATATCAATTATTACTTATATAAGTGTCTTAGAGCGCACTAAAGAAATAGGTATTTTAAGAGCAATTGGTGCAAGTAAAAAAGATGTAACGAGAGTCTTTAATGCCGAAACAATAATTGAAGGATTTATTGCTGGAGTATTTGGAGTATTGGCAACTGTTCTTTTATGTTTACCAATTAATATAATTGTAAATAGTTTAACTAATGTCAATAATATTGCTAAACTTCCAATTATGGGAGGAGTAAGTTTAATTATGATAAGTGTCTTTTTAACTTTAATAGCAGGTCTTATTCCATCACGAATTGCTAGTAAAAAAGATCCAGTAGAAGCATTAAGAACAGAATAAATTTATATAATTTAAGTTAAAGAATAGGTCAAGAAATTGACCTTTTTTTTAAAATATATAAATTCAGACAATATTCTACATTATTCGACAAAAAAATATGCAATAATACACTTGAGGTGATTAAATGAATATTATAATTGACTTAATAATAATTGTCTTTCCAATATCTTTATATCTTTTAAATATAGCTTATAACAATAATTATAAAAAAATATTGGATAAATATACTTTATCAATAATTTTAATTTTTGAAACATTAATATTTATAATTTTCAGAGAAAGTCTTTCATCTTTAATACTAATTAATGTTCCACTTTTAATATCTTATTTAAAAAGATATGAAGTAACAAGTATACTATTATCTATAATATTACTTTTATACTATACATTATTTTTTAAATATAATATATATTTTATCTTTTTAGAATATGTTTTATATTTTGTAATCTATCTAATATTTAATAAAAAAGTCTTAAAAAAAGAATTATTATTATATATTTTTATCTTTATAAAAAGTATTATTTTATCAATAGAAATATTTTATTTTAATATAAACAATAATTCATTTATTATAAATTTATTAAATATTACTTTTAAAATGTTATTATTTTATATATGTAGTTATTTTATTATTGTTTTTTTAGAAAGAGGAGAAGAAATAATGAATTTAAATACAGCAATAAAAGAATTAGAAAAAGAAAAAGTTTTGAGAACATCACTTTTTAAAATGACTCATGAAATTAAAAATCCAATTGCTGTTTGTAAAGGATATTTAGATATGTTAGATATAAATGATAAAAGTAAATTAAATAAATATATTCCTATTATTAAAAGTGAAGTAGATAGGACTTTAACACTAATGGATGATTATTTAGAATATACTAAAATTAAGATTAATAAAGATATTACGGATATTTATATGTTACTTGATGAAGTAATTAAATCATTAAAATTATATTTCAAAGAAAATAATATTACTTTAGAAAATAATATTCCAGATGATGAATTATATTTAAATATAGATTATAACAGGATTAAACAAGTAATAGTTAATTTACTTAAAAATGCAAGTGAAGCTAGAGATGTTAGAAAAAGTGAAATGAAGATTAAAATAAGTACTAAAGTTTTAAAAAATAAATTTTTAATTATCATAGAAGATAATGGAATAGGAATGGATAATGATACTTTAAATAATGTTACCAATTTATTTTTTACAACGAAAAGAAATGGAACAGGACTTGGTACTAGTTTATCAAAAGAAATTATAGAACTTCATGCTGGATCTTTAAAATATGATTCCCAATTAAATATTGGAACAAAAGTAATAATTACGTTACCTATTGATAAAAATTTAAATAGTTGATTACTAATAAATATTTATTAGTAATTTTTCTTTTTCTCTTGACATATTAATTTATTGATTGTATTATTGTATTAAGCAAGTGATACAATGGAGATGATTTAATATGGAATTTAAGTTTGATAATGAAAAGCCAATCTTTATTCAAGTTAAAGAAAAGTTAAGACTATATATTCTTTCAGGATACTTAAAAGTTGGAGAAAAACTTCCGTCAGTAAGAGAGCTAGCACTTATTTCGAAAGTAAATCCTAATACTATTCAAAAAGCCTTAGGAGAACTCGAACTAGAAAAATTAATTTATACTGAAAGAACTAATGGTAAATTTGTTACTACTAATAAAATATTAATTGAAAATATTAGACAAGAATTTGTTAAAAATATAGTAGATAATTATTTTAATAGTATGAAAGAAATTGGTATAGATAAAAAATCATCAATTAAATACTTGCAAGAGAGGAGTAATAAAAATGATATTAGAAGTTAAGAATTTATGTAAAAGTATTGATAATAAAAAAATACTTGATAATGTTACAATTAATATTCCTGAAGGAAAAATAGTTGGTTTACTTGGAAAAAATGGAGCCGGAAAAAGTACTTTAATTAAACTAATAAATGATTTATTGACAGTTGATTCGGGAGAAATTTTATTTAAAGGTAAAAGTATAGGAGTATACTCTAAGAGTCATATATCATATCTTCCTGAAAGAACTTATTTAGATCGTGGTATGAAAATAAAAGATGTATTTAAATATTTTGAAGATTTTTATCAAGACTTTAATTTAGAAAAAGCTAATAAATTACTTAAAGATTTAGATTTAGATAAAGATATGATTATTAAAAATATGTCTAAAGGAATGAGAGAAAAATTACAACTAGTATTAGTAATGTCAAGAGATGCTGACCTTTATATTTTAGATGAACCATTAGGAGGAGTAGATCCTGCAACCAGGGATTATATATTAGATACTATTCTTTCTAATTTTAAAGAAGGAGCTAGTATTCTTATTTCAACTCATTTAATAAGTGATATTGAAAGAATACTAGATGAAGTAGTATTTATTGATAAAGGAAAAATTATATTAGAAAGTAATGCTGACTCTTTAAGAGAAAAAGAGAAATGTTCTATTGATGACGTGTTTAGGAGGCTGTTTAAATGTTAAAGAAATTAATAAAATATGATTTAATATGGATTAATAAATTTATGCTTATTTATTATTCTATAACTTTAATTGTATGTCTATTTACAAGGTTTTTAAGTTTAATAGATAATAATGCTTTTATTCATATTATTTATTTAATTATGCGTGGTGTATCAATTTCAGCTTATGTTTCATGTATTATAAATTCGGTTATTCGTATTTGGGTAAGATTTAGAAATAATACTTATAAAGATGAATCTTATTTAACAAATACTTTACCTGCCCCCAAAACAACTTTATTTAATTCGAAAATGTTATCAGGTCTTATTTCAATTATAATTGCTTTATTTGTTGTAATAATAGGATTTATAATTGCTTTCTTAAATCAAGATTTAATAGATTATATAAAATTAATCTTCAGTAATAATTTATTTATATTTGTAAGTATCATAATAACAGCTTGTTTAGAAATAATTTATATGTTAGGATGTGGTGTCTTAGGAATCTTAATTGGACATAGGAGTAATAATAATCGTGTTTTAAAATCAGTTATTTTAGGAATAATTTTATATTTTACAATTCAAACAATTATTATGTTAATTATTTATCTAATGGGTCAATTTGATAATAGTCTAAATGTTTTATTTAATAATTCTCAAATAGAAGATGTAGATAACATAAAAAAATTGATTATTATATCTGATTTTATATATATTGTATTTATTTCCGTAATATATCTAATAGGAAGAAAAATATTTTTAAAAGGAATAAATGTTGAATAAAGAAATTAAGTAGAAATATTTAATTTTTTTTTTATAGTTTAAAATTTATAAGCAAGTAATAATTTGTAAAAAGATGTCAAATTATTAAGTAGGTACTTGAATACTAATATTTATATATATATAATTAAATTGATAATAAAAGGAGGAGTAAAAATGTCAAATAAAAAATTAATAATTTTTATAATAGCAACATTGTTATTAGTGGCAATAACCATAGGAGTAACCTATGCATTCTTTAGTTATACAAGAACTGGAAGTGCAAATACGATATCAGCCGGAAGAATTGTTTTTAATTCAGAACAAACAGATACAATATCATTAACAAATGCTTTTCCAATAACAAGAACTATGGCAGCAACAGATACAACAAATACTGATGATGTAGTAATAACGATAAGTGGAGATACAACCTATGAAGGAGGAGTAGAATACTTAGTAACAGCAGTCGATGTAAGTAATACAATCGGAAGTGGAGTAAATGAAAAAACAATACCAATAAGTGTAATAGCAACAGCAAGTAATATAGGAACTGCTGATGAAGAATATTTTGAACATCGTGGAACAAGTGCAAATAGTTCAATTTATAAAGTATTAGCTAATTCAACAATTGCTAATAACGACCAATTGTTAGTCGGATATATAAAGAGTGGAGTAACTGGAATAAATGGAAGTTTAACAATAAGAGCTTATCTAGATAGTGATTCAATAGCTATAAGTGATACCTATAATGGAACAAATACTCCAACAGATAGTATGGGAACAACTTCTGAATGGGTAAATGGAAGAACAGTATTAACAACAACTGAATGGAATAGCTTAAGAACAAATGGAGTATCATTTAAAGTAAAAGTAGAAGCACAAGAAGGTACTTGGGTTGAGGAAGTGTTATCGGTTAATGTAATGAATAATTTTCCAGAAGAAATATTTGGTAGGGGATGGGATAGACCTGAAATAGTTAAGAATAACATTAAAGAAGTATACTTTAATAAAATGGGAGCAACTGCAATGCAAAATGCCTATGATGCAGCAACAATTAAAGCCGATTTAACATATAATAATGAAGGAAAAGTATTAGCATGGTTAGAGGAAAATACAGATGATAACACAAAATACAATTTGATAATAGCAAGTGATGGAGAAACATATTTAACAACAGGGGAATATTTGTTTACTAATTTTAAAGGACTAGATAAAATAGAATTTAATAATGTCAATACAGATAGGGTAACGTCTATGTATGATATGTTTGCTAACTGTGAAAATTTAGAATATATTGATTTGTCAAATTTAGGTGGGAATAATTTGGTTACAACTAATTACATGTTTGGAAGTTGTTCAAAATTAAAAACAATAATTATGGAAAATTTTAATTTCGGACAAGTTAATTTTAAAAATAATAATAATAATCAATATGCTTTTAATGGTCTTCAAGCATTAGAAACCGTCAATTTGACTAATGCAGATTTTAGTAATGTAACAAGTGTATATGGATTGTTTGGAAATTGTACCAGTCTTACAACAGTAATTTTAGATGGTGCTGATACAAGTGGAATTATAGATATGGAGTATATGTTTCAAAATTGTAGTAGTTTACAAAGTATAAATCTATCTGGATTAGGTGGCAATAATTTATCAGTAGTAAATAATTTATTTTATGGTTGTAATAATTTAACATCAATAGATATGTCTAATTTTAATTTTGGTATAGTTAATTTTAATAATAATTATTATAAAGCTTTTGCATATTTATCTAGTGTAGAAACGATAGATTTAACTAATGCTGATTTTAGAAATGTGACTAGCATGTATCAATTGTTTCGAAGCTGTACAAATCTTAAAATACTAATTCTAGATGGAATAGATACAAGTAGTGTAACTAACATGACTTCAATGTTTCATGGTGATGCTTCTTTGGAAAAAATATATGTATCTAATTCATGGAATATTAACAATGTATCTAGTAGTGATAACATGTTTAATGGCTGCTCTTCTTTAGCAGGCCAAGCACCTAATACAACATATAGTTTTACAGATTATAGTACAGCAGATAAAACATATGCTGTAATTGCTACTGATTCAACAGTTGGATATTTAACAGATATATCATTAAAACCCGCTAGTTAAAAAATTGTTTTGATGAATTATATATAAATTATAATAAATAAGAGAATTATATTAATAATTTTCTTTTTTTATGATATAATTTGTTTAGATATAAAATAATATTATATAAGAGGTATGTAGTAATGAATTATAAGAAGATTAAAAGGGAAGCTTTTAAAAATGTTAAACATAATTATTTTAAAAGTGTTATAGTAGTTTTTATTTGTACAATTCTTTTAGCAGGAGGTATTAATTTATCTAGTAAGAATATTTTAAATATAGATTTAAAAAATGTTAAAAATATAGAAATATTAAATAATTCTTATAAATCTAATAGTGAAATATTAGATGAATTAGTAGAAAAAATACAAGATGAAAATATACGTGATGAAAATGTTGCTCGAAGAGTTACTCATGGTATTATATCAGTTGTAGTAAATGAAGTAACTACTACTAAATCATTTATGTTTAATATTATCAATAGTATTAATAAATTTTTAGGCGGACATGTATCTGTTGGTATTATAATTATTATTTCTAATATTTGTTTATTATTTTTCAGAATTATTTTTGTATCGGTTATAGAAGTTGGAAGAAATCGTTTTTTCTTAGAAAGTAGAAGATATTTAAAAACTAATATAGATAGATTCTTATATCCTTATAAAAAGAAAAAAACATTACATATAGCCAAAATATTATTTATTAAAAACTTATATTTATTTCTTTGGAGTTTTACAATAATTGGATTCTTTATTAAATATTATGAATATGCACTTATTCCTTATATTTTAGCTGAGAATCCTAATATTTCAAGGAAAGACGCTTTTAAATTATCTAAAGAATTAATGGATAAGGAAAAATTTAATTTATTTAAATTAGATTTACTATTATTAGTATATAAAATACCGGGAATATTTACGTTTAATTTAACTAATATATTCTTTGCTGATATTTATGCTGGAACATTATATTCCGAATTTTATATGAATGTTAAAGAAGATAAGAAAAATATAGAAAATATTGATTTAATAAATGATGAATTATTAAATATTAAAGATATTAAAAATGAATCTTATCCTGATAATAATATAAAAAAACATTCTATTTTAAATATAAATTATTTACAAGAGTATGATTTAAATACTTATATCTTATTTTTCTTTGCTTTTAGTATAGCAGGATGGCTTTGGGAAGTAATGCTTCATTTATTAATGTATGGTCGATTTGTTAATCGTGGTACTCTTCATGGACCGTGGATTCAAATATATGGTTTTGGTGGTATAGCTATTCTTTATTTACTGAGAAGATTTAGAAAAAGTCCAACTAATATGTTTTTATCGTCATTTATTCTCTGTGGTATTATAGAATACTCAACAGCTTGGTATTTAGAAACTTTTAAGCATTTAAAGTATTGGGATTATAGTGGTTATTTTCTAAATTTACATGGAAGAATATGTTTGGAAGGATTAATTATATTTGGACTCGGAGGATGTGCTTTTACTTATATTTTAGCTCCAATTCTAGCTAATTTATTTAATAGATTAAGAACCCATATAAAAAATGTTTTAGTTGCTATATTAATATTTATATTTAGTATAGATATGCTTTATTCAACTTTTATAAAACCAAATACGGGTAAGGGAATTAGTAGTCAAGTTATGGAAATAGATAAATAGAAGAGCAATCTTCTATTTTTATATGATATAATATTTTAAGAAAGGAGAATTTTATGGAACAAGGATCACTTTTTGAAGAACCAGTAATGGAACCTTTAGCATCCAGGATGAGACCTCATGATTTATCAGAGTTTGTTGGTCAAAAACATTTGGTAGGAGATGGGAAAATACTAAGAAAAATGATTGATAATGATAAATTATGTTCAATGATATTTTGGGGACCTCCGGGAGTTGGGAAAACAACTTTAGCTCGAATTATTGCATCCCATACCAAATCTAAATTTGTTACTTTTTCAGCTGTTACAAGTGGTATTAAAGAAATAAAAGAAGTAATGGAAAAAGCAGATCACTCGAGAAGTCTTGGTATTAGAACAATTGTCTTTATTGATGAAATACATCGTTTCAATAAAGCTCAACAAGATGCTTTTTTACCATATGTTGAAAAAGGGTCAATTATTTTAATAGGTGCAACTACAGAAAATCCTTCTTTTGAAGTAAATAATGCTTTGCTTTCCAGATGCCGAGTATTTGTTTTAAAAGAACTTGATAAGAATGATATTTATGAGTTACTTAAAAGAAGTGTAACTGATAAAAGAGGGTATCCAGATTTAGAAATTAAAATAAGTGATAAGATATTAAAGACAATTGCTGATATTTCTAATGGGGATGCGAGAAGTGCTTTAACAACTCTCGATATGGTAATAATGAACTCTGATATTGATGAAGATAAAGTTACAGTAACGAAAGAAAATTTAGAAGAAAGTATTTCTCGAAAAAGTTTACTTTATGATAAAAATGGTGAAGAACATTATAATATAATTTCAGCTTTACATAAATCAATGCGTAATAGTGATCCGGATGCAGCCATCTATTGGCTTTCTCGAATGATGTCTTCCGGGGAAGACCCTTTATATATAGCTAGACGTATTGTAAGATTTGCATCAGAGGATATTGGACTTGCTGATACTAATGCTTTAAATGTTGCCATAAATGTATATCAAGCTTGTCATTTTTTAGGTATGCCTGAATGTAATGTTCATTTAACGGAAGCTGTTATTTATATGTCTTTGGCACCTAAATCAAATGCTTGTTATATGGCTTGTGAAGATGCTTTAATCGATTCTCATAATACCATGTCTGAACCAGTTCCTTTAATAATTAGAAATGCTCCTACTAAATTAATGAAAGATTTAAACTATGGTGCAGGTTATAAATATGCTCATGACTCGAAAAATAAATTAACTACTATGGAATGCCTTCCTGATTCTTTAATTGGAAGAATTTACTATAAACCAACGGAAATGGGTAATGAGATTAAATTTAAAGAAAGATTAGAAAGAATTAAAAAATGGAAAAGAGAACATAGAGATATAAAGTAAATTTTATATGTAAACTATCTTTACTTTATTAAATATACTTTGTAAAATATAACTTGAAAGAAGGATTATAGATGACTATTAAAGAAGCACATAATTTTTATACGCAAGATGAAATGAGATATGATATTATGACAAATAAAGAATTCTTATTATGGTATAATAACTTAATAAATAATGGATATATATCATATATGAATACCTTAGATATTCAAGAGTTAATTAATAATTTAGTTAATTGGTATGAAATAAAATATCCCGAAAAAGAATTTGAAAAGGATAATGGAATAAATTATCCTGATTATAAAAATTTAGATAATTTAGCAAAATATATGACATTTGATCAGTTATTATATAGATTATCAAATAAAGAAATTAGTATACTAAAGTGTCCTTATAGAACGGGATGTGGGGGATTTTATTATAATAAAGAGTTAGAAAAAGATGTACCTTGTTCATTAGTTTATTTTAATAGAATAAATACAAGTGAAGAAAGACCATTATTTTATAGAGATACCTATAATTTTGAAATAGATTCTTTAACAGGAAAAGTTATTTATAAATTAAATTTACCAAAAGAGTTACGAAATGATAATTATAATATAGAAGATTTATATAAAAAATTAAAAAGTTTAGATGAATATAATTTAAAAGAAATAGAAAAATGCTTAAAACATAAAAAATATGATGAGTTACTTAGAAATAAGATATTAGAGCTTACAGTTTTAAAAATTTTATATTCTAAGAATACTATTCCCGAATATGGCTATAAAAGAGCCAGAATTTTTATTGATGAATTTAATCAAGAATTAAATCTAAATTTAAGTAAAAGTGAAATTGATCTTATAATGATGAAAGATTATTCTATTAATAAAGAAAATATGCCTTTAAATGAAAATGAATTAAAAAGCATGATAAAAAATAGAAAAAGAATGATTAAAGAAATTAAAAGAAATAGTAAATATTAAGTACCATATAATTTAATATGGATTATAATGAAAAAATAGATAAATTAAAAGATTTAAAAATAGAAGAATTTGTTTGGATTATTTATATTGGTATTATTATTTTTAGTTTTTATTCTAATTCTTTAGAAAGAAAATATATTTTATATAATGATATGAAAAGTAAAGAAAAGTATCGAGTTACTTTAATAATTATTTTTTCTATTTTATGTATTATATATTATTATTTTTTAAAAGATTCTTATGAATCAGTTCAAGAATTAAATATATTTGATACTTTAAATAAAAAGAATTTAACATATTTATCATTTTTAGCTTCTTTACTTATTTTTATAAGTGGTGTAATATTTTTATATATTGCCTTTAGTGATGAATCATTGGATGTTGAAATTGCATTTAATTAAAATAAAACTAATTGTTGGAGGAATTATGTACAAACAAATTGATAATAATGGATTAGTAAATTTAAATTTATATGAGGGATATTCACATACTAAATATAGTAACTTATCAAATAATAATTATGAAAGCACTAGAACTTCAAGGTATAAAGATATTGTTTATACTGATGGAACTGTTAAAATATTAGAGGAAATAGAAGTTAATGATTTAGATAATTTACCTAATGATTTAACAACTGAAGAAATAGAAAAAGTAAAACAGATTTATCATGAAAATTTTTATATAGATGAAGTAGTAGTAAAGAGAATTCAGATTGAAAATGCTAACTTTTATATTGAAACAGAATTAAGTAAGGTATTAGCAATGATAGGAAAAACATGTGGTTGGTTTTGGTCTATAGAGAATATGCAAGTTAATGTTAAAGAACCTACAACTAGTAAGACTTTAAAGACAATTAAAACTACTATTAAATTAATTAATAATAAAAAATCTCAAAGTAATACACGGATATTTAAAAGTATAATTCAAAGTCATATTTTAAATTCCGTTGAATATATAAAAAGTTATCAAAATATTTATCAATTAAAAGATAGAATTAAGAAAATTTAATTAATTATTGCATATAGTTAATTGGTGATAAATTGTATAATATAAATGATGCTTTGTATGTAAAAGATAAATTAAATTTAACTTTTAATAAATTTACTATTAATGATTTGCTTAATGGTATGAATATTGAAAGTGAACATGGACTTGTTAATCCTTTAACTAATGTAACAGATGATGATTTAATTAAAACAGCTAAGATTGCTCTTGCTCATTTAAATGAATTTCCTAATTATTACAATGAGCTATATGGTTTAAAGAAATTTGAGGAATTTTTAAAGAAAAAATTATAAAAAACTTAACATTTATTATTTTTTGTGATATATTATTAGCACATAAGTAATTATTTTATATGTTTTGCATATAATACTTATGCTACAATGTAGTAAAAAAAGCAGGTGAAGCCAGCCTTAAATGGCAGCTAAAAGAGTGAGATTAGAAATTATTTTCTGAAATCTTTTTCAAAATGGCAGATTAAGTATATACTATTTGCTATTTTTATTATATAATTATTTAGGAAGTTGGTAGTATAAATATGTATACAATATATGATTATTTAAAGTATTATAAAGATTATAGTTTAAAAGATTTAAAATGGAATGTTATGGATAATTTATTATTATCTTGTCTTGTTTATATGCCTCTTAAATCTTTTGAATATAAAGATTATAAGACATTAATTTCTGAAATACTAGAAAGTAACGTTAAAGATATTAAAGATTTAATGGTACCTAAAACTTTAGAAATAGCTAGTATTATTAAAGAATCTAAGAGATATCAGAATATGAAATTTTATAATTTTATTAATCAAGTAAATAGTAAAACTCAATTTGGAGCTATAACAGTTGTTTTAGATAATATAAAAATAATTACTTTTAGAGGTAGTGATAGAAGTGTCATTGGATGGCTTGAAAATTTTAGAATTGCATATCTTTATCCAACCTACACTCAACAAGTAGCAATTGATTATTTAAATAATAATATTAA
This sequence comes from Bacilli bacterium, assembly GCA_017528315.1. Taxonomy (GTDB): domain Bacteria; phylum Bacillota_I; class Bacilli_A; order RF39; family UBA660; genus RUG591. The sequence goes on from JAFXOW010000005.1 coordinate 57,943, forward strand.
TTTATTTGATAATAATGTTTATATATGTGGTCATTCTAAGGGTGGTAATCTCTCAATTGTAAGTGCTATGGAATTACCAAGTTTTAAATTGAGAAAAATAAAAAATATTTATAATTTTGATGGACCAGGAGTAAGACATGAAGAATTTGAATCTTTAAAATATAAACGTATAAAATCTAAAATTGTTAATATAATACCAACTAGTTCCTATGTAGGTGCTCTTTTATATAATGAGAATTATTATGTTGTAAAAACAAGTGCTCATGCTATAAATGTTCATTATCCAATATATTGGAATATTTTTGGAATAGAATTTGTTAAAGGAAACTTATCTAAGTCTAGCCTGGGATTAATTAAAGGAACGACAACTAATTTAGATAAAGTACCAAAAGATAAATTACAGGAAGTATTGGAAGAATCATTTAAAATATTTAAAAAAAGAGAAACTAATAATATTAAATTAACGCTTAATGATTTAAAAAATATTGTTAAAAATATAAGTAAGATGGATCCTGAAATATCCAAATATGTATCTTTGATTTTTTCCAGTATTATTAATATAAGAGAGAAAAATAATGAAAAATGAACTTATTAAAAAAATAGATAAAATTCATACAACTAGTCTTGGAATGAAAAGAATTAAAACAAATCTTAACATAGAAGCAAGTGGAGTAGATTATTGTAAAAATATTCTATTAAACGAAGATTCAATTGTTTATAAGAATGGTAAAAATTATTATTTAAAATATAATAATATTCTTTTTACAATTAATAGTTTTAGTTATACTATAATAACTGCCCATATTATTTAATTATTATTTGCTGTATCAAAAGATATTTGACTTATATATGTATTTGTCAAGGAAACTTGCATGAAATAAAAATGGAAACATTCAGTTTTGGTATGCTGAATGTCTACCCAATAAAATGGTGAAGACATTTAATCTATTAGTGATAGATTAGATGTCATTTTTTTATTACTACTATCATAATGATAAGGAAAAATAAAATGATAGCAATGAATTTTAGAACTTTTATAATAAAAGCCTTAGTTTTCATCTTATCAAATCTCCCTTCTTTTAAAATGGAAGGTAGACATCCCGCAACTGACGTTTCCATAAGATATATATTACATACTAATTATACATTGCAAGTCATTTATGTTATTTTTGCAAATATAATTTTTTAATTTTTTAAATTTATTGTATAATAGAATGGAAAGGAATCTTATATGAAAAAAATAATTCTTAAAATAGATGGTATGAGTTGCAGTGCTTGCAAAGAATCCTTAGAAAAATATTTAAATAAACAAGAAGGAATTACAGCTAATGTTAATTTAGTAATGGCTTTGGCTTCAATTAATTATGATTCAGAAAAAGTTGATACTTCTAATATCGAAAAATTTATAGAAGAAGCTGGTTTTAAAAGTTTAGGAGAATATAGATTTGAAAATAATACTAAAGATAATAGCAAATTATTATTAATAATATATTTAATTTTACTTTTAATAATTATATATATAATGATTAGTAATATATCAAATATATTATTAATAAATTATTTAAATAAAGATTTATATCCAATTATTTATGGATCTATTTTGTTAATATTAACAATACCATTTATTATCTATGGTTTTGATATAATAAAAAATGGAATATTTAAATTAAAACATAAATCACCTAATATGGATACATTAGTTACAATAGGTGTAATAGTATCATTCATTTATAGTTTAGTTAATTTAAATTTAATTATTTTTGGTAATAAAACACTAGTTAATCATTTATATTTTGAATCATGTGCTATGATTATTTATTTTGTTAAACTTGGACGTTTTATTGATAAAAATAATAAAGAGAAAGCGAAAGAAGCAATTGAAGAACTCGTACAAATAACACCTGAATATGCAAGATTACAGAATGGATTAAAAGTAACAATTGACGAAGTTAAAGAAGGAGATATATTAATTGTAAGACCTGGTGAGAAAATAGCCGTTGATGGAATAGTTACTAAAGGAGAAAGCCATGTATTAGAAAGTTTTGTAACTGGTGAATCTATACCATCTAAGAAAAAGAGGAACGATAATGTTTTAGCAGGAAGTATTAATATTGATGGAGTACTTGAATATAAAGCATTAAAAATTGGAAAGAATTCAACAATATCGGAAATTGTTCATTTAGTTGAAGAATCAATTAATTCAAAATTAGCAATAGGAAGACTAGCTGATAAAGTTAGTGGTATATTTGTTTTAAGTATTATAATAATTGCTATTATTACCTTTATTATTTATTTAATAATAGGTAGGGGTGGTGATATGGCTATTATTACTTTAGTAAGTATATTAGTTGTTTCATGTCCGTGTGCTATGGGACTAGCAACACCTTTAGCTATTGTTATAGCAAATGGATTATGTTTTAAAAAAGGAATTTTAGTAAGAAATAGTGAAATATTAGAAATAGCTAGTAAAATTAAAAAAATTGTTTTTGATAAAACTGGTACTTTAACTTATGGAGATTTAAGAGTGTCACGTCTTGCTAATTATTCTGATTATTCTAATGATAAATTATTAAATATTGTAGCGAGTTTAGAAAAAAATTCTCTTCATCCAATTGCAAGTGCTTTTAAAATGTATGATCCAAGGTATGAAGTAACTGATTTCCGAAATATTGAAGGGTGTGGTATTACTGGAGTAATTGGAAGAAAAACATTTTATGTTGGAAATAGTAGACTTCTAAATGATTTAGATATAATAAATGAAAAAGAAAATATTGAAGAAAACTTCGCATCACTTGGAAATAGTATTTTATATATTGTTGAAAATAAAAAAATAATTGGTTTAATAGGAGTTAAAGATATTGTAAGAAAAAATACTAAAAAAATTATAAATGAACTTAAAAATATGAATATAGATATTTATATGTCAACAGGAGATAATAAGTTAACTGCTAATATTATTGCTAAATCTATTGGAATAGAAAACGTTAAAGCTAATTTACTTCCTAAAGAAAAATTAGAATATTTAAAAGAATTAAAGAATAACTCCAAAGTAATGATGATAGGTGATGGAATAAATGATGCACCAGCTTTATCTTTAAGTGATATAGGAGTTAGTGTAAACGGAGCAGCAGATATTTCCAAAAATTCTAGTGATATAATCTTATTAAACGATGATTTAAGTAAAATTATAACTTTAATTAAAATAAGTAAAAAAACAATAAAAATTATCAAACAAAATTTATTTTGGGCATTTTGCTATAATTTATTTATGATACCAATGGCTATGGGTTTATTTAGTAATATTGGATTAACTTTAAATCCTTCTATTTCAAGTATAGCAATGACTTTAAGTAGTTTAATAGTGGTATTTAATTCTTTAAGATTAAGAAAAATAAAATAAATTGTCAAATTAGAAATTCTTAATAGACAATCATTTAATATTTTGATAAAATTAACCATGAGGTAGATAGTATGGATTTATTGGAAAATTTAAATGAAAGACAAATAGAAGCTGTAACTTTTATGGAAGGACCACTTTTAGTTTTAGCTGGAGCCGGATCCGGTAAAACCAAAGTTTTAACAACCAGAATTGCTTATTTAATTAATCAAGGAATAAATCCAGAAAATATATTAGCTATTACATTTACGAATAAAGCAGCTCACGAAATGAAAAGTCGAATTGGAAATTTAATTGGATATTATTCACATAATATGCAAATATCAACTTTTCATTCTTTTGGACTTAGATTAATAAAAGAAAATTATGAATATTTAGGATATGATAAAAATTTTGTAATCTTTGACAGTGATGACTCTTTAACTATTGTTAAAAAAATAATTAAAGATATGAATCTTGATAAAGATAAATTTAATCCTAAAGCTATAAGAAATAAAATAAGTAGTTTAAAGAATGATTTAATAGAACCCAGTTCCTATAAAAAATATGCTTTAACAGAATTTGATGAAGTAGTATATAAAGTTTATCAAAAATATGAAGATTCTTTATATGAAAATAATTCTTTAGATTTTGATGATTTATTAATATTACCTATTAAATTATTTAGTAAAAGAAAAGATATTTTAGAAAGATATCAAGAAAAATTTAAATATATTTTAATAGATGAATATCAAGATACTAACGAAGCTCAATATAAATTAACCAAGATGCTTGCTAGTCGTTTTAAAAATATTTGTTGTGTTGGTGATGTTGATCAAGCTATCTATGGTTTTCGAGGAGCTAATTATAAAAATATTTTAAATTTTGAAAGAGATTATAAAAATACCAAAATAATAAATCTAGAAGAAAACTATCGAAGTACCAAAACAATACTAGATGCTGCTAATGCAGTTATTAAAAATAATAAAAATCGAAAAGAAAAGAATTTATTTTCTAATTTAGGAATAGGAGAAAAAATTGAATATTATAGAGCTTCAACAGGTCTTTCAGAAGTATCGTTTGTTATTTCCAAAATTAAAGATTTAATGAGTGACGGAATATCATTAAAAGATATGGTCATTTTATATCGAACAAATGCCCAGTCGCGAATATTTGAAGATGGTTTAATGAAATCAAGTATTCCTTATAAAATAGTTGGAGGAATTAACTTCTATGGACGTCGTGAAATTAAAGATTTACTTGCATATTTAAGGCTTATTCATAATATACATGACAATGTTAGTTTAGAAAGAGTTATAAATGTTCCCAAAAGAGGAATTGGAGAAAAAACTTTAACTAATTTAATAAATAAAGCTAATGAAAATAATATATCAATGTATGAGGCAATTGATTCTGGAAAAGAACTTGGATTTAAAAAGATAATTGAAGAGTTAAAAACCTTAAAAGATACAATGTCTTTAGTTGAATATATTGATTTAGTTTTAGATAAATCAGGATTAATTAATGAACTTAAAAATGAACATAGTTTAGAAGCTGATATAAGAATTGAAAACTTAGAAGAATTTAAATCCGTTGCTCGAGCTTTTGAAGAAGAAAATGGAGTTATTTCTTTAGAAGATTTTTTACTTAATGTAAGTTTAATAAGTGATAACTTGGATGTAAAAGATGAGGTAAAAGATTCAGTTAGTTTAATGACTATTCATGCTGTTAAGGGATTAGAATTTCCTTATGTCTTTTTAGTTGGAATGGAAGAAAGATTATTTCCTCATGTAAACTCGTTAGATAGTGAAGAAGATATTGAAGAAGAAAGACGACTTTGTTATGTTGCAATTACTAGATGTAAAACAAAATTATTTATTACTAATGCTAGACAAAGACTTATGTATGGAATAGATCAAATAAATCCGGCTAGTCGATTTGTTTTGGAAATAGATGAATCATTAATTAATAATTTATCTCAAAAAGAAATTGAAAATTTCTCTAGAATAGATTATAATAATGACATAAGTGAAGAAAAAGTAAATATTGAAGAAAATTATCTTAATAAGGATTTAGATTATCAAGTAGGAGATTTCGTTTATCATGAAAACTTTGGAGCAGGAACTGTAATTGAAGTAATTAAGAATAAGAAAAATCCTAAACTTACTTTACTTAAAATAGCTTTTAAATTACCATATGGTATTAAGACTTTATTATATAATCATAAAAGTTTAAAGAAGATATAAATTAGAAAGGTGGAAATATTTATGAAAAAAGAATTAACATTAGTATTACTTGCTGCTGGTATGGGATCAAGATTTGGAGGATTAAAACAAGTTGAACCAGTTGGTCCAAATGGAGAATTTATTATTGATTATTCAATCTATGATGCAATTCAAGCTGGATTTACTAAAATAGTATTTATTATTAAGAAAGAAAATTACGATTTATTTAGAGAAACTGTTGGAAAAAGAATTGAAGGGAAAATACCAGTTGAATATGTTTTTCAAGATATTGAAGATATACCAGATGGGGTAGAAATTCCTAAAGATAGAACTAAACCATGGGGAACTGGTCATGCAGTCCTTGCTGCCCGTAATGTTGTTCATGAAAACTTCGTTATGATTAACTCTGATGATTTCTATGGAAGAGATGCTTATATTAAAATTAAAGATTTCTTTGATAAAAATGATAATCCTGATAACTATGCTATGGTTGCTTTTCGAGTTGCTAACACGATGACCGAAAATGGAAGTGTAAAACGTGGTGTATGTGAACAAGAAAATAATTATTTAACTAATATAATTGAATCAAGTATAGAAAGAGTAGATAATAAAATAATAGCTAGTCCTCTTGATGGAAGAAGCTCCTTTGAAGTTTTAGAAGATGCGCTTGTATCTATGAATTTCTTTGGATTTACAGAAAAAATGTTTATGACTTTAAAAATGGGATTAGTTAAATTTTTTGAAGATAATAAAGATGATTTAACTAAATGTGAATACTTAATACCAGATGTTGTCTTTGAAGAAATAAAAAAAGGTAAAAAAGTTACCGTTTTAGAATCAACTGATAAATGGCTTGGTGTAACATATAAAGAAGATAAAGAATTTGTTGTCTCAAATATTAAAAAATTAATAGAGAAAGGAGAATATCCGTATGACTTATGGAAATAAAATTATAGGAATTCTCCTTCTTTCTTTTATACTATTAGTTGGATGTGAAGCTAATTTTAAAAATTTTCATTATGATTTATATGATAATTATTCCATTAAAGGTATAGATAATACCATTAAATTATATAAAAATAATGAAGTTATTAAAATAAAAGAAATTGACTATAAAATAAAAGAATTTAAGTATAATAGCGATGTTGTTTGTTTGAAATTATCTAATAATGAATACTATATGATTTATTATTATAATGGAGAAGTGTATGGTCCATTTACCAAAGAATCTCTTGATGATACTATTAATAATGATTCAACTATGACAATTGCTTCTGATTTTGTTAATATATTAAAGGCAGATGTTATCTATGACGAATGAAGAAAAGAGGATAATTGAATTAACTCAAATTATTAATAGATTAAATTATGAGTACTATACTTTAGATAATCCATCAGTAAGTGACTTTGAATATGATAGATTAATGCAAGAATTAATGAAATTAGAGAGTTTATATCCTGAGTATTCTAAGCCTGATTCTCCTACTAAAAAAGTTGGAGGAGAAATCAAAAATAGTTTTACTAAGATTACTCATCAAATACCTCTTTTATCACTTTCAAATGTTTTTACGGAAAGTGATATTATTAATTTTGATAGTCGAATAAGAAAAGAAAATGTTATAAATCCAGAATATGTATGTGAACTTAAAATAGATGGTTTGTCAGTATCTCTTCGTTATATTAAAGGAAAATTATTATATGCAGCAACAAGGGGTAATGGAATAGTTGGAGAGGATATAACTTTAAATGTTAAAACTATTAAAACCATACCTTTACAATTAACTCGTGATATTGATATAGAAGTAAGAGGAGAAATATATATTTCAAAAGAAACTTTGGAAAAAATAAATGAAAAAAGAATTCAAGAAGGACTTGAACCATTCAAAAATGCTAGAAATTTAGCAAGTGGTTCTATTAGATAATTAGATCCTAAAATAACTGCTGAAAGAAAACTAGATGCTTTTATTTATCATTTACCAAATCCAATTGACTATGGATTAAATACCCATATGGAAGCTTTAGAATTTATGAAAGAGTTAGGTTTTATTACCAATCCTAATAATAAATTAGTAGAAGGAATAGATGGTATTCTTTCTTATATAGAGGAAAAAAGTCATGAAAGAAATAGTCTTCCTTATGATATAGATGGAGTAGTTATTAAACTTAATAATATTAAAGATCAAATGATGCTTGGTAGTACGGTAAAATATCCTAAATGGGCAACGGCTTATAAATTTCCACCTGAAGAAGTAGTAACAAAATTAAAAGATATTGTTTTTACTGTTGGAAGAACTGGTCAAATAACTCCTAATGCTATACTTGAACCAGTTAATGTTATGGGATCAACTATTTCAAAAACAACTCTTCATAATGAAGATTATGTTAAAGAAAAAGATATTAGAGTAGGAGATTACGTTGTTATTATTAAAGCTGGAGATGTTATTCCTAGAGTAGAATCAGTTAAGAAAGAAAGACGAACGAAAGAGCTTCCTAAATTTAAAATGATTGATAAATGTCCTATATGTTCTACTCCTTTAATTAAAAAGGATAGTAATTATTATTGTCCAAATCCTAGATGTGATGCTAGGCATATTGAAAGTTTAATTCATTTTGCAAGTCGAACGGCTATGAATATTATTGGACTTGCTGATAATACCATAGATGATATGTATAACTATGGATTTATTAAAAATATACCTGATATTTATAAATTAAAAAATCATAAAAATGAAATTATGTTATTAGAAGGATATGCTGAAAAGATGATGGATAATCTTCTTTTAGAAATCGAAAAAAGTAAAGAAAATTCTTTAGAAAAATTAATATTTGCTTTAGGTATTCGTCATGTTGGTTCAAAAACAGCTATGATACTTGCAAGAAAATATATAACAATAGATAATTTAATGAATGCATCAATTGACGATTTAAATGATATACCTGATATTGGAGAAGAAATATCTAATAGTGTTTATAATTACTTTCAAGAAGAAAAGAATAAAGATTTAATTAATGAATTAAAAGAATTAGGTCTTAATATGACTTATTTAGGAGAAACAATTGATAATCCTAATATTAAAGATAAAAGTTTTGTCATAACAGGAACTTTATCAATAAAAAGAGATGATTTAAAAAATTCGATTATTATTAACGGTGGTAAAGTAATTGATTCTGTTAGTAAAAAGACAGATTATGTAATTTTAGGAGAAAATCCAGGTAGTAAATATGAAAAAGCTTTAAAGCTTGGAATACCAATTATAAATGAACAAGAAATACTTAAAATGTTAAATCAATAATATAAAATATAAAGTCTTTAAATAAGTGCTTCAAGGCTTTTTTTGATAAATTGAAAGCAAAAAATTGATTGACAAATAGGTAGCAATAAATTATAATTATATTAGAAAAATAAAGAGTAATAGGAGACTATGATATGTTTATATATAAAAATTATCGTGGTTTTCATAAAATATAATTCTTTATCATTGTTTTTATTTATATTGGTATTTAAGGAATACAAGAATAATATTTAATTATTTGGAGGAGTTAAAAGTATGGAAGATAATAAGAAAAAAATAATACCATTGGTATTAAGTTTAATCATGTTTATAGGAGTATCTTTAGCATCAATATATTATATATATCATGTGAAAGATGCAACTGAAAGTAGTATAACAACAGCTATGATAACACTTGGATTTACAAGTAATTCGAATACAATAAATGAAAGCAATTTAACATCGATGACTGATCAAGAGGGAATTGAAAATGAAGCATATGAATTCACGATAACAAATACAAGTGGTATACCAGTAGATGTAACAGTAAAGTTAGAACTAGATGAAGCGAATACAGTAGATGTCAGAGGGATTAGATATGCATTTTACGTAAATGACGAGTTAGTAGTAAAGGATAATGTAAATGGGGATACATTAGAATTATATAAGTATGATGGATTAGGAATCGGAGATGAAATAACTTGTAAAGTAATATTCTGGGTAGATTATTACTATGATGGAACCGGAGAAGTATTTAAAGCAAGTATAATAGCAGATGCAAGAAGTACGGGAACATTGTATAATCCAATAACAATAACCTTTAATGGAAATGGAGGAACAGTAAGTGAAGCAACGAAAGAAGTAGGAGTAGGAAATAGTTATGGAACTTTACCGGTGCCAACGAGAGCTGGATATGGATTTGATGGATGGACAACCAATTTATTTGATATAAATCAGGGAACCAATGGAAGTATAGATGAAGCTGGAAGTTTTGTAGCATCAAATAAAGAATATTTAAGTGGATATATACCAGTGAGTGCTGGAAAAAATTATGAAATAACTGTAGGAAATAGTATGAATACAATAGGAATAGCCTATTATTCAGAAAATAAAAATTTTGTAAAAATAGAAGAAAACAGTAATACATCACATGTAACAGTAACTCCAAGTGAGAAAGGATACATAAGATTTTGGATAAATAAAGATAATAGTACTAATTTAACAACAACAGTAGTAAATGGATTAAATGTAGTCTTAATGGGAAAAGTCACAAGTACAAGTGTTGTAGTACCAACAACGAATCATACCTTAAATGCTAATTGGATAGCGAATGCGTATACAGTAATCTTTGATAAACAGAGTGGATCAGGAGGAAATGATACAGTAGCAGTAATATATGATGCCGCGATGCCAACTATAACACCACCAAGTATGACTGGTTATGAATTTCAAGGATATTATAGTAGTCCCGATGGAGGAGGAACAAAATATTATAATGCCAATGGAACTAGTGCCACCCCTTATAATGTGAGTGATCATATAACATTATATGCAAAATGGTCAGGGAATAGCTATACAATACAATATACAATGAATGGAGGAGCGGATCCGTTAATCAAGCCAAGTCGTGGAATATATGATGAAGATGTAGAAATAGGTAATCCAACATCTAAAACATTTACAGTAAATATAAATGAAAATGAAACTGAGGCAACAATAGGATCAAATTCAGTAAGCAATACTCAAACATTTGCAGGCTGGAGTAGCAGTACGATAGGAAGCAATGCCAAAACAGGAACAAATTCCTATACAAGTTGGAACGGAACAAACACAACTAATACTCATTTTAAAGATTTAGTTGAATCTGGAACAGTAACAATGGTAGCTAATTGGAATGCTGCAAACATATCGCTTCCAAGCATAAGTAAAACAGGATATACTTGTGGGTATGCAACAACAAGTGATGGAGAAATAGTATACGGATCAAATGGAAATTATACCTCAAGTATAACTGGAGGTTCGGCAACTTTATATGCGAAATGTAATTTAAATGTTATAAGTAATGTAATATTTACGGTTGCATCGTCATCCCTTGAAAGAGATGGAGCTACAACAACAACATCATTGACATATTCAGGAGATGCTGAAACAATAACATATTCATCAAGTGATACGAGTATAGTGGAAGTAGATTCAGATGGAGTAATAACATCAGTAGGAGGAGGATATGCGACCATAACCGTAACATTAACAGATTATGAAGGACATGAAACAATAGAAGATGTTGCAGTACAAGTAAGCCCATATAAAGTAACTTATGATTCGGCATTTCTGCCATTTGATTCTGCAACTGGTGGTTTTACAAATGTAGTTTATTATGATATAGGAACCACAACAATATCAAGTGGAACTTATAAAACTCCAATAACAAATCCATGTAATACATTTTCTGCATGGTATATAGATGAAGAATATAATGAATTATATGATACGTCAACACCTGCAAATAAAGATATAATAGTATATGCTAAATATAGTAACGCATCATTTTGCTTTTCAAGCGCATCTCAACATAAATTTAGAGGATTTATGGATTCTGATTATCAATTAGAAGTATGGGGAGCACAAGGTGGAAGTATAAAAGTTCCAAGTGGTTCTACTTGGAGAGGAGGCTATGGTGGTTATTCTATTGGAACTACTACATTATCAAATTCTGAAACTTTATATATAAACGTTGGTGG
>JAFXOW010000029.1 GCA_017528315.1 Bacilli bacterium
ATTTTATCCACATGCAAAGTCAAATCTCTTTCTTCTGGATAATGATAATTTAATATATAATAATATTTTTTATCGCAGGAAGGTAATTCCATAATAGTAGGGGTATTTATTGGTCTTCCATTCGGATTTGAACTGACGAAGTAATTCATAGTATTATCGGATTTAAAGAAATATGTTTTAAATCTGAAATTTTCTCCGATAATTATCATTGAATCTTTTGATAAAGATTCTGTTAATAATATCATTGTTGTTGCGCCCTTATATTTTTCTTTAATAACGTCTTCATTGGTATATACTAATAAAATATTACCTGAAAATAATTCAGTTGGGGTATTATCTTTTAAATGATACATTTCTAATTCTCTTTTACTCGAATAAATTAGCACTTTGCTTATATAATCCTCCTTGGCTGAATCTCCTCGTATCTTTTTTAAATCTAAAACATAAGGAACTAAAGCCTTATCTTCATTTTCGTTATATTGTTTATCTGATTCACTTACATCAAATCCTTTTATTCTTATAAATATACTTAATATCACTGAGTCATCTTTTACTTCCTTAGGTTCTTCTTTATTTTCTTTATTACCATTTTCACCAAATCCATATTGAAGCATTATAAGAAGTCTTTTCATGCCACTATTAACATTTACTTTACCCGCGTTAACTAAAGCATCATACCCATTTGAATTTTTTTTTAAATTGCCTTTGCATATATTAGTTCCTTCTAAAGGTACTCTGTTTATTAAATCAAGCATATCTGATTCTCCTTTATTTCCATCTGTTATAGTGCAAATTATTTTAGTAATAGTAACTCTCTCTTCCCCTATAGTTTTTATTTTTAAACTTGCGACACCTCCTAAAGGATCACTAATAAAATCATAATAAAGGTAATTAGTACTATTTTTGGTGAAATTTTGATTTACTAAATCAGACTGTACCATATTTTTTATTTCAGTAAAAATATATTGTATTTTTCCAACAACGCCTGAAATTACGGGATATAAAAATTCTAATTTAGAATTTCCTGTTTGAACAGCGTAAACTAATAAATCAAATTCAGTTCCTTCATCATAATTAAAATTCCTAAATTCAATATGATGTGTTATTTCATCTGATGTTATCGAAGAAAAAGTACTTTCATAATCTGCTATTTTTTCCCCTTGTTTCCTTTCAAGAAAAGTACATAAATTAACTTCATCAAAAGCTCCTTTTTTTCCTACTAAAACAGTTATCATAAATTCTTCCCCGAATATTGGTTTAATAATTTTAACATCATTCGTTGCCTGAATAAATGTAGCAGAATAATCCTGTTTTTTAATTTCATAATCACTAACACCAGTATGTTTCACAAATATCTTATCATTTCGATTCCCTTTCTCGAATACAAGTCTTGTTTCCATATAATTATTGCTTATTTCATAATAATAAAATCTTTCTGAACTACGCAAATTCCCGTCTGAAATAAATTCGGAAGTATAAGCATTATAATTAATATAATTAATCATTTGTGCACTTGATAAACAAGCTTGAAGTTGAATAATTATTGCATTACTTGTAAATAATTCCGGTAAAGATAATATAGTATCTTTTATGCCTTTGTCATCTAATACTAATACTTTTCCATAACCTTCAATATTTCTGTCTTTTGTTTCATATTTATTTTCTGTTATCGATAAAGAAATATATTGATCACTATCTTGCGGACTTAATGTGATATAATATTCTTCGCAAAAGCTCTTATAATTTTTAGGAGATATAAGTGGATTCACAAAAGTTAAAGTATAAGGAATATTCGCCCCAGTTCTAAAACAGTTTTCTTTGGACGAATCTATCGGCATGCATAAACTAGTACTATAACAGAATTTAACATTTTCCGCGAGGGGTTCTGTTTCTATTGTTTTAGGCTTTACTAATAATTCCACATTTGTATAATTTTTCTTTTGATCATTCGTTGGGAATTTATATACATACTTATTAGCTTTTGAATATAAGGTTCCGGAAATACCAATGGCTTTTTCATCTATCCATGAAGAATCAACTTGGAATCCAACTTTAAAAATAAATCTGCTAATTGAAGAACCTTCATTTACTACGTTAATACTTTCAGGAGCTCGGAATAGGATTCCATTACGTAATGAATTTTCTTTTATGTTTAAAGCAACACCGTCGTTTAAATTAAGAATAATATTTGGATCATTTTTTGCATTAAATACTTCTACTGAATAATAAACACTTGCTGCAGAAGAAGTATCTAAATAAAAAGTGAAAGTTTCTTTTGGATTTAAATTTTTAATAACAACTTCACCTTGAGTTACCCAGGAATAAGGATAATTATC
>JAFXOW010000030.1 GCA_017528315.1 Bacilli bacterium
CATCTTTTCTTTTGTTTGACACCGATGGTGTCATAGATTTCATTGCATCATATTTCATTTTATAAGCCATTGCTTTTTCACTAGGTAATATCTTATCTCTTTGAAGATTAGAATCTACCATTAATATAATAGCTTCTTCATCTGATATATCTTTAACAATACATGGAATTTTTTTAATTCCTTGTTCTTCACAAATTTTCTTTCTTCTATGTCCAGATAGCATTTCGTATTTTCCATCTTCTTTTTTTCTTACTATTGTAGGAACTAATACTCCACTTTCGATAATACTATTTTTTAACTCTTCATAATTTAAGTCATTATTTATCTTAAATGGATGTTTAGGAAAATCACAAATATCTTTGACATTCAATTCAACAACTTCTTCTTTCATAAACCCTCCTAAATTATTGCATAAAAAAAATCAGATATTACTATCTGATATATATTCTTTTTTTAAAGTGTTACTCGTAATCACCACCCCTTAAATACTATGCTATTTTTGGGGTATTTTTGGGTATTTTTTTCAAATTTTAGCAATTTTTATTAAAAAAATGTAATTACTCGATGCCTATTTTACCCTTATTTTATGGGAGTTTTTAAGATGTGTTGCGTATTTTCTTATCGAACAATTGATGTTTGTTTTATTTTCATTCATTTGGATCAACTCCTTTAAATCTATTTAATTATATCATATACACGTTATTTTTCTAAATACATATCAACTTCTTTTAAAAGATTTTTAGAAAAATCATAAACTTTTTTGTAAATTTCTTTTTCTGATAAAACAATCATAAACTCAAAAATCATAAATAAGTATTTCTGTTCATTAACAATTCTTTCTATATCACTAAATTTAATATTTATCATCTTTTTAGTTATTATTTTTGATTGATAGTTTTTATCAAATGGAAATCTAAAACACATAGAAAAATCATTTGTTGCTGCATACTCACCTATTTGTTTTAATTGTTTCTCACAGTATTCGTAATAATCTAGTTTGAGTCCAATTCCAATCAAATAATCTTTATCATTAGTAAATATTTTTAAAATATCATGATTGGATGGTAAATCATTATTTTTATTTAATAAGACAGCTTTAATAACTAATTCAATATAATGACTAATCATAAACAAATAGGAATAAAATAATTTATTATTCCTACTATCTATCATTTCTTTTCTAATTAGAAGTATTGACTCAAAATAAGAATCTTTATAATTTTTAAAATTCAATACCTTTTCATAAATTTTTGCTGGATTATCAATTAAACTAAATTTTTCTTTTAAATCTTTAGCTATGGCACTAGATTTTGGGCCTTTAATTTCGCCTGCTTTTTCAATGATTTTATCTTCTTCATACATTTTTATAATTTTCTTCCTGTATAAATCTTTTTCATCAATAGCATTTTCTATTTCTTTTTCTATTATTTGTATATCAATAGTAGTATCTTTAGTCATATACTATATCTCCTTTATTTTTATTTCATATTTTAAAATTACATCTACCTTTTCTTCTTCATAAACTATGATCTTATCTATATGTTTTGTAATTAAATCTCTATTTAATTCCTCTATTATTTCATCATCTAGTTTTTTTAGATTTAGTAGTTCAATAATTTTATTATATAAATCATTTTGTCTAATTCTATGTTTGGTACATATTTTTTTATTTAGACTGTTTCTGCAATAGTAATAGCTATTTTTCTTACCTTTAACTAAAGTCATAGGGCCATTACAGTCAGCACAGAATAAATAACCAGATAACAAATCATTTTTATTGGTGCTTCTTCTTTGTACTTTTAACATTTCTTGAACTTTATTAAATATCTCTTTAGATACTAATTCTTCATGATGATTTTCAAACTTTATCCAATCTTTTTCTGGATTCTTTACTTCTTTATGACTTATATAGTTTTCATTTCTTCTTTTACCTTGTACTAAAGTTCCAGTATAATTTTCATCTCTTAATATTCTATCAATCATTTCATAATTCCATTTATTATCTTTCTTAGGTTTGGTATATCCTAAATTATGAATCTTTTTATATAAAGCAGGAGTCATAACTTCTCTCTTATTCAATTCTTCAGATATTTCAGATTTAGTCATTCCAAGTAAAAACATATTAAATATTTCTCTAACTACATCTGCTGCTTCATCATCAACTATTAATTTATGAATATCTTCTGGATTTTTTCTATATCCATAAATAACTGAAGATCCAACAAAGTTTCCATTTTCTTTATTTATCCTTAATGATTTTTTTACTTTAACTGAAGTTTCATATGCCATATGATCATACATCATATTTTTTAGTGGAACATCTAATCGTTCCATAATGTTATCATGCTTTAAACTATCAAAATCATCATTAATAGAAATAAATCTTACATTCTTATCAGGAAAGTAATAATGTAAATAATAACCTACTTGGATGTAATTTCTTCCAAGTCTTGATAAATCTTTAACTATTATTGTATTAATTAAACCACACTCAATATCTCTTAAAAGATTCTGAAAGCCAGGTCTATCAAAAGTTGTTCCGCTATATCCATTATCAATATACCTTTCTACTATTTCTAAACCATTATTTTCACAATAATAATCAGCCAATTTAATTTGATTATCTATACTATCAGAATCACTATAACTCTCATCTCTTGATAGTCTTATATAAGCTCCAACATTATATTTTGACATAGTTTCAACTTCCTTCATTATTATATCAAAAAAGTAGGATTTCTCCTACTCGTCAGTTCGTAATATCTTAATCTTCCGATCAATCAATTATAAAAACAATTCATAAAAATAGTATTTATTCAATTCTAATATTTTATTTCATTAACATTAATAGCATTTACACCATTACTTTTTAAATAATTGATTGTATCTTCTAAATCTTCAATAAATAATATTTCATTCAATTCACATTTATTATGTTTTTGAATTATTTTAATTCCATCTAGTTTTAATTGTTGATTACCAGCTGATACTAATTCAATATCATCTCCGTAGTGTTTATTGATAAAATTTTGTTTTGCTTTAAAATGAAATGAAAATTTCATTCCAGATAAAGCATACATCTTAATATTATTCTTTCTTAATTCATTTATAAAATTATATACATTTTCTAATCTATCACACGGTTCAATTTCTTCATAGAAAGTGTCAGGATTTTCATATGCATTTAAATAATATCCTAGTCTTTTATCTTCACTTTCATTACGATGTTTTAAAAAATCTCTATCTTTATGAATTGCTAATGTATCATCAAAATCAAATATAACTACTTTTATATTACTAAAATCTATATTCATATTCTACACTCCTTATTGATCATCAAATAATCTATGTTGCATTCCTTCTGCATCATCTAAATACATTCTATATAAAATGGGTACTTATCAAAAGATTCTATCTTATCTCTATCTAATGAAATCTTTTTAACAATTAAATTACTATCTAATCCCATATAACCACCTATAATTAATTATACCATAATTTTTCAAAATCATTTTGTTCAGAATATTACTATTTTCCGAACACTCAGTAAAAGTTAAAAAGCCCTTATTTTATAATGGGGGTAGCTGGAAACATCACCTTATCAAAAATATATAAAAAAGCACCATTTTTAATGATTTTTGGCGTTTTTTGTACATTTTTACTTACTTTTTATATAAAAGATGTAAGATCTAGTTTTTAATTTTCCCTTATTTTATAAGGATTTGTTAAAGGGGTTAGTTAAATCATGCTCAAGCAATTTATATTAGTTTTATTTTCGTTCATTTGGATTACCTCCTTTTAACAGTTTTAAATTATCTTTTTTTAATACCAGAAATATACTCTTTTGAAACATTAATAGCATTTAATAAAATTTCATATTCATCAGCTAATTTTTCATATTCAAAATAACTAGTTTCTGGTTCAATATTTTTTAACTTATTTATTCTCTCCGTTAATAGATTTTTTAGTAAATCTATATTTACACTATTTAATAAGTTATTAAAATCATGTTCACTTAATATGTGCATTTTATCCAATTCATCACCAATTAATTCATCCATTAAACCTAGATTAAATGCAATAACAAGGCTTTCTCTTACTGAAAAATAATTTGATAATACTAATATTGTAGAATTGCTATTAATTATATTTACTAATCTATCATTATTTAATTCATTTTGAATCTTTTTTTGATTCCTAGAAATTTCAAATATGTATTCTATCCTATCCACAAATTCTGAATATATTAATTTTAGCCCAGGTCCATTATTCCATCCAAAAGGATCAGATGCATTTGGAATTGTCTCATATATCATTTTATTAGCTTTAACACGTAATTCTGGGACTACATTGCTAACTGTTTCTTTTATATATTCATTATTTAAAGAATATACTTTCTTAACTTCTTCAAGTGAAACCTCTACCTGTCTTAAATATGATGCAGCAATCATAGTATCAATCATATTAGGGGCATTACGATAAATAAACATAAATAATTCTTCGCTAAAATCAGATTTTAAATTATAATAATCAGGAAACAAATCCATTGCATCTTCTACATCATTACAATATTTTATATAAGTACTTTTTATTTGATTATCACTATTATTTACTTTTTTCTTTTTAAAAACAAACATACTTTCACCTCTTTTTATAAAAGTTTAACCGTCAATACCAAGTATCAAATACTATGCTATTTTTGATACTTTTTTAGTTTTTCTTTGTCATTTTTTTATATATTTTAACTAAATATGTAACAAGCATATACTTGTTTTTTCCTTATTTTACAGGAATTTCTCACAAATGTTGACTAAATCAATACCAACCAGTTGATATTGGTTTTATTTTCATTCATTTGGATCAACTCCTTTAAATCTATAATTTATTATAACATAAAAGAGTAGAAAAACAAATATCAACTCTTATTAATTATCTTTTATTTCGGATAAAATTTTTTGCACATTAATAATTAAATTAATTTTTATTTTAGTTTAGTACCAAAATCTATTTTACTATCACTTATAACGTAATCACCATTTAAAGATGTATATTTATTATTAATATACTCCATTCTTTTTTTCTCTTTGTATTCTTCATTTAATTTACCATTATTTTCATATAATACACCTTTTATATATTTACTAGCTGTTAAACATTTTGGCCTATCAATACATATAGAATCCCTATCTTCTCTTGAATTCCATATATCATCAAAATTACGTGAATTACAATTTATAATATAAATATCATAATTATATTCATTTTTTATATAATCAAATACTTCTTGCCATGATGTATCAAATGGATATTCAACAATAATTGTCTTATTTTGACGGCAATTTGCAATAATTTCAGCAATATATGTTTTTTTTGCTAAATTCCATAAATTTTTTCTTTCTATCTCAGATACAAAGCCATATTTTTCGTAATAATATTCCTTATAATCATCAAGTGATAATATTTCATAGTTATATAATTCATTAATTTTTTTTGCATATGTTGTTTTACCACTTGATGATATACCAGATATAATTATTAGAGTTTTATTTAAATTTTCAAATCTTTGCATGGTTTTCATTCCTCATTTCATTAGATATTTCTGTTACTAAAAAACATTTATACCCATCTTCTTTCTAATGGGGTTAACTGGAAATATCAAGTCCCTAATTCCTAACTTAAAAATCATTATTTTCAGCTGATTTTTATCATTTTTTATACATTTTCACTATTTTTCAATAAAAATATGTAAGATTAATTTTTAAGTTTTTCCTTCTTTTATAAGGATTTGTCAAAGGAGTTGAATAAAACAATATCAACCAGTTAATACTAGTTTTTTGGATACTTTTTTCTTCATTATTCATTTTGATTAACTCCTTTATAAAAATCAATTAATAATTCTTTAAAATATTTCCCTGGAACAACATATTCTTTTTTACCATTAATATAAATGTTCATAATATTATTCCAATTCACATCTTTATTAATATCAATTGTTTTCAATACATTATTATCAATATACTCATGAAACAAATCACAATAATCAACATTAATTGTTTCATTATAATTAAGTGCCGATATAATACTTTTGTTTGTTAAATTAGAATATATACATACTGAATGTTTTTCAAACAATCTTTTCAAATATTCTACCATTATTTTATCATCTTTATATAACTCTAATAAGTATTTTGCAATTACATCACCAATATATTGGATATCATCATTATGAATGTCAAAAATATAAATAGTAAACCTTGATGCAAAATTCATTGCTTGCAAGCATTTTCTTCTATCCATGTAAAATATTTTAATACCCCATTCAAGCAATAGATTATCCTTTTCTTTTTTATAAACTATGCTTGCAAATGTTTTGTTAATGTCACTAACTCACTAATAATTGGTATATTCAATCTTTCTCTTGTCTTTTTAGTTACATACAATATCATATTTAATTCTCCATATTTAACTTGAATGAAAAAATGCATGTTAAACTTTTTTCTTCATTTGACATTTCAATCACTACTTCTTTCATTTAATAACTTAATTCTTTCTGCATTATTAAGTATATCCAATTGATATTTACATATATTACTTAATACTTCAAATCTTTCTTCTTTAGTTTTACCTTTTTTTATCAGCTCTGCATTATGAGATTCTAAATTAGACAAGACTGTTAATTCGTTTATTGTTGCATAATCTCTTACATTTGAATTCTTGGCTAACTCTGGATTTAATTCTCTCCATTTTTTAGCAGTAGTATGAAACAATATTACATTTAAGATATCAGCTTCTTCTGCATATTTTAACCATTCTTTATTCGTATAAAAATCATTATCAGGTAATATATAATTTTTAATAGCATCAGTATGTATCAAATAATTATTTTTAGTTAAAATTCTTTTTACATCCCACTCTCTATTTTTATTTTCTAATTCTTTTAATCTTTCGAATTCTTTTATTAAATATAATTTAAATACGGGACTAATTGCAGATGCAAATTCAAAAGCTATATCTTTATGTGCATATGTTCCACCATATTTTCCTCGTTTCGAATATATGCCAATAGCATTTGTTTTCTCACACCATTCAGTAACACTTAAAGTAAATGTATGAAGTCCAGCACTTTTTCTAAATCCGTCGAATTCGACGGAATTAAAATTAGGGTTATAAATAGATTCCCATGTCCCTAAGAACTCTAAAGTGATTCTATTTCTTAACCAGTTTCTAATAACATCATCAGCCTTAGATTTTCCTTCTTTAAACTTACCAAAATCAGAAATACAAATATAATCATTATCATCTATATTTGTAACATTTATCTTGATATTTTGAACTTCTATTATTTTATTTGACATATATTCACCTTCTTTCATTTAACAGTTAATACTTATTTTTTGGAAACTTTACGAACTAATTATATCACTATTTATCAGATTTATATACTACTTTTACCCTATTTTTATCAAATATTTCTATTTGTTTTATATATTGATTTACCAAATTCTTATCAAGTTTTTTATAATCTTTTTTATATTTATCATTAATATCAACTAGTATCATATTTTCTAGCATATCTTTTCTAATTGATTTTAAACTACAACCTGTTTTACGATATGAAGATTTACACCAATAATAAAATATTCCTTTAACTTTTCTTCTATAGAATTCACTATTACATTCACCACATCTAATTTTAGTTATTAATAATTCATTTTCATCTTGCACTATATCAGAAAAGTTTAATATATTTTGAACTGTTTGAAATGTTTCTTTATCAATTAATGGTTCATGATGACTTTCACATATTTTCCATTCTTCTGGATTTGTTTTAACTATTTTTTTAAATTTTCTCATTGGTTTTCGATTTTTTCCTTGAATAAGTGTTCCTATATAAGTTTCATTTTTTAATATTTCATTAATTATAGTATTATTCCAATTTTTAGATTTAATTGTTTTAGAACTGGTTACCTTAGTTATTTCACTTTTATATCTTGATGGAGTTAAAACTCCTTCACTATTTAAAATATCAGCTATTTCATTTTTGCTTTTACACTCTAATGTCATATTAAATATTCTTTTAATAATATTTGCTGCATAATCATCAATAATAAATTTATGACAATCGTTTGGATCTTTTAAATATCCATAAGGAGCAGAAACGCCTATAAAATCACCTTTCTTTTGTTGAAGATGTTTAACTGCAGAGACTTTTTCAGATATATCAACTGCATAATGTTCATATGTCAAATTTAGTAATGCAAATTCTAGAGTATCTGTATAATTACTATCTTTAAGACTATCTAATTTATCATTAATAGAAATAAATCTAATATTATGTTTTGGAAATTCTTCACCCAAATATACTTTAACCCATCCTGTATCTCTTCCAAATCTAGACATATCTTTAACTATTACACAATTTATTTTTTTCTTAACTATGTCAAAACACATTTTAACAAAAGCCGGTCTATCAAAATTAGTACCAGTATAACCGTTATCTACATAATAATTTACTAATTCAAAATCACTATTATCTTTTATATAATCTTTAATTATGCTTTTTTGATTATCAATACTATCAGATTCATTATAGCTATCATCTTTTGATAGTCTTACATAAGCACCTACTTTATATTTTGACATAGCTCTCAACTCCTTTAAATATTATATCAAAAAAGCAAGTTTTAACCTTGCACAACATTAATATTATCAATAATGTAATTAATATCTTCAATAGATTTTCCTATATTAAACCTTCCATTTCCTACTGGATAAAATACTGAATAAAATTCATAGTTTTTATTATTTATTTTTTTTATAAATTTTTGCTTCCTACATTCAGAAACTGATATTTTTTTATTTAGTACAATTGAAGAAACTTGATTACCAAATAATACAATTACTTTAGGATTTATTATTTCTATTTCTTTTTCTAGTAAATGTAGATATTCTTTATATACACTGTCAGGAAGAGGTCTTGCATCAATTTGAGTACATTTACCTAAATTAGTTATAAAATATTTATGTTTTTTAACATTATTATAAACTTCATTTGCAAATTCTTCCGTCCAATCAATTCCTTTAATTGTTTTTATTTTATCATATATATCTTTATCTAATAGTTTTAATTCATAGAATAAATCCCAAATATTTTTAGTTCCTATCCAGGGAGATTTTAAACCTTTCCATGATTTAGATGAAGCAATATTCTTACCAGTTGGATTCATAAATACAAAACATATATCTGGATTATCAGTGCAACCACCATTATAAATAGAATCTAATTCTTTAGCTCCATATTTTAATTGGAGTTTATCATATTCTTTTTTTAAATCATCTAAAGTCATATTTATACCTCTTTCGCAAATAGTTTCACTTAACGTAATCAGTTGTCTAATTCCTAGTCAAAAAAGTAGTAACTTTTGCCATTTTTATCATTTTTTTGTGATTTTTGATGATTTTTTATTAAAACCATGCAAGATCAAATTCTCTTCAATTCCTTTATTTATAGGTTTTTTCAAAGAAGTTTCTATAAATCGTAATCAAACAGTTGATGTTTGTTTTATTATCCATAGGAATCACTCCATTTCTATTCAATTATAGCATAAAAAAGACGAAATTTAGTATAATTCCGTCCATTTTTAAATCATTTTTTGAGTTACAGTTACCAGGTCATATGGTAAATCGTAATATCTTAATCTTCCGAACTTTTAGTCCTTCATTAACTCTCTCAATTTTTGCAATTTTTCTTTATCTTCTTTATATTCAAATCTGGGTTTAACAAAATTTTTAGATCCTCTTTTTTCAAAACTATATCTTGGTATTAATTGTACATGAAAATGATTCATTGGTCCATCACACATAGTACATAAATATACACTTTCAGAATTATATACTTTTTTAATAATATTCATTAACTTTTTAGAAATCAAGAATATTTCTTTACAAGTTTCATCATCAATTTCCATCATATCTTTAAAATGCTTTTTTGTACTTATTGCCACATGACCTTCAGATCTAGGATTACCTACTAAAAAACATTCAAATTTATCATTTTCATAAATCATTTTATCTGTATTATCACCATATAGAACATGATTATTATTCTTATCAAAACATGTAGGGCATATTCCAGAATCAACAATATCACCAACTGAAACTTCTCCATTAATTATTAATTTTTGTATTTCTTCTTCTGGGTATTTTTTTAAATCATTCATATAAACTCCTCCAATCTACCTATATATAAACATTATACCATACATTTCTATCTTCCTTACTCATCGGAATATTACTATTTTCCGAACACTCAGTAAAAGTTGAAAAGCCCTTATTTTATAATAAAGTTAGCTGGAAACATCACCTTATCAAAAATATATAAAAAAGCACCATTTTTAGTGATTTTAGATGTTTTTTGTCAATTTTTACTTTCTTTTTATATAAAAGATGTAAGATTTAGTTTTTAATTTCCCTTTATTTTATAAGGATTTCTATTAGGGGTTAGATAAATCATGCTCAAGCAATTTATATTAGTTTTGTTATCCATAGGAATCACTCCATTTCTATTCAATTATAGCATAAAAAAGACGAAATTTAGTATATAGTTTCGTCTAATTTTAAGCCATTTTTATCAGGGTTAGTTATTGCAACACCAAAAATATTGATATAGTTGTTCGGACATATGACCACTACTATATAACAAAAAGTAGGATTTCTCCTACTTATCCGTTTAAATATTTGTTATTTCAATCATTTTTGTTTTATTCTTTGTTTACTTATAATTTTATTAATTAATGAAGGTATTTCATTCCAATCATCTGTTTGATATCCTTCATAACTTTCATCTTTTCCAAATAGAATTGGAATTACTCCAACTGATTCAGCTTCCTTTATATAACGTAAGTCGTTATCAATTAATATATCATATTTATGTTCTTCTAAAAATTCTTTTTTTGAATGAAAACCTAAATTCATATAATTATATTGAATACCATTTAATTCAAAATATTCAACAAGTTTTTTCTTTAATGATGCATATTTATCTAATGGTCTTGCAGATAACAAATCAACTTGATAATTATTTTGCAATAATTGTTGAAGTGAATTTTTAGCACCAGGTTTTACTTTTCCAAATGCCATTTTTTCTCTATATAGTTTCCAAAATAACGCTAGTTCAGGGTCACCCCATACATATTGTTTATTTGAATCAATCTCAGGATTGCTCTTTAAAAATTCTTGCCAATATAAATCTTCTAATTCTTTAGTGCAAAGTAAAGTATCATCTATATCAACTGCGATTTTAATTTTATTATCATTTTCCAGTTTAATAGTTTCAAGTCTTTTTAATTCTTTTTTTACAAATTCCGTTGTTTCTCTAATTTGTGATACTATTTGGTTAATATCATATATTTCTGATTCTTCAATTACTTCACCAGGCATTACTTCTGTATTAATATAATTCAATGTTCCATTTGGTCCAAACAAACCATTTAAATTTAATTCATCAATATTGCACTCAAAATTAATCAAATCTTCTCTGTTAATTGGAAATGCACCTAACTTATAAATTTTTGCAATTTGCTTTTGCATTTTTAAAGAATCAAAATATCCCCACCAATTTTCATTATCATGAAAACTCCCATTTTTTAGTTTAAAACCTTTTACACCATTTTCAGTTGTTTCATATTGTGGATCAATATATGTTTTCCAATATTGATCCACAATTAAATGAACTAAATATCCAAAATAAAATGGGTTATTTAATTTGTTATAATATTTTAAATAAAATTCTTGATAATCATTTGCTTGTCCATCCTTTATTCTAAAATCCCAAAAATGAGTTAAATATTTATCTTTTACTCCACTTTCAGGTTCTACATTTCTCCAACAATCAGGTGAAACCGTACCAATTCTTAACAATAAATCATCAAATCTCTTATCAACATTTAATTCTTTAACTATTGCTTCATGTATTCTAGCTGAAGGCATACTATCACATCCTTGTATATCAATTATATCATATATTTCACAAATAATTCTGTTCATAATATCATTTATTTTAAAACTTGTTCTAATTATCATAATCCTTATTTTATAAGGGGGTTAACTAGCAACATCACCTTAATAAAAATATACAAAAAAAAACACTTTTTTAAGTGATTTTTGCTATTTTTTTAGTATTTTAAATAAAAAAATGTAAGATTCAATTTCTATTTTATCCTTATTTTATAAGGTTTTCTAAAAGGGGTTAAATAAATCAAACTCAAGCAGTTTATATTAGTTTTATTTTCATTCATTTGGATCAACTCCTTATCTATAATTATCAACAATACTTAAATCTTCATTTAAAACTATTGGATCAAAACCTGCAATTTCATCATAAAGCATCCCTTTTGGAATATCATGAAATAAAAAGATTTTTTTGTTATTTTTAAATGCTTCATATATTTCTATAAATGTTGCTCCACCTATATAATTTTCAATACCATGCTTTTCATAATTAACACATAACACAGCATCAACATTTTTTATTGTTTCTTCACTCTTTTTAAATAATTCCTTTTCTAATTCAGCATGAGCTTTAAATCCCTTTTCCCAAGTTTCTTTTTCTAAATTTGGATTATCATACGTATTTGGTAAAAATATCGTATGTCCCATATTCTCAAGTTCTAGTTTAATTGGCTCTATCCTTTCATAGAAGGATGCGCTTGATATTATAAATATTTTCATATTATTCACCTCAAATTTCTAAGGGGGGGTTAACCTTTGTAATCACCTTATTATTTCTTCAACTATTTTGTATTAAAAATAGTCATTTTTGACCAATTTTTATCTATTTTAACATATTTTTATACAAAACATGTAAGATGTTATTTTGAGTTTCCCTTTATTTTACAATGATTTTCAAAGGGGTTTAAATTAATTGTAATCAACCAATTTATATTAGTTTTATTTTCATTCATCCCACTCAACTCCTTTTTAATAAATCAATAAAATTATACCATAAAAAAAGACAAAATTTAGTATAATTTCGTCTTTTTTATATCATTTATATAGTGTTACAAATAGTAATATTACTATTATTAATAAAGGTTGCCTGGACATATGGCAAATCGTAATATCTTAATCTTCCGAGCTATTTACTTTTAATCTTCTTTTTTTTACATAAATAATTATACCTAGACATGATGCAATTAATATTACTATTATTCCACATATTATATAAATATTTCCTTCTCCAAATACTGTTCCAACATATGAAGAAGAATCACCTACTTTTGCAAAAACACCTCTTATACCTTCTTTATCAATATTGACATATTCAATACGTTTTTGATTTATCTCTTCTAGATAATTATTCACTTTTTCTTTATCCCATATATCACCAAGTTGAATATATAGATTTGTATCTTTTAAAAAGTCTTTATCACTATCTAATTCCGTAATAGTGCCATCCGGTTTTGTTACACCAAATATAATAATCCAATTACTATCCGATTCATTTGTAAAATAGTCCTCATCTAAACGTTGTTCATAATAATTATAATCAAGACTATCGCTAAAAATCATTCTTACCCAAAACATTGATCCATCTTCATATGTACCCTTTGAATTATCCAATCCATACCATGTACCATAGTTTAAATAAACACTTTTAACCCAACAAATGTCTTTTGTAACTGGAACGCTCCATTGAATTGAACCTGTTTCTTCTTTTACATAAGTTGTGTGTCCATCAAATACATATTCATATCCCCAGATTTTTGTATCAACCTCATTTGTATTCCCTACTGCATATACCTTTGTATTAATAGTTAATATCATTAACAACATAACAATTAAAACAAGAAATTTTTTAAATATTTTTTTCATATTATCCTCTTTCTAAAAAAAACTAATTTTATTTAATAGTTAATATATCTGAAAACCCTGTCATATCAAATACTTCTTGTATTTCTTCTTTAACATTCTTTATAATCATAGTTCCTGATATATTATTCATTTTCTTTTGACAAGTTAGTAATACTCTTAAGCCAGCACTTGAAATATAGTCTAATTTTTCAAAATCAAAAGTTAATTTTTTAATTCCATCTATATTATCTGTTACTTTTTCTAAATCTTGAAAAGTATTAGTATCAAGTCTTCCTTCTAAATTAATTAATAAACTATTACCATCTTTTTTTGTATCGATTTTCATTATTTATCCTCCTTAATACTTTTTTCTAATATTAAAATGTTTTTATTATCTTCTCTTTTATATTTAATATTATCTAAATTCTTTTTAACAAGTAATATTCCAAGTCCTCCAACACTTCTTTCTTCAATAGATAATGTAGTATCAGGTTCTTCTTTTTCAAGAGGATTAAATTTAATACCTTCATCCTCTAAAGTTATTATTATTTTATTATCATTATTTTCTAATGAGATTTTAAAGTATCCACTTTTTCCTTCATATGCGTAGTTACATATATTTACAAATAATTCTTCAATAACAAGATCTAGTTGATTTACTATCTTTTTAGATATGTTATTTTTATTTAAATAATCATCTAAATAGGATATCACATTATTTAATTCTTTAGTGTTTGCTTTAAATTCTTTACTATTTTCTTTTGTTTTGTACTCCTTAAATAATAGTTCTAACATTGTTATATCATCAAATTGCTTTTCTTTTCCTACAAAGTTATCTATATCCATTTTTAAGCCATTAATAGTATCAGTTAGTGATTTAGAAATATTGCTATTAAGATAGTTTTGTAATCTATCATTACCATATAGTTCTTTATTAAGATTTGTAGCTTCTGTTACTCCATCGGTATATAAGAATAATCTATCGCCTGGCTCAAGTTTTAACTCATGCTTTGTATATTTTGTATTGTTCATTGCTGCTAAAACTAGATTAGGTTTATCCTTTATAAATTCGATTTTTTTATTTTTATTTTTATAAATAAGTGGTGCATTATGCCCTGCATTTACATATTCCATGTAGCCAGTTTTTAAATCAAGGATTCCAAACCAAGATGTGACAAAACTATCGATAGTATTACCTTCACACATTAAATTATTAACTTTATAAAACACCTCATCAACACTAAATTTATTTAATGCAGTATTTTTAATTAATGTTCTAGATATCATCATAATAAGAGCTGCAGGAACTCCTTTACCAGATACATCTGCCACCGTAACAGCTAAATGATTATCATCTATTAAAAACATATCATAGAAGTCTCCACCAACTTCCTTAGCAGGAATCATTTTTGCATAAATGTCAATTTCTTTATGTTCTGGAAATGCTGGAAAAGTACTTGGAAGCATATTGTTTTGAATTCCTCTTGCTAGATTAAGTTCAGATTCAATTCTTGCTCCTTCTTCACTTAATTCTTTTTGTCGTTTTAACATATTCTTTCCAGATTGAGATATTTGAACACATGAAAATGCAATAATAAATACATATATAAATAATTTAGGTAAGTAAGAGTTTAGCATTACATACTTAACTATATCACTATTATTTAATCCTAATTCTTTAACTGCATCTAAAATATTAGTATCAATTGTTATAACCGTTCCTTTAGGAAGTTCTACATAGTTTAAATCTAAAAGTCCATAATATATTCCTAAATATTCTACTACACCAAGCATAGCAATTGTTAAAATAGAAACAAATATAGTAAATTTTTTTGAATAATATCTAGCTGCCAATAATACTGGAACAATTAATAAAAGAGTTGATGTGTAAGTTAGAATCGAATATATAGATCCAATTGATAATGTTAAGCAAATAATCAAAATATATTTTAAATATTTACCTTTTCCTTTTAGTTTTAATCCAACGAATCCTGGTATTAATAATGTAAAAATACTTCTTAAAGTAGCATCAAGCATAAATCCTTTATTAACATTAAATAATCCCACTATTGTTAATAGATATATTATTAATGCTACAAAGAATATATTAATCATTATTGTTGATACAACAACATTAGCATGTTCTTCATTTTCTTTTAATACATCTTCACCTGTAAATATACTTTTAAATTCTATAAAAAATTTCTTAAATGCACTCATTACATCACTTCTTTCCGACATCATATATCATCTCTATTATAACATAACTTTTTACTTTTCTTTACAGCCAACTACCACAATTGAAAAAAAAGCATATTTATGTTAAAATTTCTAATGAAATTATAATTAATAAACTTTAATAAAGAGGTGAAAAATGAAAATGATTTTATGGATGAATTTACTAATATTTGTTTGTTCACTTATAGGAAGTATTTATGGGATTCATCATTTTTTCAAAGAAAAGAAAGCTTTATATTTAAAATTAATAACATGTAGTGTTTTGTGTATGATGTTTGCTAGACTATTTCAAGTAGTAAGTGTATTAACCAAAGGTACTTTAAATGAGGGTTTTCATATAGGAATGCTCGGGATAATTGGTACATTTATGTTTTTATTTTCAGCCAATTATGGACAAATGGATGGACTTGTTGATGATAAAACTAAAAAATTTAGAAAGACAAGAATTATGTCTTTAATAGCACCAATTCTAGTATTATTAACTTATATATTCTTTATTACTAAAGTAAATAACATAGAATTATTAATAGCACAAGGCATTACAACTTTATTTATGATGCAATGTTCTTATTATTGTCTTAAACACATTATTATTTATGATGTAGATTTAGGTATCATAAAATCCATAAGAAAATATAATATACTTGTACTTATTTATACATTCTTAAACATGTTTGAAGTAATTGGATTATATGCTGATATTAAAGTTTTATATATCATTTCTTGTATCCTAATAGGAATAATAACATTAATATTATTACCTGTATTGAAAGAAGGTGTTGAGAAATGGAAAATCTAGATATTATTATTTATATTTGTTTCTTAATACCAATGATTCTTTCTCTATTTATAATGGAAAAGAAATCAAGATTAATAGTTGAATTTATTTTAATAGGACTGACTGTATGTTTAATAATTGGATATGTTAATACTTATCTTTATAACTTAATTGGAAAAGATATGGTATATTACTGCACTACTATATCTCCAATAGCAGAGGAATTAATTAAAGGAGTACCAATTCTTATCTTTGCATTATGTTTTACTAACGATAGACAAAAAATTGTACAATGTGCATTTGCTGTAGGACTAGGATTTGCCATTATGGAAAACATTTATATGCTAACTCAAAATGTATCATATTACTCATCTAACATAGATATCCCATGGGCTATTATTCGTGGCCTTGGAGCAGGACTAATGCATAGCATTTGTACAGCAATGGTAGGAATTGGCATATCATTTGTTAAAAAGAAAAAGAAATTATTCTATACTGGAACACTAGCTCTATTAATGCTTGCTATAACATATCATGCAATATATAATTCACTAGTAATGTCTAATTTCCAATATTTAGGAGTCATACTTCCAATTAATACTTACATACCACTTATATTCTTTTATAGAAAACAACAAAATAATTAGCAATAGAAAAGAACCAAATTCAAAAATTGGTTCTTTTTTATTGCTCTTTGACATATATCGTATTTAACATTATCTTTGTTTATATATGAAACTATTCAAATTTATCTTTGCTATGGCTATCAAGATTTGAAATATCTACTACTCTATTTCCATCTACCGTTATTTCAATCCAAGGTGTATAAGAACCTCCACCCCATTCAATATAGATATCTTTAGGGGCAGGTTGACTTGCTTTCCAGAAAACATCAGTATAAGGCCATTTTTTACCACCTGTTATATCAAAGCTGAATGCAAATTCTGCATATTCTCCATCTACATAAAATTCTTGATTTTTTGATTTACTGTCACGTAAACATAACCAAGGTCCAAGTTGATAACTTCCATCATTATTTACACCAATTATTTTCTTTGCGTATAATCTAGCATGATTTGTATCATAATTATATGCAGTGTCAAATTGAATTTTAACTCCTTCTCTTTTTTCAACTTTTATATTACTATTTTCTGTTGATTGATTTGCATATACTTGTGATCCATCCTTAATATAATTCATTTTATAAGATAAAGGAATTGCAACCCTATCTTTAGAATAATTTAATTCACTTGCAATATAGTTATTTAATGTTTGAATATCATTAGGATTAAAAACTTCATATTTATAGTCATCACTTGACCCACCAATACTATATACTGTTACAGCAGCATTCTTTAAGTCTTTTAAATCTTTAAAGCCGGTAGTGGTAAGAGATGCTTTCCATTCTTCTATAGGATTCATAGAATAAGTTGTTGAAATTGTAAACATAACTATTACTCTACGCCCATAATCTACATCAGTAATTTCAGCAAGTTGATTATTACTAGAATCTACTCCATTAATAGTAATATCTTTTTGAAATTCTGCTTTTACTGAATAATATACTTGATCAAAAACTGCAATCATATAATTTTTGTTTCCAGTTTGAATAGCCTTGTAGTCTATCCTATAATCATCAGTTAAACCTAGTTCATTAGCTAGTTGTTTTTGATTATTAACTAGTGTATTTCTAACAGTTGTTTCAGCCGTACCAGTATGACTCTTTAGTTCCTTTCTTATATAGTTTTCAATTGTTTCTCTATTTGGATTTTTAATATTAAG
The DNA here is from genome assembly GCA_017528315.1 of Bacilli bacterium. Taxonomy (GTDB): domain Bacteria; phylum Bacillota_I; class Bacilli_A; order RF39; family UBA660; genus RUG591. Next base: position 18,650 of record JAFXOW010000030.1, read on the forward strand.
ATCAAATGTTGATTCCCCTTTTACATTAACATTTATACCTAATTTGTCCCTAGAAATATTGCCCTCATCAATTAATTTTTGGTTTGCAGAAACAGTTGATGTACTTGCCTCTACAATTGCTCCAGGATATATATCATTATAATTTTTATCGCTAGTAATAAAATCTTTGACAGAATTGTTTGATGTACTTGTTCCTACCCTAGTCGTTATATAAAAAGTACTACCCTCTTTCCTAGTGCCAACCAGTTCAACATTACCGGTATTGTTATCAGATATTCCTGTTGTACCTATTAATGGGCCGTTTGTATTAGCTAATAAAAATGCTAAGCCAACAATTAAGCAAATACCAAGTATTATGCTTCCACAAATTATTATTGTTTTTTTCTTTTTTTCTTTTTCCATAAATATACTCCTTATAATTTTAAAACTATTTTAAATATACATAATTCTTGCAATTGTTATAATCAACAATAAATGTACCATCTATAAATTTATCAGTATTTAGCCTAATATATGATTTACAAGTTATATCATCTGCTGTCGAATAACAATCATATAATTCATCGCCTTTGTTTAAAACAATATTTTGGTTATTAGCATCACGTGCAATTACATCATTTCTAATTATTCTTACAATAGAATTAGTAGATGATGTATTACCAGTCAATCCACAATATTGAAATTGGTGGTCGCTACCAGAAGAAGTGGGAATCTTTATAGAACTTCCTTCGGCATTACTTTTGCTTCCTACTTTATCATATAGAAGGTAGCCTCCTAATGATAATACTAGTACTCCCATAACTACTACACACATTGTTAATGTACTAACTTTCTTTTCTAATTCATTTGTTTTTTCTTTCTTTTCTTTTTCCATAAACATATTCCTTTCTATAAAGTTTTATTGTTGTAAACAATACTAGATGTTTTAACAATTACATTATAGCATATTTTTTAATTTTTAATAGTTAGATTAAAATTGACAAATAGTTGTAATACTTACTAAATAAGTTCACTTCAAAAACTTGATATTTCATTTTAATATAAATATATAAAGTTACGACAATAACCAGAGTTTTCTACATTAAAGTAGCCTTGTTCGAACTTATCTGTATTTAATCTAATATACAATTTACATCTTGTTTTTTCTGCGCTAGCACTATCTGTTTGACATTGATACAACTCGTCGCCTCTATTTAATGTATCTATTTGATTATGTCTATCATCATATACAGGAACTCCATCATTAACAATTCTAACAACACCACGATCAATATCAATCATACCACATTGTCCAGCAAAGGCACTTCTGTTGGGAACCGTTCTGATAGTCCCTTCAGTATTACTTTTGTTTCCTACTTTATCATATACTAGGTATCCTCCTAATGATAATACTAGTACTCCCATAACAACCATGCACATTGTTAATGTACTAACTTTCTTTTCTAATTCATTTGTTTTTTCTTTCTTTTCTTTTTCCATAAACATATTCCTTTCTATACAATTTTATTGTTGAAAATAATACAAGATGTTTTAACAATTACATTGTAACATATTTTTTCAATTTTTTATAGTCAAATTAAAATTGAAAAATAATCGTAAAATTACTATATTCTGATTAATAACCATAATATTTATTACATAAAAAACAAATATAAAATGTGCCTGAAAAAAAGTGTCAGAGTGTTACAAGTCAATACCCTAATTCTTCTCAAAAATGAGTATATTTTACCCTATTTTTTATAATTTTTCTTTATTTTTTATTAAAACTTGCAAGATCTCATTTCTTAGAACCCCCTATTTTATAAGGGTTTAAGTAATACACGGCATAAATACAAGCCAACCAGTTTATATTAGTTTTATTTTCATTCATTATTATCACCACTTTTTATATTTTTGGTTTCTAATAACAATTTATCAAAATCAGAAACATAGCTTCTATCTTGAACTATTTTATATTTTTCATATTCCTTTTCTGCTTTTTCTATAGCTTTCTCATGACTGATACTACCTTTATTAGTTAAATTATCATAAAAGTTAATTTTAAATATGTCTTCTAAAGATGTAATCCAATCTTTCATCTTCATTGGAATATGTCTTTTAGCTCTATTTTCAGCAATATCAAGATACATATTAACTAAATCATTTAGTTCTTCAAGTTCTTGTTTATTTAAATAATTTTTAGCAACTATAACATCACTTTTTAATATTTTACCATTAGGAGAATTTTTCCAAGATGTTAAATTCATGTGTTCTTTAGTCGAATCTGCTTTATGATAAACTATTCCTGCTGCGGTTTGATGAGTTATTGCATAATGAAATTTATTTTAAATTGTTTTATAAAATGTAGATGCTTCTTCACTATCTTTAACATAGTCAATAGAACATTCAACAAATATATCAGTAATTTTTTGATAAAACATTCTTTCGCTAGTTCTAATTAATTTAATTTTTTCTAATAATTCATCAAAATACTCAATATCACTTTTATTAGCTCTTAAAAATCTTTCCTCATTTAAATTATAACCTTTAGTAATATATTCTTTTAATAATTTGTTTGCCCAAGTTCTAAATTTAATAGCTGTTTTAGAGTTAACTCTAAAACCTAAAGAAATAATCATATCTAAATTATAATAATCAATATTTCGTGAAACATTTCTGTTTCCTTCTTTTTGAACTTGTGCAATTTTTGCATAAGTTGAATCTTTAGATAATTCATCATCTTTATAAATATCATTAATGTGTTTTATTATACCAGATCTATCTATTTTAAATAATTCAGATAATGCTTTTGTATTTAACCATACATCTTCATCTTTAACTAAGACTTCTACATTAAAATTACCATCATCATCATTATAAAAGACTATATCTTGTTTTTCATCAACTTTTCATTATTCATTTTCTCATCCCCTTTTATGTGGTTATTGTCCTGTAATCAATACCTTAATTCCTATACAATTTTTAGCATATTTTAGGTATTTTTGACTATTTTATATTAATTTTTACTATATTTTATCATAAACATGTAAGAAGTTAATTCTTGCAAAGCCTTATAAATAAAAGATTTTTTCAAAAGTTACTATAAACCCTTTTTCTTCATTCATTTGGATCAACTCCTTTTTAATAAATCAATAAAATTATACCATAAAAAAGACAAAATTTAGTATAATTCCGTCTTTTTTTATATCATTTATATAGTGTTGCAAATTGTAATATTACTATTATTAATAAAGGTTACCTGGACATATGGCAAATCGTAATATCTTAATATTTTGATTATTTAAGATTTCTTTTTTATTAAATATTTTTACTTAATTACTATTCTTGTTTTGATTATCTGATTCTGACATATGATTTTGTTGATTATTGTTTTTGTCTTTTTTTCTTTGTTTATCATTTTGTTCTTGTCCCTCTATTTCAGGTGGATTTTCACCTTGAGTTTCTTCATTCATGTTTGGATTATTTCTTTTATTTCTATGATCATTCGTTCCAGGTGGTTGATTATTATTCCAATTGTTTTGTATAGCATTGGGTGTGTTGTTTTTTGCTGTTATTTTGTTATAAATTATACATCCACTTGTTGCAACAATTGCACCTATTAAAAATCCAATTATAAAAATCATAAATTTTTCTTTTATAAAGATGACCGTTTTTTCCTTCTCCATAGTATCTTCTTTAATTTCTTTTTTATTATGTTTTTTATTCTTATCTTCTTCTACCATTATTTCCTCTCATTCCTCCTCCCATCATTTGATTAGATAGAGTATCTGTTTCACTTCCATTTACAATAATTTTTCCTCCTGTTTTACTACCGGTTCCATCATAGTCAAATGGTGATTGTGCATTTATTGTTATTGTTCCTCCTGTAATTAATAAATCGCCATTTGAATCAATCGCATCGGTATCTCCTTGTCCCATATCAATAGTTATAGTTCCACCATTTATTTCAACTTTAATTGAATATTTTGAAGATTTATTGGCAGCATTAATTCCATCATCTGTTGCTTTAATATTAATTGTTCCATTGTTTATTAAAATATAAGTTCCTTCAATTCCTTCTCCTGCTGTAATATTAATTGTACCACCTTCAAATTGAGCTATAGTAGTAGCATGGATTCCATCATCTCCTGCATTAATAGAAATATTTCCTCCTGATATATATACATAGCCTACTGAATCATCTTCATCATATTCAGCGTGTAGTCCATCTGTTCCAGCTTTTATTACTAATGTTCCATCAGCAATACGAATAGAATCATTAGCTTGAAGTCCTTTTGATGTTGCAGTTATATTATAAGTTCCTCCAGTTACTTTTAAATCATCTTTTGAAACAACTCCATTATCAGTTGAATTAATTGTTAGAGTTGCTGTTCCATTTAAAGTTATATCTGATTTTGAGAATATAACTCCATCTGTGTTAGTATCTCCATCTTCATTAAATGTTCCAGAGAC
>JAFXOW010000031.1 GCA_017528315.1 Bacilli bacterium
AGGCTTTTACTCCCAATTCTTCATACTCTTCTCCTACATATATTGTTACTTCTTCTAATCCTTTTAATTCAAATATTATTTCTTCTTCCGTTTCTTCTGTTTCTTCTGGTTTTTCTTTTTCTGCGTATGAAGTATCATTTGTTTTACTAGGAATACATAATACTATTATTAATACAGTTATTATTCCTATTAAACATATCCAGACCATCTTTGAATTTAATATATTTTTCAAGATCATTATATATCATCTCTTTTCATAATTTATTATCTATTATAGTAGTAGTATACTAAATATTAAAAATAATTTCTAGTATTTTAATTATTATTATAAATTATTTTTTTAAAAATAAATATGTTATTTTTTTTGTAAATTAAATATAATTAAATTTTAATACATGATATAATTTTATAGAGGTGATTAAATGACAGATTATGAAATTAGTAAAACTAAAAAATTGCTTCCTATTACAGAAGTTGCTAAAAAACTTAGACTTAAAGAAGAAAATATTCTTCCATATGGAAAATATATGGCTAAAATTGATAATATAAACGTTAATAGTACTAAAGGAAAACTAATTTTAGTAACATCTACTAATCCAACACCTTACGGTGAAGGTAAAACTACTCTTGCTATAGGACTTACAGATGCATTAAATAAAAATGGTTATAATTCTTGTGTTGTTTTAAGAGAACCATCTTTAGGTCCTGTATTTGGTAATAAAGGTGGTGCAACCGGTGGAGGTATGAGTCAAGTTGCTCCTATGAATAATATCAATTTACATTTTACTGGAGACTTTCATGCTATTACTAGTGCTAACAACTTAATCTCAGCTATGATTGATAATCACATCTTTCAAGGTAATAAATTAGGTATTAAGAATGTTTATTTTACAAGATGTATGGATATAAATGATCGATCTCTAAGAAATATTTCAACTAATTTAAGAAATGATCACTTTACTATAACAGCTGCCAGTGAAATCATGGCCATCTTTACTTTAGCACAGGATATAAATGACCTAAAAGAAAAACTAAATAATATTTTAATTGGTAAAAGTTTTGATAATAAAGATATTTTCTTAAAAGATATAGGTGGAGTTGGAGCGGTTTTGGCTTTACTAAAAGATGCTTTAAAACCTAATCTTGTTCAAACTTTAGAAAACAATCCGGCTATAATTCACGGAGGACCATTTGCTAATATTGCCCATGGATGTAATTCTATCATTGCAACTAAATTAGGACTAGCTCTTTCTGATTACGTAATAACTGAGGCTGGTTTTGGAAGTGATATGGGAGCTTTAAAATTTTTAGATATTAAATGTAAATTAAATAACCTGTATCCTGATTTAATTGTTTTAAATGCAACCATTAGAAGTTTAAAACATCATGGAGAAGGTGATATTAATAAAGGTATAGGAAATCTTGAATATCATATTAAAAATATGCAAAAATTCACTGATAATTTATTAGTTATTTTAAATAAATTTGCAGATGATACAGATGAGGAAATTAAACTCATAAAAAAATTATGTAAGAGTTTAAATACCGAGATGTTAATTAGTAATATGTATAAAAACGGAAGTAAAAATACTAAAAAAATTGCTGAAACTATTGTCAAATATTCTAATCGAGAGAATAAAAAAAGATATAATATTTATGAAGATGATGATGATATAATTACTAAGGTTGAAAAATATTGTAAAAATATGTTTGGAGCTAAAGAAATTATTTATAATGATAACATTAAAGAAGAATTGAAAAATCTCAATTCCAAGTATAAGAATTTTAGAATATGTATATCAAAAACTCCTAGTTCTATAACCGATAATCCTAAAGTACTAGGATATCCTAAAGATTTTACTATGACTGTTACAGGTTATAAAATAAACAATGGTTCAGGTTTTATAACTATTTTAATGGGTAATGTATTAACAATGCCAGGATTAGTTCAAAATGCAAATTATTATAACATTGATGTTATTAATGATGAAATAATTGGAATATTTTAATTATAAAAGTTGATTTACTATCTATGTAAACCAACTTTTTCTTTTAACGATTCATATTTTTCTTTAGCAATAGTAGATGTTTTTTTAAGTCCTTCATCTAATATTTTATCTATTTCATTATTTTCTAATAACTTATAATATCTTTCTTGAATAGGAATTAAAGTATTTATAATTATGTCTGCAACATCACTTTTAAATGATCCATAGTTAGAATCTTTATATTTTTCTTCAATATCTTTAATACTTAAATTAGATAAACTTGTATAAATATTTATTAAATTACTTATTCCTGGTTTATTTTCTGGATCAAATACTACTCTCGTCTCTGAATCAGTTGTTGCTGACATTATCTTTTTACGAATAATTCTCTCATCATCTAACAAATATATAACACCTTTAGGATTTTCACTAGATTTACTCATCTTTTTAGTTGGATCAACTAAATCCGCTATTTTCGCTCCCTCGGTTGGAATAAGAGGTTCTGGCACTTTAAAAATATCACCATATTTTTTATTAACTCGTTCAGCTATATTTCTAGCAAGTTCAACATGTTGCTTTTGATCGCGCCCAACCGGAACATAATCAATATCATATAGAAGTATATCACTAGCCATTAAAACAGGATAAGTTAAAAGTCCAGCTCCAAAATTAGCATTTTTTTCTTTTTTATCTTTAAATTGAGTCATTCTACCAAGTTCTCCATAAGGAGTTAAACATTCAAGTATCCAAGATACATTAGCATGATATACATTTTCAGATTGTAAAAATATGGTATTTTTCTTTGGATCAACGCCACATGCTAAATAAATTGCAAGTAAACTTCTAATATTTTCTCTTAGTTTAATAGGATCTTGAGGTACAGTAATTGCATGCATATCAGCAACAAAAATAAAACTTTCATACTCCTCTTGATATTTTAATATTTGTCTAATTGCACCTATATAGTTACCTAAAGTTAATTCTCCACTTGGTTGTAATCCTGTTAATACTTTTTTCATATATCCACCTCTTGAACTATTTTTCTTTGCTTATAAAATATCATATTTTTTATAATTAATCAACTTATTTATCTTAAATCCCTAAAAAATATTGAAAAGAAAAATAAAAAGTTTTATAATATTAAGAGATTTTAATAAATAAATTAAAAGATTTTAAAGGAGTGTTTATGAACAAAATAATGATTAAAGATTTAAAGAATTACTATGAACAAAATATTGAACTTCAAGCAACTATCGATAATATTAGAAATTTACAATGGGTACAATTTGTTATTTTAAAAGACTCAACTGGAAAAGTACAAATGACTATTGAAAAAAATGATGAAAATAAAGAATTAGTAGAAATAGTTAATGGTTTAACCATTGATAGTACCCTTAAAGTTAAAGGCATTTTAAAAGAAGCTCCTAAAGTTAAAATGGGTGGAATGGAATTAATTCCTGAAAAAATTGAAATTACCAGTTTAAGTGAAGAAGAAAAACCATTTAATTATAATGATTTAAATAACGTTAACCTTGATACTAGACTTGATTATAGATTTATTGATTTAAGAAATGAACGTAATAAAATGATTTTTAAAGTTCAAAGTACTTTAACAAGATTTTTAAGAGAATATTTGTATAATAATAATTTTACAGAAATTCATACTCCAAAATTAATTGGAGCTGCAAGTGAATCGGGAAGTGAAGTATTTGAAGTAAAATATTTTGATCGAAAAGCTTATCTTGCTCAAAGCCCTCAGTTCTATAAACAAATGGCTATAGCTTCTGGATTTGATCGAGTATTTGAAGTTGCTCCTTGCTTTAGAGCTGAAAATTCTAATACATCAAAACATGCAACCGAATTTACTAGTTTTGATGTAGAATTTGCTTATATAAATAGTTATGAAGATGTTATGCAACTTGAATCTGAAATGATTGTATATGCTTTTACTAAGTTAAAAGAAGAATTGGGAGATGAAATTAAAAGAGTATTTGATGTTGATATTAATATTCCTACATTACCATTTCCATGTATGACTTTAAGTGATATTTATAAAGAATTAGAAGAAAGATATAATTATAAAGTTAAGGAAGAAGAAAAAGTAGATTTAACAACCGAAGCTGAAAAGTTATGTAAGCGTCTTGCTAAAGATAAATTTAATCATGAATTTATATTTGTTGTTGATTTTCCAGCTGAAAAAAGAGCTTTCTATCATATGAGAGATGAAAATGGAAAATTACTTGGATATGATTTAATTTGGAATGGTATAGAAATAACAACGGGCGCTGAACGTGAGCATAGATATGAACAAATTGTTAAAAATGCTAAAGAAAAAGGGTTAGATGAAGATGTTAAATTCTATTTAGAATTCTTTAAATATGGTTGTCCTCCTCATGGTGGATTTGCTATAGGATTAGATAGATTAACTATGCTAATGTTAAATATCCCAACTATTAAAGAATCAATGTTCTTATTTAGAGGACCAAATAGATTAAATCCATAATTATTTAAGACTAAATTAATTTTAGTCTTTTTCTTTACATTTTTTCAAAATTCTTTTATTTACTAATTAATTAATCTATGCTATTCTTAAATTAAGGTAGGTAGTTATGAAAGAAATTACATTGATAATAGCAATCTTAATATCAGTAATACCAACTATATTACTAGGATATTATTTTTATAAAAAAGATACTATTAAAGAACCCCAAAAAATTATAAATAGTTTATTTATATCCGGAATATTTTCAGGAATAATAGTTGTATTTATATCAATTATTGGTTTAATTTTATTTCCAAGTTTTACTAATCTTAATGAAATAGATAATTTATTTATTTTAATATTTTATTCTTATATTTTTATTGCTTTAATTGAAGAATTAGCTAAGTTATTAATGATCTATAAAATAAGTTATAATTCTCGTGAATTTGATCAAGCTTACGATATTATTTTATATTCAGTATTGGTTGGACTTGGATTTGCTTGTTTTGAAAATATAATTTATATATTAGGAAATCCTAATATAAACACAGCAATAATAAGATGTTTTACTGCCGTTCCTGCTCATATTTCATTTCAAGTTATTATGGGATATTTCTTATATTTAAGTAAGATTAAAAAGAAAAAGAAAAATATTACTCTAGGACTATTAATACCTGTTTTATTACATGGTACTTATGATATATTAGTTTTTACTGGCAACATCTTATTAATATTAATTGATATAATTTTCTTAATTATTTTATTAATTTATTCTGCAACCAGAATTAAAAAACTAATTGATATAGATAAACGTAATATGCATGGTTCATTTTGTCCAAAATGTGGTACCAAAATTAATTATCTATATTGTCCTAATTGTGGTTATAAAAAATAACTAAAGAATATAATCTTTAGTTATTTTATTTTTTAATAATCACAGTTACCTGGTGTTCTTGGATATGGAATTACATCTCTTATATTTTCAACTCCAGTTAGATAAATTAACAATCTTTCAAATCCCATACCGAATCCTGAATGATAACATCCTCCAAATTTTCTTAAATTTAAATACCATTCCATTCCTTCAACTGGTACACCCATTTCTTTCATTCTCTTTATGAGTTTATCATAATCAGCTTCTCTTTCAGAACCACCTATTAATTCTCCTGCTCCTGATACTTCTAAGTCAACAGCTGCAACTGTTTCTCCATCAGGATTTAACTTCATATAAAAAGCCTTTATATCTTTTGGCCAATCTTTAATAAAAACTGGTCCATTAAAGTATTCGGTAATATATTTTTCATGTTCTTTAGCTATATCTTCCCCATATTCTGGTTCAAACTCCCATTTAACTTTGGCTTCTTTTAATATAGTTATAACATCATGATGACTAATTCTAGTAAATTTACTGTTAATTAACTTGTTTAATTTATCAAGTAATCCTTTTTCAACAAACTTATCAAAGAATTCCATTTCTTCTTTAGCGTGTTCAAGTACATATTTTACAACATACTTTAACATATCTTCTTCTATATCCATTACTCCTTCAAGATCACAGAAAGCAATTTCTGGTTCAATCATCCAAAATTCACTAGCATGGGTTTTAGTATTAGAGTTTTCAGCTCTAAATGTTGGTCCAAATGTGTATACTTTTTTATAAGCTAAAGCATAAGTTTCGGCTTCAAGCTGACCTGATACAGTTAAAGCTGCACTTTTTCCAAAAAAGTCTTTTGAATAATCTACTTTTCCACTTTTAGCAACTCTTTCTAAATCGAGAGTTGTTACTTGAAACATTTGACCAGCTCCTTCACAGTCACTGGCAGTAATTAATGGAGCATGAAAGTATACATAACCCCTCTCCTGAAAATAGGTATGAATTGCCATAGCTGCAACACTTCTTACTCTAAATACAGCATTAAAAAGATTTGTTCTTGGTCTAAGATAAGCTTGTTCTCTTAAAAATTCTCTCGTATGTCTTTTAGGTTGAATAGGATATTCATCAGGACAATCTCCAATTAATTTAATCTTTTTAACTTTAATTTCAAATTCTTGCCCTTTTCCTTGAGATTTAATAACAGTACCTTCTACTTCTATGCTTGATCCAACTTTAATCTTTACTATTTCATCAAATCCATCTAAAGTATTATCATAAACAAGTTGAATTGTTCCAAAACTAGTTCCATCTGAAAAATCAATAAATCCAAATTCTTTTTGTTTACGATGATTTCTAACCCAACCTGATAATTTAACTTCCTTATCTAAATATTTTTTCACATCTTTTACTATGTCTTTTACATCCATATATATTCCTCCTTTATATAAATAAAAAGCATTAACAAAAGAGGCTCAATAATAAACGGTACCACTCTTCTTATCAATGCTTGATATCTCTTTTTGATAACGGATTTTTATCCGACATTTTCTACTATTATTTCAAAAACATACTCCCTAGTGTTCTTCTTATATTCTTCCTATTAACTCACACCAACCGTTAACTCTCTTAAAGTAACTAAATATAATACTCTCTAGTTCTTCGCTTTTTCAAAGTTTATTATAAACGTTTTATTTCTCTAAGTCAATTATTTTTTGATTTTATCCACATATTTGTGGATAAAATTAGTATTTAACACTTACAAGATATAATCCTTCAGGATGAGCTGTCCTAAATCCTTGACTTCTATCTAATTTTTCAATTATTTCTTTAACACAATTTTTATCTTTCTTACCTAGTCCTATTTGAATTAATAATCCTACCATATTTCTTATTTGATATTTTATAAAACCATTTCCTCTAAAAGTAAAAGTTACAATATCATTTTGAACATCTATATAAGCGTCATAAATTTCTCTTTCATAGTTTTCTCGTTTTTCTTTACTCTCCGTAAAAGATTTAAAATTATGTTTACCAATAAAATCTTTAATAGCATCATTCATTAAATCAACATCTAATTTTTTATTAAATTGGTAAATATAATTTCTCTTAATTGGATTATATTCACCCATATTAAGTTTATATTCATATACTTTTTCTTTAACCATGTATCGTGCATGAAAATCTTTATCAACAACCTCGGTATTAATAACATGAATATCATTTGGCAATAGACTATTCATAGCTCTTTTTAGTTTATAAGGAGTTATTTCAACATCTATATCAACATGTCCCGTTTGAGCAAAGGCATGAACTCCTTTATCCGTTCTACCACTAGCAACTATTTTAGTACTCTTATTATTATTAATGTATTTTAAAACTTTATTAATTTCATTTTCAATAGTTCTATATTTAGGTTGACTTTCAAATCCATGAAAATTTGTTCCATCATAAGAGAAAGTTATTAAATAACGCATACTATTACCTCACAATCAAAACCAGTATTAGTATTATAACATGAATTAATAAAAACAACAAATTAAATACATTAAAATTATTCTTATAATTATATTTTTTATTTTTATAAAATCTTAAATATTTAATCCAAACATATTCTTCTAAATCATTTTTAACTTTATTATCAATATTATTTTCAATTACTTTAAAATAATCACTATCCATAGATATATTATTATCTTCTAAATAAGCTTCAACTTCATTATTAACTTTCTCTCTAAATTTATCTTCTTTTCTCTTTCTTAATTCTTTAAAAGTATATTTCTTTTTATTTCTTTTTGAAATATTTTTAATTTTAATAGCTTTAGTTTTAAAATAATAATATAAAATACTAATATAATCTATTAGTAATAATACTTTAATTATAATTCTAAACGTTTTAAAGGTTTCTTTTTCAATAAAAACAAAATTTATAAAATGAATTAAAAAATATCCAAATATTATAATTGGCAATAAACTAGAAACAAATTTAATTATAGGTTTCTCATAGTATCTTGCCAAATATAAAACAAATAAATAGATTATTATAATTAAATAGACATTACTAACAAAATATAAACTAATAATAAATATTATAAATGATAATATCACTACAAAATTATTTAAGTCATATATATTAAATTCCTCTAACTTATCTCTTATTCTATCTAGCATTTCTATACACATCCTTAATTAAATCATTTATATTATTATAATAATTAATTTTTTTCCCATATCCACCTGCAATCAAACTAAACTTTATTAAATCTGGTATTTCAATATTATTATCTATTAAAAAGTCAATATCTTTAAAAACATTACTAACTTTATCATATATTAATAAATTATTGTTTTCAAATATTACTAATGAGGTACACATTTCATATAAAATATTTATATTATTATCTATTATTATAATTGTTTTTTCATATTTCTTTTTTAATTCTAAAAGTATTTTTTTAATTAATTGTTTGTTTTTTCTATCTAAATTATTAAAAATATTATTAAATATTATTACATCGGGATTTGTTATTAATGAAGTTGCTAGTTCTAGCAAAATTTTTTCAGAATTTGATAAAGTTGGTATATCTTTTTCTAAATAATCACTTGATAAACCAACCATTTCTAAACATGATACTATTTTTTCGATATAGTTGTCTTTATCTTTAGTAATATGTTTTGAAAGATAAAATTCATCACTTATAGTTTTGGTTAAAAAATCTTTATAATTTATATAACTAATTAAATACTTGTTATTGTTTAATTCATCTTTAATACTTTCTTTATATAAAATATTATCTTTATCAATAACACCTGTTATTTCTTTATTATTAAATTCTATACTTACATCTTTTAAATTTACTACCATAAACTACTCTCCAATTCTTCCATATTAAAATATATTTTATCTAATAAGTCATAAGACATAAGTTTTAAAGACAATTCAACAACAATTGGAATACTTAAGCCTATTTTAGTTAAATAAGAGTCTTGCTTTAATATTTCTTCTACACTTCCTTCTTTTTCTATTTTAAAATCTTTCATAACTAATATTCTATCACTTTTATAAATAGTATTTAAATTACTAGTTATATTTAAAACTGTTAATCCATTTTCTGTTAAATTATAAAGTCTTTTTAACATAAATTCTCTAGTATCTTCATCCATATTATTAAAGGCATCATCTAAAACTAATAGCTTCGGTTTATGAACTAAAGCTAATATAATTAATAATTTACTTTGATCACTTTGACTTAAACTATCAATATTTTTATTTAATAAATCTTCTATTTCAAAAAATTCACTTATATTATTAATTAGTCTATTTATTTTATAATTACTATAACCTAAATTTTCTAATGGATATTCTAATTCTTCGCGAACTTTTTTATATAAAAAAGGCTTTTTAATATCATTAGTTACTATTCCTATCTCTTCTATATATTCTAAAACATTTTCTTTATTTAAAGAAATATCATTTAAAATAAACATATCATAAGTTGGAATAATTGCACATAAAAGTTTTGTTAACATAGTTTTTCCACTTTGATTAGGCGCTATTATACTTACAAATTCTTGTTCTTCTATTCCTAAATTAAATTCTTTAAAAAAAATTTTATCATCTATATTATAATTTAAATTATTAACAGTAAATAATGGCATTTCCTACACCTCTTCCTACTTTAATTATATAATAAAATATTTTAAAAAAAAGATTAATTGACATTAATCTACATAAGAAAATAAAATATTTTTTATAGAATTATAATCAGTATAATTTTCTATTACTTTTCCATCACTTACTTTAATTAAAGTTGGAACAGAAAGTTTTAAACTAGCTAAATCACTGGTAATATTAGCAGTATCAGCACGACAAATATTATTTCTACTATTTCCTAAATCTATTTTATATATAGGAAGTTTATTGGTAGCATTATTATATTTTTCAATAATAGATTCATATAGCATTGCATTATCTTCATTCATTTCATATGCTAAAACATAATATTCAGAATCTTCTCGATTTAAAAGACTTCCACATAAAATCTTTATTGATTGCACCTCAGCACTATAAGTAATAGAATTTTCTCTGGTAAATAAATTCCATTCTCCAGTTTTAATTTTGGTAAATACAAGCATTAATAAAACAAAACCTATAACACAAACAGCGATAATAACAAATGATTTTACACTTATTCCATGATTAGATTCTCTATATTCTTTCATATCTTTCTTTTCTTTTGCTAATCTTTTTTGATATTCTTTCTTTTTCATAATCAACCTCACGTTCTATATTTTATCATAAACATTCTTAATTTTAAATATTTTTACTCTTTTTAGACATATTAATTATTCTAAACACATTTTATTTCTAGCATATTTAAATGCATTATAAATAGTCATCTTATCCATCTTCATTAAATCAGCTATTTCACTAGTTGTAAAACCTTCATTTTTCATTTCATAAACAACAGCTATTTCAAATGGTAAATTATTAATAAAGTTTTTATATTTTTCTTGTTTTTCTTCAAATATTAAATAATCAATAGGATCAAATATATTTTTATCTTCAATTAGATCTAGTAATGTTACATCAGTTCCTGGAATTACTTGATCAATTGATAAGGATTTATTTAAAATCATTTGTTTATCAGTTTGCTGAGCTCTTAAAGAAGTTCTAATATTATTCTCAATACAATTAATTGCAAAGGTATAAAACAGGGTATTTCTATTATCTTTATAATATTTAATAGCATTTATTAAAGATATATTAGATATTTGAACTAAATCTTCTAATTCATATCCTACTTTTTTACCTATTTTTTCATATTTATAACATATTTTATTAATAATGGGTTTATATCTTTCAAGCATTAATTCTAAACTATCATCACTGTCATTTATCATATATAAAACTTCACTGTCATTTATTTCTTTATACATAATTCCCTACTTTCTAATTAGTTCATATATCATAATACCTGCTGCAACTGAGGCATTTAGACTATTTATTTTTCCATTCATAGGGATTTTAACTATATAATCACATGATTCTCTAACTAGTCTAGAAATTCCAAAGCCTTCACTACCTATAATTAACACTGACTTGTCAGGATATTTGACACTTTGATAATTCTCACCATCCATATCGGTTCCTATTATCCAAAATCCCTTCTTTTTAAGTGTTTTAATGGTCTGATTAAGGTTAGTAACTTGACAAATATTTACATTAAATAAGGATCCAACACTGGTTTTCATAACCGTTTCATTGACACTGACCGTTCTATTTTTAGGAATAATAATACCATTAACTCCACTAGCCTCAACGGTTCTAATAATAGCTCCCAAATTATGAGGATCTTCTAAATGATCAAGAATAATTAATTTAGAAGGATTAGTTCTAAGTAATTCATCAAGTGATAGATAATTAAAATCACTAGTAATCATTATTATACCTTGATGATTATTTTTTGCAAGTCTATCCAATTCAAACTTTTCTTTAAATTCTAAAGGCAAATTCATTTTTTCAACTAAAGACAAAATATCTTTTTCATTAAAGTTTTTAGTACAAATTACCTTTTTTATTATATTTTTTTCTTTAAAATTTTTTAAAATTTCTTTAACATTATTTCTTCCACTTACTATCATATTTTAAAAAAAGAATTAATTTTTTAATATTTTATTCATTAATTCTTCTATCCTTTCTATATTATTTTCCAGTTTTAAATATCCGATTAAGGCTTCAAGTGATGTTGCTTCTTTATAAGTTATTATGTCAGTATTTTTAGGATGGGAATTGGTTTTAGTATTTCTGGCTCTTTTTATTATTTCAATTTCTTTATTACTAAAGAAATTTTCATTAATTAATTCTTTAAGGATTCTAGCTTGACTTTTAGCACTAACATATTCTAAAGATTTTTCTTGTAAATCTTTAACATGATTTATTCCTTTTTTAATTAAATATAATCTAACATAGTTTTCATAAACAGAATCTCCAAGATAGGCTAAAACTATACTATTTATTTCTATTGTTTTCATTATCTTCTTCTATTTCTATTACTTGCAATTAAGACTAATCTTAAAACAGAAAGTAATGTTGATAAAACACTTGCAACATATGTTAAAGCAGCAGCATTTAACATTTTTTTGCTACCAGTTTGTTCACTTTTTTCAACTAATGCTTCTAAAGCTAAAAATTTAGCTGCACGATTAGAAGCATTTATTTCAACTGGTAAAGTAATAATTTGAAATAATAAAATTACCATTTCAAGAGCTATACCTATCCAAATTAAATTAGTAATACCAGCAACTAAACCAATAACTACTGCTATATAACCAATTTTGGATGAAATATTAGCAAAAGGTACCATAGCACTTCTAAATCTTAAAAAGAAATATCCTTCCTTATCTTGAACAGCATGTCCACATTCATGAGCTGCTATACTAGATGAAGCAATACTTTTTCCATGATATACATCAGTTGATAGTCTTACTACCTTACGACTAGGATCATAATGATCACTTAATTCTCCTTCAGTTTCCACTATATCAATATTATTTAACCCGTTACTATTTAATATTCTTCTTGCAACCTCATATCCATCAAGTCCTGATTTTGTATTTATTTTTTTATATTTACTATAAGAACTTTTAATATATAATTGAGCAATTAAAGTTATTAAAAATCCTATAATTACTAATACATAAGTATAATCAAATCCATATCCATAATAATTCATATTTTCCTCCTATTATTTTTTAAATATACTTTTTATCTTTTCTTTTATACTTTCTTTATTTTTAATTTTGTTTCTTAATTTAGATACTTTTAAAATCAATTCTTCTTGCTTATCTAATTCTAATCTACAAAACTCTTCAATAGTCATACCATAAAAATCTATAAAACTTCTTTCCACTATCTCTCTTGTTTGATTATCTATTTCTGACATATAATTATATCCTTTCTATTTTTACTCCATCTCTAGTATCAATTATTTTATATCCACGTTTCTCTACTTCATTTCGAATTCTATCTGCTTCAAGAAATTTTTTTTCTTTCTTATAATTGTTTCTTTCTTCAACTAATTCTTTAATTTCCTTAGGTATTTCTATATCTTCTATTTTTAATAAATCAAGTGATAAGACTTTATCAAATTTTTCTATTAATTTAACTTTTGTATAATCATTTATATCACTTTTTAAAACATCATATAAGATTGTAATTGCCATAGAGGTGTTTAGATTATTTCCAATTGACTCTTTAAATCTATTATCAAACTCTCTAAATCTTTCTTCATCTATTAAATCTTCATTTTTATTTAATAAACTTATTTTATTCTTTAATTTTTTATATTCAATTTCTGACGCATCAAGTGCCTTATATGAAAATTCTAAGGGTTTCTGATAATGGCTATTTAAAACCATATATCTATAGCTTAAAGGATTATATCCTTTTTCTTTTAAAAGCGATAGTTTTAAAAATTCTCCATTACTTTTACTCATTTTACCATTTGTGGTAATTAAGTGTTCAACATGAAACCAATAATTACACCATTTATGACCTAAGTAAGATTCACTTTGAGCAATTTCATTAGTATGATGTGGAAAAATATTATCAACACCACCACAATGAATATCTAAATATTCTCCTAAATATTTCATAGATATACCAGAACATTCAATATGCCATCCTGGATATCCTACTCCCCAAGGAGATTCCCATTTTAATTCCTGATCTTCAAACTTAGATTTAGTAAACCATAAGACAAAATCGGTTTTATTCTTTTTATTTAAATCTTCTGAAACCGAATCTCTTACTCCAACCATTAAATCTTCTTCATTATGATTGGTTAATACATAATAATCTTTTAATTTAGATGTATCAAAATAAACATTACCATCTGCAATATAAGCAAAGCCTTCAAGAAGTAATTTACTAATTATTTTAATATATTCATCTATTTCAGTTGTTGCTGGTACAACAGTTTCAGGCTTTTTGATATTTAAATCATCACAATCTTGAAAAAAACAATCTGTATAAAACTTAGCTATGTCTAAAACCGATTTATTTTCCCGTTTTGCTCCTTTTAACATCTTATCTTCCCCAGTATCAGCATCACTTGTTAAATGTCCAACATCTGTGATATTCATAACTCGATTAACTTGATAACCAAGATACACAAGTGTCTTTTCTAAAACATCTTCTTCTATATATGTTCTTAAGTTTCCAATATGAGCAAAATGATAAACTGTTGGTCCACATGTATATAAGTTAACTATTTTCTCTTTATTAGGAATAAATTCTTCTATTTTTCTCGTTAAAGTATTATAAAATCTCATAAACACCCTCCCGTCTTTATATCAATATTATATACTTAAATAAAAGAAATGACAAGATATCTTATCACTTCATATTTTATTTAATTGACTTATGATTTTCTATAATATCATCATTATTTTTACTATATTCAGTTATTTCTTCGAGCATTTTATA
Organism: Bacilli bacterium; assembly: GCA_017528315.1. GTDB lineage: Bacteria > Bacillota_I > Bacilli_A > RF39 > UBA660 > RUG591. The sequence goes on from JAFXOW010000031.1 coordinate 14,832, forward strand.
CTCTAGTGCTAGTTCTATGCAATGATTTATAACCTCATCTCTATCAAAAGCATAACGAGTTGCATCCATCATCTCATATCCATTTGGTAATATTATACTTCTATAGCCTAATACATCATTTTGAATAATTCTCCATCTTTGACTTGGATCGATATATGTCATCCTATTATGACTTCTATTACTAAGTAATGTAAAATTAAGATTATTAATTGGATCAATAGTGGTTTGAGTTCCACTCCATCCAGCTGCTGCAAAACTTTTCCCACTTAAAAAGTGTCTCACTTCGCTACTTGCTAAAATTGGATTTTTAGAATAAACAAGCATACCAAAGTATTGAGCATAATTTTTGGTACCATCTGGCTTAATAAATGCATAGCCTCGTCTATTTTTAGCCATTTCATCTCGAATTTCTAAATTTAGAATTTTATTTTCTATCAAGGCTCTTGCAAGTTTAGTCATATCACTTACTGTTGAAAATAAGCCTGCATGACCCGATAAATTTCCCTCGGGTTGCCCTAAAATTCTTGCTTTATCATCAGTTGCAATTCCTTTAAGGGCTTTGGTTCTAATAATAAGATTTCCGTGTTTATCATATCTTCCATCATAATTACCATTAGATACTCTATCTATTTTTTCCTTAGGAATATTTACTAAAGTATCATTCATATTAATTTTATCTAGTACTTCTTGTTTTAAAAAATCATAATATTTCATTCCTGTAATATTCTCTATTACATATTTCAAAGCCATAGGTGCTATATCATTATATATACCAGTTCCGTTAGATTCTCGTCTTGTAGCTTGAAATAAGATATGCTCGGCTTCGTTTCTATCTTCAGTACTATCAATTTTTTCAGGTGTTTCTAGAGGTTCAAAGGTTAATAAATCCAAAATAGTTACTCCATTTAAATATTTAAATTCTGGAACATACTTAACTAATTCATCATCTAATTTTAAGAGATTATCTTGAACTAATTTTAAAATACAAATAGAAGTATACATCTTAGTAGTAGATGCTAAATCAAAAATAGCATCTTCACTCATTATTTCCTTCTTGAGTACTAATGTACCATTTTCCATTATTACTTCTTGCTTATTACCAATAGTAATTGTTTCCTGATAATTTTTAGTACCATAACTAATTACAGCTCCCGGAGCATTTTTTAAATCTAAAAAGAAATCTCTAATCATATATTCTAAATTAGATTGTTCATATAATTTATTTCTTAATTCTTCTATACTAGCATCTTTATTATCTCTTAATACTAATAAAACATTTTGTAATAACCTTAAGTATTTTTCTTTGGAATATAAATTCTTTTGAGTTTTATCAGCTCCAATATTTTGATTTTGATATAAAGTATCTATGTAACTATCTAAATCTTTCATATTCTTTTCCTTCTTCCAATTATATATTACTATTTTTTAATGATATCGTAAATATTATATATTAGTAATTAATTTTTTTACTTTATCATTCTGTATCTTTTTAAATTCAATATTTTTAATCATATCTAATACTATTTCGACATTTAAATCTTCTCTTAATGATGTTAAATAACTACATTCTATAATATTTTCTTGGGTAAATAAATTTATCCAAATAACAATCGTTTTTAAATGCATAGCAAAGTAACTATGTTCTAACTCTTCTATATCAATTGAATCAATATTTTCATAAGTTTCCATTAAGTATAACAATGCTAAATTTCTTAATACTTCTCTTTGATTTTTATAAGAATATCTATCTTTAATTTTTAAAAATAATTCATTTATCTTATCTAGTTTTTTAATATCTAAATCTGTTTTACTATCCTCATGATTTAGTAAATTATCAAAATATTCTTTCTTTAAATTATTTAATGTTTCTAATATATCTTCTACTTCTCTTTTTTTAAATATTAAATAAAATTCTAATTCTCCTGCAAATAAGGAAAGGGTTGCCAAATTAAAATTTCCATCTAGTAAACTTTCATATTTCTTCATATACTCTAAATATAAGTCTTGATTAATATTTTTAAGTTTCATTAAAGAGTAATCTATATCTTCCATTAATGATGTTTCATTACTCTGTTTTTCTTTTGCAACTTTTATTTTTTCTTTTTTCTCTTCAAGACTAAAATTTTCTTTGAAAACATTCTTATTAGCAAGAGTAATAATATGCTTTTTAAAATCATCTAAATTTATGCTATTTCTTCTAAATGATCTCTTTTGACTAAATTTTCTCTCGTAAGCTTCTAAATCATTTTGATCTGCAACTTGATGGTTTACTATTATTTCAGTTGTTTTGAGTAAGCTTGATACTTCTATAAAACATTCTATGGTTAAAAAATAATTATGCCAATCATGTCCTTTATCTTTTTCTACTCTTAACTTAAAATCAAATGCCTGACACTTATTATTATAAATTGGAAATAATGCTTTCGTATAAATTTCTCTTCCAAATAAATTGCCTTCCCTATCTTTAACTAATTCATAAATTATAAAAGTTGAACCACCATTTGAAAGGTTTGTATTATTAATAATATCTATTTGTTCATTTATAAATGGTTCGAAATTCTTTTCAAAATATTTACAAATTTTTTTATTTTCATCTGGAGTTATTCCCCTCTTAATATTATTAAGAATATCTCTTTTCAACATTTTTCTTATGTCATCTGGTATATCAGCTAAAATATCATAATCAAGTCCAATATCATTTAAATCATTAACTTTGTTTGCCCATATATCTTCACCTATTTTTGTTTTATATTTATGACTTTTAATATAGGTATCTGAAACAATAAAACCTTTATAATAAATCATAGTATCACCTTCGAGTTTTATATTTTATCATAAAGTAAAGAAAAAGAAAACTATTTCTAGTTTTCTTCAATAAACTCATTTTCAAGTACTTCAATTGGTTCACTATCAGAGAAAGCTGTTTCTAGATCAAAGTCTACATTTTGATAGGCTTTAATACCAGTTCCTGCTGGAATTAATTTACCAATAATAACATTTTCTTTTAATCCTTCTAAGTGATCCACTTTTCCACGAATTGCAGCATCGGTTAAGATACGAGTCGTTTCTTGAAATGATGCAGCACTTAAGAATGAATCTGTTTCAAGAGATGACTTAGTTATACCAAATAATACTGGTACAGCTGTTGCAGGATGTTTTCCTTCAAGAATTGTTTTCTTATTTCCTTCTGTAAATTCATAGAAATTTACAAGTGAACCTGGAAGTAAGAAAGTATCTCCTGAATCAACAATTCTCATTTTAGATATCATTCGACTTGCTATTACTTCAACGTGTTTATCACTTATTTCAACACCTTGACTACGATAAGCATTTTGTACTTCTTTTAAGATATATTCTTGAGTAGTTAATGGGTCAGTTACTTGAAGTAATTCTTTAGGACTAATTGCACCTTCTGTTAATTTATCACCAGGAGATACTGTATCTCCTTTTTCTACTCTAAGTTTTGCACCATAGTTAGTAACATGATCTTTTGTTTCAAGACTATTTTTAATACTAATCTTAAATTTACCATGATCTTCGGTAATTTTAGATACTTTACCTGCAATTTCAGCAATAGTTGCTTTTCCCTTAGGATTTCTAGCTTCAAATAATTCTTGAACACGAGGAAGACCTTGAGTAATATCTTCTTCCCCAGCAACACCACCTGTATGAAATGTTCTCATAGTAAGCTGTGTTCCTGGTTCTCCAATTGATTGAGCAGCCATAACTCCAATTGCTTCTCCTACTTCAACAATATTTCCAGTTGCAAGATTTCTACCATAACATTTGCAACATACACCATGACGAGTAGAACATGTTAATATTGAACGAATTTCAACTTCTTCTATACCAGCTGATATAATTTTTTCAGCTTTTGATTCGGTTATAAGTTCATTTCTTTCTACAATAACCTCTTTGGTCTCTGGATGAACAATTTTCTTATTTGAAAAACGTCCTACTATACGATCATATAATTTTTCAATAACACTTCCATTTTTATCGTTTATGAAAGCACGAACAACAACACCTTGGTCAGTTCCACAATCTTCTTCTTTAACAATAATATCTTGAGATACATCAACAAGACGTCTTGTTAAGTAACCAGAGTCGGCTGTTTTTAAAGCCGTATCAGCTGATCCCTTACGAGCACCGTGAGTTGATAAGAAGAATTCAGATACAGATAATCCTTCAATAAAGTTTGAAGTAACTGGGATTTCAACCGGTTCACCATTTGGTTTAGCCATTAATCCACGCATACCAGCAAGTTGAGTAAAGTTAGAAATATTACCACGTGCTTTGGAATTCATCATCATGAAAATTGGATTATCAACTTCTGTTTTTGCATATTCTTCAAGTTCTTTTTGAACTTCATTTTTAGCATTGTTCCAAACTTCTATTACTTTATTAAATCTTTCTTCATCAGTAATTAAACCACGAGTATATTGTTTATTGATTGTATTAACAATCTTTTCTGCTTCTTCAATTATTTTTTGTTTATTTTTACTTGTTGTAACATCACTTGCTGAAACCGTAATACCTGCTATTGTTGAATACTTAAATCCTAAGTCTTTTAGTCTATCAAGCATGATACTTGTTTCAGTTGTTTTATAACGTTTAAATGTTTGAGCAATTATACTTTCAAGAGTCCCTTTTGCAAATGGTTTAACAAGAGGCATTTCAGATATTGCTTTTTTGATATCCGTTCCACGATCTAAGAAATACTTATTAGGAGTAATCTTTTGAATGTTTTCATCTGTTGGTTCATTTATATAAGCAAATGAATCTGGTAAGATTTCATTAAATATTAATTTTCCTGGAGTAGTAACTAAATATTTACCCTTTTGACTTTCAGTAAATAATTTATATTTAAATGAATTAACTGGTACAACTATTCTTGTATGAAGTGTAATTTCACGTCTTTCGTATGCCATGATAGCTTCATTAGAATTTTTAAATACCCTTCCTTCTCCTTCAAGACCTGCTTTTTCCATAGTTAAATAGTAGTTACCAAGTACCATATCTTGTGATGGAGTAACAATTGGACTTCCATCCTTTGGATGTAAGATATTGTTAGCACCAAGCATTAAAAGTCTTGCCTCAGCAATTGCTTCTTCTGATAAAGGTACATGGACAGCCATCTGGTCTCCATCAAAGTCAGCATTAAAAGCCGTACAAACAAGTGGGTGAAGTCTAATAGCTTTACCACCTATTAATTTAGGTTCAAATGCTTGAATACCAAGTCTATGTAGAGTTGGTGCACGGTTTAACATTACTGGATGTTCTTTAATTACATCTTCAACGATATCCCATACAATCGGATCTTTATTTTCAATTAAACGTTTAGCAGCTTTAATATTAGATGCTAAATTTCTAGTAACTAAACCATTAATAACATGAGGTTTAAATAATTCTAAAGCCATATCTTTAGGAATTCCACATTGATACATCTTAAGATCTGGTCCAACAACGATAACAGATCGCCCTGAATAGTCAACACGTTTACCAAGCAAGTTTTGACGGAATCTTCCTTGTTTTCCTTTTAACATACTAGATAAAGATTTTAAAGGTCGATTTCCAGCTCCCGTTACACTTCTTCCACGTCTTCCATTATCAAATAAAGAGTCAACTGCTTCTTGAAGCATACGTTTTTCATTTTGAATAATAATTCCTGGAGCATTTAAATCTATTAATTTTTTTAAACGATTATTACGATTTATTACACGACGATATAAATCATTTAAATCACTAGTAGCAAAACGTCCACCATCAAGTTGAATCATTGGTCTTAAATCTGGTGGAATAACTGGAATACAATCCATAATCATCCATTCAGGACGATTCTCAGATTGATAGAAAGCATTTAAAACATCAACTCTTTTTAAAAGTCTAATCTTCTTTTGTCCTTGAGCCGTTTCTAGTTCTTCTTTAATATCTTTAATTTCCTTCTCAAGATCAACTTGTTTTAAAAGTTCTTTGATAGCCTCAGCTCCCATACCAACTTTAAAACCATCACCATATTTTTCATAATAAGCACGATATTCTTTTTCAGATAAAGTTTGCTTATTTTCAAGAGGAGTAATTCCTTTATCAATTACAACATAGCTAACAAAATATAAAACTTCTTCTAAATCACGAGGAGACATATCAAGAACTAATCCCATACGACTTGGTACACCTTTAAAGTACCAAATATGGCTTACTGGACTTGCAAGTTCAATGTGTCCCATTCTTTCACGTCTTACTTTTGCACGAGTAACTTCAACACCACATCTATCACAGACAATGTTTTTATATCTTACACGTTTATATTTTCCACAAGCACATTCAAAATCCTTAGTAGGTCCAAAGATTTTTTCACAGTAAAGTCCATCACGTTCTGGACGAAGAGTACGATAGTTAATAGTTTCTGGTTTTTTAACTTCTCCATAACTCCATGAACGAATCATTTCAGGGGATGCAATACCTATTTTTAAGGCTTCAAATTTATTTACATCTATCATTATAATTCCCCTCCTTCATCAAATTCACTATCGTCTAAATTATCAAGTTCATTATCATCAAAATCATCTTCTTCATCAAATTCTGATTCAGAATCTTCTTCATCATCACTTTCAAAATCTTCGCTCATATCAGGTTCAAAACTTTGAGGTAATTCGATTTCATCTATATCAAGTTTAATGTCTTCTTTATATTCTTCTTCCTCAATTTCCTTTAAATCAAGCGTTCTATTTTCATCATCTATAATCTTTAAGTCAAGTCCTAATGCTTGGAACTCCTTCATTAATACTCTAAATGATTCAGGAACTCCTGCTTGATTAATATCTTGTCCTTTTACAATAGCTTCATATACCTTAACACGTCCTAAGATATCATCTGATTTAACGGTCATAATTTCTTGAAGAGTATGAGCAGCACCATAAGCATAAAGAGCCCAAACTTCCATTTCTCCAAATCTTTGTCCACCAAATTGAGCTTTTCCTCCAAGTGGTTGTTGAGTAACTAATGAATAAGGTCCTGTTGAACGAGCATGAAGTTTATCGTCAACCATGTGGTGAAGTTTAATCATATACATTACACCAACTGCAACCCTATTTTCAAAAGGTTCACCAGTACGTCCATTATAAAGAACTGTCTTGCCATCAGGATCCATTCCTGCTTCTTTCATCATTTCAGCTACTTCTTCGCTAGTTGCACCATCAAATACTGGAGTTGCTATATGAACATTTAAAGTTTTTGCAGCATATCCTAAATGAAGTTCTAGGATTTGTCCAATATTCATACGACTTGGAACACCCATTGGGTTAAGCATGATATCAACTGGTCTTCCATCTGGTAAATATGGCATATCTTCTTGAGGTAAGATAAGGGAAATAACACCTTTATTACCATGACGACCTGACATTTTATCTCCAACTTGAATTTTACGTTTTTGAATTATATAAATTCTGATTACCTTAGAAACACCTGCAGGTAACTCATCATTTTCTTTTCTTGAATAAATTTTAACATCATGAACTATTCCATCTCCACCATGTGGTACACGAAGGGATGTATCTCTTACTTCACGAGTTTTTTCTCCAAATATTGCATGAAGTAATTTTTCTTCACTTGTTAGTTCAGCCATTCCTTTTGGTGTAACTTTACCAACTAAAATATCTCCTTCTTTTACTTCAGTTCCAATCATAACAATTCCGTTTTCATCTAAGTTTTTCTTAGCATCTTCAGAAATATTTGGAATATCACGAGTTATTTCTTCTGGTCCAAGTTTTGTATCCCTACATTGCATTTGATAATCTTCCATATGAAGAGATGTATATACGTCATCCTTTACTAAATTTTCATTTAAGATAACAGCATCCTCATAATTATATCCATTGTATGTCATGAAAGCAACAACAACGTTTTTACCAAGAGCAAGTTCTCCCTTATCAGTACTTGGTCCATCAGCTATTACTTGTCCACGTTTAACCGTATCACCATGTCGAACAATTGGTCTATGATGTTGACAAGTACCAGCATTTGATAATTCAAAGTTTGCAAGATGATATACATCTTGTCCAGTTGCATTTTTAACAACAATTTTCTTTGAATCAACATAATCAACTACACCATCAGCTTTTGATACAATTACAGCCCCAGAATCTTTAGCAGCAATTGACTCAACACCGGTTCCAATAAATGGAGCTTCGCTTTTTAAAAGAGGAACTGATTGACGTTGCATGTTAGCACCCATCAAAGCACGAGTTGCATCATCGTGTTCCAAAAATGGAATACAACTAGTTGTAACAGCTACAACTTGTTGAGGTGATACATCTACATAATCTACATTATCAGCTGATGCTAATATATTTTCACCCCTATAACGAGCAGTAACTTGATCATCAACTATTCTATCATTTTTATCAGTTGCAATAGTTGCTTGAGAAATAATATAATCTTCTTCTTCATCAGCAGTTAAATAATCTACTTGATCAGTTAATTTTCGGTCAGTAACTTTTCTATATGGAGTCATAATGAAACCATATTCATCAACTTTAGCATAACTTGCTAAAGATGTAATAAGTCCAATATTTTGTCCTTCAGGTGATTCAATAGGACATATTCTACCATAGTGTGATGCATTAACGTCACGGACTTCTACACCAGCTCTATCTCTTGATAATCCACCTGGTCCTAAAGCACTTAAACGTCTTTTATTAGTAAGTTCCGCAAGTGGATTAGTTTGATCCATAAATTGAGATAATTGGCTACTTCCAAAAAACTCTTTCATAGCAGCAGTTACCGGTCTTATATTAATTAAAGTTTTAGGAGTTACTTCTTCCATTTCTTGAGTTGTCATACGTTCACGAATAACTCTTTCCATACGAGCAACACCTATTCTAAATTGATTTTGTAAAAGTTCTCCAACTTGACGAATACGACGATTTCCTAAATGATCTATTTCATCATAATTACCAATACCATGTAATAAATTTAAGTAATATGAAACACTAGCATATACATCTGATATAGTTAATCTCTTAACATCTATATGATGATCATTTCCAATTATAGTCAATTTAGTTTTTTTATCATTTGGATTATAAACTTTAATTGTTTGAACTTTATTGTAGGTATCCAAATCTTCATTTATCTTAACTTCTACTAAATTATAATCATCCTCAAATATTTTCTTAATATCATCTAGCTTATCTTTAGTAATTACAGTATCCTTAGCAAATTTAACTTCACCATCAATAGTAATATCTTCGGCTAAAGTTTGACCTAATAATCTATCTACTACATTTAATTTACGATTAAATTTATAACGACCAACACGAGCTAAATCATATCTAAATTCATCAAAGAATCTAGTAATAAGCTGGTTTTTTGAACTATCTAAAGTTGCAGGCTCACCCGGTCTTAGTTTCTCATATATTTCTATTAAAGCTTCATCAGTATTTCTGGTAGAATCTTTAGCTATAGTATTTTCAATATATGGGTCTTTACCAAATACTTTATAGATATCTTCATCACTTGAAAGTCCAAAAGCACGAAGAAGTGTTGTTAAAGGAACCTTTCTTGTTCTATCAATTCTTACATATAGAACATCTCTAGCATCAATTTCAAATTCTAACCATGTACCACGAGTAGGTATAATTTGAGATGTAATGACACTACGACCATTTTTATCTATTTCACGATTAAAATAAACACTAGGACTTCTTACTAATTGTGACACAATAACACGTTCTGCACCATTAATAATAAATGTCCCACTGTCAGTCATAATAGGCATATCACCTAAAAATATTTCTTGTTCCTTTACTTCCCCTGTTTCATGATTAAAAAGACGCACATCTACTTTTAAAGGAGCTGAAAAAGTAGTCTCACGATCACGACATTCACGAATTGAAAATCTTGGTTCATCAAAATGATAATCACCAAATTCAAGTGATAAAGTACCCGAAAAATTTTCAACCGGAAATAAATCTTCAAATACTTCCTTAATACCAGTTTCTGTAAACCACTGATAACTCTTTTTTTGAATTTCTAATAAATCTTTTAATTCATATGTTCTCTTGATTTTTGAAAAAGTTCTTCTTTCGCGATAATCGCCACATTTGATAAGCTTATAAGCCATTAAATTCACCCCTATACACACTAATTTTCTCTATAACATATTAAATTTCTAATACGCCGCCAATTTATATTAATAACACAATTTTTAAAAGTAGTCAATATAATTTTTATATTTTCTAAACTTTTTTTAAACTTTTAAGGAAATTATGCAAAAACCCTTCTTTTTTTCTAATATTTCAACCATATATATACTTGAAAAATCTCTAATAAATGTTTTAGAACCCTGTTCTTTTCTAATAACTAAATATACTTTACCTTTTCTATTTAAATAATATTTACAATCTTTAATTAAACTATATAATTTTTCTTTTCCTACTCTAATTGGAGGATTCGTAATTATATAATCATATTGTTTATTTATATTACTAAATCCATCACTTTCCAAACAATCAATATCTAAACATTCATTATCTTTAATATTCATTTTGGCTAAATGAATTGCTCGTTTATTTATATCAATCATTGTTACCGAACAATTTAAAATTTTATTTATAATAATTCCAATTGCACCGTAACCACATCCTAAATCCAAAACTTCTCCTTCAATATTTTCTTTAATTACGGTTTCTATTAATAATTTTGTTCCAAAATCAAGTTCTCCTTTAGAAAATACACCATTATCTGTTTTAAATTTAAAATTATTATCTAATATTTTAATTTTAATTTCTTTTATTTCACTTTTTAAATTATCATCGTTTACAAAATAATGTCCCATTTCTACTCCTTAAAAATAGAAAAGAAGCAACCATCTTTTTTTTAAAAATATAGTCACTCCTTTCTTGTTACGTTATTTTACAACAAAAGTTTTAAATTTTCAAGCAATTTTAAATAAAATCTATTAATTCTATATTATTTACATCAAAATTAAGTGATTTAACTACTGTATCAAGTTCATATTCATCAAATGATGTTTGAATTTCCTTCTTGGTTTTAAAAAAGAAACTTACTTGATTTATAAAAATATCTTTAACAGCATTCTTTTCAATACCAATTTCTAACAAATATCTAACTATTTCTGTAATATTTTTAGAATTTAAACTTAAATTATCTATTATATAAGGATAGTTAGCATCTAATATAGCTTTTATATCTTCATCGGTAAAGAACAAATCTTTAAGATAATCCATTTTACATACCTCCTAAAGTGTTTTCTACAATATTTACAATTTTTTCATATTCTGTTGTCTTAATAACACTATTATATGTTAAAGCAACAATTAATGCTTCTTTCATAGATAGCTTACTTTTTAATAAATTATAAATTCTTATAGCTTTAATTCGTGATATTAAAACACCATCAATATTATATTTTAATTCATCTACTTTATAACTTGCATCTAATTTATTAATATTAGCATCCATTGTCATATCAATATTTTTTATATTTCCAATAATATCTTTTAACTCATTTTTATTGATAAATGTATATTTTCCATTAAAGTATGTATTTAAATAATCATCTGAAAGTTTAATAACATCTACTTTAGGATTAGATATTTCACTAGATAAAATTCCTGGTTTATTACTATATATCTTTCCTCCCTTTTCCGTTGTATATCTTAAATTTAATAAAGTATCTCTTGATATACTATTTAATTTATAAGGATTTTTCTTAATATAGGAAATTCCATCAAAGTGATCTATTTTTCCTAAAAAGCCTTTTTCATAGCCCATCGCTTCTATATAATAATCTAAATTTTCTAATAAATTCTTGTTATATAATAAATATTTAACATTATCACTATTAATTTCTAATCCATAACTCATTACTTTATAATAATTATCAACTAGCATTTCATTATTCATAATTAATAATTCACGATAATTATCAAATATATTTATAATATTAATATCTTTTTCTTTAAAGAACTTCAAATTTTCTTTAAATGAATTTAAAGCATCATTATTTGTAAAAATAATTGGCATAGTTTCTATTGCAATTGTGTAAGTATCATTTAATTCATTTTCTTTAACAATTAAATTTTCTTTTACTAATTGAAGAACTTCTTTTAAATTATTACTATTGCTATTATTAATTACTAATTTTAAAACATTTAAATTTGTTTTAAATTCTTCTAATAAATTATTTTCACTTAAGATATTTAACATTATATCTACATCATCTAAATTAAAGTTAGTAATCTCTAAATCTGGTAAAGTATATTTATTTATTAAATCATTAATTGTAATTTTAGATACACTAGTATCCATATTTTCTGCTATAGGTTCTTGAATTGGCTGTTCAACTTCAATATTTTGGGATTTTTCTACGGTTTCTGTTGCTGGGACTTCAAAAGATTGAACTTCTTCCATCGGTTTTTCTATTTCATCTATTTTTTCTTCATCATGTTTAATTTCAACTTCTTTACTTTCTACAGGAATATTCGTATTTTCTTCCATCTCTTTTAATTTAGCATCTATTTTTTTTATAATATCATCAAGTTCAATTGTATTTAATTCATGCTTTTCTTCTTGAGATTCTGCTGCTGGTACATCAAACTCTGGTAAATCATTAAATTTAGGAAGATCATAATTTAATGTAAAATTATCTAAATCTGGAAGATCATCTGTTGCATTAATATTTGAAAATTCATTATCAACTTTTTCTTCCTTATTTTCTTCAGGCAAATTATCTAAATTAAGTTTAATATCCTCTAAATCATTCTCTTTTTCTATTTCCTCTTTTGCTTCATCCTTATTATCTGTTGGCACATCTACATCAATTTTATCAAATGTTGGTAAATTAAATTCATAATTTTCTTCTGAATTATTTTCTTCAATATGCTTATCTAAATCTTCTTCTTTATTATTTAAATATATTTTGGAATTATATTTTAAAATATATTCAAATATATCTGATTTTTCTTCCACTGAAACACTTGCAAAACTTAATGCATCACTTATTTCATCTATTTCTGTTAAATATAATTTATTTTCAAACTTAGAAACGATGTCATTATATAAATCCAAATTATTAGTTAAAACAGTTAAATCTGTCTCAGGCAATCTATTTTTACTTTCTGATAAACTATTAATTGTTTCAAGCAAGTTAACTTTCTTTTCTTTCATTCCTAAAATAAATGCCATAATTGCTTTATTTTGATCTTCAGTTAACTCTAAACTAATAGATTTTCTAATTCCTTCAATTATATAAATAATACCATCATAATTACAGGTCTTATCTTTAAATATATCTGAAACATTAGTATTAATCATTAATAATATTTTATCAAATTCATCTTTTGATATATTATCAAAGTTTAAAATATCATTATCTTTAAATAATCCAATTTTTTCATCAATATATTCTAAATCAGCATTATTTCTTTCTAACTCTCCATTTAAATAATTTAAATTATCAATGTTTCTATTAATTGCATCAATTTTAATTTTTAATATTTTTAATATCTTATCTTCCATCATAATCCTCCTCATTTATATCTAACGTATTTAGATCAATAGATATAATCAAATCTTCTAATTTAATATCTTTTAAAATTATATTCCTTTCATTATCATTTAATTCAATATTTTTTTTACTTTCCAGTGCTTCTTTTACTAAGTATTCATTTTTATTTAAAAAATCCTCTAACTCTTCTTTTTTTTCTAAAACTCCTAATACTACAATAAAATCATCTATATATGTGTAAACACTTTTAACAACAAATTCGTTTTTCACATAAAGATAATGGTTATTATAACACATTTTTGGTAAATTCAAAGCATTATTTGTTTCTAAATCCAATAAATTTTTATAAATACAAGGTTTATACTTAACATTTGTCTTTTCAAGATAATCTCTAACTAAAGATTTATCATTTTTAAATAAGAACCTTAATCTTTTATTTTTTCCTTTTTGTTTAACAAATTCTTTCTCTAAATCTATTATTTTTAAATATTCATGATAAAACTCTATTATTTCATTATATTTTTTTATATCATATAGATTTTTAATTTTACTTACAACGTACTTCTTTCTTTCTAACAGAGAATCTTCTATTGTATCTATATTATTTTCTAAATATGTATCTAAATCAAATTGTTCAAGTTTTCTATCATAATCTAAATTTATTAACTTTAAATTATTTTTAATAATCTTCATTATATCTGATAAATTTATATTATCTCCAATATAAATATCATTAATTGTTCTATACTTTTCTATATTACATTTATTTATATAAATAAGTATATCTAATCTTTTTTCACTATCTAATTCATTTAAATCTAAGAAAGTTATAAATTCATCTATATCTTCTATAAAAATATTATCTTTATTTAATAAATTATAATATTTATTAAGTAGTTCTTGAATTTGCAATGCTTCTGACTTAGTTTCATAATCTAATTCTATTTTTTTGTTTAAACCATATAAATATCCATATAGTTGTTCCATATAGCTAATTGATTCTTTAAATTGAGGTAATTCTTGTAATTTTGCATTATCACTTTTAAGTAAATACTTTGAAACTTTGTATTTTTCAATTAACATATCAGCATTGGAATTACCTATTTTAATAGCTTTTAATATAAAATCTTGATCATAAAAATCCAAGATTTCTTTATAGGAATTTTGGCCTATTTCAATAAGTTCTTCCATTGTTTCATGAACACTTCTAAGACTAGTGCTTTCAACTCTATTCTCTTCTATATTTCGTATTTTAGGTTCTACTACTGCTAATAATTCTTTCAAACTATTATCACTCACTAGACACCACTATCCCTTATTATATTACAATGATACCATAAAGTTTTTTTTAAATCAAGATAATTTATCCATTAAATTAATTATTTTTTTTAAAATTCATATATTATAAAAGGAGGGTTTATGCCAATTATTAAATATACAAGTAATGAACAAAATTTACTAGCAAGACTTATGAGAGCAGAGGCAATAGGTGAAGGAAATCTTGGAATGTTAATGGTTGGAAACGTTGTAGTAAATAGAGCCATTTCCAAATGTTTAACCTTTAAAGATACAAACACTATTTATAGTGTTATTTATCAAAATCCCGGCGGATTTTCGGGAACTCGTAGTCAATTATTTCAAGCATCTCCAACTAATAATGAATTAAAACTTGCTAAAAGAGTTTTGGATGGTGAATATTATTATCCCGCTACTAATGCTTTATGGTTTTATGCTCCAAGCAAAACAAGCTCTTGTGTTTCTTACTGGTATGATCAAAAATTAACTGGAAGATATCGAAGCCATTGTTTTTACGAGCCATTCCCAGGAATTTGTCCTGAAATACATTAAAAAAAATATGTTAGCAAAAAGCCAACATATTTTAATTATTCCCGTTTTTCTTATTAAATGTATCAAATGCTTTTAATACATCAAGTGGCAAAGCAAAAATAATTGTATTTGATTGATCACTACTTAAATCATTAATTGTTTCAAGCGTTCTTAAATGAACTGCTACTGGATTTTGAGCTAATGTTTCAGCAGCTTTCCTTAAGTTTTCACTTGCTTCAACTTCACCACGAGCTTTAGTAATAACTGCTTCTTTTTCACGTTCTGCTTCAGCAATACGAGCAATTACTCTCTTCATTTCTTCAGGAAGTGATACATCTTTAAGTTCAACATTTTCAACTTTAATTCCCCATGGATCAGTTGCTTTATCAATTATTTCACATATTTTTTGAGAAATCTTTTCACGTTCACTTAAAAGTTCATCTAAACTTACTTCACCAACTGCGTTACGCATTGTTGTTTGAGCAAGTTGACTAACTGCATAATAGAAATTCTCTACTTCAAGAATTGCTTTACTAGCATCAAAAATCTTATAATAAATGACAGCATTTATTCTAATTGAAACGTTATCTTTAGTAATTGCATCTTGTTCAGGAACATCAACGGCTTTAGTACGAATATCAACTTTTTTAAATGATTGAAATACAGGAAGAACAATATTCCATCCAGGTTTCATCATTTTACTATATTTTCCTAAAGTAAATTTAACTCCTCTTTCATATTGATCAATTTGTTTAATTGAAGCTAAAAGAATAATAACAATTATCCCTAGAATAGTATATACCATAATTTTACTCCTTTCATGCTTATATTATATCATATTTTAACAAAAAAGTATATATGCATAAAAGATACTAAATTATATTTGATATTTTTTTAATTTGATTTTTTATAATTTTTTAAATTTAATTTTTTCTCAATATCATCAAGTTCTTGCAAAATATAATTAGCTATTTTATTTTTTTCTTGTAAAAACAAATATTCTTCCCCTGGACTAATTTGATCAAATTTTATTCTTGCTTCTTCAAAAATATGTGCTACTTTTTCTAATTTAAAAGTTAGCATTTGTCTAATTTCTTCATTTTCTATTTCTTTAATATTTCCAAGATTATTAACAATTCTTTCGTATATATCTACTTGATTAGTTTTATCTAATACTTCTTTATCTTCCAAATAACTAAATACCTGTTTTACAAAATCTTTTAATAGTAATAATTTTTCTTTCATGTCTATCACTTCTTTTTAAACGAAGTATATTTTATCACATAGAAACTAAAATGTGAATAAACTTTTTTTAATTTTCACATTATATAAATATGAAAACCAATTATAGAATAAATGGAAATGAATTAATAGTAAATATTGATTTTTTATATAATATAAAAGATTATTACAATGAAGTATCTGATACAAGAAAATATATAAATAAACTTTTAGTAAATAATAATATTAAATTTTATGGTAATAAAATTATTATTTATCAAAATGGTATTTTAATTGGTATTTTTTATTTAACTAATTACTATTTAAGAAAGTTAAATTATATAATTAAAGATAAATATTTATCAAATAACAATAGTTATTTTTTTGAAAATAGTTATGTTGAAATTTATCCTAAAAATAAACTAAAAAAGTTTAATGTGGCAAAAACACCTAAAAAAAATTAATGCAAATTATGCACTAATTATTTTAAGTTAGCAACAGCTGTTACATTAATTGAATTGGCAACATCTAATAGTTCAATAGTATTCATAACGTCCGATACCATATAATATTCTACACCATTACTTATCCAATTAAGAGAATTATCAGTTATTGCTCCCACTGTATCATTTATAAGACCAGGTTCTCCATACGTTGGAATAATTGTAAACTCTGTTTCACGGGTGGCTGTTTCTTCAACAAGCGTAAATCCTTTATCACCTGCAAATGTTAAAATTACTCTTTCCCCATCAGTTTTACTTACTTTTTCTTGATCTTTTAAAACTGTTCCATTTGGTAAATATAACGGATAAATAACATCTTCTAGAGTCGCAGTTGGTGTAACTTTTTCGGAAGTATCAGTCTCTACGTCTTCTAATCCATTCATAGTCATAGTAATAGGCTTAACTGAATAACTTTTTACATTGCTACTTTGATTAGTTGCAGTATTATTTTCTTTTTTACATGTTGTATTAGTATTTGAATCACAAGTTTCGGAATTTGTAGTATCAGTACTATTATTTTCACTTATATTACTATTAGAATTTGTTCCATCATTTTGAGTATTATTTCCATTATTATTATTTTCTTTTTTATTATCTCCATTTAAACTATTATTATTCGTATTATTAATTATACTATTTACTTCAAAATAAGATTCGTCAAATGTTGGACTATAATCAGTACTATTAACGGTAAATTTCATTTCAACATTTCCTTCAGAGTTTAATACTTCAACACTTTCCACAAATAAATCTTTAGTAACTATTACTTTTTGACTCACTAACTTATTATTATTTGGATAAGTTACTTTACTAGTAAAGACATATTTTCCATCTATTTCTTCTTTAGCTGTTTCTTTATCTTTATTTAAATCATCAACAATTGAACCTAAAATATAGACTTGAGAATTATTATATGGCCAATCACTTTGAAATTTAAAACTTTTATTTAAACTGGGTGTTAAAACAAATACACCGTCATCATTTCTAAGTATAACTTGTTCATGATTATTTGCTGTATTAACTAACGTTACTCGAAACTTATCTTTGCTCATATAATTTACTTCTACATCATAGTTATAAGTATTATTATTATTTTTAACATTCAAAACACCTTTAATAGTATAACTATTTAACTTATTAATCTTATTAGTAAAATCTTTAAAAACACTTTCTGCATTATCTTTACCACATCCAGTTAGAAACATGATACCTACTAACATTACCAAAACAAATATTTTTTTCAAAATTTCCCCCTTCTTTCTTTTCACTTAATTATATTTAATGAAAATTCAATTATTCATGAATAATTTTATTTTTTTTGTTTATGATAGTTAGTGTTAGGAGGAGTTTATGCAAACATTACAAAAAGTAGCCTTAGTAATTACAATTATTGGTGCTATAAATTGGGGATTTATTGGGATTTTCGATTTAAATCTAGTTGATGCAATCTTTGGTGCAGGCTCTGCTTTAAGTCGTCTAATTTATACACTAGTTGGACTTACTGGTTTAATTAATATTGGTCTATTGTTTACAAATTATCACGACTAATATTTAATATTAAATATTATGAAAAACAGCTGTTTTTGCATAATAAAAGTCTCATAAGATATTTTCTTATCAGACTTTTTTTACTATTTATTATAGTTTTTAGAAATGAGCCATATAAATATGGATCCTATAAAATTACCTAAAATACATATAAAAATTGAATAATCAAATGTTTGAGCAACCCCCAATGTTATTATATTAGCAATACAGTGTTGAAATCCACAAAAGATAAATAATGGTATGCCAAAAATTATTCCTAAAGGTGTACCTTTCTTATACATATAAACAGCTATATACATAATAATACCACATAAAACCGATTTTATAAAAAATGCCCAAGAGATATCCCATGTTGCAACCTTACTTACTGCATTAGTAACAATATCCTTATCGGTTATAGAATATAATAAACCAAATAAATACCCAAATATTAAATTTACTACTAATATTATTAACAAATCTTTAATTTTTATGTGATCTTCAAATAAAAATCCACATTTTCCAGTAAATAAATTAAGTCCCATATAACAAACACCAAGTAATCCTAAAGAAAAAATTACTGGTCCAATTGGGTTACCTAATTTTAAAAGAGCAAAGTTTCCAAGAGAAATTAATAAAGCTGCTCCAATACTTTTATTAATTAGTTCTAAATATTTTTTCATTTTAAACTCCTTTTTTTAATACTTTATTTTCTTTTTCATTTTTTAATAA
The DNA here is from genome assembly GCA_017528315.1 of Bacilli bacterium. Taxonomy (GTDB): domain Bacteria; phylum Bacillota_I; class Bacilli_A; order RF39; family UBA660; genus RUG591. The sequence continues at coordinate 34,173 of JAFXOW010000031.1, forward strand.
ATAATCATATAACTCATATATTTTTATCGTCCTTTCATTCCAAATACATTTTTTAAATCCTTTTTCCATAAGAATATTTTTAAATATTTCAAAAGTATTGTAAATTTTACCCATTTCACTTTCAGGAGATACCATAATATTATTATCCTGATTAATAAAATTAATTACTTCTTCACATAATTTTTTAAATATTCCTTTACTTCTAAAATAATGATTTACTTCAACTGTACTAATATAAGTCATAGGTTTAATTTTTTCACCAAAAAAATGATAATTTTCGTAATATATCATATCTGCAACTATAGTTTTTTTACCTATTTTATTATCTACTATTCCCAACAAATAATTATAATCAATTAAACTACTAGGAGCATCAATTGTCAAATAATAAAGTCCAAAAGGGCAGTTAAAAATACCAGATTTAATAGATACATATTGCCATAACTTTCTATCCAAATAATTTTCTTCATAAAATTTTCTTAAATCAATATTATTTAATTTTATCCACTCGATATTTTCTAAATTAACCCCATGTATATATTCATTTTCCCATTTAAGAATTATTTTTTTATCCATATAATCACCAACTTTAACATTATTATAATATAAATTATTATGTGTTAAAACAAGATAACAATAAGTTGACAAATATTTTTTTATTTTGGCTTGTAAATATATTTTTTTTAATATATAATTAATGATAGGTGATAATTGTAATGAAAAAAAGAATATTTATAATATTATTCTTTATTATTTTGCTAATATTAATTGGATTGATCTTTTATATAAAAAATTCACATGTAAAAACTTATTACGTCACTCTTGATACAGATAGTGAATCAGGTACAATATTTTTAAAAGTTGAAGAAGGTAAAAAGCTTTCTATTCCTAAAAATCCTATAAAAGAAGGTTATGATTTTGTCGAATGGCAACTTGATGGAAAAGCTTTTGATTTTGAAAAACCCGTTAATGATAATATAACATTAAAAGCTTTGTGGAAAAAAATTCAATTAAATAATGAAATAAGCGAAGAACAAAAGATAACACCTGTAAAATATAAAGTGAATTTTTATCTATCTCATGATGTTTGTAATTGTGCTCAACCTTGTAATTGTACTTATGAATTATATGATACTAAGATAGTAAATGAAGGATCAAAGGTAACTATGCCATCAAATCCAACAGGTGGAGATTATTATGATTTTGTCGAATGGCAATTAAATGAAGAAAAATTTGATTTTAATACTCCAATAACTTCAGATTTAGATTTATTTGCTAAATGGGAAAAAAGTGAATACTACACAGTTATATTTTACACTCACTATGAAAGTCCTGATGAAAGTTATTGTAATTGCATTTCACCTTGTAATTGTCATAATGGACCAAAAAAATATATGGAACAAAAAATAAAAAAAGGTGAAAAAGTGAAAGTCCCAGAAAATCCAACCTTAAATGGTTATAATTTTGCAGGATGGTTACTAGATGGAAAAACTTTTGATTTTAATACTCCAATAACTAAAAATATTGAATTGATAGCCAAATGGAAAAGTAATTAAAAAATAATAATGCCTAAATATTTTTACTTTTAAAACATAAAAAAAATATAATGAAGAATTCATTATATTTTTTTATTATTATAATATTTTTAACCTTTTATACTACTTAATTTCAATTTGCTTTATTTCCTTGTTTTGATTATTTAATTCTTTTTTAGGTACTTCAATTTTTAAAATACCATTTTTAAATTCTGCTTTGATGTCTTTTTCTTCTATATCTTCTCCAACATAGAAACTTCTTGAACATTCACCATAGAATCTTTCTTGATGTAAGAATTTTTCATCTTCATTTTTTTCTTCTTTTGATGCTTTAGCAGATATATTCAAATATCCCTTATCAAGTGATAAATTAATATTTTCTTTTTCAAAACCTGGTAAATCAACATCAACAAGATACTTATCTTTAGTTTCTCTAATATCTGTTTTCATCAAATTTTTAGTATTCTTATTAAACAATCCATCATCAAAAAAGTCATCAAATAAATCAAAACTATTTCTTCTAGGCATTAACATCATATATATCATCTTCCTTTCACTTGTGTTATCAATGAATGGTAGCACAACATAATTTTAATACCTGTAACAAGTTCTTTTTCCTTATTACATTTTAATAATAGCACTAATTTTAGCACTTGTCAAGCATGAGTGCTATTTTTTGACATTTTTTTAACTATTTGTACCTTCCATATAACAAGTACCACCATTTCTTTTAACATAATCATTTATTACATTAAAGATCTGATGAGCATCATTATATTTATCTAAATCTAAAATATCTGAAAAATAAGCATCTCCTCCAAGTTCTATTGGACGTCCAGTTAATTCATCATATTTAATATCAAAAGAATGTTCTTCATTATAAATAGTACAAATAATACTTTCTTCTCTTAAAACTTTTGTTTCATTATTTTTATTAACTCTAAATAAAATTACTAATAAAATAAATAAAATAATAAATGATGTAAAAGCTATTCCAAATATTTTAATCAATTTTAAAATTAAACCAGCTAGTTTCTCAGTATTAGATATTTTTTGACTCATTATTTCCTGAATATTATTACCAACTAATTCATCTAAACTAACATTAAATATTTTAGACAACTCTTTAGCCTGTTTTAAATCTGGACTTGTCTCTCCTAATTCCCACTTGCTTATTGTTTGTCTTGCAACACCCATTTTTTCTGCTAATTGTTCTTGAGATAGATTTTTTTGTTTTCTTAACTCAAATAATTTCTTTCCAAACTCCATAAATTCTCCTTTCAAAAAAATATTTTAAATTATCTTTATTCTTAATTCTAGCAAATTTAATTGGAAATGATGCCCGAATTATTAACATCTACTTATTAAGTATATCACAATTTGTTTATTTTTATTTTTTTTGCTATAATACTATTAGTTTAATTTAAATTATTTTATTAGGTGGTGATAAAATGAACGAATTTGAACAAGAAAGAATTTATAAAGCTCAAAAAGAAATAGAAAGTATTATAGCATCCGGTGCTCCAATTGTAAAACTTGATATTTTTGATATTCTTGATAACTATGTTCCATCAGAAGATATAAGAAATCAAGTTGAATATACAATGGAATTATATTTAGATTTAGTTAATAAGCTAAAAGAATATAGTGATGAAGAACAACAAAATTTCTTACAAACTTTAAAAGAATCTGATATTATTGATAATCAATCTATTGAAAAAGAAGATTCATTTTTAATAGCTTTACATAAAAAATTTGAACATTCATTTTCTATTGATTTATTAATTGAAAAAATATGTACTAATACACCTATATCTAAGGAAGAATTTATAAGTATTCATGATACTTTATTACTTGGAACATCTTCTGAAGATAAATTAGGTTTACGTGATAATGATTTAAAATTTGTTGGTTCATTTGATATAAACCCTAATACTAAATATCATTTTGAAAATCGAGCAATTAGTTATTTCCCTTTAAAACATACAGAAATAGATATAGCTATCAATAAATTCTTAAATTTTATAAATAGTAATATTAAACCTAATGATCAATATGATGCTATGTTACTTCCTATTATCTGTCATGGTTTAATTGCAACATTACAATTATTTAAAGATGGTAACACAAGATATGGAAGACTTTTTCAAAATGTTTTGATTTATAAACTTGCAAATGAAGAATTAAATTTAAATCTTAACCTTCCTTTAGTATATGCAACAAGACAATACGCATCATTCCGAGGAGCATACCGTCAAAAGTTAGAAAATATAGTTTTAAATAATAACAATGAAGCTTGGGAAGAATGGATTAATTTTAATTTAAAAAGAATTCAAGATGGAATATTTTATAATTTTCATTGTTTAGATACTTTAGATGTCTATAAAGGAAAAACAAGATAAGGATATTTAAAGTATCTTTTTTATTTTTAAATAAAAAAAATCCCAAATATTTGGGATTTTCCATTTTATCTCTTACTAAATTGTGGTGCACGACGAGCTTTTTTAAGACCATATTTCTTACGTTCTTTAACTCTTGCATCTCTTGTAATCATACCATTTACTTTTAATGGTTTTCTTAAACTATTCTCACTATCTTTAGTAGCACTATCATAAACAAGTAATGCACGAGTAATTCCTAAACGAATTGCTCCTGCTTGTCCACGGAATCCTCCACCTTGAACCTTACAATCTACATCAAACATTCCTTTTGTATTTGTAAGTTCTAATGGTTGCTCTAAATCCATAACAAGTGTTTCAAATGGAAAATATTCACGAACATCACGACCATTTACAGTAATCTTACCATTTCCACTTGTTAAAGTAACTCTTGCAATACTACCTTTTCTTTTTCCAGTAGCTTGATATACTTTTGCCATACTCATTACCCTCCTTATTTAACCTCAATGCTTACGGGTTTTTGTGCTGTATGAGGATGAGTAGATCCTTCATAGACAAATAACTTTTTACCCATAGCTCTTCCTAAACGATTATGTGGAAGCATTCCTTTAATTGCTCTTTCAAGCATTTCAATTGGATAATTTTCACGCATTTCACGAGCAGTTCTTTCACGAAGTCCTCCTGGATACATAGAATGATTATAATACATCTTATCATCTAATTTGTTTCCAGTTAAATTTACTTTCTTAGCATTAATGATTATTACATAATCACCACAATCAATATGAGGAGTATAAGTAACCTTATGTTTTCCTCTTAAAATATGAGCAGCAAGTGTTGCAACTCTACCTAGAGACTTTCCTTCAGCGTCTATTACAACCCAAGAACGTTCAACAGTCTCTTTTTTTTGCATATAACTTTTCATTTTTTCATTCTCCTTTATATTTCTAGTTCTGTGTTCCCACCACAAAACTATATCGGGAATCAATGTACCGACATAAATTATACAAAACAAGACTTAAAAAGTCAATTGTTTTTTTATATAAATGGCTATTTTTTTAGAATTTTTTCAAAAAATCACTTTTTTTAAGTCTTTTTTCTGGTTCAGTTGTTAAAAACTTTTGCATTTCAAGAGAGCATTTTACAGATTCTTCCATTAAATTTAATCTATTAATTATTTCATTTTTATTTTTTTGAGTTAAAAACTTTAAAAATTTTGATACATCATAAGCATCACGTTCTAATACAGCTATACCTATTAATTTATAATCATTCTGATTAAATTCTTCTATATTAAACCTTTCATTGATATCTGTATAGTATATTTCTTTTTTAGTTAGTAATTCTCTATATATTCCGCAATCTAAATATGCATATACAATTTCTGTTTTAGGATTAGGTAAAAATACATTTCTTAAAGCTATTTGATAATATTTCTCATTCATAAAAATTTTTCTCCTTTTTTTGATATATAATAATTAATTTAAAACAATTTGTCAATTCCTAAACATCAATTATTTCACATTTATTCTTTATTTCTAAAACAAATTTTGATTCATTATTCTTCTTAGTCATTAAGTAAACATTATTTTTAGTACGAGTAAGTGCTACATAAAAAAGTCTTCTTTCTTCTGCAAATAGATACTTTTCCCTATTTTTATACATTAATTTTAATACTTCATCATCTTCTATTTGATTAGGAAATCCCAGTAATTCATTACTTAAATTTAAAATAATAACATTATTCTCTTCTAATCCTTTAGCAGTATGCACTGTCAAATATCTAATATTCATATTTTTATAATCTAAATAACCATCTTTAATCGTATCCTTATAAACCATATTAATGTCATGATTACATCTTCCCAAAACCAAAATATCTTTTTTTCCTTCATTGTTTAATTTATTTAATAATTTAATAAATTTATATTCATAATTACTTCTGGTATAATAAACTATTTTTATAGGATTAGAAAGTCTTTTATTAGATATTAATATTTTACTTAATTGATAAGGATTTTTAATAATGAAGTGATAAGCAATTCTTATTAATTCAACTGAATTACGATAGGTTCTATTCATATATAATACTTTTCCATCTAAAAAATATTTTCGAAAATTAATAAATAAATCCATTGTACATCCTGAAAATTTATAAATTGATTGAAAATCATCTCCAACACATAATAATTTACTATCACATTCATCTTGAATACTTTTTATTAATTGATAACGAATCATAGATGTATCTTGAAATTCATCAATGATTATATATTTATAATATTTTTTCATACCATATTTTTCTATAATATTAGATGCATAATTAATCATCATATCAAAATCAATTCTTAAATTACTATTAAGTTCTTCTAAATAAATTCTATAGATATCAAACATTATAATAAGAAAACTTATATTTTTTAATTTTTTATTTATTTTAAATGTATATTTATTTCTAATTATATATTTTTTAAAATCAATTATACTATGACCATTACTTTTAATTAAATTAATAAATTTAATTATTAATTTTTTATAACTTATAAATAAATTACTATACTTAAGTTTTACTTTTTCTAAAGTTATATTTTTACTATCTACTATATAATATTTAAAATAATTTATAATATAAATTAAATAATTTTTATAAAATAATTCACTTTCAAAATATTCATTAACAATATATTCTAATAACTCACTTTCAGCTATTTTATAATATACTTTATGTGACTTTAATATCTCTAAACTTAGTTTGTGGAAAGTAAAAACATCTATATTATATTCTAATTTACTTTTTAAATTATTTACTGTTTCATTAGTAAATGATATACAAAGTATTTCTTCATTCTTAACTTGTTCTTTTTCAATTAAATATTTTATTTTACCAAGTATTGTTAAAGTTTTACCAGATCCTGCTCCAGCTACTACTAAAATATTATTAGATTTATCAAGAATTATTTTTCTTTGTTCTAAATCTAAAGAATATCCATTTATATTATCAAATATTGAATTATTTATATCTTCTGACATGACAATCACCTAATTATAATATAATAAAAAAAATTTCAAATTGTTAATTCAGTTTGAAATTTCTTTATTCAACAAACAATATTCATGTTCTTTTAATTTTATATAGTGAACAATGTCTTGTAAAACTTTATCTCTATTACATGATGTATCAAAATATTTAAATCTATATTTTTTACATTCTTTTTCTATATACTTAGAAAATTCTATATTATCTTGGCACCAAGACATTAATTTATCATCTGTTAGATTATAAGTCCAATAGTTTTCTTTATCATGTTTTCTTATTTTATTAAAACTTTCAGAAGGAGTTAATTTAGCATATCCTAAGTATATTACTAAAGTATCCTTCGTATCTATTAAATTAACATCTTTTGGATATAGAAAAGGTATATCTATAATATAATTTTCTAATTGATAATTAGTATCAGTTTTATTATCTTTTATCATACGATTAATTATAGTTGCCATGATAGGTGATACTTTTTCCCAATTATCATATTCCAATTTATAAGCTTCACATATTCCTCTTTTAATAGAATCCATCTTATAATGAACGTAACCCATCTCTTTTAACATCAAAGATAATGTTGTCTTACCAGCTCTTGCTGTTCCTGCTATTATTATATGCATATAACACCTACTCTTTTATTATTCCATCTTTTTTTAATTTTTTAATATATTCTCTTTGAACATTACAAAAATTTTCTTTATCTTCTAGTAACTTTCTTATATCTTTTAAAAAATTATTGTATTCATTGTCTTCAAAATAAAATTTAGCATAACCATTGTATCCAAACTTTTTAACTAAAGCATGATAAGCTCTTTCAAACAATTCATCATCAGTTAATCCTTCCGTATGAACCTTTCCATAGGTATAACTTCTTTTTAAACAATCTTCTACAGTATTATTTCTATCAGCTGTTGAGATAATTTTACCATAAATACTTCTTGGTTCATGATTACTTGATGCTCGATGATCTTCAATGGCTTCTTTTATAATTTTTAATTCAGAACAACTAAAATATTTCTTTAAATTTATATCTTTCTCCATAATTTCAGCCGATATTATTTCATGTCGTTTAGCATCAATATGATGTCCTATATCATGATATGCAGCAATTACATAAACCATATCATAGTTAATATCTGGTATTGTACTAGCAAATTTAAAACTCCTATCTATTACATATTTTATATGGTCTAATCTATGTCCTTCTTCATTTTTCTCATAATCAGAAAATACATTATCTTCAATATAGTTTTGTAAATCTTTATTTATATTCATAACCAATTCTCTTTCTTAATTAATTATTATATTTTATTCTAATATTAAAATCAATGCTTATTTTTTATTATAATTTTATCATCCAATTCTATTCCTAACTTATTGGTTATATTTTTTAAACAATTTATTTCTCATTATTATTTTCTTAATATTAATTTTTTATTTTCATAAGCAGCTTCAGTATTTGGAAAATATTCTTTTGCTTCACTTACATATAATTTTTTTGATAAATGAGGCCAAAAGTGAGTAAGTAATAACTTTTTAACTTGAGCATCCCTTGCTATTTTTCCAGCTTCACTTGCATACAAATGTGTATCATTCATACGAAGCTGACCTTGTAAATAAGTTGATTCACATATTAATAAATCAGCATTCTTTGAAAACTCTCTTAAATTATTTTGACTACCTGTATCTCCTGAATAAACCATAACTCCAGCACTTGTTTCAAGACGAAAAGCATTAGCAGTTACTTGATGAGGAACTCTAAGAGATGTTATTTCTAGATCATGATCTTTTATATTTAAATTATCATAATCAATAACTTTAACAGGATACATATCTTCTAAAGAATGAATAAAACTATAAGCTGTTAAAGTTTTATTAATTTCATCCTTAGAAAAAGGAATAAAGATTTCTAATTTACTTTTTAACATTCCTAATCTTTGAAATACATAAGCACTTTGACATAAAACTGATAATTCTTCAAAATGATCTGGATGAAGATGAGTTATTAATACTTTTAAATTTTCTAAATCATTTGGAAAATCAATATATCTAGAAATACCATTACCCGCATCTAATAAATATTTTTTATCATTATAAGTTACTAAATATCCTGAACAATTCATTTTATCATAACAATATGGAGATACTGTACCTAAAGTTTTAATAACTAATTCATTCATAAAAACACTTCCTTTTTGTTCGTATATTATAGAAGATAATTTCTAATAAATCAATAATAAATAAATATTATTGTTTTTTTGTATATATTTGTATAGTAGTTGTTCAAAAAAATCTAAAATGTTATAATATTATTAGATAAAAAATAAATTTAAATAGAAAGGATTTATATGAAAAGAATAGAAGATATTGATTTAAAAAATAAAAGAGTAATTATAAGAGTTGACTATAATGTACCACTTGATGATAAGTTAAACATAATAGATGATAATAGAATAAGAGAAAGTTTAAAAACAATTAATTATTGTTTAGATAATAATTGTTCTATTATTTTATTATCTCATTTAGGTAAAGTAAAAGAAGAGAAAGATAAACAAACTAAATCATTAAAAGTAGTAGCAGAAAGATTATCAAAACTATTAAATAAAGACGTAATCTTTGTTAAAGAGGCTAGAGGAAAATTAGTAGATGAAGCTGTATCTAATATTAAAAATAAAGATATAATTTTACTTGAAAATACAAGATTTTTAGATTTAGAAGGAAAACTTGAAAGTGGATGTGATGAAGAGTTATCAAAGTATTGGGCTAATCTTGCTGATATATTTATAAATGATGCTTTTGGAACTTGTCATCGTGCTCATGCCTCAAATGTTGGAATTGCTAAATATAGTAAAGAAAAATGTTTAGGTTTTCTTGTTTTAAAAGAACTTGATAACTTAAAATTAGTAACTGATAATCCCAAAAAACCTTTCACTGTAATATTAGGTGGAGCTAAAGTAAGCGATAAAATTGGTGTAATAGAAAATTTAATTACAAAAGCTGATAGTATTTTGATAGGTGGTGCCATGGCCTATACTTTCTTAAAAGCTCAAGGAAATGAAATAGGAGACTCTTTAGTTGATATGGATTCACTTGAATTTGCTAAAAATATGTTAAAGAAAACGAATAAAATAATTTTACCAATTGATCATGTAGTTGCCAATGATTTAAATAGTAATAATGCTATAAAAAATAAAATAGAGAAGGGTGAGATAGGACTTGATATAGGACCTAAAACCATAGAATTATTTAAAAATTATATAGAAAATAGTAAAACCGTATTTTGGAATGGTCCAATGGGTTACTATGAAAATAAAAATTATGAAAAAGGAACTAAAGCTATCTGTGAAATAATTAGTAGATTAAATATAATAAGCATTGTTGGAGGAGGAGACTCTGCTTCATGTGTAATAAATATGGGTTATAAAGATAGATTTACTCATGTATCAACAGGTGGAGGCGCATCTCTTGAACTTTTAGAAGGAAAAGAATTACCTGGAATTGAGGTCATGAATTAATGAAAAAATTACTAATAACGTATGCATCATATGGATCAGGTCACAAAAGTGTTGCTGAATACGTTGAAGATTATTTTAAAGAACATTCAAATGACTTTGAAATAAAAGTAATTGATGTTATGGATTATGCTAGTTTAATTGCTAAAATGGATCAAAAAATATTTAATTTAAATTTTAAATTTAATAATAGTTTTTCCAATACAATTGGTTATGAAATAAGTGATAATAAAATTATAACGGCTCCTTATAAAGAACTTACTAAAGCATTTTTAAAGAGTAAACTTAAAGATGAAATATTAAAATTTAACCCTGATATAATGATTTCTACTCACTTTTTAGGTAGTATCTTAATGGGTTCTATTAATAAAAAATATGATACTAACACTAAAATAATCACTATTCTTACTGATTATGCTTCTCATTCTATGTGGCTTAAAAACCATAAAAGAGAAGATGCTTTTATTGTGAGTAATGAATTAGTTAAAGAAGAATTAATGGAATTCGGTATTCCTGAACATAAAATTTATCCTTATGGAATACCTCTTTCTAGTAAATTTAAAAAAATTGCTGATCCTATTAAAACAAAAGAAAAATATAAAGTAAATAACAATAAACTTACTTGCTTATTCTTTGGAGGAGGTTCACTTGGATCATCCTTTAGTTATTCGTATTTTAAACAATTATTAAAAGAAAATTTAGATATTAATATTATATTTGTAGCTGGAAAAAATGAAAAGTTACAAGAAAAATGCCAAATATTAGTAGAGGAAAATAATTTATCTAATATAAATATTTTAGGATTTACTAAAGATGTATCTAATCTTTTAAATATAGCTGATTTTGTTGTAACTAAACCCGGAGGATTATCAGTAACCGAAAGTTTAGAAATGAAAACACCTATGATTTTAATACCAGGAAATGGTGGTCAAGAGAACCATAATGCTAAATTTATCACTAAAAATAAGTTCGGAATACGTACCAGAAATCCTTATAGTTTTGCTAGAAAAATAAGAAAAATAATTAATAATCCTAAATTAATTAAAGAAATGTATAATAATTTAAAAAATTATCAAGAAAACAAATCAGTTGAAAAATTATTTAAATTAGTATTAAAAATGGAGAAAATGAAATGAAATTAATATGTTGTAATTTTAAAATGAATTTATTAAAAAAAGATATTATAAATTATTTAGATGTAATTAATAATAAAATAAAGAAAGATAATTTAATCTTTTTTCCAAGTATTCCTTATATTTCAATGTTTAATGAAGCAGGTTTCAAAGTTGGAAGTCAAGATATATCATTTAAAGAATTGGGAAGTATAACAGGAGATACATCTATATTACAATTAAAAGAATTAGGAATAAGTTATACAATTATAGGTCATTCTGAAAGACGAGAATATTTTGATGATGATAAGTATATTTCTAATAAAATAAATTTAGCTTTAACTAATAGTATTAAAGTAATTCTATGTATAGGAGAAAAAATTAAGCAAGAAAAAATAGATACTGAGTTCTTAAAAAAAGAAATAGATGAAGCATTTAAGAATAATTTAAATCTAATTAACAATAATAATTTAATAATTGCTTACGAACCAATATGGGCAATTGGAAGCGGAGAGATTCCTTCGAATATTTGTATTGAAGAAACAATTTTCTTTATTAAAAAGCATATATTTGACAAATATAAAATCAACATAAATGTACTATATGGAGGTAGTGTAAGTCTTGATAATATTGATATTCTTGAAAGTGTTAAAGGAATTGATGGTTATTTAATTGGAGGATGTTCTCTAAAACCTGAGAATATTCTTAATATATCATCAAAGTTAATGTAAAGTCGACAAAAAAAGCTAAAAAAAATCCTTGAAAAAAATGTAGAATACTATATAATTATAATTGCGTGCAGTAGGAAAGGATAAAAGATGAAAAAGATTAGAGTACTTATGATCGACGATAATAAACAACTTGTCGATATGGTAAAGGAGTATTTTAGTAGTCACGCAGTAATTTCATTAGACTTAGTTGCTAATGATGGAGTAGAAGGACTGGAAGTAATTAATAAGCATAAGGATGAATTTGACTTAGTTTTACTTGATTTAATTATGCCTAAAAAAGATGGGGTATCACTTCTAGGAGAAATAAAAGATATTAAAAATTTCCCAAAGATTATTGTTTTAACATCCTATAATACACCCGATATTATTCGGAAAGTATCTAGTATGGGAGTAAATTACTTTATGTTAAAGCCATTTGAACTACCAGAGCTTGAAAGAAAAATACTTGAATCAATGGATGAAATTAAAAGTGGTCCTAAAAATATTGAATTATATCATAATAACTTACAAATTGCCGTTACAAATGTCTTACATGAACTTGGAGTACCATCTCATATAAAGGGTTATTCTTATATAAGAGAAAGCATTATGGAAATATTTTTTAATCCTGATATGATAGGAGGTATTACCAAAGAATTATATCCCAAAATTGCTAAAGAGTTTAATACAACCGTATCTCGAGTAGAAAGAGCAATCAGACATGCAATTGAAGTAAGTTGGAATAGGGGAAACTGGGACTTAATGCAAGAGATATTTGGTTATAGTGTTGATATAGATAGAGCTAAACCTACTAATTCAGAATTTATAGTTACAGTTGCTGATAAATTAAGACTTGATTATGCTCATATTAAATGAAAAGTTAATTAACTTTTCTTTTTTTATATAATAAAATTATTAAATATCTATGTTATCCAAATATTAAATGAATTTGTAATTGAATTTATATAGCATAATATGATAGAATAATAATGTGTATAAGTATACAATAAATGGAGATAAATATGGAAAATAATAAAAAAATTTTATCAAAAAAAATGATACTTTTTTTTGGAATAATTATTATAATTATTATTTTATGCATGATATATTTATATAAAACATATTATTCATTTACAACTATTTCTAATTTAGATCTAACAGACAAAAAATCATATCAAATTCAAATAAAATCATTATATTTAAAAAATAATAGTAATCAAGACTATACTTGGAATATTGAAAATGAAAATATTGCAATAGTTTCTACAGATGGTATTATAACTCCAATACAAAATGGAAAAACTATTCTTACAATCAAATCAAAAAAAGGATTTAATACTAAAAAAGTCGTAATTAATATTTCAGGACTTATTGAAACAAATCAAGAAACAGATTTAATAGATAATATTAATAATATAGATAAAAATGATTTAATGATTTCTGATATATATTTAACAGTTGGATCAAAGCAAAAAATAAACATAGATAATATTAAATTAGAAAGTTATTCAAAAAATATAATTGAAGTAGATAATTCAAACGTCATTAAAGCAATAAATATTGGTGAAACAATAGTTAAAGCAACAGCAGAAGATGAAAAAATTTCATATTTTAAAGTAATAGTAACTAATAAAGATATTGAAATGATAGATATTTTATTAAATAAAAGTAAAATTACATTGAATATTGGAGATACCGAACAATTAAAAGCTACTTTAAAGCCTATTAATGCTACCAATATTCAATTAAATTGGACTAGCAGTGATACAAAAGTTGCTACAGTCGATCAAAATGGAAAAATAACGGCAAAAGAAAATGGGATGACATTGATAACAGTTCAAAGTAATAATGGTAAAAAGAGCACATGCGAAGTAATAGTAAATACTAAAAATGAAATAATCAATATAGATATAACAAATATCAATATTAATAAAAATAATATTACGATGTATGTTGGAGATACAGAACAATTATTTGCAACTATAGAACCAAATAATGCAACTAATAAAGATATCTCCTGGTTAAGTGACAATACAAATATTGCAACAATTGATCAAACTGGAAAGGTAACTGCTTTAAATCAAGGATATGTAACCATTACTGCTGTAAGCACTAATGGAGTAACAGCAAAATGTCAAATAAAAATAGAACCTAAAACCAATCCTATAATAGATACTAATATAGAGGTTACTAACATAATATTAAATGAAACTAGTAAAACAATTTATTTAAATTCAAATTCAAAAACAGTTAATTTAACTGCAACTGTAGAACCAAGTAATGCAACTAATAAAAATATTATTTGGACAAGTAGCAATAATAATATAGCTAAAGTTGAAAATGGTAAAGTTACGGCTTTAAATACAGGAACAGCTACAATAACTGCCAAAATAGAAGGGGATAAACATGAAGCATCTTTTAAATTAACTGTTAAAAAGAAAATAATTATTGTTATAGGAGCATCACAAGTCACAAGAATGAACAATTATAAAACTTCTTATAATTCCACTAATTATAATTATTCAGTTAAAAATAAGACTTTAAATTATATTTATTCAGGTGGAAGCGGATTTTCTTATCAAACTGGTAGTGGCTGGAACAAAGCTAAATCAATAATTGAAACCTATAAGTCCCAAAAAGACAGTATTGAATTTTTCGTTTTTTTCCCTTTATCTGGAAATGATATTAAAAAGTTTAAATGTAGTGATATTTCTTCAAACAATTCAACAATGAAAGGATATGCTGCTAATTATAATAATATTATATCAAATATCAAAAAAAGTGGTTATAATGTAACAGCATTTGTTGTTTCAATGCATCCTCTGAAAGTTAGTCAAAGTTCAAGTTCATATGTTGTTACCAATGAAAGTTCTAATTCATGTAAAAAAAATTATCGTTCTAATAAAAAATATAATGAATTTAACAAAGCAATGCGCACTATTATAAATAATTCTTATACTAATAACTTAAATTTTGAATATCTATTTGAATATATTATGAAAATCAATGATAAAGGCAAAAATTTCTCATATAAGGTTACTTATAATACAACAGATGGAATTCATTGGAATAGTTCTACAACAAATTATTATGTTAATTTAATGTTTAATAAAACTAATTTATTATGATTTAAAAGTAATTTATATAATTTTTAATATTTTAATTTTACTATTCATAAACTTAACTGGTGAATTATTTATGAATAAATATAAAGTATGTGTATATGCTATTTCTAAAAATGAAGAAAAGTTTGTTAAACGTTGGTTTAATTCTGTTAAAGAAGCCGATGATATATATGTATTAGATACCGGATCAACTGATAATACTAAAGAACTTTTAGAAAAATTAGGGGTTCATGTCAGTCAAATTATCTTTGACCCATTTAGATTTGATAAAGCTCGCAATGAATCTTTAAAATTAGTGCCTAATGATGCTCAAATATGTGTTTGTTGTGATTTAGATGAAGTATTTTTACCAGGTTGGAGAGAAAAATTAGAAACTATTTGGCAACCTGATACCACCAGACTTGCTTACAATTATAATTGGAGAGTAGATCGAGAAGGTAAACCTGAAGTTAATTTTTATATAGAAAAAATTCATTCAAGACATGGTTATATATGGAAACATCCTGTTCATGAAGTTTTATATCCAATTGATAATTTTAAAGAAAATAAAATTACTACTGATGAAATAATCCTCAATCATTATCCAGATGATAAAAAGAGTAGGAGAAGTTACTTAAAACTTTTAGAGTTATCAGTCAAAGAGGATCCAGAGAATGATCGTAATATGCATTATCTAGGACGGGAATATATGTACTATGGTAAATGGAATGAAGCAATTGATACTTTAATAAAACATTTATCACTTAAAAGTGCTACTTGGAAAGATGAAAGATGTGCATCAATGCGTTTTATTGCTAGGTGCTACGGGGAACTAAATAGAATAGAGGAAGCTCGGATGTGGCTTGATAAAGCTATAAAAGAAGCACCTTATTTAAGAGATCCATATATGGAAAGAGCTATACTAGAATATAATGAACAAAATTTTAAAGATGTTGAGAAATATTGTCTTAAAGCTCTAAAGATAAAATCTCACGAAAAAACTTATATAAACGAAATATTTAGTTGGAATAATACTGTATACGATTTACTATCTGTTTCAGAATATTACTTAAATAAATTTGATCAAGCCTATAAACATGCTAAAATGGCTCTTAATATGAATCCAAATGATGAACGTATTAAAAATAATCTTAGATTAATTGAAGGTAAAATTAAAAGATCTAGTTAATTTACTAAAGCTTTTTAATTTTTATTTTTTTAGTAACAATAGCATGAAAAACTATTGTATCCGTTTTAGGATTTTTAACTCTATAACAAAATATCCTATTATCATTATTTTTTAAATCATTAAGTATTCGTTCAATATTAGCATTTGATAGACCATAAAAAGATATCTTATAGGGTAATTCTAACATATTTTTTAAATATTCTATATTTGTATTATTATATATATATAAATTATTGTTAACTTTAAAATATATACTAGAATCATTACTATAAAATTCTATCTTAGGTTCTAAACTATTATACTCTTTTATATTCATAAACGCCTTCCATCAACTTATTAATAAATCACATATTTAATAAATTACCTATATTATACTTATTTATATTATTTTTACAAGATATTTGACATATAAATACTTAAATTATTATTTTATCCACATTAATGTGGATAATTTTTATGTAATATTATTAAACCACTTATCACATTTTTTATTTAATATGTATATTAAGATAAAGGCAATTATTAGATAAATAACTAGAAATAATAAAATAATTACATTATTATTTAAACCTGTATCTAATAAAATAAATAAAGAACATATAGTTATTCCTAGTAATCCCATTCCAATAATTGTTGATAAAAATGAACTCATACTTTGTTTAACTACTTCTGTATCATTAGAAGCATCAATTTTAGGATATTTTAAATTTATAATAATACCAATTAACTCCGTTACTGTTGGTATTAATATAGTTGCTATTAATATTAATAATATATTAATAAAACTTAAATTAAATCTTATAAATAAAATTATATTTCCTATTAATATACAAGGAATAATAATGATTAAAGAAGTTAATACTTTATATAAAATTATATTTATAGGTTTTATAGGAAGAGCTTTTAATAAATTTATCTTTCCTCCTTCCAATGAAATCATAGAACTAGTAATAGAAGTCATTAAAGAACCAAAACAGACTAAACCAAATATTAAAACAGGTAATTGATTGGTAATTTTTTCTACAGTCATAGATGAATTCATTTCTAAAATACTAGTAACAATCATATCAAATTTCAATGAAAAGAGTATACAACCTATTATAAATAAAACCAGTCCAAATCCAGCATTAGTAATAAATACAGGTGTTGAAAAAAATCTATTTAATTCTTTTTTAATAAAAGCTTTAGCTTTACTATTAGTTTTAATTATATAATTTTTATTTTTATTATCAATTATTACCTTTTTAGAATTAGAATTAACTTTAAAATAAATCTTACTTAAAACAAATAAAGTAATTATTATAATTAATATATGTATTAATATATATGTAATAAGTGTCATTACATCAAAATTATTTACTAATAATATATAGGTTCCAACTGGATAATATAATTTAACAATATAATTATTTATACTTAAGGCATTACTAATAAAATTAGATACTAACATTTCTGATCTAAACATAAAGTACATAAAAATAAATATAAATACTATGGTTAATATAGTTTGAATTATGTTTTTTCCTTTAAAATGAGAAGATAAATAAGTTATTATAAAACCTATTATACAAGATATAATTATAGGTATTATTGGTAATAATAATAGAGATACAAAAGAAACTAAATAATATTCTACCTCTGGAGACATATAATATGCATATACTAACATTACTGGTAATATAAATAAAGAATTATATAATAATTCAAATACATAAAATTTAAACATTCTAATAAATAATATTGTTCTTTTACTTATAGGCATCGACATTAAAAGATTATCATCTTTACAATTAAATAGTAATGTTCCAGATTTATAAATACCTTCCATCAAGCATAACATTGATACACCTAAAGCAAAAATAGTCAGAATAGTATATTCTAAATGAGTTGTCATTAAATTTTTCATCATTAAACTTGCATACATAGCAATTATATACATAAAATAAGCAATTAAACATAAAGGTAAAATTATTTTAGAGTATTTTCCTTGTTTCTTTTTATTAATTTTAAATATATTCATATCATGATTTAAACTTACTTTAACAAGCGATAATAATTTTTTCATTTTAACCCTCTAAATCAAGAAATACCTTTTCTAAAGATTTATCACCTTTAATGTCTTTCATACTACCAGTTTTAATTAATTTACCTTCTTTAATAATAGCTACTTTAGAACATAATTTTTCAGCAACATCCAATATATGAGTTGAAAAGAATACTATTTTTCCTTCTTTAACCATTTCATTCATTATTTTTTTTACATCAAAGACGGCTTTAGGATCTAATCCAACAAATGGTTCATCCATTACTAATATTTTAGGTTCATGAACCAAAGCAGCTATTAAAGCCACTTTTTGTTTCATACCATGCGAAAATGAATCGATTGTATCATTTAAATTATCTTCTATCTCAAATAATTTAGCATATTTATGAATATTCTTATTTCTCATATCCTCATTTACATCATACATATCACATATAAAATTAATAAAATCGATGGCTTTCATATTTTCATATAATTCGGGATTATCAGCAACAAATGCCATATCTTTTTTACAAGCAATTGGATCATCCTTAATCGATTTACCATTTATAATAATATCACCCATATCAAAATCATGAATACCCACCATAGATTTAATAAGAGTAGTTTTACCAGCACCATTATGTCCAATAAAAGCAAATATTTCTCCATCATTAATCTTAAATGATACATCATTTAACGCAATTGTTTCCCCATATTTTTTAGTTACATTTTTTATTTCTATCATATTTTTTCTCCTGTAATTATCATTATTTTATCACAAAATTCATTTATTTTTTTTAATTTATTAAAATAAAGCAATTTGTTCACTTTTTTTAATTTCTTTCTTATAAGATTTAATAATATCATTCATGTTATATAGTATTCCATACTTATTACATTCCAAAGTAAATATCTTATATAATTTTTTATAATTTAAAACCATACAATTATATCTTTCTCCATAATACTTTTTATATTTTTCTTTCATATATGGAAAAAATTTATCTAATTGTTCATAGTAATAATCTCTTTGATTTTCTCTTAAAGTTACACTCATATTCGTATAAATAAACTTGGCTCCATATTCATGAGCGAGTTTTACTAACTTCTTAATATCTTCTTCTTTATCAGTAATAAAGGGTAATACTGGATTCATCATTATTCCAGTAAATATTCCATTATAAGTTAATGTCTTTATAGCTTGAAGTCTTTTAGATGAAACACAAACTCCAGGTTCTATTATCTTAGATAAATAATCACTTGGAGTTGTAATAGTAAATTTAATTATAACATTATTTTTAGTATTAATTTCTTTAAGTATATCTAAATCTCTTAAAATCAAATCACTTTTAGTATCAATTGAAACTCCAAAATTATATTTGGATAATAATTTCAAAGCTTTTCTTGTTTGTTCATACTTTAATTCATATGGATTATAAGTATCTGACATTGATCCAATACCTACAACACCTTTTACTTTCTTTTTTGATAACTCATTTTCTAATATTACTAAAGCATTTTCTTTACCAACTGGTGTATCAAAGTTATCAATATGATAACAACTACTTCGACTATCACAGTATATACATCCATGAGGACATCCTCTATAAAGATTCATATTATAATCTATTCCATACCATTCATCACCATATTTGACTTTCGTTAGTATGGTCTTTGTTTTTATAAATTTCATATTATTTAATTAACTTCTCTAAGGCATTAGCATTTAAAATTGTATTAGAAATAAATTTTCCTTTATAAAAATTAGCCCAGTTATTAAAAATACATGGAGCGTTTTTAGCTAATTCTAGCGAATCTATTTTTACAAAATTTAATTTAATATTTTTTGATTTAGCATAATCAGATAATTCTTTCACTTCATATTCGACATAAGGACATTCACTACTATAATAAATTGTAAAGTCTTGATTTTCTATTGCCATCTTTCTTGCACTATCACTAAATTTAGGAGTTTCTTTAGCATCGAAGGAAAGTACCATTAATTCATAATCATCAATAGTATCTATTACTTTAAATTTAAAATGTTCAAAAAATTTTTTTTCTCCCAAAAATGGTTTCTTCTTTTTAGAAACTAATGTACAAATACCACTCATTTTTTTATTCTTAGCATCATTTATAGCATATTCTAACAGTTCTTTTCCAATACCTTTTCCCTTAAAACTTCCAGCTACCCATAAACAATAAATATACATATAATTTTTACCAATAATTGGAACCCAAGCTGTTTCAATTGGTTCATATTCAATAAATATTTTACCTCTTTCCTTTAATTTTCTAAATACGTGTCCATCTTTTAATTTATTTTTTATCCATTCTTTCTTCTTATCAACACCCGCTTGATGTTTAGGATCTCCTATTGCACAACAAATATGTTCTTCTTCAATATTATCTTCATTTAAATTAATATACTCATTCATTTTTAACTCCTTTCAAAGAACTATTTTTATTATAACTAATCTATAAATTATAGTCAAATAAAAAGACTAGAATTTATATTCTAATCTTTAATACTAACGTCTTCTATCTATTTGATATTTTTTATACATTTTACTTTTGTCTTCTTTCATTATTTCATCTGCTCTAATAGATGTTTGTTTTAAATAATCTCCGGAAATATGTTTTACTATACCATAATTTAATCCTAAAATTAAATTATCTTCAATACCTAAATCTATATTACTTGTTTCCTTTCTTGCTAATTCTGCTTTAATTAAAGCTTTTGAAAGACTATCTATTTTTGTTAATAAAACAAATTCATCTCCGCCAATTCTATATATACAATGTCCTGTATCTATATGACTTTCTGTTAAATCATCATTTATTATATTTTTTTGCTTTGGCCAATATTTATTTAATATTTTAGCTACCGATTTAATGTATAAATCTCCTTTTAAATGATTATAATTATCATTAATATAATTTAATCTAAATAAATCAAATATTCCAAATACTAAATCTTCATCTGCTTCATTTATACTTTGAATTCTCATTTCATAAGAATTTCTATTATCAAGACCCGTTAATAAATCAGTAGAAATAGCTGCTATATTTTTTTCATAACTAATAGCTCTTTTTAAAATTATTTGCATAGTATCTTTAACTCTTTCAAAAAACTGTGATTCAAGTTCTTTTGTTTCATCATTATTTATAATAGCAAGAATATAATCACAATCATCTACCATAATATTAAGCAATGTTACATTATTAATATTTTCAGATAGATTAAGATTCAATTTTAAAATACTTTTTTGTTTGGCTAAATCTTTTGTTTTATTAACTATCAAACCAACAGGTTTAGTCAAATCATTCATTTTAGAATCACTTATTTGAAAAGTATAAAAATTATCACTATTTTTTCTATATAATGATATATTACCTGAATTTAAAAAAGTCCTTAGTAAAGAAAAAGATTTATTAATACCTTCCTTAACATCATCTGTTTTTAATGATTGTACCATCATTTCATAAAACAAATAAAATTCATCTTGTTTAATAAGATTTATTTCTGGAAATAAAACTTCATTATTCATACAAACTTCCCCTTTTTATAAATAACGCATATATTATACATTATTTATATGAATTTGTCAACAAAAGCCGACATTTACAATCAAAAATCGACTTTTTTCTACAAAAATAAGACTTTTAATTTTTTAAATAATTTATTAATTATAATTCCTAATCCTATTCCAATAAATGAAATAATTAAATACCATAAAGAATGAACTAATGCTGAATCATTATAATATATAAATATAGACGGAATAAATAATATTGAAATTATTATAGGATATAAATATTTTATTTTTTCTTTTGATAAACTACCAATTAATATTGATAAAATAAATGTTAATAATATTATTAATACTATTAATCCCATTGTATCACTAGGACCAGCAAATAATGGCATTATATAAAATACTAATAGATGAATTATTAATATAATTATTTCTTTTAGATATTTTTTCATAATATTTTTCTCCACTATTTTACTAAATCCTTACAGGTATCTAATACTATCTGTTTTAATATATCTTGATTATCTATATTATCTACTAAATACATTGGTTTTGCACTTTCATAAGGAATAGATTCTTGCATATTATATTTTTTATTACTATCAACTATTTTAACAAGTAATCTATTATCATATATTCCTCCAAATAATATATCATTATAATATAATAAATACTCTCCCATCATAGACTTACAAGTTATATTATCTAATAAGTTTAATTGTTCTAAAATAAAATCTCTATAATCTTTTGTAGTAGCCATACTATCAACTCCTATAATTAATTATAACATAAAAGAACGAATTTTCATCCGTTCTATATATCTTAATATGACGATCCTTTTATTTATCAAATTTGAATAATTCAAGAACAATAGAAACTATAAAAAGAGTAATACCACTATATAAAAATGTATATCTAATTATATTCCAATGTCTATCATCAGGAAATATACGATTTA
>JAFXOW010000006.1 GCA_017528315.1 Bacilli bacterium
AGGCTTTTACTCCCAATTCTTCATACTCTTCTCCTACATATATTGTTACTTCTTCTAATCCTTTTAATTCAAATATTATTTCTTCTTCCGTTTCTTCTGTTTCTTCTGGTTTTTCTTTTTCTGCGTATGAAGTATCATTTGCTTTACTGGAAATACATAATATTATTATTAATACAGTTATTATTCCTATTAAACATATCCAGACTATCTTTGAATTTAATATATTTTTCAAGATCATTATATATCATCTCTTTTCATAATTTATTATCTATTATAGTAGTAGTATACTAAATATTAAAAATAATTTCTAGTATTTTGATTATTTTTAATAAATTTAATTCTTAATCATTTAAATTACTTAATTAATTGTAAAAATATTATTTATACCTATATAAATAGTCATTAATTTAACAAATTCAACTTGTAAAGTACTACTTTACCATCATTGTTTCCATTTACATAAAATGAATTACCAATTCTTACAATTGCTTCTAATTCAACCTTTGATTTTAATTCACTTGTTGGAATTGCTATTGTTCGTACTAATTTGCCAGTATTATAATTAAATATACCAATATAATTTTTATGAGGATTTATTTTTAAATTATTATAAACACTATAAATATAATTACCATCTGTATAAATTGCTTGTTCTGTGAAATTATCATTTGATTTTAAAGATTTATCGGTTGTTATCATTCTTCGTAATTTAAAATCATTATCAAAAACAGCTATAGTTTTATTTGTACATTTAACAATATATTCCTTTGTTTTTTCATTATATGAAATTGATGCAGCTGTCCTTATAACTTTATTTCCACCATTCGTTAAGAAATTTTTATTACCATCTTTTAAAATAACTTTCTCTGCTTTTGTATTTTTATTAAAATTTGCACTTATTTGATATAAATATTCTTTAGCTTTATTATATGGAGCAATAACAATTTTTTTCGTGTTTGGATTATATGCTAAACCATTGCTATGTCCAATCTTACCTAAACTTACCTTAGCAAGTACTTTACCGTTTGAATTAAGTTTTATAAGCGTTGTCTTTTGAAGTGTATACGGAATATTTCCTTCTTCAGATTTATTCCTTGGAGTTAAAAAAGCTATATAGAAATACGTTCCATCCGTACAAAACCCTTGAACATTTTTAGCATTACTTAAAAAACTAGTAACTTTTTTATTAAATAATAATTTGGAAGTTATTTTACTATTACTTCTAAATGATAATTCTTGAACTACTGCTTCCCAATTTGCTTTCAAAGTTATATTAGAGGTAATGTTTTGATTAAAATTATATAAATTACCATTTAAATACCATCCTAAAAATTTATATCCACTTAAAGTAGGATTATTTGGTTCTGTTGCTTTTTCTCCCCATTTTATATTTTGACTATTAATACTTGTTCCTCCAGCAGAATCAAAAGTTACTTTATTAAATATTGGTTCAGGTGATTCACTTGGAGGACTTACACTTTCCATATCTTCATTTGTAACTGTAATTATTTTTTTATATTCTTGATAATTCTTAGTAAATAAATGAAATTCATAATTTCCAATTCCAGGTATTACATATGTTATAACTTGATTA
>JAFXOW010000032.1 GCA_017528315.1 Bacilli bacterium
AATCCCCAATCCCCAATCCCCAATCCCCATCCCCAATCCCCATTAAATTGTTTATTATATATTAAAAAATATAATAAAACTTAAATTTATAAATTAACAATATATTAATTAATTATTAAAAAAATAATAATTAATAAATTAATATTTTAATAAAAAATAAATATTTATTACTAAATGTCAGAGAGTAATAGTTCCAATCATAGTCGTAGTCGACACAGTAGTCATAGTATTAATAGGCATCACTATCGTAGTAACAGTAACAGCAAAAGGAGTTATTCTTCTAGTTCAAAAAGAAGTTATTCCAGTAGTGGTAGTTATTCGCGTTATTCCCGCTCTCGTAGCAGAGATTATTCTCATAGCCCAAGAGGCCATTCCTCAAGAGAAAATGTAGGACTTCCTAAAATTTTTATTACAAAATTATCTCCAGAAGTAAATCAAAAAGATATAGAGAAAGAATTCAAAGTTTATGGAGATATAAAAAATATTAACCTAAAAAGAGGGTATGCTTTCGTAGAATATTATAATAAAGAAGATGCTAAAGAAGCAATTAGAAAATTAGATAATAGAAAATTATTTGGTCAACAACAAAGAGTTGTAGTTGAAGAAGCCTTAGGAAGAAAGAGGGATAGAGATAGAGACCATGATCGCAGAAGAGATAGATATTATCATGATAGAGATAGATATAGATATAGAGATAAATATAGAAATGATGATAATTATTCCAGTAGACATAGGACAAGAAAAACTGGGCCAAAAGAATCAGATGTCTGTTATAATTGTGGTAAATATGGACATTGGGCAAATGAATGTCATATGCCTAAAAAAGATAAGTAAGTTTTATATATATTTTATAATAAAATTTAATATTTTAATATATTTAGAAATCATTATTATTATGATAAGAGAGGCCGTGGAAGTCAATATTATTCCAATAAAAAGTCATATTCACGCTCAAGTTCCTCAGACCTTAAACCTAAAAACCAAGATAATATAGATAAAAAGGATCAAGCCCAAGACCTATCTTCAAAGATTGCTACTGCTCCTAAAAACAATAAAACTGAACCAATTAAAGAGCCTGAATTGGTGGTTGATGCACCTAAGCCAGTTAATGAAAATGTCTAAATTAATATAGACATAAATATAAATGAAAAAATATTTATATTTATATTTGGATTAATATATGATGATTATTTGCTTATGAACTTAAGACAATAAGATTTTAAAGAAACTTAGAATTAATTATTGTTTTTCTTAAGATTTGAACCGATTTACTTAGTGTTAAGGATATATTTAATTTAACTTTACTTTACTTTACTTTACTTTTTTTTTTGTTCTGAATCTATTTAAGTTAAATGTTCATTAAGTTAATTATAAAGTGTTATTTCGGTTAGTTCTTATTTTGGAATTTTTGATTTGTTTTAATTTTAGTTTTTTATAATTAAATTTTTTTCATTACTTAATATTTAATAATTAATAATTAATAATTAATTTATATGGTATTTAATATTTCAATATTTTTATTATAAAAAT
>JAFXOW010000033.1 GCA_017528315.1 Bacilli bacterium
AATTATAATTTATTAATCTATTTTCGATTAAATTTATAATATATAAAATTAATTATATAAATGCATTCTTATAAATTTTGTGATATTCATACTTTTGAAAATTATGTTCTTCATCTTAATGAAAAATATGAAAACTCATATATTTTATCGGGTTATTATAATTATGGAAGTAAATTTTTATCCAGATTATCAATATTTGATGATGAAAAAAGAGGAACAGTGAAACAAGATAAAGAAAAAGTAAATCAAATATTGCATATTCTTATGAATGATAAATATACTCCTGAAGAGAAAACAAAAAAATTAGAAGATTTAAAAATTAGTGAAATAGAAAAAAGGGGAATTGGAAGTATGCTTGGTATGGCAATAGGAGATGCTATGGGAGCAAGAAATGAATTTAAAAGTGCTATATATGGTAAAATAGAGCTTCTAAATATGGGAAAAGGTCCAGGTGGACATTTTAAGCTAGAACCTGGACAATGGACAGATGATACTTCTATGGGATTATGTATAGCAGATTCTCTAATTATGAATAATGGAGAATTATCTCCACATGATATAATGCATAGATTTATTGCTTGGTGGAGAAGTGGATATAATAATGCATTTAGATATAATATAGATAATAATTTACCTCCTAGAGGTTCCGTTGGTTTAGGAGGTAATATTTCTTTAGCTATAAAAAATTATATGGATCATTTTCAAGTATATGGAAAATTAGCAAACCCAGAAACTGAAGCAGGAGATAAAAATACTTCTGGTAATGGGAGTATAATGAGAAATGCAGCAATTCCAATATGTTTTCATGAAAATATTAATTTAGCCTGTGAAATGGCGAGAAAACAAAGTCTTATAACTCATCAAGGAGATGAAGCTAAAGAATGTTGTAGTCTTTTAACTCATATAATTGTTCAGCTTTTAAATGTAAAAAGTAATGAAAAAAGTAATATAAATAATAAAGATAATAATATAGGCGATAATAAAGATAATAATATAGATGATAATAAAGATAATAATATAAAAGATAATAAAGATAATTATCTAGATAATATTAAAAAAAAGATTCTAAAAAATTTAGGAAAAACTTTTGATACTAAAGTTGAAAGTGTTAAATGTTTAGCTATGCATCAACAAGAAGGAAATAATATAGATAGAAACTGGGATTGGACAGTTAAACAATATGAATACAGTCCCACAAGAACAAAAAAACAAAGGGGATATGTTGGATCTTATGCAATGGATAATATGGCAATGAGTCTTAATACAATTTATCAAACTAATAATTTTAGAGATGCTATAATTAGAGCAGTTAATATAAGGGGAGATTCAGATTCAGTTGCTTCAGTTGTTGGGCAAATTGCAGGAGCCTTATATCCAATTGAGACAATACCCGGAGATTGGATAAAAGCCATTTATAATTGGGATCATGGAGAAATAGCTTTAAGAGGATATATGTTAGCACGTATTGGAAAAAGTAATAATAGTAAAAATGTGATAAAAGTGATAAAACAAAAAG
>JAFXOW010000034.1 GCA_017528315.1 Bacilli bacterium
ACTATTACTACTGACAAAAATGGTTATGCAACATTTGATCTTCCATTTGGTGTATGGAAGTTCCATCAAGTAAATAGTTCACCAAACTATGAAAAGATATATGATTTCTATGTAACAGTAGATTATGAATCTGAAAAAGAGCAATACTATAACATTTTAAATAATAAATTAGCTGCTTATGTTGAAATAGTAAAGAAAGATGCAGAAACAGGCAAAATAATTAAACTTGCAGATACATCATTTAAAATTTTAAATACTGATACTAATCAATATGTATCACAATATGTTGGAGGAAAAGTATTAGATACATTTACTACAGATGAATCTGGTAAAACTCAAACATATTTAAAATTAGAGGCAGGTAATTATAAGATAGTAGAAATTAAAACTCCTAAAGGATATCTAATAAATAAAGATGGAGTTAGTTTTTCGATAGGTGATGAATCAAATTATAAATATACAAGTTATGGATTAATCGTAACTGTAGATTTTGTAGATCAAGCAATTAAAGGACAAATTGAAATTAATAAAAAAGGTGAGAAAGCAGTAATTGAAAATAATTCTATTACATATGAAGAAATACCTTTAAATAAAGTTAAATTTGAAATTCATGCTAGTGAAGATATTTTATCATCAGATAAAACAGTTCTTTATTATAAAAAAGGAGCTTTAGTTGATACTATTACAACTAATGATGATGGATATGCTATATCTAAAAAATTACCATTAGGTAAATATTATGTTATTGAAGTTGAAACTGGTAGCAAATATATTTTAGATAATACAAAGCATGAAATTGAATTAAAAGAAAAAGATAATCAAACTCCAATTGTATATGAAAGTGTTAGTAAAATGAATTATCTTAAAAAAGGTAGTTTAGAATTTACAAAAACTGATTTATCAACTGATGAGCCATTACCAAATACTTTAATTGAAGTTTATACAGAAAATGATGAAATGATTTTTTCTGGTAGAACTGATGAGAATGGTAAAATAACAATTAAAGATATTGTAGTTGGTAAATATTATATTTTAGAAAAAGAAGCTCCAGAAGGATATACTTTAAACGAAGAAAAAATGGCATTTGAAATATTAGAAAATGGTGAAGTTGTTAAATCTACTATGAAAGATAAAAAGATAACAGGTTCACTTGATTTTACTAAATTAGATTTTTCTACAGATGAAACCTTACCAAACACTTTAATTCAAATTTATAACGAAAATGATGAATTGGTATTTGAAGGTAGAACTGATGAGAATGGTAAGATTACTATAGAAGAATTAACTTATGGTAAATATTACATTTTAGAGAAAGAAGCACCTGAGGGATACGAATTAAATACTGAAAAGATGTGGTTTGAAATTAGAGAAGATGGAGAAATAGTTAAATCTGTAATGAAAGATCATAAAATAATACAAGTACCAATAACAGATGCTACCGATTATAAAGAATTAATCTTTAGTGGTGTAACATTAATAATTGCTGGAGTTGGATTTGTTATTTTAAGTAAAAAGAAAAATAAAGGTGACTCAGATGAAAAGAAATAAGAGCTGGTTAATAATCGGCTCTTTTCTAATTATTGTTGGAATTGGATTAATAGGGTATGATTATTATTCAAATAAAGCAATAAATGATGACGAGGATATTGCTATTGCAGAATTTTATGAAAATGAGGAAACTACTGAGGATATAATTGAAGAACCTACAGAAGAAAAACCAAAGGAAGAGAAAAAAGAAGAAAAAATAAATTATATAGCAGTTCTTAAAATACCAAAAATAAAATTAGTAAGAGGACTAGTAGATAGGAATAGTTATCTTAATAATATCAAATATAATGTTGAGATATTGAAAGATTCTTCAATGCCTGATGAAGTTAATGGTAATGTTATCTTAGCAGCTCATTCTGGTAATGCAAGAATATCTTATTTTAGAAATTTAGATAAATTAAAACTTGGTGATGAGATTTCAATTGAGTACAAATCAAAAACTTATGAATATAAGATTGTAGATATATATTTAATTGATAAAACAGGAACAGCAGAGATAATTAGAAATAAAAATAAAAGTACTTTAACATTAATAACTTGCAAACATAATACAAATAAACAAATAATTGTAATCGCAGAGTTAATTTAGAATAATTTAAGTATATAATTATTTCAAGGAGTGAAATGTATGCCTAAATATGACTATACTAATTCAACGATTGATAGATCTGATAAAAAACGATTACATTTTTATGAAGAATTATTTACTATATTAGAAATAACAGAAAGTGTAAACGAAGAAGTTAATGAATTAATTGGATGGATGGGAGTAGTTCTTGGATATTATACGAGAATTCCAGATTCAAAAGAAAAAGATTCGACAGATTATTTAAAGCCAGATAAAAAAATAAATGATTATACATATATTAGAAATGTTTCAAATCAAGATATAAGACTGTATAGTATTATATCTTCAATAAAAGAATGTTCGGCTTATAATAATAATGATTCTTTATCAGATATTACAGAAAAATTGTATTACTTATTAGACAAAGTAGTACATCCATATCATAGAAAAAACTTAGATCTTGAGGATGTAAGATTTTATGTTGAACTTGAATACATTAATAAGGAAAAACAACAAGAAATATTAAAGAAACATAATATAAAATATGATGATACGGAAGTATAAAGAGCAAATAGCTCTTTTTATTTTGGAATGAAGGAGGTGTTTTTAAATGCCAATAATGAGAAAACAAAAAGTAAATCGTTATACAACAGTAGATAATTACTTAATAGATGATAAAAGATTAGATCCAGAAGGCAAAGGTTATTTAATTTATATGTTAAGAAAACCTGATAATTGGCATTTTAATTATAAAAGTATTCAAAATGATTTAAATGTTGGTGAAAGAAATGTTAGAACTAATATAAATAAATTAAAAGACCTCAAATACCTTAAAATAGACAAGTTTAAGAATGAAAAAGGACTTTATGAGTATATTTATACTATTTATGAGATTCCGTTTGATATTGACCTTAAAAATGGATTTTATCCAGATGTACGGTATGAAGGGGTGGATAGTGAATGCCTTCAAACCGATACGGATATAATAAATACTAATATAAATAAAGATAAAGAAGATAAACCTTTTAAAGGATATACATCTTCTTTTTTTAATCCTGAGGAACATAACAGATTAACCTTAGAACTAATTAATTCTGGTTATATTGATAAGGAAGATTTACAACTTTATTATTATGATGATTTTTTTGAAGATTTACTTAAAAAAGGGCATTCATATAGAGAATTAATTACTGTATTTAATTATGTTGTTTCAAGAGTTATTAAAAGAGAATTCATTGATGAAGAAGGTTATGAAATAAAGAATAAACTTGGATATTTAAAAAATTCAATTAATTCTAACCTAAATAGATTTAATAATATGCCAGATGAATTATATCCAGATGATGGGTATGATTGGCTTAATGATGAGGAGGATATAGAACTATGAAAAAAATAGAAAATAATATTAAAAAAAATAGTAAATTTGAAGATTTAAAAAATGCTGAAGTAGAAGCATTAAGTGATTTTAGTGATCAGATAGGAGAATTAATGAAAAGCATGGATGAATATAGAGTGTTTCTAGATAGAGATGACATTAGAAAATTTGATAAAACATATAAAAATCTAGGATA
>JAFXOW010000035.1 GCA_017528315.1 Bacilli bacterium
AAAGATAAAACTATAGCATCTTTAAATAGTAAAAATACAGATTTATCTATGGAATTAGCAGATAAAGCTGAATTAGATAAAAGAGTTGTTGCAACTGAAATGGATAATATGTATCTTGAAAAAGATAATGATGAATTAACTGCAAAAACAACTACTCAAGACGAGGTTATTTATGATTTATCCATTGCAAATTATGATTTGGAAAATGAAATAAAAGATGCACATGAAGTAATTTCTTCATTATCTGAATCAAATAAAAATTATGTTTTAGAGTCTAAAGAAAATGCAAATAAATATGCTAAATTATTAGCTAAAAAAGAAAATATAGCCAATAAGTATTCAAATGCTAAAAAGGAAAATAACAATTTAAAAGAGTATATTAATAAATTAGAACAAGATAACGAATTATTAAAACAGGAAAAAGAAAATAATAATAAATTAAGAAAAACTATTAAATTAAATGGTAAAACATCTGAAGTTATTAAAAAAGCAGTAGCTAACAAAAATAAATTAGTATTACTAACTGAAGAAAATGAGGTGCTAAAAGAGCAATTAAAGGAATTTGAAACTCGAGCTATAAATGCTGAAATGGATAATATGTACCTTGAAAAAGATAATGACGAATTAGCTAGCAAAACAACTACTCAAGATGAGGTTATTTATGATCTTGCAATTACAAATTATGATTTGCATAACGATTTAGATGAAACTTTAACTCAAAATGCTGATTTAGAAGAAGCAAATGAAAGCAAGAGTGGTATTATATCAGCATTAGAAGATGAAACAGACAATTTAAAAGATAAATTCAAACAAGAAGTTGATAAAAATAAAGAATTAATTAAAAAACAAAATGAATTAGTTTCAAAAATAGCTAAAAAAGATAATGAAAAAGCTGATTTAAATAACAAAATTAAGACTTTAGAAACTAATAATAAAGAACTTGCAAATAAAAATGAAAAAGTAATTGCTGCAAATGATGAATTAGTAGAAGAAATTACTAAAGCTGATAAAGATATTAAAGATTTAAAAGACAAATTACAGAATGTTGATAAATCAAAAACAGAAATGCAAGAAAATATTGATTCTTTAAAGGCAAAAGGTAAGGAATTGCAAAAGAAATTAGCTAAGTCTGAAGAACAAAATAAGAAATTAAAAGCAGAAAATGAAGAACAGAAAGAAAAAGAAAAAATTCTTAAACAAGCTAATGCTAATTTAAAAGAAGAAAAAGAAAAAGCTGAAAGAGAGAATAAAGAAGTAAAAGAAAAATTAGAAGATGCTTCTATTGTTAATAAAGAATTAGTTGAAAATTTATATGATACAAACGATAAATTAGTTGAATCAGAAAAGAAAAATGTTGCAAAAGATGAAGAAATAGAGAATTTAAAAGCTAAAATTGAATCACAAAAAGTTGAAGAACCAAAAGAAACAAAATCAACAATTAAGAATTTAAAATTTCACAAAATTAATTTAGATCGTATTAT
This sequence comes from Bacilli bacterium, assembly GCA_017528315.1. GTDB lineage: Bacteria > Bacillota_I > Bacilli_A > RF39 > UBA660 > RUG591. The sequence goes on from JAFXOW010000035.1 coordinate 1,482, forward strand.
TCTTGTTAAATCTAATAATTTCTCTAAGAAATATAATATCAAATTATGTGGTAATTTAGGCTGCGAAGAAAAGGATAATATTGATGATGTAGTTAACTATATGATTAGAAAAATGGTATATGATAAAGTAAAAGATGAAAAAGATGTTGATATTAAAAATCTTGTTATTATTTCTGATGATATACCAAGTAAGATGACTATATCTGGTTCTTATATTAATGTAACAGTATCTTCTAAAGTTAAAAAAATATAAAAAGACTCATTGAGTCTTTTTATTTTGTTAATTTTTTTTCAATAAAATCAATAATATAATATAAAATACTTGCTAAAACACATAATAGGAATATACCAGTCATAACTAAATTTAAATTAAATATTTGAGATCCATACATTATTAAATATCCTATTCCTTTTTTAGATACTAAAAATTCTCCCATAACTACGCCGCTATTACCCTTGGTGCGAGAATATTTGCAAAGGTTATAAGATTCCAAGAAAGGTGTAATAAATATGGGAGCAAGAATGACTTGTCCTTATTGTAATAGTAAGGATACTACAAGTGTTATTTATCTTTATAGATATAATGATAATAATACTTTTATTAAAAAGAATAATGATGAAGTAAAATATTCAGAAAGAAAAAGAAAACCAAAAAGATTAAATTATGATGGATCTCTTATAACTGATCATAATCATAATAAGTATTGTAATAGATGTCATAAAACATTTAATTCAATAGAAAACTTATATGCAGTAGATATTAGTAAAATAACATTAGTATTTATGTTAAGTAAAGCAAGATATAAGTATGAATTTATATTTGATGATAAACCAATATTTATATTTAAAAAGAATTATGAATTAATTAGCCAAAAAATAATTACTAATAAAGATAAAATAAAAATACTAGATAGTATAACTAATTCTAAAATAAACTTTTGAAATAAAGAATATATCAATAAAGATTATGATAATTATAAATGGATATTAAAGTTGGAGTATTATAATGGACTTTCAGAATGTTTTAATGGACATGATATGATTCCACATAATTGGAATATATTTATAAATGGATTTAAGAATTTCATAAATAGATATGATAAAGATAATTTATTAATAAAAATTAAAAATTATTAGGAGATGCTTGATATAAGCATCTTTTTTTATGTATTAGAAAGGAAAGTGATAAAATGAATTTAAACTATGCAATATTTAGAAGTGAACCAATAATGACATTACCAGATTTAGCACAAATAGGTTCACACAATAAAAGAGAAAAGAAAGCTTATAACTCTAATCCAGATATAAAGAAAGAATTATCACATAATAATATTGAATTAGTACCTCTATCAGATAAATATGTTAAAGGTTTTTATAATATTACATTAGAATATAAAAAAGAACATGATGAGAGAATGAAAACTGAAAGAGCGGATAGAAAGAAAACCTTTAATCAAATGTTAAATGGTTCAAAGAATTGTGTTGCGGATGAATTATTATTTACAGCTTCAAAAGAATTTTTTAAAAATATGAGTAGAGAAGATATAAAAGAGTGGGCTGATACTTGCATGGAATTTGTTTATAAAGATTTAGGATACAAGAAAGAACAAGTATTACATGCAACAGTTCATATGGATGAAAAAACACCACATATTCACTGTGTAGTAGTTCCACTTGTCAAAAAATTAGATAAAAGAAGTAATACAGAAAGATATACTATATCAAAGAAGCAATATATAAAAGATAAGCTACATTTATCAGAACTACAAGATAAATATCATAAGAGATTAACTGATAAAGGATATGATCTAGAAAGAGGAATTAAAGGTAGTGATAATAAACATATCAAAATAAAAGAATATAAAAAAATAACTAAAAAAGTAAATCATGAATTGAATATTAGAAATGATAGACTTGATAAAGCTATGAATGATTTTGAAGAAAAAATGAAAACAACTAAACAAACACTTATTATTGATAAAGATTTTGTTAAAGTAAAAAAAGATACATTTGAATCTATGAATAATGTTATTGAAGAAGCTAAAAAGATAAAAGAATTACAACCTAAACTAGAACATGTCTTTAATGAAGTAGATACTTATGCAACAAGTTATAAAACATTAGAAAAAGAAAATCAAAAATATAAAAATGAAGTAAATAGATTAGAAAATGAAAATGATAAGTTAAGAAACGAGAATAGAAGTTTAAAGAACTACATAGAATCTATTTTAATGGCTATCAAGAAGTTTTTCAGAAAAGTATTACAACTTGGTAATGAAGATATAAAAGAAGTCGCTACATATGAAATAAAAGAGTATTATGATAATGATGATTTTGATAAAAAAGATGTTAAAGATATTTCAGTAGCTACTACTAAACAAGATGAATTATTTGAATATGCAAATATACCAGATTATTATAAAGAACAAGTTAGGAATACAGATGATTATGATATGTGTAGATAGTAAAAGCAAGAATATGTTATATTACATACTCTCGCTTTTTTTTATGTAAATTTATGTTATATATGTTATAATATGTCATGTATAGTATGAATTAAGCATAAAATAATATTGACAAAATTCTATGAAAGTGATAGCATATTACCTAATTTGAGTGGTGATACTATGTTTAAAATAAAATATAAATTAAATATGTATATAAAAAGGCTTTTAGGGTAAATTGCCCCCTAAAAGCCTTTTTTCATTCAAATTAGGGGGGATAATATGGAAAAAGGTTTTATTATTACATTATCTGGTATATCAGGTGCAGGTAAGTCATATTTTATAAAAAGTATGACAGAAAGGTTTGAAAGTTTTGAAAAGTTAAAGGCTGTTACTACAAGAGAAAAAAGAAAAGATGAAGTTGAAGGCGTTGATAAATTTTTCTTGGATTTAAATTCTTTTGAAGAAAAAAATAAAAATGGCGAAATGACAACAGTAAACAATGTCTTTGGGAATATGTATGGATATTATAAAAGAGATATTGACAAGACAAATAACGGAACATGTTTAATTACAGAATTATATTATAAAGAAGTTGAAAATTTCAAAAAGGAACATCCTAATACAATAAGTGTTTACATTTTGCCTAATGATATTGCAGTTACACTTGAAGAGTTAAAAAAGAGAAATACCAGCTATGAAGAATATGAAAAAAGAGTAAATGACATTAAAAAAGAGATAGCTTTTTTTAAAGATTCATCAGGTCAAACATTTGATATAATTATTACTAATAATTATGATGATAAAAGCATTGAAGAATTTATTTCATTACTATTTAAAAAAATTGAGGAAATTACTAGTAATCGAAATATAAATCGTGTTAAAAATGTTAATTATAATGAAGAATTAACAAAAATTGCTGATGAATATAGTCAATCAAAAGACAAAAAGGATGTAATATATACATCTTTCGATGGTGACGATATGCATTATCTTCATGACATATGTAAAACGGAAATTGATAGAGGAAATATTCCTTTGAATCCAGAAACTTCATTAGGATATTATATTTCGACTGTTACACTTGGTGGTAAAAAAATAGAGGTTATGAAAGATTGTTTGACTTTAGAGACAATAGCTAATAAAATGAGTGTATATAAGAAAAATGATAGGAAACTTTCAGAAGGTATTCTCGCTGAAATGATTTTATGGTATCATAATAAATGTAGAGGATTAGAAATGATAAGTGATGTTACCAATTTATCCTCTTATGAAGTTGAAGATCTAGAACTAGATAAATTATTATCTTTAATTGATGGTATTGATCCAATAGCTAAATATGAATTGGAAAATAATCTATTAAAACCATATTTGAATGAAAACCATGAAAGTGCATATATAATTGCAAATATGACTAACTTCAAACATATTGATTGGACAAGAGTTTATTGCTACAAAAATGGATTGTGTCCAATAAGTCCACAAAATATATTACCATTGCACTTATACAAAGATAATATGAAAGATTATTTATTATCTAGATTGGAATTGTTATCTAGAGCAGATAGAATACTTTTATTCATTGATAAGAATAACTTTGAAGATGAATTGAGTAAACTTGATGACTATTCAACTTCGGAAATATACTATGCTCGAAATTATTTAAAAGATAAAAATATAGAAATTATTGGTTGGGATGAAGCTCTAGTTCCAAAATATGATCCAAATAGTAAATGGGCATTAACAACAAACGAAGATATAGAAATAAGAAAATTAATAAAATAAGTGGTGATATTATGGATGATAGTAAAGTATTAGCGGTATCAAAAGCTATTCTTGAATATTTAAAAGAAATTGAAAATGAAAATAGTATTTTAAATGGAAATTTACTTTTAGATGAAGAAAAAGAATTTGTAAAGAAAAATATGAATGCATTCATTATTGGTTTAATAGCTGATCAGTCAGTTAAAGTGGAAATAGCATGGAGTTTACCTTATAAATTATATAAACGACTTAATACATTTGATTTCAAAGAAATTGTGCAAAAATATACAATAGAAGAAATAGAAGAGATAATTAAAACAAAACCAGCATTACATAGATATCCTTCAAGAATGGCTCTATATATTTATTGCGCAATGAATGATATCATAAAAAAATACAATGGTGATGCTAACAATATATGGTTAAATAGAAAAGCCGATGAAATTGTAAGACTTCTTGAAGAATTTAAAGGAATTAGTCATAAAAAAGCTTCACTTGGAACAATGCTTTTAATAAGAGATTTAGGTATTAATATATGTGATAAGCAAAATGTTGATATTGCATATGATGTACATATTAGAAGAACGTTTTTAAGAATTGGGTTAGCTCAAAATGATATTCAAGATGAAATACTTGAAAGTGCTAGAAAAATATATCCTGAATATCCAGGAAAATTAACAACTGCATTTTGGACAATTGGTAGAGATTATTGTAGACCAACAGATCCAACATGTTTAATATGCCCATTAAGTCAATTATGTGAGAAAAATTTTGAAAAAACAAAAAACATAAAATCATAGTTATGGTATAATAGATTTAGAGAGAAGGGTTAAAAATGAAATTAATATTAGCATCTAATTCTAGAACTAGAAAAGAAATTTTAGATAAGGTTGGTTTAAAATATGAAGTATGTCCAAGCAATATAGAAGAACACTCAATTGAAACAAATCCTAAAGAATATGTAATGGATTTATCTAGACAAAAAGGTTTAGCAATAGCTTCTAATGTAAGTGAAGGTGTTATTCTATCTGCAGATTCAATAATATATATAGACGATAAAAAATTAGAAAAGCCAAAAACAAAGGAATCTGCAAAAGAAATGCTTAAATTATTATCAGGACGAGTTAATTATGCTGTAACAGGAGTAACAATAGTAGATAAATATCAAGATAAAACAATTACGTTTAACGAAGTAACAGAGGTTTATTTTGATGAGATGTCAGATGAAGAAATGAATTGGTATATAGAAAATGAACAATTCATATTTGAAAGATGTGGATACTCTATAGCTGGTAAATCTGCAATATATATTCCTAAGATAAATGGGGACTATTATAATATTTTAGGTATGCCTATTAGTAGAGTATATAAAGAACTACATAAGCTTGGATATAATTTAAGTGATTTTGAATAATATGAAAATTAGTTTTTTAATAACTAACTTAAAGACAAGTTAGTAACACACTACCAAGTTGGCATAGCCAACTAGGAATAGTGTGCAAAGGGATACCCTTTTGAAACCCAACGGGCAACATACTACAAACTAATCGTAAGTAGAATGTTGCTCTTTTTTATTGCATAAAAAAGAAAAAATACTATCGCCACTTTCATTGCTTCGCAACAAAACGTGCCACGTATTTTTTATAAAATTAAAATCTCTAATCTTGCGAAAAGAGATTTTAATTTTGCTTAGGTAGCTTACTATAATCATATTTTTCTTCAGCTACCTTTAATTCATCAAAAGCATATTTTATGTCTTCTATTGCATTATCAATAGTATATAAACTATCTTTATTATCTTTCATAATTTGTAAGTGTTCTATTGTATTAAATAACTTTTGTCTAG
>JAFXOW010000036.1 GCA_017528315.1 Bacilli bacterium
ATTCAAGTATTGCAACATTAAAAGAAGATCCTAATAATCAACCAAAATGTATAAATTGTAGAAAACTTAAAGTAGAATGTCAAAAAGGTGGAACAACAACATTGACAGTTAAATCACAAAAAGGAACTAGTAAAACTGCTAGAATTGAAGTAAAAAAATAATTTGAATCTTTTTTACATGCTAATATATTAGATAGTATTTTAGTGAAAATGTATAATTTATTCTTTTCATAAGTATTGAAAAGAATTTTTTATTTTGTTATAATTTAATTGTTAAGATATGAGGTAAGTTATGAAAAAAAATATAATAATAATTGCTGTAATAACTTTTTCTTTAGTGGGAATATTTCTTGGTAAAGAATATATAAAGCCTAGTAGTGCTAAAGAAGATAATATTTGGAATGTTTATTTAGATAATATGAAATCATCAGTTATAAACGGAAATGTATTTGTACCTAGTAATCCTGAAATTGAAAATACAACGGTTAAGGCATATGATGTTTTAATTAGTAAGAAAGGTGATTATGCAACTTTTACTTTTGATGTTGTAAATGGAGGAAATATTGATGCTAATCTTTCATCTTTAATTAAAGTAGAGCCTAAATGTATCAGTTTAGAGTTACCAGCAATTGTGAAAGATGAAGAATTAGTTTGTAATAATTTGGATTATGTAATTTATTATACAAATAATAATAAAGAAGTTAAAATATCAGATGTAATAAAAGCTCATACAAAAGAAAATGTTACAATTAAAGTTGGTTTAAATGAAAATATAAAAGATGATCTTGTAAGTGATGTGCAAGTGACTTTATTTGATATGATATTGGTATATAATTAAGAACTAAGAAATCTTAGTTTTTTTATATATTAATTTTTTTATTTTTAGAAATATTTAGTAGAATACCAATACCAACTAAACTAGTAAGAAGACTTGATCCCCCATATGACATAAAAGGGAGAGTAACACCAGTTACTGGAATTAATCCAATAACAACCGATAAATTCATAATAACTTGGACTATTAATTGAAATATAAGACCAAAAGCTAAATATTTAGAAAATAGATTTTCTTCTTTTAATGCTATTTTTATACCTCGATATAAAATAATACCAAATAGGGTTAAAATAATAAGAGTACCGACAATACCAAATTCTTCTGCAATGATTGAAAAAATAAAATCAGTTTGAGGTTCAGGTAGATAAAAAGCTTTTTGACGACTATTTAAGTAGCCAACTCCAAATAAACCACCTGGACCAATGGCATATAAACTTTGGATGATTTGAAACCCAGTTCCTAAAGGATCGCTCCAAGGATTTAGAAACGAAGTAATTCTATCCATACGGTAAGGAGCAATAATAATTAGACCAACAATTCCAATGACACCTAAGAAAAAAAGACCAATAAAAAATTTTATATCAACCCCTGATATATAAAGTAAAGAAATAATAGTAACGACAATAATCATACCAGTTCCAAAATCTGGTTCTAACATAATAAGTCCAAATATTAATAATAAAATAAATAAAATAGGAAAAATACCCTTTTTATAATCTTTTAAAAATTTATCTGATTTAGATAAATATTTGCTAGTAAAAATTATTAAACCAATTTTTGAAAATTCTGATGGTTGAATAGAAAAACTTCCTATACCAAACCAACTGCGACTACCATTTCTAATAATTCCGAGACCAGGTATAAGAACTAAAATAAGTAAAACTATACAAACTATTAATATAGAAGTTGACCATTTAAAATATAATTTATGATTAATTTTAGATATAATTATCATTATAAATAATCCTATAATACTAAATATGCCTTGATTTATAACATATTTAAAGGGATTATGAAATTTATATTCAGCCCATATGAAAGATGCTGAATAGATCATAAAGAGTGATATTATCATTAATAAAATTACAGCAAATAATAAAATTTTGTCAGTATGTTTCACTTTATCACCAATTAAGTTTATGTTTATTTAATAAAATTTAGAAAAAAGAAGTGCAATTTATAATTATTTAGTTTATAATTATTATATAGTTAATTTATATAAAAGGAGAGAGTATGGAAAAAGTATTAGATGAAAAGTGTTTAAACTGTGGTGCCCAAATTACATACAATCCTAAAAAAAAGTTATTTACATGTGAATATTGTGGTGGAAAATTTACCTTAGAAGATATTAAAAAGAGTAAAGAAAAAGTTCATAAAACGGATAATTTAACTCGAGAATTTTCTAAGATGGAAGATATGGAAGGATATGTTTGTAAAAACTGTGGAGCAGCTATTATAAGTCTTGATAATATATCATCAACAACTTGTCTTTACTGTAAAAGTAATGCGATTATTAAAAATAGATTAAGTGGAATTTATAAACCTGATAGCATAATACCTTTTAAGTTTTTAAAGGAAGATGCCATTTTGGCATTTAAAGCTTTATGTAAAGGAAGATTACTTTTACCAAGTGGTTTTAATGATACGAAAAATATAAGTGATATGGAAGGTTTGTATGTGCCATTTTGGTTATATGATTGTAAAAATACAGCATATCTTAAGTGTGATGCAACCAGAGTTTCAAGTTGGATGGATTCAAGATATGTTTATACTAAAACTGATTACTATAAAGTTGAACGTGGTGGAATCTTAAATTTTGAAAGTGTTCCTAATGATGCTGCAACTCGTTTTGATGACGAGATAATGAATGCTATAGAACCATTTGATTATAAGGATTTAATCAATTTTGAAACTTCTTATTTAGCTGGATTCTTAAGTGAAAAATATGATGTAGAAATGAGTGATGCATATATAAATGCTAAAACTCGTATTGAAAGTGATTCAACTAATTATTTGCGTTCTGAAATGAAAGGGTATACTAGCTTAATTAATAAAGAAAAAAAGAATGATATAGAAGTAAATAAAACGAAATATGTCTTACTTCCAGTTTATGTTTTAAATATTAAATATAAAGATAAAATTTATCATTTTGCTATGAATGGTCAAACTAAAAAAATGGTTGGAGAAATACCAGTTTCTAAAATAAAGTTATTAATTTTAAGTTTAGTAAGTTTCTGTTTTTCATTTGGAATAATACTTTTAATATTCAAATTAATGGGATATAGGTGGTAAGTATGAAAAAATATATTTATTATTTAATATTTATTTTAATTTTATTTTTAATTTGGAAATTACCTGCAAGTGCTAAAGAATTTAAAACTTGTATAAGAACGGAAACAAATTTACATGTTAAAGATTATTTTATTAAGGGTAATAATTTAAATGATATAATGACAACTCCTTGCGTATTTGATTCTGATAAAATATATGACTATGCTAATCTTTTAACTGATTCTGAAGAAGAAAAATTATATGATGAAGTATGGAATTATATTGAAACTACTGGTTTTGATTTAGCAATTGTAACAATAAATGAAAATGTTAAAGGAAGTGCGGTTTATTTTGCTGATGATTTTTATGATTATAATTCCTTTGGTAAAGGTGAAACTAGAGATGGATCGTTATTTTTAATAGACATGGATACTAGAAAAGTTTATATGTCAACTACTGGTAATGCTATTCTAATGTATAGTGATGATCGAATAGGAAATGATGAAGAATATCAAAATACTGGAACCATTACTGATTATGGATATGATTATGTTGTAAAACAAGAATACTACAATGCTTTTTCAGAAATGATTAAAAGAGCTTTATATTTTTATAATTTAGGATATCCGGAAAGTAATAAAAATATTGAAATAAATGAGATTGGAAAACCTATTGTAATCCATTATTTAAATTATCCTTTTATAGGAGGAATATCTTTATTTATAACTTTAATTATAGCAATTATTTTTTATAATATAACCAGACTTAAAATAAAAGTAGGTTCAACTATTAGTTATTTAAAAGAGAAAAATATAACTACAAGAAATGATAGATTAGTTAATACTATTGTAACTCATACTTTAAGAAATACTGATAGTGGAGGATCTTCTGGACATTCGGGAGGTTCTAGTTATCATTCATCATCAAGTGGAGGATTTCATGGCGGTGGCGGTCGAAGTTTCTAAAGATAAGTTAAGAAAACAAATACTTGAAAAACGTTTAAATATAACTAATAAAAAATTAAAAGAAGATATAATAACTGAAAAATTATTAAATAATGAAATAGTTAAAGAAAGTCAAAATATTTTAGTATATATTTCTTTATCTAATGAAGTATCAACAGTTTCCTTAATAGAAAATTTATTTAAATTAAAAAAAAATATTTATGCACCTAAGGTTGTGGATAAAAATATAAAATTTTATAAATTAAATAAAGATGATAAGTTATTAAAAGGGAAATATGGAATAATGGAACCAATTAGTAATGAAGAATTAAAAAGTTATGAAAATTCAGTTGTAATTGTTCCAGGATTAATGTTTGATAAATCAGGTAACCGCTTGGGATATGGTGGGGGTTATTATGATAGATTTTTAGAGAATAAAAATATCTATAAGATAGGTATTTGTTTTAAAGAATTTTTAGTGGGTGAGTTAAAAAGTTTAAATCATGATATTAAAATGGATTTGATAATAACTGATTAAATGGTGATAAAGTGAAAAAGAAAATTATTAATATTTATTTGTTTCTTGTTGGATTAATATTTGTTATAGCTGGAGTAGTACCAGGAATAATAGATAATATTGAATATAAAAAATTAGAAGAAGAAGTTATTTTAGTTAGTAATAGTTTGAAAAATAATAGTATTAGTAGTTTAGATATAGATATGTCTAAAAAAATTACTATTAAAAATATTAAATTAGAAAAAACTTTAGAAAAATATTTAGATAATATAGTAAAAATAACTTCTAGTATAGTAAATGTTACAAGTGATAGTAAATATAATAAAATATTAGATATTAATGGTTTACAAAATGATAATTTAGATAATTTAGTTAAAGATTTAGATTATATTAAAGATAATTATAATAAATTAAGTGAAGAACTATTAAATATTAAAATAGAAGAATTAGATGATGAAAAATATAATGAATTATTAAATACAATAAATGTTGATAATTATAATAATATAATTATAAGTAATTTAGAAAAAATTGAAAGTTATAGAAAGATACTTTTATTTTTAAAGAAAAATAATAATTATAAAATAGATGATAATAAAGTTGTTTTTTTAAAAAGAAATGGTTATGATGATTTTGTTAATATTTTAAATGATATTAAAAGTAACAATTTAAATATGTTTGAATTTGATTTAACAAAGGATTTAGAAGGACCAATTATAAATGCAAGTGATGTAACTATCTATGAAGGAACTTACTATAATATAGAAAATGCTATCTCTTGTATTGATGAAATAGATGGAGAAGTTTCTTGTCGTATAAATGGTTCTTATGATAGAAATAAAGTTGGTGTTTATCCAATTAAAATAAGTGCAGTTGATAAATCAGAAATAACAAGTGAAAAAGTAATTTATATTAAAGTAATTGAAAAAGCAATGTCTAAATATTATATGGAGATAATTAGAAATCAGAATACAGTTATAGTTTATGAATTAGATAATAATAAGGAGTATACGAAAATAGCTCAAGTATTTCCTTGTTCAACTGGGAAAAATGGTTCAACACCTACGGGAATATTTTATACAAAAAAAGGTTATTCTTGGGGGTCTTTAATACATGGTTTATGGGGTCAATATTATACAGTTATAACAGGTGATATTTTATTTCATTCGGTTCCATATGAAGCAATGTCAAAAGATACTTTGGAATGGGAAGAATATAATAAACTAGGAAATTCAGTTAGTGCTGGATGTGTTAGATTATCGGTTGCTGATGCTAAATGGATATATGATAATTGTCCAAGTGGAACTAAATTAAAAATATATGATGGTGAACTTCCAAATGGTGTTATAAAACCAATTACTTTAAAAATAGATGAAAATAGTCCTTTTATAGGTTGGGATCCAACTGATCCAGATATAAATAATCCTTGGAATAAAAATAATACAGAATAGGTGATAGAAATGGAATTTGATAGATTTAAATTATTAGTAGGAGATACTTTTTCTAAAATAGAAAATTTAAAAGTTTTAATTTTAGGAGTTGGGGGAGTTGGAGGATATGTTGTTGAAAGTTTAGCTAGATGTGGAGTTTCAAATATTACGATAGTTGATAGTGATTCTATTGATATAACTAATATTAATAGACAAATAATTGCTTTAAATTCAACAATTGGAAAGAAAAAAGTAGATGTTTTAAAATCTAGAATATTAGATATAAATCCTGAATGTCTAGTAGATACTTTTGATTTATTTTATAAAGAAGAAAATAAAGATATAATTTTTAATCAAAAATATGATTATGTAATAGATTGTTGTGATACTATTAAAAGTAAAGAAATAATAATTAGAGAATGTTTAAAAAGAAATATTAAAATTATATCATCAATGGGAGCAGGATTTAAATATGATCCGACTAAAATAAAAATAGATAAATTAAAGAAAACTAGTTATGATAAAATTGCAAGTATCTTAAGATATAATTTAAGAGATAATAAAGATGCTTTAGAAATACCAGTCGTCTATTCAACGGAAGTTGTTGATAAAAAAAGTGAGGTTATTGGATCAAATTCATATATTCCAGCAATTTTTGGTTTATATATAACAGCATACATAATAGAAGAGGTGAAGAATTTATGAAAAAAGAATATATGCCAACATTTTTACTTATAGTTTTAATGATTGCTATGTTAATTTATTATTATATGGGATAAAAATTTAATTAAAAAATGTTGAATAATAAGAAAAATTTGATATAATGTTAGTAGGAGAGTGATATTATGGGTTTAATTAAATCAGCTTTCACATCAATTAGTAGTACCCTTCATGATCAATGGGAAGACTATATTACATGTGATAGTTTAGATAATGATACTTTAGTTGTTAAAAAGACAACAAAAAATGGAATAATTTCTAATAAGAGTCGTATTCAAGTTGCACCTGGACAGGTTGCTTTAATCTTTGATTCGGGGAAAATTTTAGATGCAACAGCTGAAGAAGGAATTTATACTTTTGATTCTTCAAGTTCACCATCTTTATTTGCAGGACAGTTTGGTGAAATGTTTAAAGAAATGTGGGAAAGGTTTAAGTATAATGGAGCACCTAGTAAAGAACAAGCAGTATTTTATATTAATGCCAAAGAAATAATTGATAATAAGTTTGGTTCAGCTAGTCCAATGGCTTATCCAGATCCAGAATACAAAAATATTTATATAAGATATTTTGGTGTATATTCATTTAAGATAAGTGATCCATTTGCTTTTGTTTCAAATATAGCTGGAAATATAAGTGATTCTTATACTAAGAGCGAGTTAATGGAACAAGCAAATGCTGAATTTGTAAGTGCTCTTGATGTTGCTTTACAAGACTGTGCTCATGAAGGCATAGTATTCTCAAGTCTTCCAAGTAAACAATTAGTAATTGCTGACCATATGAATGAAGCACTTGATTCAAAATGGAAAAATCTTCGTGGTATGGAAGTTGTGAGTGTTGCTATTGAAAAAATTACACCGGATGATGAATCAAGAGAGAGAATTCAAAAATTTGATAATGCAGCTATGTATGGTAAACAAGAATATGCTGCTGGACGAATGGTTGATGCAACAGCAACGGCTATGGAAAATGCTGCTAGTAATCCAAATGGTGCTGGTGCAGGATTCATGGGACTTGGTATGATGAATGGTGCCATGGGAGGTGTTGTTGGAAATCCACTTGAATATGTGGAAAAAAACAATGCAAAGAAAGAAGCAACAGGAGTTAAGTGTCCAAACTGTGGAAGTATGGAAAGTGGAAAATTCTGCAGTAAATGTGGAACAAAATTAGAAAACGAAAAACATTGTCCTAATTGTGGTGAAACAGTAACTGGTAATTTCTGTAGTAAATGTGGAACTAAAGTAGAATAAAGGCTAAGATTAGTCTTTTTCTTTTAATTTATAAAAAAATTCTCTTGAAATATATGGATAATATGATATAATACATATGACGAGTGGGAGAAATCCTACTCTTTAGTTTATAGGAGGAGTATGGAAGAGAGAATTAAAGAGGTTTTAAAAGATAAATTAACTAATTTAAATTTAAGTGTTTATAGTGTTCTTTTAGAGAAAGAAGATAGTAATTTATTTTTAAGGATAGCTCTTGATGGTGAAAAGTTGGACTTAGATACGATTGTCGAAGCAACTAAAGTAATTGATCCGATTGTATCAAGTACAGTTGATAATGAAAAATTAATTAAAGATTCATATATTTTAGAAGTATATGGTAGAAGTAAGGAGGATACAGATGAAAAAAATTAAAGAAGAAGTAGTTGATAAAGCTAAAGAATTTTTAATAGCGGTTGAAAATATTGTTAAAGAAAAAGGAATAGATGCTGAAATTGTATATGAGGCGATGGAAACAGCTTTAACAACAGCTTTTAAAAAGAATTATGGAAAGAGTAATAGCAAAGTAGTAATAAATCGTGATACTGGTGAAATTAAAGTATATTCTTATGTTACGGTTGTTGATGATAAAGTTCTCGTAACTGATGAAGAAGGAAATGTAACGGAAAGAGAAATAAATCCGGAAATTGAAATTCATGTTAAGGATGCTAAGAAAATCAATAAGAATTTAAAAGTTGGAGATACAATTGATACTGAAATTGAACCTAAAGACGAGTTTTCAAGAGTTGCAACATCAACTGCTAAACAAGTGGTAATTCAAAAAATAAGAGAAGCTGAACGTAGTAGTATTTTAGCTGAATTTGATGGAAAAGTTGGAGAATTATTGCTTGGAACAGTAGCTTTAGAGGATTCTGATAACTATTATATTGATTTAGGAAGAAGTAATGGAGTATTACCAAAAAAAGAAATAATTCCAGGTGAAGTTATTGAAATGGGTTCTAGTATTAAAGTTTATGTAACTAAAATTGATAATACAGGTCGTAACTTATTAATTAAATTAAGTAGAAGACATTTTGGATTTGTAAGACGTTTATTTGAACTTGAAATACCTGAGTTTACAGATGGTACTATCATGATGTATGGTGTTGCAAGAGAAGCTGGTATTCGTAGTAAAGTATGTGTTTATTCAGAAAACGAAAGAGTTGATGCAATTGGAGCTTGTATTGGTGATAAGGGTTCAAGAATTGCTAATATTATTAAAGAACTTAAAGGCGAAAAAGTTGATTTAATAAAATATGATAAAGATCCTAAAATTTTTATTGAAAATGCTTTAGCTCCTGCTAAAAACTTAACGGTTGTTGTAACTGATCCAAAAGAAAAAGTAGCTATAGTAGTTGCTGATAAAGATAATATTGCTCTTGCTGTTGGAAAAAAAGCTATTAATGCTAAACTTGCTAGTCGCTTAACTAAATATCAAATAGATATAAAATCAATTGAAGATGCTAAAAAATTAGGTATTAAAGTTGAATAGGTGAAAAATGAAAAAAAGAAAAATACCAGAAAGGACATGTGTCGTTACGAAAGAAAAGTTTCCTAAGTTTGAACTTTTAAGAATTGTGAAAACTCCAGAAGGAAATGTTGAAGTTGATTTAACAGGTAAAAAAAATGGAAGAGGAGCATATATTAAAAAAGACTTAGAAGTTTTAAATGAGGCTTTTAAAAATAAAGTCTTAGAAAAACATTTGGAAACAAAAATAGACGACGACGTGTATTGTGAAATAAAAAATGTAATAGAAAATAATTAGAAAGGTGTTGATAATATGAGTATTTTAGAGTATGCAATGGATGTGAATAAAGAAGTAGCAGAAATTATTAAATTATGTGGTGAATTAAATATTAAAGCTCATGATGAAAATGATTTATTAACCGATGATGATGTAATAATGCTTGATTTAAAAATTGATTCTTTAAAAGAAAATGAAAATCCTGATTATGAAATTGATGAAGAATTAGAGAGTAAAGTTGAAACTCTAGTTAGTAAAATTGATATGAATTTAGATGAAGTATCAAGTAAAAAAGAAAAAGTTAAAAGTAAAGTTGAAAATAAAAATGATGCTAAAATTAAATTTCAAAAAGGAAGAAAAGAAATTTATAAACATCGTGAAAAACTAGGAGATAATAAAGAAGAAGATGATGTAATTGTCTATCATGAAAATATGACTCCAGGAAGTCTGGCTGGACTTTTAAAAGTACCTAGTACAGAAATAATAAAAAAATTATTTAATTTAGGTATTATGGCTAATGTTAATCAAACTTTAAATTTTGATACAGTAGAAATTATTCTTCTAGATTACAAAAAGAAGTTAAAGAAAGAAGAAAGCGTTGATAAATCAAATTTTGAAAAATATGAAATAGTTGATAGAGAAGAAGATTTAGTTAGACGCCCACCAGTAATTACAATTATGGGACATGTTGATCATGGAAAAACGACTTTACTTGATACTATTCGTAAATCAAACGTTGCTAGTGGAGAAGCTGGAGGAATTACTCAAGCAATTGGAGCTTATCAAGTTCTAGTTAATGGAGAGAAAGTAACATTTATTGATACTCCAGGTCATGAGGCGTTTACGGAAATGAGATCAAGAGGAGCTAGTGTTACAGATATTGTTGTTATAATTGTGGCAGCAAATGATGGAGTGATGCCTCAAACTAAAGAAGCAATTGATCATGCCAAAGCAGCTGGTGTTCCAATTGTTGTTGCTGTTAATAAAATTGATTTACCAGATGCTAATGTATCACGGGTTTTAACAGAACTTACAGAATATGGAATAGTACCTGAAAGTTTTGGAGGCGATGTGATTACATGTAATATTTCAGCTAAAACTGGTGAAGGTGTTAAAGAGCTTTTAGAAACATTATTACTTGTAAGTGAAATGGCAGATTTAAAAGCTAATCCTAAACGTTATGCAACGGGAACTGTAATTGAAGCCCGAGGAGATCAAAAAATTGGAAGCGTTGTATCACTTCTTGTTCAAAGTGGAACTTTAAGACTAGGGGATCCAGTTGTTATTGGAACTAGTTATGGAAAGATTCGAACAATGAAAGATGATAAAGGAAATAATATAACTGAAGCTTTACCATCTACTCCTGTTGAAGTTACCGGAATTAATGAATTACCAAGAGCAGGAGATAAATTCATGGCTTTTGAAACGGAGAAAGAAGCTAGAAGCATTTCAGTAGAGCGTGGGGCAAGAAGTAGGGAAGCAGATACTAATAAAGCAGGAATGAGTTTAGATGACTTGTTTAGTATGGTCGAAGCAGGAGAAAAAGAAATTAATGTTGTTTTAAAAACGGATGTTAAAGGTTCGGAAGAAGCCGTTAAACAAAGCTTATCTAAAATTAATATTGATGGTGTTTGGGTTCATGTAATTCGCTCAGGTGTAGGAGCTATAACGGAAAGTGATATTATTTTAGCATCAGCTTCTAATGCTTTAATTATTGGATTTAATGTAAGACCTAATAGTAAAATTCTTGATTTTGCTAAAGAGAAAAATGTAGAAATAAGACTTTATAACATTATTTATAAAGTAGTTGAAGAAATGGAAGATGCTATTCGTGGAATGCTTGATCCAGAATTTGAAGAAGTGATAATTGGAGAAGCGGAAGTTAGACAAATATTTAAATTTTCAAAAATTGGTAATATAGCAGGTTCTCATGTTACAAAAGGTACAATTAAAAATATGAGTGATGCACGAATAATTCGTGATGGAGTAGTAATTTATACTGGAAAAATTGGTTCTTTACAAAGAGAAAAAGATAGTGTCAAAGAAGTTAAAAATGGTTATGACTGTGGTATTACTATTGAAAATTTTCAAGATGTGAAAGTTGGGGACACTATTGAAACATTTGAATTAGTTGAGGTTAAGAAATAATGGAAACCGTTAAATTAGAAAGATTTAATAATGCTTTCATGGAACAACTTAATATAATATTTGGAACGGAAATTAAAAATCCTATTCTAAAACAAGTAGTAGTAAATGCTGTAAAAATTACTAATGATTTAAGTTTTGCTAAAGTATATTTTACTTGTTTTAATGAAGATAGAAATTTAGTTTTAAAAGAACTTAAAGAAAGTAGTGGATTTTTGAGACATGAATTATGCGGGAGAATTGATATTCGTCATACTCCAGAACTGAATTTTGTTTATGATGAGTCGCTTGAATATGCTAAAAAAATTGAGGAAAAAATAAAAGAAATAAACGATAATAAATAGTAGACAAATTTAAAATAAACATATATAATATAATTATTAAAACGATGACGGGCTTGGAAACCTATCAGTTATAAAAATTTGAGAGATTCTTAGGAATAAGTAAAGTGGAACCGCGATTGATCGTCTTTACGTCTTAAGAGTCTTTTTATTTAAAGGAGAGATAAAAATATGAAAATGGAAGAACTAGTAAATTACTGCAAACAATATGGATTTATATTTCAAGGATCAGAAATATATGGAGGACTTGCTAATACTTGGGATTATGGTCCACTTGGAACCAGACTTAAAAATAACGTAAAAGATGCCTGGAGAAAAAGATTTATTCAAGAAAGAAATAATGCTTATGAATTAGATGCGGATATTTTAATGCATCCAAGAGTTTGGGAAGCATCAGGTCATGTTGATTCATTTGCTGACCCTCTAACAGATTGTAAACATTGTAAAACCAGACATAGAGCGGATAATTTAGTAAATGATTATACTAACTCATCAAAGGGAGATGCTATGTCAAATGAAGAATTAATAGAATTTATTCGCGAAAATAAGATACCATGTCCTAAATGTGGTAAATGTGACTTTACGGATATAAGACAATTTAAATTAATGTTTGAAACCTATAGAGGAGTAGTAAAAGATAATAAAAGTGTTGTATATTTAAGACCAGAGAATGCTCAAGGAGAGTATGTTAATTTTTTAAATGTATTAAGAAGTATGAGGGCTAAACTTCCTTTTTCAATAGGACAAATTGGTAAAGCTTTTCGAAATGAAATAACACCAGGAAACTTTACATTTAGAACTATTGAATTTGAACAAATGGAATATCAAACATTTTGTAAAAAAGAAGAATCTGAAGAACTTTATAATTATTTTAAAGAATATGGTAAGAAATTTTATATGGATTTAGGATTGCCAGAAGAAAAATTAAGATTTCATGATCATGAAAAACTTGCTCACTATGCAGCCGCTGCTTGTGATATAGAATACGAGTTTCCGTTTGGATGGGGAGAAGTAAATGGTACTCATAATAGAACTGATTATGATTTAACAAGGCATCAGGAGTATAGTGGTGAATCTATGATGTATTTAGATCCAATTACTAATGAAAAATATATTCCTTATATAATAGAATCAACTTATGGACTTGATAGGACAGTCTTAGCACTTTTATTTAATTCTTATGAAAAAGAAATTCTTGAAAATGGTGATGCTAGGGAAGTATTAAAATTAAAACCATTTTTAGCACCAATAAAAGTATCAGTATTTCCTTTAATTAAGAAAAATCATAGTGAAAAAGCTCAAGAAATATATCAAATGTTATCTAAAGAATTTATGACTAGCTATGATGAAACTGGAAATATTGGAAAACGCTATAGAAGAGCAGATGCTATAGGAACACCATTTTGTATAACTATTGATGATGAAACATTAAATAATAATACGGTTACTTTAAGAAGTCGTGATTCTATGGAACAAATAACTATGAAACTAGATGAAGTAATCAATTATGTAAATTCTAAAATAAAATTTTAAAAAAGTTTCAAAAAGATGTTGACATCTGTCGAATAGTATGATAAATTATAGTTACTTAGTATAGATAGCATCAAGTGGATTTAATTGTTCTATTTTATATAATATCTATCCTTATGAATAATATTATATTTATGGACTCTAATATTTATTCTTTTGAATATTTATTATTTGAGTATTGAGTTATTTATTTAACTCTTATGCAACTTTTAGTTGCTTTGGACAATTGAGTTTGTCCTATGTTTATTACCTTTCGGTATTTTAGTATTATTTATTTAATACTTTTATGAACGATTAAAAACATGTATGATGTTTAATGGTATGAAAAGTTATATTTCTTAATATAATCCTTATCGCCGCTAAGTAAAGCAATTGTTTTGAGAGGAGAAAACTCAAGGATAAGTAGTTGTGGTAAATACTGATAATATTTATTATAAATATTTATATTATCGTGTTTTATCGATAATATAAATTGTTAACAACTTTTTCCAAACTCGAAATAGATGATTTTATCAGAATCATTTATTTTTTTTAAACTCATATATTTTATTGGTGGTATATGTTTTTAAGTATTATAGAGTTTATTAAACAATTATTTTTCTTTACCGGAAGTTATTCTAATAATTTATTTTTAGAACCTTTAACCAAAGAAGAAGAAGAAAAATATTTAGAATTATTAAAAAATGGCAATGAAGATGCTAGAAATAAACTTATTGAACATAATTTACGATTAGTTGCTCACATTGTAAAAAAATTTAATGATGATTCTCATCAGCAAGATGATTTAATTAGTATAGGAACCATTGGACTTATTAAAGGGATAGATACTTATAAAGAAGGTAAAAATGTTCGTTTGACAACTTATTGTGCTCGTTGTATTCAAAATGAGATATTAATGTATTATCGAAGTAATAATAAATATAGTAAAAATATTTCTATAAATGAAGGAATTGGTTTTGATAAAGATGGTAATGAAATAACTATTCTTGATATTTTAAAATCTGATAAACCAGATTTTGCTCTTGAATTATATGAAAAAGAAAATATAAAACTTTTGAGTAAATATTTTCATGTTTTAAATAGTAGGGAAAAAGAAATATTAACTTATAGATATGGTTTAGGTGAAACAGATGAGTTAACTCAAAAAGAAATTGCTAAGAAGTTACATATATCAAGAAGTTATGTATCTCGTATTGAAAAAAGAGCTTTAACAAAATTATTAAAAGAATTCATTGTTAATAAAAAGAATTAATCTAGCAAATTTGTTAGATTTTTTCTAATTTATTATATTTAAAAATAAATATATGTTATAATTATTTTCAAGGAATGTGATAGTATGGAAAAGTATCAAGAAATTGAAAGAAGTATTATTAAGAAGTTTCGAAAAGAAATATATGGAAGATTTGTCTCAAGTGTCTATGATTATAAA
The DNA here is from genome assembly GCA_017528315.1 of Bacilli bacterium. Classification (GTDB taxonomy): domain Bacteria; phylum Bacillota_I; class Bacilli_A; order RF39; family UBA660; genus RUG591. The sequence goes on from JAFXOW010000036.1 coordinate 15,169, forward strand.
TTAATTGAAGATAATGATAAAATCATGGTTTGTATAAGTGGGGGAAAAGATTCGTTTTTACTTGCTAAATGTATTGAAGAATTTAAAAAACATGGTTTTATTAAGTTTGATGCTAAATATGTGGTAATGGATCCTGGTTATAATGAAATAAATCGTCAGATGATAGAAGAAAATGCTAAAATATTAAATGTTGATTTAGAAATATTTGAAAGTGATATATTTAGTATAGTATCAAGAGACACGAAAAGTCCTTGTTACTTGTGTGCTCGGATGAGAAGGGGATGTTTATATAATAAAGCTAAAGAACTAGGATGTAATAAGATAGCTTTAGGACATCATTTTAATGATGTAATTGAAACAACACTACTTTCTCTTATTTATGGAAGTGAAATTAAAACCATGATGCCTAAACTTCATAGTGAGAATTTCTCGGGGTTAGAACTAATAAGACCACTTTATAAGGTACATGAAGAGGATATTCTTGCTTGGGTTAAATATAATAATTTACATTTTATTAACTGCGCCTGTCGTTTTACAGAAAATTGTAGTCTAAATGATTCTGATAGTAAAAGACTTGAAATGAAAAATTTAATAAAACAACTTAAAAAAACAAATCTAAATGCAGATTATAATATTTTTAAAGCTTTGGACAATGTTAATTTAAATTGTGTTTTAGGAACTAAGAATGAAGGAATATATAAAAGTTTTTTAGATATATATGATAATAGAGGAAAGGACTTATAAATATGAAAATAGGTATGTTTGATTCAGGAATAGGAGGACTTAATGTTTTAAAGGAATTTATTAATAAATATCCTAATAACCACTATTATTATTATGGTGATACTTTAAATGTTCCTTATGGTGATAAAGATAAAGATACTTTACTTGAATTTTCAAGTAGAATAGTTAATTTTTTTGAAGAAATTAAAGTTGATTTAATAATAATTGCCTGTGGTACCGTGTCATCAACTTGTCTTAATGAATTAAGAAATATTACAACTATTCCTATTTTGGATATTATTAGTCCAACCATTAATTATTTAAAAAAAATAAATTTAGAAAAGATAGTTGTTTTGGGTACTAATAGAACCATTAATAGTCATATATTTAAAAATAGTTTAAATAATTTAGTAGAAGTTGCAACTCCGGAATTTGTACCTATGCTTGAAAATAATAGTATAGATACTGATATTATAAAAAAATATGTCGTAGAATTTAAAAATTATGATGCAATAGTCCTTGGTTGCACGCATTATCCCTTATTAATTTTAGAATTAAAAAAGTATGTTAGTTCTAACACAATCATGATTGATATGGGTAAAGTAATTGTTGATAGTATGAATATTTCAAGTAAAGATACATATAATTTAGATTTATATTTTACGAAAATAGATGATAATTTAAGGAAAAATATAGAAAAAATAATAAAAAGTACTTATAAAATACATTTAGTCTAAAAAATGTTTGCAATTTATTAAAAAATATGATATTATCTTAAATGTAATTCGCTGTAGGTCTTAGACTTATATAATTACAATTAGAAAGGAAAGTGTATTATGAACGTAATTGACAAAATTACAGCGTCACAGTTAAATCCAAACATACCTGAATTTCGTGTTGGTGATACTGTTAGAGTGGATGTAAAAATCATCGAGGGAAAAAGAGAGAGAATTCAAGCTTATGAAGGAATAGTTATTAAAAGACATGGAAGTGGAGTAAGTGAAACATTCACGGTAAGAAAAGTTTCTTATGGTGTTGGTGTTGAAAGAACATTCCCTGTTAATTCTCCAAAGATTGCTAACATTGTTGTGGTTAAAAAAGGTAAAGTAAGACGTGCTAAATTAACATTCTTAAGAGATATGGCTGGACAATATAAAATTAAAGAAAGAAATTAAGAAAGGTGGGGTTAGGAGTAAATTACTAACCCTTTTTTGGTATATGAATGATAAAATAAAAGAGATAATCGAATTTGTAATTGTAATTGGAGTAGTTTTATTAATTAAACAATTTATCATAACACCAATTCGTGTTAATCAAAGTAGTATGAATGATACATTGCATGACAAAGATATTATGATATTAGATAAAATTAGTTATCGTTTTCAAAAAATTAAAAGATTTGATATTGTAGTAATAAAAAAAGAAGATGAATATTTAATTAAGAGAGTAATTGGACTTCCAGGTGAAATTATTAAATATGAAGATAATAAATTATATGTTGATGGAAAATTGATTGAAGAAAACTTTTTACACAAGAATACTAAAGATTATGAATTAACTCAACCTATTCCAAGTGACTATTATTTTGTAATTGGAGATAATAGACCTAATTCACTTGATTCTAGAGTATTTGGATTTGTAAGTCGTGATGAGATTATTGGTAAAACTAATTTAGTAATTTATCCTTTCTCGCATTTTGGAGTAAAGAAATAGTAATAAAAATGATATTATAGATTCTATGTATCATTTTTTTTTATTCTTTGATATAATAAAAGTGACTTAAATTTAAGAGGTGGTATTAATGTATAATATTATATTTGATTTAGGTGGGGTTATATTAAAAGACAAATCAATTAATGTTTTAAGTCAATTAAATTTAACTGATGATGAATATCAGGAATTAAGTAAATTTTTTGATAATTTTAAACCTCTCGATTTAGGAAAAATGACCTTAGAAGAAAAATTTTATAATTGTAATATTAATAAAAATATTGAAGAAAAATATAAAGATTTTCTTATTAATTATTATAAAAAACGCGAAATTGATTTTGAATTGATAAAACTGATTGATAAACTTAAAAGATTGGGTCATCACATTTATATTTTATCTGATAATAATTTAGAAGCAATTAATTATTATAAAAAACTAGATCATTTTAAAGATATTGATGGTTTTATTGCTTCATATGAATATGGTACTTTAAAACGAGATGGTAAGTTATTTCAAATATTTTTAGATAAATATCATTTAGAAGCCGAGAATTGTTATTTTATAGATGATCGAGATATAAATATAAAAGTAGCAGAAGAATATGGTTTTAAAACATTTAAATATGATTTTAATATTGATGAATTAAAAGAAGATTTAAGAAAAAATAATATCTTAAGTGAGGTATTATGAAATTTAGTGAATATAATATATTTAATCCAGATGGTAAAAGCAACTGTGTAATTAGAACTTTTTGTAAGATATTTAATAAAAGTTATGAAGATATTTATAACGATTTATGTCAAATTAAAGAAGAATTAAATTCTAGTTTATTTAATGATATAGAAGTATTTGAAACTTATATGAAAAGAAATAATATCTTTAAAATTAATAATATAAAAGATATTAAAATAAAAGATTTAAAGTTAGAAAATGGAATATATGTTATATTTTGTTATGATAAGAAAAGTTTTTATCATATGGTACCTATTATTAATAATATTTTATATGATAAAGATAGTAAAAGTTTAGATTTATATATAATTACTTTATATAAGTTAAAGAGGTGATACTTATGAAAAATATAGAATTATTAAATATTTGTTATAAATTTTTTAATAGATTTATAACTGCTGATATATTAATTGATCAATTTGAAAATATTGATAAATCAAAGTTATCAGATGATGATATAGAAAAAACTAACAAATTATTGAATGAAATAAAAGAAATAGCTAATAATACTTCAAATAAAGTTGATGAATATGTTATAAAGAAAAAAGAAGATATTAATAATTTAATAAAAAAATTTGAACAAATACCAGAAGATGATGATAATAGTGAATTTCTGAATCAACGATTAAATAATTTAAAAAAAGAATATAATAAAGAAATAGATTCTCAAGAAAGATGGTTTAAAATAACAGATTGTATCGATAAAAATGATTATTTTAATCAGCTTTTTGAAAGTTTAACTGATTATGAATTATTGGAATTTATTGCTCAAAATATTCAAGCTCCTTTTCCACCAAATTTAAATCAAGAAGAATTTAATCGATTAGTTAAAGTTGGTATTGAAAAAGATGAAAGAGAATGGTTATTTAGACTTGCATTCAATTATGAAAGAAATAATATAAATTTTGATAGTATTGTGGATTATTTTATAAAGAAAAAAGATGGATATTATCTTGCTGAATTAATAAGTGCTGTTGGTGAATGTTTAGATATTGATATTATATTTGATAAAATTGTTGATAAAGATTTAATAGAAGATTTGAAAAAAAGAAAAGATGTTATTAGTTCTTATGTTTCAGAAGAACAATTTAATAAATTATTGGAAAAAATATAAAAATAGTATTTAATTACATTTTACTTTTAATAAATGAGGTAATATATATGAATTATACAATTGAAAAATTAAGTATAGATAATGCATATGATTATGCTTATGTTAATTCTCATGCATGGTTGGAATCATATAAAGGTATAATAGATGAAGAATATCTTGAAACGATAAATACTTTAGAAAGTATTGAAAATTATAGTGAAAAATTAAAAGGATATGTAGTTAATAGTCCAGATCATTTTTTCTTGTTGAAGGTAAAAGGAAAACCAGTAGGTATTCTTTCTGTTAGAAATTCTAAATATGAAGATTATCAAGATTGTGGAGAACTTGGTGCAATATACCTATTAAACGAAGTAAAAGGACAAGGTTATGGAAAAATCCTTTTTGAATATGCTAAAGAAGAATTAAAAAAGACTGGAGGAAAATTAAAGCATGGCAACCAGGATGGGAATATATAATTAATTAAATTTTAATGAGTATAAAACAGGACGAAAATTCTGTTTTTTATGTTATAATCTTAGTAGATAAAGGAGATGAATCTCATGAATGAAAATAAAACTAATATAAACTGGTATCCAGGTCATATGGCTAAAACTAAAAGAGAAATTAAAGAAAAATTAGAACTAATTGATATAGTATATGAAGTAATAGATGCAAGGATGCCAATTTCATCTAGAATAATAGATTTAGATGAGTTAATTAAAGATAAGAAAAGAATAATTATTGTTACTAAATATGATTTATGTGATAAGGAAAAAACTGATAAATTATTAGAAACTTTAAGAAAACAATATGAAGTTATGATTTTTAATTTAAAAAGTATTTCTAAAAAAGAAATAAATGAACTAATTACTAAAACTAATAATCTTCTTAAGTATTTAAATGAATCAAGAATTAAAAAAGGATTAAAACCAAGAACTTTTAGAGCTTTGGTGGTTGGTGCTCCTAATGTTGGAAAAAGTACTTTAATTAACAGAATAAGTGGAAAAAATAGTTTAACAACTGGTAATAGAGCTGGAGTTACTAAAGGAATATCTTGGGTTAGAATTAGTAATACTATAGAACTTATAGATACTCCTGGAATACTTTATCCAAAAATAATAGATAATAAAGTAGGACTTAATTTAGCAAGTCTTTCATCAATTAATGAAGATATTTTAAATAAACAAGAATTAGCATCTTATATAGTTGAATTTTTGTATTATAATTATAAAGATATTTTAATTAATAGATATATATTGAATGAAAATATAGAATTTAATTTAGATAATATATTTGATATGATTGGTAAAAATACTAATTCTTTAAAAAAAGGGAATTTGATTGATTTAGATAAAGTATATACTATCATTATAAATGATCTAAAAGAGGGTAGAATTAAAAATATTACTATGGATTAAAAAAGAAAGTCGAAATATCGACTTTCTTTAATTTTGTCTATTTTCTGAACTATTGTCATTTTCATTTGTTGCTTTTTCTTTAATAACAATTTTGTTACTAATATTTCCTGTATAGTCTTTGTAAGTTACTGTATAAGTAATTGTATAGGTTTCAGCTTCAGTACTGCTAATAGATTGAACAATATCTCCACTTGAATTTTTAACGCTAATTTTAATATTGGATTTATCTAAAGTAACTGCTTTGCCATCAACTTTTAAAACAACTATATTTCCATTAAATAAATTATCATCTATATTATCACCAATATTTAGATAAGCTGTATTTTTACTAACAGTTAAATCATAGGTTGAGGTAGATGACAATACTTTGGAAATTTTATCACTTCTTGTACTTTCAGTATCTTTATATCCTGCTTCAACGGAGTAGGTTCCTAAATAATCGCTTTGACCTGTAACTGTATAACTTGTTTTAGTTGTAAATCCTAAAAGTTTGTTATTAAAGTAAATATAATATCCAAAGGCTTTATCATTATAATATCCAGGATCCTCAACTTTACTCCATGTAAGTTCAACTTTATTGTTCTTATAGCTAACGTTTAAATTTGATGGTGCCGAGAGTTTCGAGTGGGCGACTGAATATTCAGTAGGTTCAGTTCCTTTTTTAAACAATTCGTATACAACATTAGGACTATATTCGGTTGCAAGAAGTGGTGGATTAGTACCAGCTTCAATTCCTACTTTAACAACACTATCAGGCATTTCAAAATCGCTTCCATCATGATTAAATACGGCATTAGCAACAGAATTAAATAAATCTTCTCTTTGACGAATAGCAGGATACCAATGTAATACTTTATCTAAATGTTCATTATCGAGTTCTTTATATCCATACCAAATTGAAACAACAGTTTTAGTAGTAAAACCAATTACCCAACAATCAGGAATTGCATCATCAGCAAGTCCCTTATGATATTGCCAAGTATTTGATGGAAAGTTGGTTGTACCAGTTTTAACTGAGAAGTTATCGGTTATATGATATCTACTGTTTTTCATTCTATTGGTTACAACACCTTTTAAGACATCAGCAATCATATAAGATGTTGAATCGCTTATAATTTGTTTAGTTTCTATTTTAGGTATTATTTCATCTCCTGTTGAACGAAGGACAATTTTAGAAACTAAATAAGGTTCTGTATATTTTCCTCCATTTGAAAATATTTGGTAAGCACCAGCCATTTGCATTGGATTTGAACCATTAAAGGCTCCAATTGCATGAGCTTCATGTAATGTATTGCCACTTATTTCCGGGGTTATTCCAACACTTGTTACTAATTCTATAACTTTCTTTTTATCTACTTGTTGGAAAGCTTTAAGAGCTGGTACATTTCTAGAATCAGATAGGGCATATCTTAAAGTAATCCAACCTTTATAATCGCCATCATAGTTTTTAATTGATTGTCCACTTGAATAAGTATAAGGACTATCATTAAATAAGGTATAAGTTGACCAATTGTTATATTCAATTCCTGGTGCATAATCAAATAGTGGTTTAGCAGTTGATCCAATTTGTTTTTTAATATCAGTTGTATAATTATAAAGCATTTCACCATTATAGTTTCGAGCTGCAATTAATGCTTCAACCTTACCAGTTGCGGAGTCAACTGCAACAATTCCTGTTTGAACGTAATCATCTATCCAACTATAAGTTTCACCACTTGCAACTTTATTTAGAGCATCTTGTTTCTCTCGATTCATATTTGTATAAATTAACATTGAGGTTGTATTTGGATCAAGACCATATTTATCTTTTATTTCATCTCTTAAGGTATCAATATATCCTTGATAAACACTTTGATTAGAATTTTGAATATTTAGTAAACTCTTAACAGGAATGCTTCCAGCTAAATCTGCTTCTTCTTTAGTAATGTAATTATGTCTAACCATTAACTTTAAAACAGTTTTGCGACGAGCTTCTGCTTTTTCAGGATTTTTTCTTGGATTATAAGTATCGGGTGCTTGATACATTCCTGCAAGTATTGCGGCTTCCGATAAGTTTAAATCTTTGGCTGATTTATTAAAATAATATTTACTTGCTTCTTCAACACCATACGCATCACCCAAATTATGATTATTAACATAAAATTCAATTATTTGTTCTTTAGTATATTGTTTCTCTAATTTAAATACTGCTAAATAGATATCAGTAAATTTACGAACTATTCCTTGAAAACCTTTAGATACGGTATCGGTAAAACTATTTTTAATAACTTGCATCGAGATAGTAGAACCACCTCCAGCATCACTATGACCTAAAACTTGTCCAAAAGCAGCTTTACCAAATCTTGCAATATCAACACCATTATGTTGGAAATATCTTGAATCTTCAGTTGCAATTAAAGCATCAATAAATACTTCTGGTAAATCAGTATATTCTATATTTTCACGTTTTTGACTACCCATTTTGGCAAATTCTTGACCATTTGAGTCATATATAATTGTTGATTGTTTTTCAGTTAATAAACTAGTTTTAAATTCAGGTGCTGAATAAACAACATAACCCATAAAGGCTCCAACGCCAATAATGCCTACAATTCCGAATATTAATATAATTATTAATATAGTTTTTAATATAACTCTTTGAGTCTTTTTCTTTTTAGTCATATCAAATAATTTAGCAATTCCAAAAATTATTAAAACTCCTAATGCTAAAACAATTGCTGCATCTTTTCCTAAAAATAAATAGAAAACTAATATACAAGCAATAATCAATAATAAGGTAATAATTAGGCCTATATTTAATTTAGCTTTTTTTCTTTTGTTTAAGTTATTTCTTTTACTCATAATTTCCTCCATATTTTATCTATTATTTCTAAATAATCTAATCTTTTTAAATATTTTTCTTTAATCTGATATCCTTTTTCTTCAATATAATTAAAGGGAATACTACTTTTTTGATTTTTGTCAATAAAATCTAGTAAATCAATTCCTTTTAATAAATAAGTTTTATTTAAACTTGTAAATCGAATTATTAAAAAACAAATTCCTTTTTCTTTAACAATATTTCTAATATGTTCTATTTGGTGTTTATGAATATTACTTAAAGGAAAATTATTTTTGTTTTTAGTTTCTTTGGCTTCATAATCTATATAATTACCTTTATAAATACCATTATAATCGGTTGTTGAAGGTTCACTATAGTATGCTTCTGTTATAACTCTTTTTCCATTTTCAAAATTTGCTTTAACTACTTTAATGGGAGTAGGCTTTTTATAAATATATGCAATACCTTGATCTTTATAATAACGATTTGTAATATTTAAATCTTCTTCTAAGTTCATTCCACGATTTTTATAATTAATATTATCTTTATTAATATCTTTAATTGTAATTATATTTTTTTTTATACCTCCAGGATAATTCATTCCACCACCTACCATGAATTATACTACTTTTTTTGTCATTTTTCTATAAAAATAGGTTAAAAAATATATTTTGTATTCTAGTTGACATTTTATGTAAAGTAGAGAATTATTTAGAAATTAAGATAGGAATAGTTATTAAAAAATGTTAAAATGTAGATAGATTAAAATAGAAAGGAATTAATATGGCAACTAGAAAAGGAAAAAATAATAGTTTAATAAATAAAATAATAATTTTAATAATTTTTTTTGTTATTATTTATTTTAAAAATGATTTTGAAAGGTTTTTAGCAAGTAAATTTATAAATTCTTATGCTTTATCTGATATACCTGAATACACTAACGAAAAGTATATATTTATAAATAATAATATCCCAGAATTTAGTGAAAGTGATATAACAACTGATTCATATGAGCATTATAGTGAATTAGATATTTTAGGACGAGCAGGTGTTGCAATAGCTAATATAGGAATTGATTTAATGCCTACTAAAGAAAGAGAAAGAATTGGGATGATAAAACCATCTGGTTGGCAAACTACTAAATATGATTTTGTTGATAATAAATATTTATATAATAGATGTCATTTAATTGCTTATCAATTAACAGGAGAAAATGCTAATCCTAAAAATTTAATTACTTGTACTAGAAATATGAATGCTAAAGTAATGGTTGAATGGGAAAATAAAGTAGCTAATTATATAAAGAAAACCGGTAATCACGTTCTATATCGAGTGACACCAATTTTTAAAAGTAATAATATGTTAGCAACAGGAGTAGAGATAGAAGCTATGTCGGTTGAAGATAAAGGTCGTGATATAAAATTTAATGTTTTTATTTATAATGTTGAAGATGGAGTAGAGATAAACTATTTAGATGGAACTAGTAAACTTGCTAATTGACGTCAAATTATAATACTTTTTTTTAAGATATGCTATAATAATTCTATTACAAGGAGGAAAGAATGAATAGTTTAAAAGAAAAAGTATATGATATAAAAGATTTAAGAATTGTTATGATAAATAAAAATTATGTTACAAGTAACAAGGATGAGTATATTAATTACTTTAATGAAAATATTAAATTTATTGTTGAAAAACAAGTTTTTAAAGATAGTGATACAAATGGAAATTTATGTTACCATGAGTATTATACCGAGTGTGTTACAGAAGAAGATTTGTTGGTAAGAAGTTCTGATCGAGATTTTGACTATTTTCCAAATATGTTTAGTATAGTATCACGTATACCTAGTAAATATTTTACTAAGGAAGAACTTCAAAATGGAAAGATTTCAACCATTAGAATATATAAGATTTTTCAAGATATTAATTTTTGTAAGGAAGATGTTAAAGGTAAAGTTAAGAATTTAAAAAAAAGTTAATTTTTAAGATAAAAAAGATTCCTGAATTATTTAGGAATCTTTTAATTTTTATTTGTTTGTCAAATAATTTTTTTTACCTTGTTCAATTATTTCTATTGCATCATTTATATCATGAAAATCAAAAACTTCTACTTTAATATTTTGAAGTAATTTATAATTTTGAAAAAAGTTTTTAATTTCAACTAAAGAATGTTTTGGTAAATCATCTAAAGAATTATAAAAATTACATCTTGGATCAACATTATTAACAGCAATTATTTTAGGATCTTGATGACCTCCATCAATTGTATCTAGATATCCTAAAACTTTTGCTTCGACAACACAGCCTGGAAAAGTAGCTTCACTTGAAATAACCAAAATGTCAACAGGATCACCATCTCCAGCTAATGTTTCATCAATGTAGCCATATTCACTGGGATAAGTCATTGATGAATATTGAACTCGAGAGAGTCTTATTTTATTAATTTTTTTATCAAGTTCATACTTGTTTTTAGTACCAAGTGGAATTTCTATAATAGCATCTACTATATTATTCATTAAATCACCTCATTTATATAATAACAAATTTTTTAAACTTTTAAAATACATTTGACAACATTTGTAAATAATGCTATTATCTTTATAGAAATTTGAGGTGGATTTTGTGAGAGAATTAACGGAACAGGAAATTGTTAGAAGAAATAAAGTAGAAGAAATTAGAAAGTATTGTAATCCATATCCTGCAAAGTATGATGTAAATTATTCTTTAAATAAAGCGAGTGTTCTTCCTGATGAAACACGTGATGTAAGAGTTGCAGGACGTATCGTTTTTATGCGTAAAATGGGAAAGCTTAGTTTTCTAAAACTTCGTGACTTAGAAGGCTCTTTACAAGTATCAATTAAGATAGATTTAGTAGGAGAAGAAAAATATCAATTTTTTAAAAGTTTAATTGATGTAGGCGATTTTTTGGGAGTTACTGGCGAGATGTTTACAACCGGAACAGGAGAAAAAACTTTAAGAGCAGACGATTTTACTTTTTTAGGTAAAGCTTTAAAACCACTTCCTGAGAAATTTCATGGACTTACAGATATAGAAGAAAAGTATAGATCAAGATATGTTGATTTAATATCTAATGAAGAATCTAGAAAAGTATTTTTAGGACGTAGTAAATTATATTCATTTATACATAGATATTTAGGAGAAAATGGTTTTCTAGAAGTTGAAACACCAATTATGCAAACTGCTGTATGTGGTGCTGCAGCTAGACCATTTTATACTCATCATAATAAACTTGATTTGGATTTAAATTTAAGAATAGCACCTGAAACTTATTTAAAACAATGTATTGCTGCTGGATATAATAAAGTATATGAAGTTGCCAAATGTTTTAGAAATGAAGGAATGGATACTGAGCATTTACAAGAATTTACTCAAGTTGAATGGTATGCATCATACTGGAATTTTGAAGATAATTTGAAATTTTATCAAGATTTTATTAGAAATTTAATGATAGAACTTATTGGAACAACTACAATTGAATATAAAGGCAATGTTTTAGATTTTAGCAAAGATTTTACAAGAATTAATTATGTTGAAAAATTAAGAGAAATTTTAGGATTTGATTTTTTAAGTATTACTGAACCATGTGATTTAAAAGAAAAAATTGTTGCAACTGAATTATTTACAATGAACGATTTAGAAGAATATCATTCTTTAAGTCAAATAATTGATTTTGTTTATAAAAGAACAATTAGAGCTAATATTGTAGAACCTACGGTAATCTATAATTATCCGGCAGTTTTAATTCCTTTAGCAAGACGTAATGATAATGATAAACGTATAATTGACGTGTTCCAAGTTGTAGCTGGAGGAACAGAACTTTGTAAAGCTTATTCCGAGTTGGTTGATCCAATTGTTCAAAGACAAGCTTTTGAAGACCAACTAGTGGCTAAAGATCAGGGAGATGATGAAACAATGGAAATAGATGAAGGATTTATGGGAGCTATGGAACAAGGTATGCCTCCTATATCTGGACTTGGTTTTGGAATTGATAGACTTTTAATGTTAATTTATAATGTTGATTCAATTCGTGATGTAGTATTATTTCCTTTAATGAGACCAGAAGATAATAAATAATTTAAGGTAATGTGCAAGAAATTGTATATTGCTTTTTTTAACTATTTTTTTTATAATAAAAATAAATAAGAGGTAGTATAGTGAAATTTGATATTAATAATTTTTATATTGGTAAATTAACATTTGTAAATGAATTTAATGGTTTGAATATTTTAAATACAGATGATGGTCAAGTTAAACTAAAGAAAAAATCTATTCAAAATATAATTAAAGGAGGAGCTATACCTTTAGATACTAAAATGAATTGTTATAGTGTTTTAACAATGTTTTATAAAGGAAGTAAGGGATATATTTGTTTTCATAATTTAGAAACTTATGAAGATTCAAACAAAAATAAAGATTATGTAGAACAATTAATTAAAATAAAAGATTTACTGCCTAAACTTGGTTATCAAATACCAAATAGAATATCAGTAGAATATTTTTATAAACTATTTAATTCTTTTTTTAAACATAATAAACAATTTAAATATAATCATGAATTATATAAGCTGGATGATTTTTATATAGGTTCATTTGATTTATTAATCAAAAAAGATACTGATAATCAACAATTAATACCTAATTTATATTATTACTATATGTTTAAAAATTATGGATTAAATACTATAGAGAAACGCATAGAAATTATTGAAAATGAAATATATGAATCAGATAAGTTTAAATCAATATTTTACAGACTAAGTGATGATACATTTTATAATGTTAATAATAATCAATTTTATTATCTTCACAATCTAAATAATATAAGAATAGAAACCTTACTTAAAGATATATTAGAAGATAGAAATATTATATATAATAGAAAAACAATTAGTGTACCAAAAGTATTAAAATTACAGAAAGAAATAAATAGAGTTTTATAGTTACTATAAGACTTTTTTGTTGTAATTTATTATGTTTTATGATATTATTATACAAGTTGGAAGTGATTAGATGAATACACCAAATTATAAAGAGGCTCGAAAGAGAACTAAGAATGAAGTTGAAATAAGAGAATTTAGGATAGATAAAAGTTTAGTAGAACTTGGACTTAATAAAAAGTTTTTTTTAAAAACTTATGGATGTCAAATGAATGAACATGATAGTGAAAATATTAAAGGAATGCTTAGACTAATGAATTTTCAGGAAACATTCAATATAAATGAAGCAGATTTTATTCTCCTAAATACTTGTAGTATTAGAGAAAATGCTCATAATAAAGCATTTGGAATGCTTGGAAGGATAAAACATTTAAAAGAGAGTAAGAAAAATTTAATAGTTGCATTATGTGGTTGTATGGCTCAAGAAGAGGGAGTAGTTTCTCTAATAAAAAAGAAATATAAATTTGTAAATTTTGTATTTGGTACGCATAATTTAGATGATTTACCTCAGTTATTAAAAAATAGTTTTGAAGATAAAAAACAAAATATTAATGTTTTAAGTATTGAGGGAGATATTATTGAAAATATTCCAGTTAAAAGAGATAATCAGTATAAAGCTTATGTTAATATAATATATGGATGTGATAAATTTTGTACTTATTGCATAGTTCCATATACGAGAGGAAAACAAAGAAGTAGAAGAAGAGAAGATATAATAAATGAAGTCAATAATCTTGTTAAAAATGGATATCAAGAAGTAACTTTACTTGGACAAAACGTAAATGCCTATGGAAAAGATTTGTATGATGATTATGATTTAGCTAATTTACTTATTGATGTAGCCAAAACTAATATTCCAAGAATTAGATTTATTACAAGTCATCCTTGGGATTTTACGGATAATTTAGTCGATGTAATAAAAAAATATGATAATATTGTAAATTTTGTTCATTTACCGGTTCAATCAGGTAGTTCTAGAATTTTAAAATTAATGGGAAGACGTTATACAAAAGAATCTTATTTAGAATTATTTGATAAGTTAAAAAGTATTCCTGGTATTAGTATAACAACTGATATTATTGTTGGATTTCCTGGTGAAACAGAAGAAGATTTTAGGGAAACTTTAGATTTAGTAGAATATTGTAAATTTGATAGTGCGTTTACTTTTATTTATTCACCCAGAGAAAATACTCCTGCTAGTCTGTTAGAAGATAATGTAACTCTTGAAGAAAAAGAACAAAGACTATATAAATTAAATGATTTAATTAATAAATATTCTAAAGAAGCCAATGATAGGATGTTAAATAAAATATATAAAGTATTAGTTGAAGGAGAAAGTTCCAAAGAGGGAATGCTATTTGGTTATACGGAGACTAATAAATTGGTTAACTTTAAAGGAAATTTGGATTTAATTGGAAAAATTGTTTCAGTGAGAATAAATGATGCCAAAAGTTTTAGTTTAGATGGTGAGATAGTTGAATAAAGAAATAGAAAATAAAGTTGATAATATAATTAATTATATAAAAAATACTGATAGTTATAAAAATTATTTAAAGTCAAAGGAATTATTAAATAATCGAGAGGATTTAAAAGAATTAATTCAAGATATAAAGAAATTACAGAAAAATATAATTAAAAATCCTAAAAATAAAGTAAATTTGCAAAAAGAAATAGCTTGTAAGGTAAAAATTCTTGAAAATGATTTTTTGTATAATGAATATAATAATAATTTAAGTGAAATTAATAATATGTTAGCAATACTTGAAAATAAATTAAATAAATATTTTGAAGATATATTTAATTAAGAGGTGACGAGATGAGTGATAATTTATATAAAGTAATGAAACTAGATGAAAAAATAACGAATATGTTAATAAGTGGTTATCAACCTGATGAATTTGAAATCAACGTTTTAGTATTAAAATTACAAAAATTGCTTCCCAAACTGAATAATAAAGAACTTTTATATATTTTAAAAGAGGGAAATAGTATTCATGAAGTAATTGATGTTGCATCATATTTAAAAAAATATCGAATTAATAAAAAAGAATTAAAAATGGATAATTCTTATAAAGATGAATTAAAAAAATTAAATAATTTTGTTTCTTTAATAAGTGATTCAGCATTAGATGAAACAGAGTATATGTTTATTTGTTCTAAATGTGATGTTGATAATATAGCATCTTATTTGTTATCAAAGATGTCAAATGATGATATAATGAGATTATCGAAAGAAACTGACGATTGGAATTATAAATTGTTTTTATATGGAAACTTAAAAGTTTAAGTTTTTATATGTCCTCATAGTATAAAGGATAGTACGGATCCCTCCTAAGGATTAAATGTAGGTTCGATTCCTACTGGGGACGCCATTTTTAAATATTACCCTTTTTATAAGGGTTTTATCATTAAATAATATATAAATGGAATTAAAAAAATAAAAAAGTATTGTAAATTTAAAACATATGATATAATATGAGAGTTAGTGAGGTATATTATGAAATATTATTTAATTGGAATTAAAGGTAGTGGTATGAGTGCCTTAGCAAGCGTTTTGTATGATTTAGGAAATACTGTTGTCGGATATGATGATAGTTTGGAATATAAGTTTACCATTGAAGGATTAAATAAGCGAGGAATAAAGATATATCATGATGATTCTTTTATTCCTGATGAAGACTATATAGTATGCTATTCAAATGCTGTAAGTATTAATCATCCTGAATTGAAAAGACTTGAAAAATTCAACTTAAAACATATTAAATATCAAGATTTACTTGGTAGTTTAAGTAAAAAATTTCAAACCATAAGTGTTTCAGGAACTCATGGAAAAACAACAACTAGTTTAATGATTTCAAGTATTTTAGATGAAGTATTAGGTGTAAATTACTTTGTTGGAGATGGAAGGGGACATGCTGATATAAAAAATAAATTGTTTGTTTTAGAGTCATGTGAATATAATAAACATTTTTTATCATATTATCCTAAAGATTTAGTAATTACCAATATTGATCTAGAACATACCGAGTGTTATAAGGATTTAGATGATATAATAACTAATTTTAATATTTTAGCAGATAAGACAAGTGATAATTTAATTTTATGTGGAGATGACTTAAATGTTTTAAAGATTAAATCAGATAAAAATAAATATTACTATGGATTTAATGATAATAATGATTTAATTGCTTCTAATTTAAAATTAGATTCTTCAGGAAGTACATTTGATGTATATTATAAAGGAAAATATTTTGATACGTTTACGATAAATTTATTTGGACGTCATATGATACTTGATAGTTTAGCTTGTATAATGGTTTGTATTTTATATAACATAGATAAAGAAATAATTAAAGAAAAATTACAAGAATTTAAAGGTGCTATTAGACGTTTTAATGAAACAATAATAAATGATAGTATTATTATTGATGATTATGCACATCATCCTACAGAAATTAAAGCGAGCTTAGATTCAGCTCGTCAAAAGTATAAAGATAAGAAAATTGTTGCTGTATTCTTGCCAAATACTTATTCAAGAACGAAAGATTTTATGGAAGATTTTGCTAATGTTTTATCGGATTTTGATAAAGCCTTTGTTATGGATATTAAATGTGATAGAGAAAATCCTTTAGATTATCCAAATGTTACAAGTGATACCTTAATAACTAAAATAAAGAATGGTGAAAAAATTAGTATTGATACAGTAAAAAAATTATTAGAGTATAAAGATTCAATTATTTGTTTTATGAGTTGTGCTAACATTACTCCAATTATTGATGCTTATAAAGAGTTATTAAAATGAAAAAAATATAATATATGTCATTTTAAAATATTAATTTGTAAATTAAAAACACGATTATTTTTAAAACATATAATAAAGTGATGTATATGAAAATAGAAAACGATGATAACTTAATAATTATCTATTTAATAAATACTTTTTATAGTAGTTTAGATAAAAAAGAATTAATTAATGAAATAAAAAAAATATTTATTAGACTAACTAATTATTATAATTATGAATTAAAAGGAATATATGATGTAAATTTATACGAAAATATTAAATATGGAACAATTTTAGAAATAATAAATAAAGATGAATTGTTATTTAGAAGAGATTATATAGATATAAATTTAAAAATATATAAAAATAATGAATTTTATTTTAAAACTAATGATTATTTTATAATAAGTAAATTTAGTAATATTTATTACTATAAAGGCTACTATTATATGAATATTAATAATATTGATAACTATTTATATATAATAGAACATGGAATGATTTTATATAAAGAAAAAGATAATTACTTAAGTAAAATGAAATATATTAAATAATATCTTTTTTTAAATAATTATATATTATTTGAAAGACTAAATATGGGTTTTCTAAGAAAGGAAAATGATAGAGATTATCTAATTTAATTAAATAAGAATTTTTAATTATCTTATTTAGTTTATAAGCCATATTAATAGGAGTAATAGTATCTTTACATCCCCAAAGAATTAAAGTATCTATATTTATTTTTTTATAATAGGGTTTTAAATTTACTTTAATAATATTTTGAAATGTTTGATATAAATCTTTATTTAAATTTTTATAATCAGTGGATGCAAATTTATTAAATAAATATTGTTGATATTTTATTTTTATTTTATTAGGTAGTAAATATTTTATTTTTTTTAATAATTTATAAATCATAGTTTTAAAAAATAATATAATATTATATTCTTTAAGACCTGCTACATTTATTAAAATTATTTTTTTATAGTTAACTTTATAATTAGTTGTTAAAAGAGAGATAATTCTACCTCCAAATGAATGACCTATTAAAATAGAGTTTTCTAAATTTTGTTTAATAACAAATTCATTTATAATATCAGAGTATTCATATATATTAAGAGAATCAATAAATTCTGATTTACCAAATCCCGGATAATCAAGAATATAAACTGTAAAATAATTTTTTAAATAATTTATTAAATAATTAAATGTTTTTCTTGTATCTCCCCAACCGGGAAGTATTAAAATAGTGTTTTTACTATTACCATATTTTTCATAATAAATATTTAGGTTATGTATTTTTAAATACATAGTATCACCACTTTAGTTTATGATAAAAAAAAAGAAAGGTTAAAATTTCTTTCTTTTAATAAATATTCGTATTACATAGTACAAGAAGATTATCATTAATATTACATAAACCCAGACTAATATTTTATACAAATTTCCTTTTGCATATTTAGAAATAATATGAGGAATATTTTCTGGACAATATTTTCCTAAAAAATCTTTTACTTCTTTAAAAGTATTATCTCTTAAGAAAGTTAATATTCTAAGTAATATATCAAATATAGCAATAAAGAAAACTGTATTAGATAATCTTTTAAAGAAAAATATAACTACTACTAATAATACTATAAATATAATTGCATCCATATATACATCTCCTACTATAATAATTTTAACAAATATCTTTTTAATAAGCAATAAATTTAATGAAATTTATAAGAAAAATAGACATATATTTTTATAGGTGATGCAATGAGAAAAATAGTGATAATATTAATAATTTTTTTAAGTTTTAAAATAAATGTTTTAGGAATTAACGATACTTCTCATTCTAGTATTGTAATGGATATTGATAGTGGGAGAATTTTATATCAAAAAGATAGTAATACAAAAAGACTTATAGCATCAACTACTAAACTAATGACTTTTTTAACAGCCTTAAAACTTGGAGAATATAAGTTAGATGATGAGGTTAAAGTTGGAGAAGAAGTTTTAAAAATGTATGGCACTAATATGTATCTATCAGTTGGCGAAATAGTTACTTTAAGGGATTTATTGTATGGATTAATATTAAGATCCGGAAATGATGCAAGTGTTGTGATTGCAACTTATTTATCAGGAAGTACTTACGAATTTGTAAATGAAATGAATAAGAATGCAAAACTTTTAGGAATGAATAATAGTGTTTTTTA
The DNA here is from genome assembly GCA_017528315.1 of Bacilli bacterium. GTDB lineage: Bacteria > Bacillota_I > Bacilli_A > RF39 > UBA660 > RUG591. Next base: position 34,610 of record JAFXOW010000036.1, read on the forward strand.
TAATCCTCATGGATTAGATGAAGAAACCAAAAACTATTCAACAGCTTATGATTTAGGAGTTTTAACAAGATATTTATATTTAAATTATCCTGAGTTTTTAGAAATAGGTGGAAGTAAATATTATAATTTTCAAAGTAATTTAAAAAGTTATGAATTAATTAATCGTTGTAAAATTATTTTTACTTATAAAAATATTACTACTGCTAAAAATGGTTATACACCTAAATCTGGTAAAAGTCTTGTTACAACAGCTTCAAAAAATAATTTAAATTTATTAATTGTAACTCTTGATGATTATAATATATATGAAAATCATGAAAGACTTTATGAATATTTTTTTAATAAATATGAAAATTATTTAATAATTGATAAAAATTCTTTTAAAATACCTAATAGTTTATTTAAAGATAAATATTATTTAAAAAATAATTTTTATTATCCTATTACTAATTCCGAAAAAGACAAAATAGAAACTAAAATATTAACCTTAGAAAAAGATAATATTTTAGGTAAAATAAGTGTTTCTCTTAATAAAAAAATTATTCATGAAGAACCTATATATAAATTAGAGAGTCAAATTAATAAAGAAAGTTTTTTTAATAAAATAAAAAAAATATTTAGATAGAGAAATGAAATTACTTTTGATAAATTTATGTAATTTCATTTTCTTTATTTTATTTTTATGATATGATTAATTTGATGTAAGAAAGTAGTTGATATTATGAATTTTGAAATTAATATAAGTGAATATTTACTTGGTTGGTATTTATTATATGGAGCAAGTCTTTCCAAAGAAATAGATAAATTTCGCAAAACGTTATGGAATAAATATAATATGGAATATAATTTTTGCTATAAAGATAAAAATGAAATAATTAAATATGGAAAAGATTTTATACCCGACAATGATACATTATACAATGAAATATTTAAAAGTGATCTTTATCTAAGTATTAAAAGAGAAACTAATAGACATAAGATGCAACTTAGTAAGATGTTTAATACTGACTTAAAAAAGATAAAACAAAGTTTAAAAGAAGTCTTAAAGATGAATTTAAAAGATAATTTTAATATTTTTGTTTTGCATCCAAGAATGGAAGTAATAGAATATTATAATAATAATGTTATCTTATGGGGAAGTGAAAAAGATAAGTATGCTAGTTTAAAATTATTAATTATGACTATTATTAAAGGTAATGTTCAAGTAGATATAGAGCATAAAGAAATAGTGGATGCTATTATAGAACTTGCTAGTTTAAATGAAATAGGAAAAAGACTTGGATATGCGAATAATTATACGGAAGGTGATCCAACTTTAAAATTAATTAAAAGACAAATATATCCTTTTTTCTTAATGTATTTAGGATATGATAATAAGGAAGATATATTAGATAGAATGCTTGAAGATAAAATAGGTTTTGATTTAGAAAATTATCCAATTGATAAAAATATGAAAAAAATGAATTTACAGGATTTTATTAATTTTTGTATAAAAAATAGTAAACATATATTAAAACTTAATAATGTTTTAGAAATAGAAAAGAATGAAGAAATAGAAGTTATTTGAGGTAGATTATGAAGGACTTAAAACTTGAGAAACTTTTACAGATGATTCATATAGATAATGTTTTAGCTTTTAAAGATTTAGAACTTGAAAAAGTAATTATAAGTAAAAAAAATAATTTAATTAAATTAATGTTAAAGACAGATACTATGATTAAATTAGAAGATTATATTATTTTAAAAGATCAAATGAAAAATTATTTTAATTCAAATATTCAAATATTTTTAGAAAATATAGGAGATAAAAGTTTATATTTAAAAGATTATTATGAATATTTTTTACCTAATAAAATTTCTTATTTTAAAGATAGATTAAAGATAAATGGAAACAATAATAATTATATTGTTGTTTTTAATAATAGAGAAGAAATAAATCTAAATGAGTATCTTCATGAAATAAATGAAAAGCTAGAAATGGTTGGATATAATAAGGTAACTAGTTGTTTAGATGAAGAAGCAGGGAAAAATATTTTAAAACAAATAGAAAATGAGACAAATGATATTGATGTATCTAAATTAAAAGTAAAACCTAGTTATAAAAAAGAAAATCAAAATAGTTTTACAAGACATCCGAGAGTCGTTACTATTGATGATGAAAAGGTTATCTATGGAAATATAATTGAAGGAGAATTTGTAAAACTTAAAGATATAGTATCAGAACAAGATAATATGCAAGTTGAATGTGAAATATTTGGAGTAGATATTTTTGAATCGAGTAAGAGTAATTTTAAGATTATTACTTTAAAGATAACTGATTATACAGATAGTATGTATGCTAAAGTATTTTTAAATGATAGTAGTGAGTTAGAAAGACTTACTAAATTACTTAAGAATGGTAAATGGTTTAAATTTCATGGATATACCAAAGTTGATGCTTATTCAAATGGAGAAATTGTTTTTAATATTAATGCTATCAATGTATCTGATAAAAAACAAGAAGAAGTCATGGATAATGCTCCTGTTAAAAGAGTTGAACTTCATAGTCATACGATGATGAGTGCAATGGATGCAGTATGTGGAGTATCAAAACATGGAGTGAAAACGATTGAAACGGCTATTAAATGGGGACATAAGGCTTTAGCTATAACGGATCATGCTGGATGTCAAGCTTTTCCAAATGCTTATAATATGATGCTTGATTATAATAAAGGAAAAAGTGAAGATGAGAAATTTAAAGTTATCTATGGTACGGAATTAACTTTAGTTGATGATAATGTTGAAATAGTTAAACGTAGTAGTGATTCTGTAATGCTTGAACAAGAGTATGTTGTTTTTGACTTAGAAACAACCGGTTTTAATGCAGCTGGAGGCGATTCGATTATTGAAATTGGAGCTGTTAAATTAAAAGATGGAGAAATAATTGATAAATATGATCGATTAATTAAACCACCTAAACCTATAAGTGAAAGAATTACAAGTGTTACTAGTATTACGAATGAAATGGTAGAAAATTGTTGCAGTGAAGAAGAAGCTATTAAAGAATTTCTTAGTTGGGCTAAAGATTTACCTATGGTTGCTCACAATGCTAAATTTGATACCTCATTTATTGAGATGTGCTATAAAAAATATAATTTAGGTGAATATAAAAATACGGTTATTGATACGTTAGCTTTATCGCGAATTTTAGACAAAGATGCAACTCGTCATGGATTATCTTATATTACTAAAAGATATGGGGTAGAATTTGATGAAGAAAGTCACCATCGAGGAGATTATGATGCTTTAGCAACGGGGTTAGTATTTCATAAAATGATGAAAAAACTTGAGGGGTTAAGTGTTATTAAAATAAGTGATTTAGATAATTTAATCGATAAAAATGATATTCATAAGTTTGGGCGTACTTATCATGTAAATATTTTAGTTATTAATAAAAAAGGATTAAAGAATTTATTTAAATTAGTTTCTCTTGCTAATACAACTCACTTTTATAAAACAGCAAGAGTTTTAAGGAGTGAAATAGAAAAACTTCGAGAAGGACTTCTTATTGGTTCAGGATGCTTTGAATCGGAAGTATTTATTGAAGCCAGAAGTAAAAGTGATGAAGAACTTCGAGATATTATTGGGTTTTATGATTATGTTGAGGTTCAACCACCAGAAGTTTATAATCATTTAATTCAATTAGGCGATTTTAAAAATGAAAGGGAACTTACTGATAATATTAAAAAAGTAATTCGTCTTACGAAAGATGCGGGAAAGATAATTGTTGCAACCGGAGATGTACACCATATTTCAAGAAGTGATAAGATTTATCGCGAAATTATTATTAATCAAAAACTTCCAGGTGGAGGACTTCATCCTTTAGCAAGACGTGATATTACGGAAATTCCAAGTCAACATTTTAGAACGACTGATGAAATGCTTAAAGACTTTAATTTTCTTCCTAAAGATTTAGCTTATGAAATAGTAGTTGAAAACACGAATATGGTAGCTAATATGATAGAAGATGTAGAAGTAATCATTGATACTGGAGGAATTCCTTTTTCGCCACGAATTGAGAACTCAAGGGAAGACGTTTACAATATGGTATTTTCTAAAGCTCATTTGATGTATGGTGATCCTTTACCATTTAATATAGAAGAAAGAATTTCTCAAGAGTTATATGGAGATAGAATACTATCTTTAGTTAGAAATTATATAAAGAAAAATAATTCTAAATATAGTGAAAAGGATATTGATGAAGTTTTTCATAATATACTTCATGAGATTGTAAAAGAGGGCTATGATAAAGTATATGAATTAACTAAAGATGAACTTATAGAAGGAATAGAAGATAAAGAAAAATTAAATGATGAAAACTATTTAGATAAGGAAACTAAGAAACAACTTGGAGGTATCATTGGAGGAGGTTTTGATGTAATTTATTTAATAGCAGAGAAGCTAGTTAAACACTCGAATGCTGAAGGGTATTTAGTAGGTTCTCGTGGATCAGTTGGTTCATCATTTGTTGCTACGATGATGGGAATAACCGAGGTAAATCCTCTTCCAGCTCATTATTTATGCAAAAATTGTCATTTAAGTATGTTTCAAGATGAAGAAGGAAATCCATATTCTCTTCATTATTCAGCAAGTGGTTATGATTTACCTGATAAAATGTGTCCTAATTGTAATACACTAATGTCTAAAGAAGGACAAGATATGCCATTTGCAACTTTCTTAGGCTTTAATGCGGATAAAGTTCCCGATATTGATTTAAACTTTTCAGGTGATAATCAAGCTTCAGCTCATGCTTATACAAAAGTAATCTTTGGAGAAGATAATGTGTATCGAGCTGGAACTATTGGTACCGTTGCTGAAAAAACAGCTTTTGGATTTGTTCGAGGTTATTTTGAAAAAAAAGGTATTGAAAATGTTCATAATGCGGAAATTGAAAGGTTAGCAATAGGTTGTACTGGAGTTAAAAGAACAACCGGTCAACATCCGGGTGGAATTGTTGTTATCCCATCTTATATGGATGTCTTTGATTTTACTCCTTTCCAGTATCCAGCTGATGATGTAACTTCGGTTTGGAGAACAACTCACTTTGATTATCATGCAATTGATCAAGATGTTTTAAAACTTGATATACTAGGCCACGATGATCCAACTATTCTTAGAATGCTTCAAGATTTATCGGGAATAGATGTAACAACACTTCCTATGAATGATTCTAAAGTATTAAGTCTATTATCATCACCTGATGCATTAGGAGTTGATAGTGATGCTATAAAATGTCAAATTGGAACACTAGGACTTCCTGAGATGGGAACTAATTTTGTTATTAATATGTTAATAAAAGCAAAACCTAAAACATTTGGAGAATTAGTTAAGATATCAGGACTTTCTCATGGAACGGATGTATGGAATGGGAATGCCGAAGATTTAATTGATAATCACATCTGTGAATTTAGGGATGTAATTGGATGTCGTGATGATATCATGGTATATCTTAGTAATCATGGTTTAAAACCTAAAGATGCTTTTAAAATCATGGAGTTTGTTCGAAAAGGTAAACCTAAAAAAGAACCTGATAAATGGCTTGAATGGAAAGCGGTTATGGAAGAACACAATATACCTGATTGGTATATTGAATCTTGCCATAAAATTCAATATATGTTTCCTAAAGCTCATGCTTGTGCTTATGTTATGAGTGCTATGCGAATTGCATGGTTTAAAGTATATCAACCGCTTAATTACTATGCAACCTTCTTTTCAATAAGAGTAGTTGACTTTGATATAGATACAATGATTAAAGGATATGATGCAATTAAACTTCGAATTGAAGATTTAGAAAATAAAGGCTATGAAATAACTAAAAAAGAAGGAGATGTTTTAGAATCTTTAAAAATTGCCCTTGAGGCAACAGCTCGTGGAATTAAATTCGGAAACATTGATTTATATAAATCAGATGCTACTAAATTTATTAAATCAGATACCGAAGAAAATACCTTAATACCACCATTTAGAGCTATTGATGGACTAGGAGATGCTGTTGGAAAAGGTATATGTACAGAACGTGAAATAAGAGAATTTTTAAGTATTGAAGATTTGCAAAAACGTAGTAAGGTATCAGCTACCTTAATTGAAAAATTAAGAACTATGAAAGTATTAAAAGACTTACCTGAATCCAATCAATTATCATTATTTTAAAAAATATACATGAAAAGTGTATGTTTTTTTTTATAAAAAAATGCTAATAAACTATATTCGACAAATTTATAATAAATAATTATTTATACTAAAAATATGAGGAGGGATAATGAAAAAAAATATTATTATAGTAATATTATTTGGAAGTTTAATTGGTTATTTGTTTGGAAGTATAATTTTTAAAAATTATAAGGGTTCAGATTTAATTAATGAAGATGGTAATATTTATTATTTACAATATGGTGTTTATACAACTATAGAAGCTGCTAATAGTAATACTGAAAATTTAAAGGAAGAACATTTTATTAAGGAATTAGATAATAAATATTATGTTTATTTAGGAGTTACAACTGATTATGATAAGGCTTTAAAATTAAAAGAAAAATATGAGAATGAAAATATTCATATTTATATTAGAAGTGATTTCGTAGAAAATTCAGAAACTTTAAAAAAATTAAAAGAGTATGATGAACAGATAGATAATTTAGATAATACTTCAGAAGTTATGAAAAAAATATTTGAAAATTCTAATCTCAATTTATAATTTTAAAAAAAATTTATTATATATAAATTGGGAGGAATTATATGTTAATTAAAGAAATGAATGAAAATGATAGACCGAGAGAAAGACTCGCGAATTTAGGAAGTAGTAAACTCACTAATGAAGAACTTTTAGCTATTATATTAAAAACAGGAAGTAAAGGAAAATCAGCTAAAGATTTAGCTATTGAATTAATTGAAAGATTAGGAAAACTAGAAAATTTTAAAAATTTAGATTTAAATAGTTTAAGAGAATTTAAGGGAATTGGAAATGTTAAAAAGATTGAACTTTTAGCAACTTTGGAACTTGGAAAAAGAATATATTTAAATAATCCTTTAAAAAATACGAAAAGATATACTAATCCGGAGTTTATTTATTTAGATAATAAATATTTATTTTATGGTTTAAAACAAGAATATTTTTATGTATTTTATTTAGATACTAAGAAAAATTTAATAGAAAGGAAATTATTATTTATGGGAACAATCGATAGAAGTTTAGTTCATCCACGAGAAATATTTAAAGAAGCTTATCTTTTAAGTGCTTCATGTTTTATTTGTATGCACAACCATCCAACAGGAGATGTGATGCCTAGTCGAGCTGATATAAGTTTAACCAATACTTTACTTGAAATTGGAAGAATTCAAGGAATAGAACTTTTAGATCATATTATAGTAAGTGATAGTAATTATTTTAGTTTTTACGATAATCATTTAATGGAGAATAATCATGAAAGTTAAGAGTTTTGCTATTTTAATTGTTATTTATATTATATCTTTTATAGCTATTAAAACGAATTTAAATTTATTTTATCCTTATTATATTTTAAAAGATATTATTTTCTTTCCAGTTAAGGCTTATAGTAAAGAAGTTAGATTAGAAAGTCAAGTTATTGATGGTATTAATGAAGAGTTAAAAGACGAATTTGATGAATTAAAAAGATTAAATGATTTAAGTAATACCTTAGTTGATTTTAAAAGTATTAAAGCATTAGTTATTGAAAGAAATAAAATGTATTGGTTTAATACAATTACAATTAATAAAGGAAAAAGTAGTGGACTAAAAGAAGATATGGCGGTTATTACAGGGAGTGGGTTAATTGGAAAAATTAATAAAGTTGGATCTAATACTAGTGAAGTTAAATTAATAACTACAAATGATACTAATAATAAAATTTCAGTTATGATAAAAACAAGTACTGATACGATATATGGTATTATGTCAGGATATGATGTTAGTAATAATAAACTGTTAGTAACATCAGTTAATAAAAATATAGAAATAGAAGAAAATGCTAGTGTTTATACAAGTGGAATGGGAGGAGTATTTCCAAGTGGTATTTTAATTGGAAGTGTTGATGGTGTTATTCCAGATAAATATGATGTATCAAAAATTATTTTAGTAAAACCCAATGCTGATATGAATAATACCAGATTTGTTAATGTCTTAGTAAGGAATATAGAATGATATATATAATTGGTTTAATTGTAATTATAATTGATTATTTAATTTCTTATTTTATACCTATTTATTTTAATAATTTAAATTACTTTTTTCCAATGTTAACTTTAACTTTTTTAGTTTTTATCTTTAAAAAAAATAAAGATTATATAAAATTAAGTATAATGATAGGAATTATATATGATTTATTATTTTCTTATATCTTTCTTTTTAATACTTTAATATTTGTTTTATTTGCTAAAATATTAAAAAAAGTTGATAAATTAATTAGATACAATTATATAGTAAGTATTGTAATGCTAGTGTTCTTTATATTTTTATATGATTTAATTTTATTTGGATTAGTTTATTTAAGTGAATATAATGGAATAACTATTAATGATTTAATTAATAAATTTAGTCATTCTTTAGTTTTAAATTTAAGTTTTTATTTTTTATTAACAATTATTTTTTATAAAAAGAAAATATTAAAATAGGTATTAAAATATGTATAAGTATTAAAAAAATAATCATAATAATTACAGGAGGAAATATATGACACAAAAAGAATTATTATATTATGAAGATGCAATTGGACATGAAGGAAATATTATTACTATTTTAAAAGATAGCATAGAAAGAATTGAAAGTGAAGAATTAAGAACATTTTTAGAAAGTGAAGTAGAAATACACCAAAATTTAAAAACGAATTTAATTCAAAAATTGGAGGATGAGGCTAATGAATGATCAAGTATTAATGGATAATTATTTGTTAATTTTAAAAAGTTGCGTGGAAGTATATGTACATGGAACTTTAGAGAGTAGTAATTTAGATGTAAAAAAATTATTAAATAATAGTTTAAATACTATCTTAGATTCTCAAAAAAACACTTATGAATTAATGACTAAATATGGTTGGTACCAAACCAATAATGTCGAAAAAAACATTATAAATGATACTTTAACTAAAGTTAAAAGTAAAAATTAAAAAGCTTTGGCTTTTTTTTCTTTTTCTTTGTAAAATAGGTAGATTTTTAATTTTAAATCATTTATAATTAATTTAAAGGAGTAAAATTATGGATAATGAATTAAAAAAAGCTTTATTAAAAGAAAAGAAACGTCAAAGTGAAAATATTGAATTAATTGCATCAGAAAATTATACATCAAAGTATGTAAGAGAGTTACAAGGAAGTATTTTAACCAATAAATATGCTGAAGGATATCCTGGTAAAAGATATTATGGAGGATGTGAATATATTGATATCTTTGAGGAAAAGGCAATTGAATATGTAACCAAATTATTTGGATGTTGTTATGCTAATGTTCAACCTCATAGTGGATCAAGTGCTAATATGGCCGTTTATAGAGCCCTTCTTAATCATGGTGATAAAGTACTAGGAATGAATTTATCTGATGGTGGACATTTAACTCATGGCTATAAGTTGAATTTTAGTGGTGTTGATTATAATATTGTAAGTTATGGACTAAATCCTCATACTGAAAGACTTGATTATGATGAAATAGAAAAAATTGCTTTAAAAGAAAAACCTAAAATGATAATAGCTGGTGCTAGTGCTTATCCAAGAAAGATTGATTTTAAAAGATTTCGTGAAATTGCTGATAAAGTAGGAGCTTATTTAATGGTTGATATGGCTCATATTGCAGGACTTGTTGCAGCAGGACTTCATCAAAATCCTTGTAAATATGCTGATGTTGTTACAAGTACCACCCATAAAACATTAAGAGGTCCAAGAGGTGGAATAATATTAACTAACGATGAAGAAATAATTAAAAAAATAAATAAAGTAATATTTCCAGGTATTCAAGGTGGACCTTTAATGCATGTAATTGCCGGAAAAGCAGAGTGTTTTTATGAAGCAATGCAACCGGAGTTTAAAAAATATCAGGAACAAGTTATCAAAAATATTAAAGCAATGGCTGAAGAATTTAAAAAACGGGGAGTTAAATTAATATCTGGAGGAACCGATAACCATTTAATATTAGTTGATGTTTATAATAGTTTTGGAATAACTGGAGCGGAAGCTGAAACTATCCTTGATAAAGCACATATTACTTTAAATAAAAATACTATTCCCAATGAAACTTTAAAGGCTATGCAAGCAAGTGGAGTAAGAATAGGATCTCCTGCTATGACTACTCGTGGTTTAAAGGAAGACGATTTTAGATTAATTGCTGATATTATTTATAATATACTATCTAATCCAAAAGATAAAAAAGTTTTAAAGGAAGAAACCAAAAGAGTACTTGAATTAACTAAAAAATATCCACTTAAATAATAAAATAAAATATCGTGACTATAATCATGATATTTTTCTTGACTCTCCAGTTTGCTGTAATGTTATAGTTTACTTGTGGAGGTGGATTTTGACAAATTCTAATTAATTTAGTATAATAGAGGCCGATTTAGAGATGTTATTTTCTTAGTAACTACCAATGGGGGTGTAGATATGTATAGAATAGGAGATTTTTCTAAAATGACTGGTGCTAGTGTTAAAACACTTAGATACTATGATGAAATTAATTTATTAAAACCAGTTACTATTGATAATTTTACTAATTATAGATATTATTCTGATAAAGAAATAGAAGTATTTAAAAAAATAGAACATTTAAAGAAATTAGGTTTTACTTTGGAAGAAATAAAAAATAATATTAGTAATATGTCTTTAGAATGTTTAGATGCTAAAAAACAAGAATTAAGTTTAAAAATAGAGTATATGATGGCTCAAATTAATGGGATAGATGAATTAAAGAATGAGTTATCAAAGAGAAAAGTTAAAACTTATAAAAATTAGAATTTAGTTATTAAAATGAATACAAAAGAAAGAATAGAAAAATTAGAAAATTTAAGACAAAATTATATGATTTTAAGAAGTTTTGTCTTATATTGTAAATATCTAGTGGATTATAATGCAAGTCTTGAAGAAGAAAAAGAAAAGACAAAAGAAGAAGTTAAAGTTAAAAAATTAGTTTTAACTAAACCTTTCTATGGAAAAAACTTGCAAGTAGGATAAAAATATCACATTTAATATGTGGTATTTTTTTAAATTTTATGTTATTCTTTTTTAGAGGAATAATTATGTTAAATTTAAGAAATTTTAAAAGTAATGGAAAATTAATATTAAAATTAAGTAAAGATAATATAGAATATTTTATTAACAAAACCAAAAGAATAATTAAATACTGTGATAAACATAAATTAAATTTAGAAGTATATTATGATAATAAAATGTTAAATGATAAAGATTTAGAGAAAAAATTAGATAAAAATATAAGAGATATCATTACGATAATGAAGGCTATTAATATTAAAGATAAATATAAGAGATATGAATATATTTATGATACGGTATGTAGTTATTTAGATGAATTAATATCAACTAATTATTGTGATTTTAAAAATGATATATGTATTCGTGATAGACTAAAAGGTACTAATCATAAAAATGGTTGTTGCGAATGTTTGGGTCGAGGAAAATGCAAGTATTTAATTGATAGTGTATGTACAGAAAAATCCTGTATGGCTTGTAAACTCTTTACTTGTAAAACATTAAGAGAAAAAGGAATAGTTCATAATTTAAATGATTATGTATTGATTAAGTATTTCTTTACTAATAAACAAAAAGATATTTTAAGATTTAGTTATTGGACTCCAAAAGAAATTATTCTTGATAGATTAGTAAAAAATAAATATGTAAGACCATAGGTGTAAAATTAATGTAAAATTTAAAGTTTTGAAAATTAATTTTTTAAAACTTTTTTTCTTTTAATATTAAAAATTCTCTAAGACAATTTTCTTATTTTAATAATTTTTTTTAAAAAATATTACAGATGTAGCATTAAATCATCTTTTTGTATTTTTAAATAACATTCATTATAGTATCTTCTTGAAAGGAAGGATACTATGCTAAATACAGAAACCAAAGAAAATTTTCTAATGAATGATAAAGTTGTAAGACCACTTTTAAAGAATAGTCCAGTTGGTAAAACGTTTGTATCTAAAATTATAAGTGAAATTATAAAAGTTCCTTATGAAGAAGTTTATAATAATATGAGATATTTAAATGATGATCGTATTTTTACTTCTAAAAGTGTTGATGCAAGAACTGATGTAATGGTTGAAACTAAGAAGTTCTTTATAAACTTAGAAAGTTGTTGGAGAAGGTGGAGTTACACTTTCTGGTGGTGAAAGACAAAGACTAGCAATAGCAAGAGCTTTAATTAAGAAAACGGAGATAATTTTATTTGATGAAGCAACATCAGCACTGGACAATGAAACACAAGAAAAAATCCAAAATGCTATTCATAGTTTAAAAGGAAAATATACAATATTAATTATTGCTCATAGACTTTCGACAATTATTAATAGTGATAATATCTTTATGATAGAAGATGGTAAAATAGTTGCTGAAGGACAACATGATAAATTAATGAAAACATCAAAAAAATATAAAAGTTTATATCAAGCGTCAGTTGTTAAATAGTCTTAAATTATCTAAAGGATGTAATGGTAGAGAAAAAAGAATTATTTACAAATATTTATAATCAATTAAATAAAATAAAAGAAAAATAGTTACAAATAATAATAGTTATGGTATTATATTAGTGTAAAGTAGGTGTTTAGATGAAATTTGAGACAATGGGGTATCGTAATTTAGAAAGGCCTCAAAGAAGAACAGAAACAAATGAATATAGTGATACATTTAGAGATTTGTTATTACCTGACGAAAGATGGGATGATTTAACTTGGGAAGAACAAAGTGAAAGAATTGATGCGTATAGAGATGGAACTATTGAAAAGTTGCTTGAAAAGAAGTTGGAAGAAAGGGAAAAAGATACATCTACTGACGATGCATTAAGACAACTTGCTGAGTTAAGAGCTGAAATTTGGTCTGATAGACCATCCCAAACTTCTGAAACTAGCGAAGAAAGACTATCAGAATCTCAAAAAGCAATGATGGAAATAGAGAAAAAACTTAAACAAATGCGAGAAAAACTTAATGGAAAGCATAATATTGAAAAAAAGGTTGTTAATGGTGAATTTGTTGAAATACCAGATGGTAAAATGGTATCAATTCAAGAAAGAAAAATTGAGCAGATGATTAGAGAAACACCTTCAACAGAACCTATAGAGCAATTAGAAGATTTACCAACTAGAAATAATTCTTCTAAAACAATTGTTAGTGATGTTCAATCAATGGAAAAAAATGAATCAACACAATCAGAACCACCAATGGATACACAACAACCAACAAAAAACGTTAATCAAACCGCTGTAGAATTTGTTGATTTAACTAATATGGAATTATTTTCAGATATAGAAGATGAAGAATTGCTTTATGAAAAAGAAGAGCAAGAAGGAGTATATAGTGTTTACAAACTTAAAGATGGACGACTTTATGATGCATATATACCTAATAAATTTGAAGGTATAAATTTAAAAGAATATGCAACTAAAAGTTATAAATTTTATGATTATACTGATATAGAAAATTTTACTCATGATATTATAAAAGGATTAGAATATTACTATAACTTGCGAGAATATTTTAGAAGAAATTGTTATTTTGATGCTATGAATGATGAAAAATTGGAACAGTTAGAAGGTTATATTGAGGATGTAGGTAAAGTAATGAAGGCTAAATTAGATTTGGCTGCTAAGTTAGCACCTGCTTGGTATCATGGAAGAACTCCAGCCATACCACAATTTTATTATGGTGGAGGAAATCCTAATAATATGCATGGTGTTGATCATAAATATGATTATTTGTTAACAGAAGAAGAAAAAGAAAGATTTCCATTAATGCGTGATATGCAATTTTCTCTTGCTACTTCAACAAAACCAATTAAATTTAATGAAGCGGAAATAATTCAAATTCAACATGGAAAAATAATTGATAAAAAAAGAGAAGAATTTCTTGCTGAATATCACAAATCAACTGAAGATAATATAGACAATAATGATTATTTTGAACCAATTTCTAAATTAGATGAATCTACTAAAGAGTCAGAGGATTTAGAAAAGAAAAAAGAAGAAAAAGAAATATATATGACAATGCAAGAATTGGTAATACAAAATAAAAAATTAAAAGAAGAAAATGAACAATTAAGAGCAATGCTTGCTAAATACCAACAAATGGAAAATAATCCAAACGTTTCATTAAAGTAAAGTTACTATGTAAAATAGTAATTTTTTTATTGACTCTCCACTTAACTGGAATGATATTATCTAGTTGAAACCGAGAGATAACCTTTAAATTTTAGAAATTGTGTTAAATTAAGTAAAGATAATTTACAATTAACCTGAAAAAATATATAATAAACAAGTTTTTAAAAAGAAAGTTATTTACTTTACTTTCTATTAATGTTATACTTAAATATATTAATAGGCTTTTTGGAGGTCGGTGTTAATGGGAATTGCTAGAACGTTATTTTACTTTTTGGATTTTGCTGTTTATTGGGCAGTTGGAGTATTATTTCAATTAATTATAGATTTATCGAAATTTAATTTATTTTCTGCAAGTGTAATTAAAGATTTTGCGAATCGTATTTATGTTATTCTTGGAATAATAATGATTTTTAAATTAATGATTTCATTTATTCAAATGTTAATTGATCCAGATAGAATGAATGATAAAGAAAATGGAGTAGGTGGAATATTAAAAAGAGTTATCATTAGTATGGTTTTGATTGTAATGGTAGGATCTATTTTTGATTTTGCTATGGATTTACAGGAAAAATTATTACCAATTATACCAAAAGTAATATTAGGAGCTGAAGCTGAGATAGCAGAAGGAAGTGAAATTGTAGCTACTACAGGTACTCAAATGGCGTACTATACTTTTACTGCTTTCTTTTATCCATATGATGGTGCGTGTTGGAGTCAAACAAATTTAATGGGATTTGGAAATCCTGATGCTACTATTAATACAGTTACAGGAATTGGACTATCTAATGTAAATGAAAAGTGTGCTGACGGTGATGATGGATATACACATAGATATGTTTTCTTGCTTCCTACTTTAGCAGGCGCTTTCTTAGTTTGGACTTTAGTTACAATTGCTGTTAAAGTTGCAATACGAGCAGTTAAATTAAGCTTATGCAGAATAATAGCACCTATTCCAATAGCAAGCTATATTGATCCGAAAACTTCTAAACAATCATTTGATAAATGGGTTGAAACTACCATTAAAACTTATATTGATTTATTCGTAAATTTAGTATCAGTTTACTTTGTAATTTATATATTTCAATTATTGTTTGTAAGACCTGATACAGCAGGATTAACAATATTCCAATCATTACCTGGTAAATATGGTAATAGTTATGCTAGAGCAGCTTTGGTTGTTGTGTTTATAATAACAGGTTTATTACATTTTGCTAAAGAAATGCCTAAATTTGTTACTAGTATGTTAGGAATACCTGAAGGTATGGGAGACTTGGGAGATATACTTAGAGGGCAAGGATTTAGACAACTTCGTGATGCTGGTCAGTTAGTAACTAATCCGCTTACAGTCGGAGGAGGTAACTGGTTAAATGCTTGGAGACAAAATGCTAATAGACCACTTCTTGATCGGTTAAGAAGAACAGCAGGAAGTGCAATTGGTGGAGGTGTTTCTGCAGCAGCAAGATCTACTACCGCTATTTTAGGAGGACAAGAAGTTGCTGAAGCAGCAAGAAGAGGACGTGAAGGAGCAATCTTGGCACGTAGAAATAGAGGAATGGATAGGGCTGATGATGTTCATTGGCATGATAGAGCACGTGTTGGTATGCAAACTTATTTTGGAATTGATGATGATGTAAGTTCTCTTCAACCTCAAGTTGAAGCCACCAATAAAGTATCTAGTGCATTAAGTGGTTTTACCAGTGCTGTTTCTGGAAGAATGGATAAGCATGAGAACCTTTCATTTAGAAGTGGAGAGAGTCAAGTTTTAGATAGTATTGCTCGTGCTATAGAACGTAATGGTGGAGTATGGAATTTAGCTCATAGTGATAATGTTGCCGCTCAAAGATTAGCCGGTTTGTTTGAAGTAGGTGAGCATGGTGAAATTTTAACATTTGATGAAGCTGGTAATGTAACTCATGATGGAACAGGTCATGTTAGATTTGCTAGAGAACAGGGAATAACAAATCGCGAACTTCAAGAATATGCTGAAGCTTTGCAAGGAACTGCATTGGGTGGTTTTTTTGCAAGTAATGGATTAAAGCAAGATGCAATAAGAGAAATAAGAAATAACGTTGCTGCTCATGAAGCTGTTGATTTGGTTAGAGATATTCAAGGAAGAGTAATAGATGTTGTTGCCTCAGGACTTAATGAACACAGAGATATTGATTCCGCCAGAAATGCGGTTTATCAAGCGCAACGTGAAAATGCAACTAATTTAATTAATGTAGATACAAATAGAGTTGATGAGAATGGACAAGCCATTATTATAAACGGAAATCAAGCCCATCAAGAAGAATTTAATAGAAATTTTTCGGATTATTCAGATATGATACAAGATCACAGAAATGCACTTCAGGAAAGAGTTAATGATAATCCCAGAAATGCAAGTGATGAAGCTGCAAGACGTTCTCAACAACGAAGACAACAAAACAATCAACAAAATGGTGGCAATGGTCACTAATTAAAATAAAGGAGTGTGATATAAGTGAATGGAAACAATCAGTATTTGATACCTGCAAATACAAAAAAAGGGGGATTAATTTTAAATATCTTTATGCCTATTGATTTATGGATATTTGGAATAGGAGTTGGAAGTACATTGTTGATATTAATATTAATGTCAACACTAAATCACTTAGATAACTTAACAAGTATAGTGGCATTGGTTCCAGGACTTGTTGCAGTAGTTCTAGTCTTTCCTTTTCCTAATTACCATAATATTAGGACGGCAATAGGAGAAGTAATAGCATTTTATACTAATAGACAAAGATATGTATGGAGAGGATGGTGTTCAAGTTATGAACTCAAAGATAAATAATCCAACTAATGTTAAACCAGTTACTAAGAATAGTAATAGTAATAATAGTAATAATCGTAGTACAGGTAGTAATCAAAATACTCAATCAAGATTTACTGAAGATTGGATTAATATAAAGGGAATTCAAAATGGAATGATTATGTTACCTGGAAATGAAAAAGTAACAGGAGTTAAAATATATCCAAGAAATATCTTTATTCTTGATTCGTTGCAACAAGAAGGAGTCTTAAATGCTATGAGAAATTTCTATAATCAATTGAATTTTGAATTTTGGATGATTTCAGCTGATAGACCAGTTGATATATCTGTATATCAATCTCAACTTCAAATTATGCTTCAAAATGCTAGAACTCCAGGACAAGCTAAAATAATAGCTCAAGATATAGATAAAGCTAATATGTTTGTTAATAATCAGGTAGTTGATACTGAATATTACATTCTATTTAAAGAAAAGAATCCTGATGAAATAAATCGTAAAATTAGAGTTTTAATAAATGGACTTGCTCAAGCAGGACTTAATTCAAGTCAAACCTCAAATGATGATTTAAGAACAATTCTTGATAATTTCTTAAATGGAGGAGTTCGTACAGAATTTGGAACGGTGGTGTTAGAAAGATGAGTTTATTTAAAAGTGAAATAGCACCTAAGGGATTACAATTTAATCCAAGTGATTTTAATATAAGTGATAAATATGCAACTATAATGACTGTTATATCATATCCAAAGTTTATAACACCTGGGTATCTAGCTGATTTAACTAATATAGCAGGCATAAAAGTAGTTATTAAACATATTCCTGTGCCATTTTCAATGATACAGAAAATGATTAATAAACAAATTGCTGATTATAAACAGAGATATCAAGAAGAACGTGATAGAACAATGCAAGAGAGAATTCGTCAAGAATTTGAATCTTTAGAATACTTTGTTTCAATGCTTGCTGCTAATCAATCAACTATTTTTGATTTTCAAATGCATATTATGATTACAGCCGATTCGAGAGAGGAATTAGAACTTAAGAAAGCTAATGTAAAAAATTACTTAGATTCTATGGAACTTAGAGCGGTTACTTTAAGATTTGAACAAGAAACCATTTTAAAATCGATGTTACCAATATTTCCTAAACAAAAAGTTGAAGAAAGAATAGGTACTATTATTCCATCTGTAACTGTTGCTGGAATGTATCCATATGTTTTTGATAGTATTAAAGATCCTGGCTTATCAAATTTGATTGGAGTAGATTTCTCAGGTGGTGTAATATTATTTAATCAGTTTTTATATAAAATGAGAAAAGAAAGTAATCGTAATAATGCCAATATGATTATCCTAGGTGGATCTGGTTCAGGTAAATCAACAGCTGCTAAACTTCTTTTGAGAGGACATATTAGAAATGGATGTCAAATTGTAGCAATTGACCCTGAAAATGAATTACAAGAAATGACAGAACTATTTGGTGGAGAAACAGTTGATCTTGGTAAAGGTGGATCGTTTGGTATGATTAACCCCCTTGAAGTACTAATGGATGTTGATGAAGAAGAAATGGCACAGGGACTTGGACATACAGTACTAACTAGAACTTTACAATTCTTAAAAGCATTCATGAGATATTATTATCCTGATATAGAAGAGGATGTTCAAACTTTGTTTAGTGAAATAGTTCAAGATACTTATCGAAGATTTGATATAAATTTTGATACTAATTTTATGAATAAAACTAGTAATGATTTTCCAACTTTTAATGATGTATATGCAACAATACGTGGGAAACTAACATCAATGACAGAAAAAACTCATGAGAGAGATGTAATGGAACGTCTTGAACTTCGAGTTAGACCATTTGTAAGAGAATTAAGTTATTATTTTAATGGACATACAACTATTAGTAAAAATAGTAATTATATAGTATTTAATATAAAAGAATTAATGAATCAAGATACTAATATTAAAAATGCTTTATTCTTTAATATTTTAAAGTTTGCTTGGGGACTTTGTCTTGATAAAAGACGTGATACGGTTTTAATGGTAGATGAGGCTCATGTATTACTAGAAGGTAAAAATGTATTAGGAGCTGATTTCTTAGCTCAAGTACAAAGAAGAAGTCGTAAATATAATACAGGAACAATTATTATAACTCAACAACCAAGTGATTTCTCAGATCCTGAAGTAATTGTTCAAGGTAAAGCTATATTTGACAATGCTTCATACTATATGATAATGCAACTAAGAAAACAAGCTGTTGAAGATTTAAGTCATCTAGTAGATTTAAATGAAAATGAAATAGAGAGTATAAAGAGATATACTCAAGGACAAGCTTTATTTGTGTGTGGATCAAGAAGAATGCAAATAGATGTTGTCGTTACTCAAGATGAATTAGATTCCTTTGGTTCAGGTGGAGGATTATAGTTAATAATTGAAGTAAAGGTAGGTGAGTCGTATGAATGATGATTTAGATAATAAAAAGAGTAGTAGTCAAATGAATACGACTCCTTTTAAAAATAAGGGTGTTATTCCCAAAAGACTTAATAATATAAGAAATAGTGTTGGAAATAGTAATACTCAACCATTACCAAATCGAAGTACTACTAATATAAATGAAAAAGATAATGAAATTCCAGTTAGAAATAGTTTGAATAATATTGAAAGTGATTCTCAAAGTTTAAATGTTAATAATAATAGAAATAATAATCAACAAGGAACTCGTAGTAATAACTTAAATAGTAGTTCTGGTGGTAATAATCGATTTGGTCAAGGAAATGTTGCTAATAATTTAAGAAATCAATTAAATACAATTCCAACAAATTTGGATAATGCCAAAAAAGAAGCTCTTAAAAAAGGATCTGATGTTCTAAAAAAATCAGCTGATCCAATTGCTAAAGCAGCAGGATATGCAATGGGAGCTTATCAAAAAAAACAAGAGAAAAAAGAACAAGAAGAAAATGGCGAAGAAGAAAATAAAGATAACGATGATAATCCTCAAAATGAAAATAATAACGAAGAAACAACCAAAACTGTAGAAGAAAAAAGAGGTCAAAAATTATTAAAAAAATTAATGCCAATTTTAATTTCAATTTTACCAATATTATTAATTTTTTTAGTGATTTTTGCTACACTTATGCCAATTATAACAGCTTTTTCTAACTTTATAAGTTTATTTTATCATAAAACGGAAAATGCTAGTGTTTATACAGTTACTGGTGGTCAAGATGATGCTAAAGTTAAAGCCGAACAAGACTATAATAATGCACTTCGAGGATCAAGCGATGGAAGTGTTAAAGGAATAGTTAAAGAATACCAAGAAAAATATGGTGTAACAATTGATTGGTATCTATTAAATGCTCTTATTATGTATCGTTATAATATAAGTGAAGGCGATATGTATTCGAGTGATGGTGATAATGATATAAGTGATGATGAAATAAATCAAAGACTTGATGATTTAGAAAATATGGATACTACTGAAACTAGTGACGAAAGTACAACTGATGATGATACAAATAGTGTTGACTATGGAGCTGCTACTAAGAAAATTAAAGCTTTTGCTAGTTTAATGGTTGTAAAAGATGGTGGAACATATAAAACAGATAAAGAAAAAAATGGAGTAGTTTACAATAATGTATTAAGTTCAAATACATTTAAAGATTATTATAAATCAGTATTAAAAGATACTGGAGATGAATCTAAAAAGAAATTACTTGATGAAATATATGATTATGCTGATTATGCAAGAGAAATGTTTCCAACGGAAGAAGAGGAACTTCCAGGCAATTCTGGAGTAGTGTCAGAGACTGCAATTATTCATTTGCAAAATTGTCAAACTCCATATTCTTTAAAAACCATTAATGGAATAAAAGTTTTTAATAATCCATCAGCTTCTACTTCATCAACATATCCAGATTACTTAAATATTAGAGACTATTTAAAAGGGTTATTAAAACGTGAATATGGAATTTCTAGTGATATTAAAGAGGGAATGAAAGCCCAAGTTATTGCTGCTTTGTCATTTATTTTTAGTGATTCTAGAACGGGGTTCAATCTAAAAAGTGGAGAAATGTATTATCCAAGTGGAACTTGTCGTCAAGCAACATGCAATCCAACATATGGCTGTACTCAAGTTCAAGAGTCTAATGGCTTACATAGTTTTTATATGGGACAGAATGTTCTTAGTACATCGGGTAAAAGTGGTAAAAGTTTTCCACCATTAACGGCAACAGAATCAGCTATAGCTGATGAAGTGATTGATGAAGTATTTGGTAAAATTATGGTAAAAAAAGGTGTTACGGCTTCTAATTATAGCGGAAGTAGCGATACAATTACTGCTCATTTTTGTGCAACTTGGAAGTGCTCAAGTTGTACTACTGGCAAATGCTTAAATCAAACATTATCACACACTGATGCCCGTTCAGGTACTGGATATGAAGCAATATTAAAGAAATATTATTCTAGTGTCGATTATGATATTATTAATATATCAGAAAGTCTTTATTATCAATCTGGAGGAACTGAGTTAGGAACCGGTCAAAAAGTGTTAAATGAAGAATATCATTATCATCAAGGAGAATCTCCTTGGGGAAGTATGACTTTATGTGGAACAAGTGGTACAATTAGTTCACTTGGTTGTAATATAACAGCAGCAGCTATTGCAATTTCTCTTACTACACAACAAAAGATAACTCCTCAAACACTACAAAATCGCCATAATGATATTTCAACCTGTGCCTATGGATCTCGTCCTCAAATGATAAGAGATTTTGCTAAATTATATGGACTAAATGTAACAGTTATTAAAAAAGATGATACTAGTGAAATTAATTCTATGCTTCAAAAAATTGCAACTGGTAATTATGTTGCCGTTGCAAGACTTAAAGAAAATAGTGGAATTTATAACACAACAAATGGACATTATATAACTTTAGTTAGTGCTAAAACGGAAGGTAATGTTAATAAAGTACTTGTTTGGGATCCTGGATATAAATCAAATAAAAATCGTGATAATGCTTGGCATGATATAAATTATATTACAAAATATTTAAATAGTAGTTATTCTTTTATATTAATTGGTAAGTAGAATAAGGGAGACTAGAATGCAAAAAAAAATATTATTAATAATTTTATTATTATTTTTGGTAACTGGATGTTCAAGTGTTAAATATGAAATAAAAATACAAAAAGATTTATCGGTAATTGAAAGTGCAAATATGTCTGCAACTAGTGAATATTTTAATAATTTTTATATGAATTTACCAATAACTATTGTTAAAGAATTTTATGAAGATGAGGAATGGATTAGTCCACTTAAAAATAATAATTATCAGTATGAATTAAGAAAAGATAATACTCCATATCCAAGTGTTTTTGCAACTAAGAAATATAATTCTTTGAATGAATATGTCGAAAGTACAGTTTATAAAAATCAGGTATTTAATAAATTAGATGTTAAAACAAAAGATAATTTAGTTACTTTAGAAGCTACTGAATATAAAAAATATTTGCCAGATGATGGAGATGGTGACGTAAATGGACGTTATCCTGTATCGAAATTAATAGTTAATATAAAACTTCCTTTTGTAGTTAAAGATACAAATGCCGATAAAATAGATAAAAGAAATAATATCTATACTTGGACTATAAATGAAGAAACAGAAGATAAAGAAATAAAAATTACTTTTGATAAAACTAAAATATTTGTTTATAATATTTCGTGGTATATATCACTTGCTATAATAATTATTATAGTTATTGTAGCAATAGTGTTAATAATAAAAGCAATAAGAAAAAATAAATTAAATAATGGGGTGTAAGGAGAAAAGATATGAAACTTAAGATAAGATATGATCAAGATGATTTAAAAAGATTTTTACTTGTTTGTTTACTTCTTTTATATATAGTTGCAATTGCTATATCAAATTTATCTAGTGTAACATCAACTGGTGAATTTACAGGATTAAATCCTTTTCCAGCATTTGCTCCTAATATGATTTTGTCAACACTTTTATTTTATGTTATGGCGGTTGTTGCTTTAATGCTTTCAACCAAAAGTTATTTTTTTGAATTTGAAAAAGGTTTTGGTTTTACGACTGATAAAAAATTAGATGGTTATAGTAAATGGGCTGATGAAAAAGACATGCAAAAAGAATTAAAAATGATTAGACCAACGGATGCTAAAACGGAACATGCAGGAATTGCACTGATAAATAATGGTAAAAAAATTTGGGTTGATGATGGTGATTATCATAACCTAATAATTGGTTCAACGGGATCTGGTAAAACGCAAAATATAATTTTTCCAATGATAGAAATACTTGCTAAACATGGTGAATCAATGATTATAACCGATCCTAAGGGTGAATTATATGAAAAGAAGAGTAATATGCTTCGTTCTAAGGGATATAATATAGTCGTTTTAAACTTTCGTGATCCAGGACGAGGTAATGCATGGAATCCAATGAGTTTACCATACAACTTATATAAAAGTGGTAATCGAGATAAAGCAATGGAGCTTTTGGATGATTTAGCTTTAAATATTTTGTATGATGAAGGAAATAAAAATGCTGATCCTTTCTGGGAAAAAACATCAGCTGACTATTTTTCAGGACTTTCACTCGGATTATTTGATGATGCAAGCGAATCAGAAATTAACTTAAATAGTATCAGTTTAATGACTACGGTTGGAGAAGAAAAGATAGGTGGAAGTACTTACATAAAAGAATATTTTAATTTAAAAGATCCAGGAAGTTCAGCATACATTAATGCATCATCAACAATTCTTGCTCCAAGTGATACAAAGATGAGTATTTTAGCAGTATTTAAACAAAAAATAAAATTGTTTGCATCTCGTGAAAATTTATCAGAAATGCTATCTTATAGTGATTTTGATATTGGTGAGATTGGTAAAAGAAAAACAGCTGTATTTATAATTGTTCAAGATGAAAAGAAAACCTATCATAGTTTAGTTACTATATTTATAAAGCAAGTTTATGAGACATTAATTGATGTAGCTCAATCATCACCTCATAATAAACTTCCAATTAGAACTAATTTTTTACTTGATGAGTTTGCTAATATGCCACCTCTAAAAGATGTTACAACCATGATTACAGCAGCAAGAAGCCGTGCAATGCGATTTACAATGATTATTCAAAATTATGCTCAGTTAAATGAAGTTTATGGTGAACAAAATGCTGAAACTATTAAAGGTAACTGTGGTAATACAGTTTATCTAATTTCAACGGAGTTAAAAGCTTTAAAAGAAATTAGTGAAATGTGTGGAGAAATTAAAGTTAAAACTGATAAAAAAGATGCCGAGGGAAAAAATATTGAAGAAACTCGTCCATTAATTACAGTAAGTGATTTACAAAGGATGAAGATGAATGAAGTAATTGTTCGTCGTATTCGTATGGCACCATTTAAAACTAAGTTAACTCCTGAATGGCAAATGCAATGGGAACATAAATATCGTGAAGCCAGTGTCAATGATATAAAGGCAAGAGAAAGAAGACAAGTTGAAATGTTTGATGTTCGTGAATTTGTAAAATCTAAAAAGAAAAGTGCTCCGAGTCCCTTTGGAGGAGGAATGCCTTTTACTTCTTCAATGTCTCCATTTGGAAATATGTCAGATACGCCAAGTTTTCCAGGACTTTTTGATGCAATGCCAAAAAATGATTATCCAACAAATGGAAAGATTGATGTAGATAAGATACTAGCAAATTTAGATGCTAAAATTGCTGAAATAGAAGCTGAAGAGAAAAAGTTAGCTGAAGAAGAAAAAACTAATACTAAAACTAATATTACTAGTAAAGATGATAATTTACTTTCATTAGATAAAGAGGTTAAGAATGATAATGTTATACCTGAATCAGAAATTATTAATACTAAACCAATAGAAAATTCTAATCCAGAAAAAACTTCCATTAAAGATATACTTCCAAGTATTGACTCAGAATTTGTTCCATTTAGTAAAAATGAAGATTTTACACCTGAAAAATTTGAAGATGCATCTTTAATGGTTGATAAAATTCAAAATACAAATAATATAATTAATAAAGAAAAACCAAATATGATAAATAATCAAAATACTAACGATAAAAAATATACTGAAGTTAGTGATGATGAATTTTTTGATGACTTCTTCGATGATTAAAAAGCAAATTATAAATAATTGCTTTTTTTTCTTTTGAAATAATGATATACTTATTATGAAAGTGGTGAAACTATGAGAGAGTTAACAATTGATGAAAAAATAAATATTAAAAATGACATTATAAATTTATTAAATGATAAAAAAGCTCGAGATGAAGTAGAAATATTAGAATACTTAGGATATGGAAAAGAGATGGATTCTAATGTTATAGGTATTTTAAGAGAAATGGTAGATGAATATGATTTATATTTAACTAAGAAGGGTAAATATTTAAATTTTAAAGATAGTGAGATGGCTCATGATCTTTATAAAGGAATATTCATGTCTACTCGCGATGTATATGGATTTGTAAGAGTAGATGGAATGGACTCGGATATTCATATTAAAGGTAATTATACAAATACAGCTATGGATGGAGATTTAGTATTAGTAAGAGTAACACAAGGTGAAACTAATACCTTAAACTGTGAAGGAGAAGTTGTAAAAGTCTTAAAAAGAAATCAAAATACTAAACTAGGTGAAGTTCAAATAGTTAATAATAACTATTATTGTTTAATTAAAAATAATAAAAAATTAGATAAAATAGAACTTGTAGGTCAAGATTTAGAAAGACTAGTTGATGGAGATTTAATTACTTTTGAACTTTTAAATGATAAAATATTAAAAGCTAAATATAAAAAAAGAATTGGTCATAAAAATGATCCTGGTATTGATATAGTAGCAGTTCTTGCTGAACATGACTTTGATGTTGAGTTTTCAAGTGATGCAATTGAACAATTAAAAACTATTCCAACCGAGGTATCAGAAAAAGATCTAATTGATCGTCTAGATTTAAGGGGCGAAATGATTTTTACAATCGATGGAGATGATACGAAAGATATTGATGATGCTATAAGTGTTAAGAAACTTTCAAATGGTCATTATGAATTGGGTGTTCATATAGCCAATGTTCCATATTATATTAAAAAAGATAGTCCCCTAGATCTTGAAGCTAAAAAAAGGGGTACCAGCGTATATCTTGCTGATCGAGTTGTACCAATGTATCCTCATCAAATATCAAATGGAATTTGTTCTTTGAATCCAAATGTTGATAGATTAACTATTTCTTCAATTATGGAAATAGATGAAAAAGGTAATATGATTGATTATCATATAGAAAAATCAGTCATAAATTCCAAAATCCAAATGACTTATAACAAAGTTAATCAAATATTAGAAGAAGGAGAAATTCCTTCAGGATACGAGTTATATGCTGAAAAACTTCAAGAAATGAAAGAACTTGCTGATCTTGTACGAAAAAATAAAATAAACCGTGGTTATATTGATTTTGATATTGATGAAGCTAAGATTATTGTTGATTCCGAAGGACATGTTTTAGATATTAAAAAAAGATATCGTGGAGCTGGCGAAAAAATGATAGAAGACTTTATGATTCTTGCAAATGAATCGGTAGCTATGACTATTACTAACTTAGGACTTACAGGAATATACCGTATTCATGGAGATGTTAGTATTGATAGACTTAGAAAGTTCTTTAAAATATTAAAAAGTTATAATATTAAAGTAAAAGATGATTTAAAATTTGTTAGTCAAAAGACAATTCAAAATATTTTAAAAGAACTTAAAGATTTGGAAGGATTTCAAGTACTTGCAACCAGAATGATAAGTTGTATGGATAAAGCAAAATACTCAACTAATAATATAGGGCACTTCGCTTTAGCAAGTCGTAATTATACCCATTTTACATCTCCTATTAGAAGATATCCTGATACGACAATTCATCGCCTGTTAAATGATTATTTATTTGGTAATTTAAATGAAGAAATAGTAAGATATTGGGATAATAATTTAGAAGATATTAGTTTAACTTCTAGTGAAAGAGAAAGAGCAGCCATTGACTGTGAAAGAGTAGTATTTGATATGAAAACAGCTGAATATATGGAAAATCATATAGGAGAGGTGTATGAAGGATTTGTATCAGGTATTACATCATTTGGAATGTATGTGGAACTTATAAATACGATAGAAGGAATGGTTCGTCTTTCCGACTTAGATGAAAAATTTTATTATGATGAAGAAACCGAATCTTTAGTTGGTTCTAAAAGTCATAAATTATATACAATTGGAACTAAAGTTTTAGTAGAAGTAGTTCGATCATCAAAGGAACTTCGTCAAATTGATTTTAATTTATATGAGAAAGAAAAAGAGGTAGAAAATGACCAAGAGAAAGTCAAGACGCTTAAAAAGAAAAATTAGAAATTTTTTATTGATTATAGTATTAATGTTAATTTCAGTAGTAGGGGGATGGTATTTACAGAGAAAAGATAATACCAGCACAAGTAAAGTCGAAATTGAATATAAAGTTATAAATACTAAAAAAGAATATAATACTAATTTAGTAATGGTAGGGGATGCTTTAATTCATGGAATTGTTTATGAAACTGCTCATAAGTATGCTAACTATAATGGATATGATTTTCGTCCTATGTTAAAGTATACTAAAGAAATAGTTAAAGATTATGATTTAGCATATTATAATCAGGAAACTATTTTAGGAGGAGTTGAACTTGGACTTGCAACTTATCCTCAGTTTAATTCTCCGTATGAAGTAGGAGATGCGTTCATTGATGCAGGATTTAATTTGGTGTCACTAGCTACTAATCATACTATGGATAATTATCAAAGAACAAGTGGAAAAACCATTGAAAATTCAGTTAATTATTGGAAAAACCATAGTGAAGAGATTCTAGCTGCTGGTTCATATTCTTCATTTGATGAAAGAGATGAAGTTAGAATAAAAGAAATAAAAGGTATTAAATATGGATTTTTATCTTATACCACTTATACAAATGGACTTATTGTTCCAACGGGCAAAGAATATTTAGTTAACGTTTATGATAAAGCCTTAATTAAAGAAGAAGTTGAGAGATATAGAGATAAAGTAGATTTATTAATGGTTGCTATGCATTGGGGAACTGAGTATATGACTTATCCAACCAGTGAGCAAAAAGAAATTGCTAAATACTTATCAAGTCTAGGAGTTGATCTTATAATTGGATGTCATCCTCATGTAATTGAACCAATTGAGTATATTGGAGATACTTTAGTAATTTATTCTTTAGGTAATTTTGTATCTAGTCAAGTTGGTGTTGAACGACTAACTGGTTTAATGGCGTCCCTTGATATTAAAAAAACGGAATATCATGGAAAATCGACGATTGAATTTGATAATATTACGGGAACCTTACTATTTACTGATAGAAATAATGGTTATATAGTTTATCCATATCACTTATTAAATGATAATATTTTAAGTGGTTATAAATCATATTATGAAAAATACAGTAAAGTTGTAACTGCTTATTCTGATAAAGTAACGGTGAGAGGACTTGATGGTTAATGGAAGTAGTAAATAGAGAAGCTAAGTATAATTATTTTATTTTAGAGGAACTTGAATGTGGGATAGCTTTAACCGGAACCGAAATAAAATCGATTCGTAGTGGTAAAGTTAATTTAAAAGATAGCTATGCTCTTATTCGTAATCATGAAGTATTTTTAGTTAATACTCATATAGCAGAGTATAATGAAGGTAATATTTTTAACCATGATACAAGACGTAGTAGAAAATTACTTTTACATAAAAAAGAAATATTGAAACTAGAAAGCAAAGTTACTTTAGAAGGACTTACCTTAATTCCTTTAAAATTATATTTTAATAAAAATAAAGTTAAAATATTATTAGGACTTTGTCGTGGTAAAAAAACTTTTGATAAAAGAGAAACCATAAAAATAAGAGAACAAAATAGAGAAGCTAGTAAGTTAGCTAAATATAATTATAAATAATAAAAAATAGAAGACTTTAAATAATTAATCTTCTATTTTTTTAATATTAAATTTTGTAAATGGGTTATAATCTGGATAATTAATAAATACCATTTTTTCTTTAGTAATTGGATGAATAATTTCTAATTTATAAGCATAAAGACCTAAATTTTTATTAGTATCATTTCCATATTTAGAGTCTCCATATAAAGGATATCCTCGACTTGAAAATTGAAGTCTTATTTGATGATTTCGACCAGTTTTTAAATTTATTTTTACAAGTGATAAATCATCTTCTTTATTATAATCTAATTTAGTAAACTCAAGTTCTGCATATTTTCCTTTATCTTTTGAAGTTATAAAACTTTTAGTATCAATTTTTTCAAGATAATCAATATAAGTATTTTTATTTTCTATATTACCATGAATAACGGCTAAATAACTTTTTTTAAATTCATGATTTTTAATTTCTTTAGAAAGTCTACTTGCAGCTTTAGAGGTTCTTGCAAATACCATAATTCCTCCCGTTGGTTTATCTAATCTATGAACAAGTCCAAGATATACATTTCCTGGTTTATTATATTTTCTTTTAATATAATCTTTTAACAGAGATAACATATCTAGATTTCCAGTTATATCACTTTGACTTAAAATATTTATGGGTTTAACGACTACAATTAAATGATTATCTTCATATAAAATATTTAAATTATTCATATTCAATTAATCCTCTAATACCACAGGGAAGAATTAAATTATTTTTAGTAATAGGAAGACCTATTTCAGTACTAGTTATTTTAGCATTAGGACGATTGTTGGTTAAGTTTAAAATATTTTCTAAAATAATAGGTGAAAGACCAGAATAAGAATTAATTAAGAAGAATAAAGGCTTATCACTTAAAAGTTCTTGACAAAGAATTACTAATTCGTATAAATTTTTTTCAAGTGACCATACTTCACCACTTGTTCCTTTTCCATAACTAGGAGGGTCCATAATAATACAGTCATATTTATTACCACGTCTTATCTCACGTTTAACAAATTTAATACAATCATCAACTATAAATCTAATTGGTCTATCTTCTAGTTTGTTTAATTTAACATTTTCTTTTGCCCAGTCTACCATTCCTCGAGATGCATCAACATGAACAACACTTGCACCAGCAGATAAAGAGGCAATACTAGCACCACCTGTATAAGCAAATAAATTTAAAACTTTAATAGAACGATGAGCTTTTGTAATTTTTTCTCTTATCAAATTCCAATTAACAGCATGTTCGGGGAATAAACCAGTATGTTTAAATCCCATTTGTTTTATATTAAATTTTAAATCTTTATAATTAATAATAAAATTAGGAACTAATTTATCCCAGCATCCACCACCTTTATTACTTCTAATATAGGTAGCATCGAGTTTATCAGTTTTAAAATTTTTATTTTCCCAAATAATAAGAGGATCAGGTCTTAAAAAATAAACATTTCCCCATCTTTCATATTTATTACCATCATTGGCATCAATTATTTCAAAATCTTTAAAATCATTAACAACTTCCATTTTATTTCAACCTTTCTTATTATATAATATCATATTTATTATTTTTTTCCAAAAAAATAGGACTGTTATCCCCCTGAGTTTAACAGTCCATTTAAAAAGAATAAAAAGGGGTTGGCTAGTGTGATACTAGCGACCAATTCGCCTAAATTTCGAATTGGTAGTTACTATAATAATTGATATGACATCATTTGTCAAGAAAAAAATGTTTAATTATTAAAAAAAAATAAAAATCAAAATAATAATAATATGTTTACAAAAAAAATAATATTTGTTATAATACGGGTGTATTTATTGATGAGGGAAAAGTAGTAATCTATAATTTTATTTAAAGAGAGAGTAATTGGTTGGTGAAAAATTACAATAAAGATAGATGAATTCAGTTTCTAAAATAAAGCGATGATCCGCGTTAAGGATAAAAGTTAAAATAAGAATGGTACCGTCGTAAGACTTCTTTGTACTATTCTTTTTTGTTTAAGGGAGGTAAAGGTGAAAGCAGTACTTATAATTCATGGCTTTGTTGGAAGCTTATATGATAATGAATATTTAATGAACTATTTAGAATATGATAGAACATTAAAAGTATTTTCTAAGACGCTTCCAGGCCATCATACTAATGATAATTATCAAAAAGTTGAGTATAAAGATTGGTTGATATTTTTAGATAAATGGATAGAAGAAATAATTAGTTATGGCTATACAAATATCTATGTTATAGGTCATTCTATGGGAGGAATATTGGCTGGATATTTAGCAAGTCATCATAAAGAGGTAAAAAAAGTAGTTTTAATAAATGCAGCCTTTCATTATTTGAATTTAAAGCAAAATAAAATAGATATTGTTAATAATAAGGATTACAAAGATTATTTAGAAGTATTAACAAGAGTAGTACATACATCTATTCCTTTCTTTTTAGAGTTTATAAAGCTTGTTAAACAAGAACAAAGTTGCTTATCAAAAATAAATTCAGAAGTTTTGGTACTCCAAAGCAATCTTGATCAGGTAGTACCAATTGAAAATGGAGTTAAGATTATGGAAAATTTACATTGTAAAAAATATTTAACCTATTTAGAAAAAGAAAGACATGGAGTATTTTTAGGAGATATAAATGAATTAGATAGAAAAAAAGAAATAGCTGAGTATATTAGAATATTTTTAAGAGGAGGATTTAAATGGAAAAGAGTATGGAAAGAGAAAATATAATTAAAAAACTTGAAAGTGAACTTAATGGAGTAGAAAAACTAAGCGATTTAGCAAATGTTAAAGCTATGTTTTTAGGACGTGAGGGTATAGTTACTAAGTTAAGTAGTAAAATGAAAGAAATACCTAATGAAGAAAAACGTGAATATGGTAAGTTTTTAAATGAAATAAAAAA
Organism: Bacilli bacterium; assembly: GCA_017528315.1. GTDB lineage: Bacteria > Bacillota_I > Bacilli_A > RF39 > UBA660 > RUG591. The sequence goes on from JAFXOW010000036.1 coordinate 66,671, forward strand.
TGAGGTTGAAGAAAAAATTAATTTTAAATTTCAAGAATTAAGTGATAAAGAATTAAAAGAAAAACTTATAAAAGATGCTATTGATATAACGCTTCCAGGCAGAAAGATAAAGAAAGGTTCACTTCATCCATTGACTCGTATTACAGAAGAATTTGAAGACTTATTTGTTTCAATGGGATATACAGTTTATTCTGGAGTAGAAGTAGAAAGCGATGAAAACTGTTTTCAAAAATTAAATATTCCTAAAGGTCATCCAGCTCGTGACGCTCAAGATACCTTTTATTTAAAAGATGAATTTGAGAATTTTTTACTTCGTAGTCAAACTTCCACTGCTCAAGCTAGAGCTATGGAGGAAAATACTGATAAAGGTCCCATTAGAATTATTTGCCCAGGTAAGGTTTATCGAAGAGATGAAGATGCAACTCATTCACATCAATTTATGCAAATAGAGGGATTAGTAATTGATCATGACGTTTCAATGGCTGATTTAAAAGGGACTTTAGAATTATTTTGCAAGAAGATTTTAGGAGAAAAGACAAAGGTACGTTTTCGTCCTTCATTTTTTCCATTTACAGAACCATCAGTTGAGGTCGATGTAACTTGTTTTAAATGTGGAGGTCGTGGTTGTAATCTTTGCAAAGATACAGGTTGGATAGAAGTCTTAGGGGCAGGTATGGTTCATCCAAATGTTTTAGAAATGGGAGGTTATGATTCGAAAAAATATCAAGGATTTGCTTTTGGTACAGGAATAGATAGATTTGCTATGTTTAAATATGCTATTCCTGATATTAGAACTATATATGCCAATGATATAAGATTCTTAAGTCAATTTGATAGAAAGGATGTGGACTAAATGTTATTAAGCAGAAAATTTGTTAAAGATTATATTGAACTAGACGATAAATTAACCATAGAAGAGATTGCTAATTCCATGACTAATGTTGGAAATGAATATGACTATGCAGGTCCTTTAATAAATGCTACTAATTTAATTACAGGTGAAGTTTTAGAATGTGATGATATTCCAGATACTCATTTACATAAATGCGTTGTTAATGTTGGAAATGAAAAATTAGATATTATCTGTGGAGCTCCAAATGTAAGGATAGGATTAAAAGTAATTGTAGCACTACCAGGTGCTAAACTTCCAGGAGGAGAAATAAAAAAAAGTGTTATTAAAGGATACACTTCTAACGGAATGCTTTGTAGTTTAGCAGAACTTGGTCTAGATAATAAATTTTTAACCGAAAAAGATAAAAATGGTATTCATGAATTACCTAATGAAACGGAAATTGGACGTGATGCAATTAAAACTTTAGGACTAGATGATGAAGTAATTGATTTTGAATTAACTTCTAATCGAGGAGATTTGTTATCTATCATGGGTATGGCTTATGAACTTGGAGCAATTTATAAGAAAAAAGTTAAAGATATAGATTTAAGTTTTAAAGAAAATACTGAAAATATAAAAGATAGTTTTAAAGTAGAAGTTAAAACTGATAAATGTAGTTTGTTTTTGGCAAAGAAGGCAATAAATGTTGAAATAAAAGATAGTCCAGAGTTTATAAAAAGTCGATTAATTGCATCAGGAATTAGACCAATTAATAATGTTGTTGATATATCAAACTATGTCATGCTTGAAACAGGACAACCTTTACACTTTTATGATGCAGATAGCTTAGGAGATACTTTAATTGTAAGACAAGGAAATAAAGAAGAAACATTAACAACCCTTGATGGTGCTTCTAGAATACTTGATAATTCAGATATTGTAATTGCTAACAAAAACGAAGCCATTGGACTAGCAGGAGTTATGGGAGGAATATCAACTGAAGTAGAAAGTAATACCAAAAATATTATTATTGAAAGTGCAATATTTGATTCAGTTAGTATTCGTAAAACTTCTAAAAAAATACTTAGAAGTGAAGCATCAAATCGTTTTGAAAAAGGATTAGATCCTAAAAGAACTTATGTAGCTATTAAAAGAAGTTGTAATTTACTTGAGAAGTATGCAAATGCTACTATTATATCAGGGATAATTGAATATAAACAAATGGATATAAATGATAAAAAGATAAACTTACGATTTGATAAAATAAGTAAAGTTCTTGGAATTGAAATAGAAAGAAATATGGTTATTAGCATATTAAATGATTTAGGTTTTTCAGTTGCTGAAAATAAAGATAGTGTTGATGTGGTTGTTCCAACTAGAAGAGGCGATATAACAATTGAAGAAGATTTAATTGAAGAAGTTGGAAGAATGTATGGTATGGATAATATAGTTGGTAAATTACCAGAACTTAACGTAGTAGTAGGAGAATATGATAAAACTAAACGTGCTATAAAACATAAATTAGCAGATCTTGGATTAAATGAAATAGTTAGTTATACGCTAATAAGCCAAGAAAATATAAACAAATTTACCAAAGATAAATTTGAAAGTATTATGTTAAATGATCCAATGAGTGAAGATCGAAATACTCTAAGATATAGTTTACTTCCATCTCTTGTTGATAGTTATAAATATAATTTAGCTCATGGAAATAAAAACGTTTCAATTTTTGAAGTAGGTGCATGCTTTTATAAAGATGATGATGAATATAAAGAAGAGTTAAAATTAGGAATACTTCTTTCGGGTGAATATTATGTGGATATTCCTGCTAGAAATGCTGATTTTTATACTTTAAAAGGAATAGTTGAAGAATTATTAGATTATTTAGGATATGTAAATCGTTATAACTTTGTAGTAGATAATAATATATCAAATGAATTTCATCCACATCAAAGTGCAAGTATTATTTTACAAGGAAAAAATATTGGAGTACTTGGAAAAATTCATCCAAGTGTTTTGAAACATGATGTTTATTTATGTGAAATTAATTTAGATAAATTACTTGGTAATAGTCCAAGTCGTATGACTTATAAAGAGATACCAAAGTATCCATGTATTAGTAAAGATGTTGCCTTTATTGTAAAAAATAATATTTTAGCCTCTGATATAACTCGTATAATTAAAAAAACGGGAGGAAAATTATTAAACAATATAAGCATATTTGATATATATACTGGTGAAAATATTGAAAGCGATGAAAAATCAATAGCTTTTAATTTAGAATTTATAGATCCTAATAAAACTTTAACGATGGATGAGGTAATGATTGTATTTGATAAAATAATAGAAGATGTATGCAAAACATTTAATTGTAAAGTAAGGGATAAATAAAAAGATTGGTGGTGATTGAATGAAATTAATGAATTTAAAAGGAACTAATGATTTTTTGCCAAGTAGTCAAGTAGTTCGTAATAAAATAATTAATATTTTAAGAGCTAATTTTGAAAAATATGGATATATGCCTTTGGAAACACCTATTTTAAATTATTATGATTTACTTTCGTATAAATATGAAGATAATGCTGAAATATTAAGTGAAATTTATAAGTTAACTGATCAAGGTGGAAGAGATTTAGGACTTCGTTATGATTTAACAGTCCCATTTTGTAAAGTAATAGGATTAAATAAAGATTTAAGAATACCATTTAGAAGATACGAAATAGGGAAGGTCTTTAGAAATGGGCCAGTAAAATTAGGAAGAACTAGAGAGTTTTATCAATGTGATGTAGATGTTGTTGGAATTGATAATCGTTATATAGAAGCTGAACAAATATTAATGGCTATTAATACTTATAAGGAGTTAGGAATAGATATTATAGTTAAATATAATAATCGTAAACTTATGAGTGGATTAATTAAAGAAGTAGGAATAGATGATAAATTAGTTGCTTCTGTAATTGGAGTAATTGATAAAATGGATAAAATTACTCGTGAAGAATTAGTTTCTGAATTAAAGAAGTTGGGAATAGATATAGCTAAGATTAATAATTTATTAGATTTATTTAAACATGATTTAAAGGAATATTTAGAAATATTTAAAGATAGTAGTAATGAACAAGTAAAAAATGGAATTCAAGAATTAATTGAATTAAATAATTATTTAGAAAGAACAAATGTATCTTCTTCATGTGTATTTACTCCAACTCTTGCTCGGGGTTTAACTATATATACGGGTGTTGTATTTGAATTTTATGATAAAGAATTAAGAATAAATTCAGCACTTGGAGCAGGAGGACGTTATAATAAAATAATAACTGATTTCATGAATAATGGCATAGAGTATCCAGCTATTGGAATGTCTTTTGGACTTGAACCAATATATACTATCTTACAAAATGAAGAAAAGAACAATTTAATTGATATTTATTTGGTTCCACTTGATACTCAAATTGAAACTTTAAAAATTGCAAGTATTTTAAGAAAAAATGGTTTTAGAGTTTTAATTGAAATGAATAATAAAAAAGTATCAAAATGTTTTGAATATGCTGAAAGAGAAAATATTAAATTTATTAGTGTTATTGGAACTCAAGAAATAGAAACTAGTTCTTTAAGAGTTAAAGATATGATAAAAAAACAAGAGAATGAAGTGAAAGTTACAAATTTAGTCGATTTTTTACAAAAAAATATTGACAATTAATTATTATTTATAATATAATTCTATATGTCGTGAGGCAAATAGAGTTATTTGGGGCATTAGCTCAGCTGGGAGAGCGTCACGTTTGCACCGTGAAGGTCAGCGGTTCGATCCCGCTATGCTCCACCAATTTGTATTAAACCTTCTAAAGAAGGTTTTTTTTAAAATAAATGGAGGATTTATGACAAAGTATCATAAAGATGAAATTGTTAGAGGACATGTTACTGGAATTGAAAAATATGGAATTTTTGTTACTTTAGATGAATATTATAGTGGTCTAATACATATATCTGAAATAAGTGACGGATATGTTAAAGATATAAATAATATTGCGAATATTGGTGAAACTATAAGAGTCCGAGTTGTAGATGTTGATGATGATACTTTTCATGTCAAGTTGAGCATTAAAAATCTTAATTATCATGTAAATAGAAAAAGTAATACTAAAATAAAAGAAACAGAAAAAGGGTTTGATACTTTAGAGAAAGAATTAGGTACTTGGATTTCTAAGCGAAAATCCAAAAAAAGTTAAAAACATTATTAAATTTTATTGACAACTTTTTAATAAAATGTTATCATTATTGATGTCTTGTGCATAATGGGCGATTAGCTCAGTTGGTTAGAGCACTTGCCTTACAAGCAAGGGGTCATAGGTTCGAGTCCTATATCGCCCACCATTATGCCGAAATAGCTCAATTGGTAGAGCAATTGATTTGTAATCAATAGGTTACGGGTTCGATTCCTGTTTTCGGCACCATTTTTTTTGGAGAGATAGCGAAGAGGCTAAACGCGACAGACTGTAAATCTGTTCCTTCGGGTTCGGTGGTTCGAATCCACCTCTCTCCACCATGATGATGCCTCGTAGCCAAGTGGTAAGGCACGAGACTTTGACTCTCGCATGCGCTAGTTCGAATCTAGCCGAGGCAACCAACGAAATGTCCCGTTAGCTCAGTAGGTAGAGCATTTGACTTTTAATCAAAGGGTCGTGAGTTCGAATCTCGCACGGGACACCATATATTTTTTGCCTGAGTGGCGGAATAGGTAGACGCACAGGACTTAAAATCCTGCGAGCTTAATCACTCGTGTCGGTTCAAGTCCGACCTTAGGCACCATTTTTTGGAGGAATACCCAAGTCCGGTTGAAGGGATCGGTCTTGAAAACCGAGAGGTCGTGCAAGCGGCGCAGGGGTTCGAATCCCTTTTCCTCCGCCAATATTTATCGCGGGATAGAGCAGTCTGGTAGCTCGTTGGGCTCATAACCCGAAGGTCGTAGGTTCAAATCCTACTCCCGCAACCAATAGTGGTCTCGTAGTGCAGGGGTTACCACGTCTGCCTGTCACGCAGAAGATCGCGGGTTCAATTCCCGTCGAGACCGCCATAAATGGCTCTGTAGCTCAGTCGGTAGAGCAAGGGACTGAAAATCCCTGTGTCGGTGGTTCGATTCCACTCGGAGCCACCAAATAATTATTTACTCTAAATGAGCTTTAAATAAAAAATAAATCCCCTGTGGATTTTTTTTAATAATTTAAATTTGTATTTTTTAAAATAAAATTAATATTAATTTTATTTTTATTGTAATTTTTAAATTTTATGGTATAATGTTCATAGAATAGGTGATTTCCATATGAATAAGAATAAAATTGTATTATTTTCTGCTATAACTATATTTGGTTTAATAATAATTGGAACTAGTTTTGGTTATTTGTCTACAAAAGTTGGTAGTAAAGAGACTAATACCTTAACATTATCCGAATTTAAAGTTGTTTTAAAGACAGATATAGATAATATTAATATTGGAAATGGAATAACATATCCAATGAGCGATGAAGAAGGACTTAATAATCCTTCAACAACTTTTGCAATTGAAAATACTGGCGATGTAAATGCAAATTATAAAGTTAGTTTAGTTGATAAAGATGTTATTAGTACACTTAGAAATACTGATGTTAGATATAGATTAAAAAAAATATTGGATAATGGAGAAGAAGTAACATTTGATCCAACAACTCTTTCTGATACAGGTATTATTGATTCGGGTATTATCGAAGTTAATCAAGTTATTACGTATGAAATAGTACTATGGGTTAGTCAAACTTCTAATGCTAATGGTGCAACATGGTCAAAGGCAATTTTAATTGAAGGTGTTCAAAAAACATCAAATTTAGATAATAGTGATGCTAATTATCCGGAACTTATAGATAATATGATACCGGTTTATTATGATAAATCAACTGCTTCTTGGAAAAAGGCAGATAGTAAAAATGCTAATAATGTATATCAATGGTTTGATTATGATCGAGCTATATGGGCTAATGCTGTAACTGTTAAAGAAAATGGAACTCAAACAAGAGAATATTATGTCAGTTCGGTAGAAGGAACGAAAATTAATATGGATGATATAACATCTATGTGGGTTTGGATTCCGAGATATAAATATATTATTTTTAATGATAATGATGAAACAGTTAATCCAAGTCAAATAGACATAATATTTGAACATGGAAAAGAGAGTACTGGAAATCTTGTCTGTAGTAAAGCAAATGAAAACGAGCAATGTAGTAATGTTATCGTTGGTAAAAGTACTTATACTCATCCAGCCTTTACATTTGGAAATGAAGATTTAACAGGATTTTGGGTAGCAAAATTTGAAATGTCGACAGATGATAATACATGTAATACATCACCAAATGAAGAAAATTGCAATAAAGAGGGTATGAATATTTTAATTAAGCCTGGACAGTCTTCATTAAGATATGAAAACGTTTCAACTGCTTTTGCAAATATAAGAAGAATGGAAATATATAATAATATACATGGTTTTAGTCAAAACGAAAATGCGACAAGTTGGCTAAATTCTGGAAATAATTTAACAGGTGAAATAGCTAGTGACAATAATTCTTTTGATATTCATTTAATAAAAAATATGGAATGGGGAGCTGTTGCATACTTGTCATCTTCTAAGTATGGTAAGCAAGGTAACGTTAATTATTTAGATGAAAATAAAGAAATATACATAAATAACGGATATTTTACAGGTTATACAGATGGAACAACTGATGCATCAGGTAGTATATCTTATACTTACGATGATTTGATTTATGGAATAGGTGCTTCAACAACTGGTAATATATATGGTGTTTATGATATGAATGGTGGAGCAGAAGAATACACAATGGGTAATGAATTAAGTACGGAAGGTTTCACTGCTAGTAATTCCGGTACGTGGTTACCAAGTGATAAGTATTATGACAAATATACATTTAGTGAGTCAAATAACAATTATTCTGTTGCTAAATTTGGTGATGCAATAAAAGAAATTCCTTCATGGTATAATGATTCAAGAAATGTCACAAATGGAATAAATTCATGGTTTGTAAGGGGAGGAAGTATGACAGAAAGTGCTTCATCTGGCATATTTGCTAGTGATGCTACAAGTGGATCTGCCAGTCAAAGTATTAGTACTAGACCAGTATTAACAATATCACGTTACATGCCTTGGATTTCAAATGATTAATAATAATAATTAACAACTCTGTAAGAGTTGTTAATTTAATATATAATAGGAGTGGAGTTATGAATTATCAATTTTTATTTCAAATTAGTGTATGTTTTTTACTTAGTTTTTTAATTGGTTTAGAAAGACAATATCGAAGAAAAATTATTGGACTTAGAACGAGTATTTTAGTTGCTATTGGAAGTTTTTTGTTTGTAATATTTTCTTTTTCTGTTGGCTCAAGTGATATTTCTCGAATTGCAAGTCAAGTTGTTGCTGGCATGGGATTTTTAGGTGCTGGAGTCATACTTAAAGACGGTAAAAAAGTGAGAGGACTAACAACAGCTGCTACTATTTGGTGTGATGCTGCAATAGGGGTTTTATGTGCTGGAGGTGCTGTCTTTGAAGCAGTGATTGGTACTGTAATCATTTTGTTTTCTAATATCGTTCTTCGTTATATCAACAAATTAATAAATAATATAAATATTAATAAAGATATTCAATATGAATTTAATTTAATAATAAATGGTAATGTTATATTATTAGATAATCTTAAAACTAAATTAAAACAGTACTTTAATGATAATAATATAGATGTTATAAATATAGGCTTAAATAAGGAACTGATAGATTTTAATTTACAATATACCTTCCTTTTAAAAAATAATTATAAAATTTATTTAGATAATTTAGAAAAATTACTTACTAATAATAAAATTAAATCATTTAGTATTCAAAAAGCAAATGAGATAAGAACTTATGAATTTGACGACTAAAATAAATGAAAACACTTGACTTGTATATAAAAAAATGCTATCATTATACATGTCTTGTGAGTTGCGCTCGTAGCTCAATTGGATAGAGCGTTTGGCTACGGACCAAAAGGTTATGGGTTCGATTCCTATCGGGCGCACCATATTGAATCGGGAAGTGGCTCAGCTTGGTAGAGCACTTCGCTTGGGACGAAGGGGTCGCAGGTTCAAATCCTGTCTTCCCGACCATTTGTTTATAAAACCTTATTTTATAAGGTTTTTTATTTTTGGTGGAGAAAGTTTTGGAGAATTTTTTTTTTAAATATATTTTTATAGAATTTTTTAATTAAAGTGTGTTGATATTTTTTTCAGCTTATGTTACACTTTACATATAAATAGGAGGATATAGATATGGAAAATGAAAAGAATAAAGGAACTGGAAAAAATATTATTATAGCAGTATTAGTTGTTTTATTGCTAATTGCTGGTGGATACATTGGATATGATAAGTTTTTAAAAAATAATAATGAATCACAAAATATAGATAATTGTCCAAATTGTGAAGTGTGTGAAAAATGCGATACTAATGTTGCAGAATGTAATTGTCAAAGTATTGGTCAAAATTATGGTGAAAAATTAAGTAGTTTTAAAGAAATAAAACTTACGACTGAAAATCAAATAATTAAAGTAGGAAATAGAGAATTTAAAGTTAAAATTGATAATTTAGATAATTTATATGTTGATGATTTTTCACGTAATCACTCTGTTGCACATGCATATTTAACTGATAAGTTTATATTATTTACTCAACAATCACAAGATGGAGAAACATTTTTGCTTGGGTTAGGTAATCATGGATTAGGAGAGGTTGGCACAAATGATAATGAATATCAAATGCATGATTTTAAATTAGTCGATGGTTATTTACATGCAAGTGGACACTTTTTTTGCGGTCTAGATGGTAATTGTACAGATAAAGACTTAATTATTAAATATATTGATAATACACTAATAGTTGTTCCAGCATAATTATTAAAATAGTAATTGATTATTTTAGTCACTTAGCAAAAAGCTGACCCCTCAATAGAACTGTAATTAGCTCCTAGCGAGCACCAGGATACCTTTATAGGTGTCCTTTATTTTGGAGAAGGATTTGGAGAAAAAATAACTAAATTAAGCTCAACGAAACTAAACGAAAATGGTAAAAAATCCATAAAAAAAAGCCAATATGCTGACTACTAAACTAATGTAATAGATTTACTTTTTGTCCTGTCTTCCCGACCATTTAGAATTTGAAGAACTTTCTGGTTCTTTTTTTTTTGAACCTTTTAACCCCTTCATCTTTAATAAGGATTCAGTAAATCTTAGTATATAAATAATTAATATAGTCTATATCTAATCTAAATGAAATATTTCTATCTTTTAATTTGACTTTATCATTTAAAGTATTATAACTTATAGCAACACAAACAATAATTTTTCCATTTTCGAGTAACTTTAAAAATTCTTTAAACCCTTTTAATTTATAAATATTTAAATTAGTATATTTATAGTAAAGTTCCTTTTTATAAGTGTAAGGATATCCTTTAACAAGAGCCATATAACTCAATTTAGTTAATAATCTTTCACTTATATCACTTAAATTCCAATAAATGCTATCATCTATTATATTTAAATTATTATTAATAATATTTAATTTAAGTATATTTTCTTTTAAATCTATTTTTAATTTCCATAGAAAACTGCTATTAACTCTTGTTAATTTATTAGTATATATTTCGCCATATAATGCTTTTTCCTTTTTATTATCATTTACATAATATCCAAATTTATTAATAAGATAATTGCAAATTGGTACTTCATCATCTCTTTTTCCAACTAAATTAAATAAAGAAATTGGACTCTTACTATAACCATATTTTGTTTTAATTTCAATGCCTTTATAATCAGGATCATAACTAGAATCTTCTTCCTTTCCAATCAATTTTTCAAAAGTATAACCAATACCAGTTGAACCTTTTCTTAAACTCTGATGAAATGGAATCTGTTTAATTCTATTGAATTTTTCTTTTAATTCATTAATACTTTCATTAATTTTTTCATTGTTCATAGATATCTCCTCAATATATATATAATAAAAAAATTTAAATTTTATAGATTCAAATCAAAAATTATATAATTATTGTTCTATTTGTATATATATTTATTTTTATATCATACTATAAATATGAAAAATAATAGTATATGGGAAGAATATTTAAAATATGATTTTAAAAATTTAGATAGTGATATTAATACAGATGTTTTAATAATTGGAGGAGGAATTGCTGGAATACTTACAGCTTTTTATCTGAAAAAATCTAATTTAAAAATTACTTTAGTTGATAGAAATGAATTATTATTTGGTGTTACTAGTAAAATGACTGCTAAAATTACAATACTTCAAGATATATTAACTAAAATAAGTAGTAAAAATATAAATCTTTTCCTTAAAAGTCAACTTGAAGGTTTAAAATTACTAAAAACGAATATAAAAAACTTAAATATAGAATGCGATTTCTATAAAAATGATTCTTATTTATATACCACTCAAAAAAATAATATAAAAAAGATAAAAGCTATAGAAAAAGAACTTTATAATTTAAATATTAAATATGAAAAAGAGGAATTACCTATAAAAAAACTAAATTCTTTATATAGTATTAAAGTTAATAATTCTTTTTCTATTAATATTATTAAATATTTAAATAAAATTATTAAATCTTTAGAAAATATAGAAATATATGAAAATACAAATATAATTAAAGTTATAAAGAAAAATAATTATTATGTAGCAATAGCAAATAAATATAAAATAAATGCTAAGAAAATAATATTTGCTAACAACTATCCATATTTTATAAAACCCTTGATTTTTCCTTTAAAAGTAAGACTCGAGAAATCTTATATTTTATATGGAAATAGTAGTTATAAAGGAGATTATAATTTAATAAATATTGATAAAAATGTTCATTCTATTAGATTTTATAAAAGTAAAATGATTTATTTAACCAATAGTAAATATATATCTCATGTAAAAACGAGTGATTATGATAAGACAATTAATAGTAATTTGATAAATAAAATAGATAATATCTGGACAAATATGGATTTAATAACTAATGATTATTTACCAATAATAGGGAAAATATTTACTAATATGTACATAATAACAGGTTTTAATACTTGGGGAATTTTATCTAGTCATATAGGTGCATCTATAATATCAAGTTTAATTTTAAATGAGAAAAAATATGTAGATTATAAGAATTTATTTAATCCCAGAAGAGGTGTAACTATTCAAAAATTAGTTAATTCAAGTATTAATATCTATGAAAGTATAAATGGTTATTTTAAAGGACTGATAACTAAAAATAAAATTATTTATTACAATAAAAATAAAGCTATATATATTGATTCAAAAGGAAATAAACATATTGTAAATAGAAAATGCCCTCATATGAAATGTAATTTAATATTTAACGATAAAGAAGGTACTTGGGATTGTCCTTGTCATGGTTCAAGTTTTTCGCTTGATGGTAAAGTTATAAATGGTCCATCAAAATATGACATTTAAAGTGTAAAGTTAACAAATTTTGTAGACTTATTAACAATTGTTTGTTATAATCAATTTATAAATAGAAGATATCGAGAGAGGAGAAAATAAAAATATGGCAGATTTAGTGTATAATCAAAGTAATTTTGTAAATCAAATTTCAAGACTTGATCAAAATATGGAAAAAATTTCACAGGAGTTAGAAACGTTTATTGAAAATTTTAATGTTATAAAAAGTAATTGGTCAGGAAGTGAATATCAAAAAGCTGAACCGAAATTAATGCAAATTCGAACGACTTTACAAACAGCTTTAGATGATTGTAGAACTCAAAGAAATTTCTTAGAAAGTAAGAATCAAGACTTTGCAAGTCAAGTATCAGGATTATAGGAGGATAAAAAATGAACGAAAATGGAAACTTAGAAAATAGAATAGAGAGTTATGCTGACTTAGAAAGAGCTTTAAATAATTTGAATAGTTTATCAGATGAAATAACAGCAACTTTAAATGAATTAAATTCAATTTATGAAGATCAAAAATCAGCGTGGTATAGTGCTAGTTCAACTAGACAATCAGAAAAAATGATGAATTATTCTGAAGAAGCAAAGAAAATTGCTCAAAACGTTAAAGAAGTAAGTGAAGCTATCCAAAAATTTAAAACAGCAACTCGTAATATTGATGAAAATGGCACTTTAGTATAAGTGCCTTTTATAAATTAAGAAAGGAGTTGAAAAGGGGATAACTTGAAAATATGGCTACAATATCTTATGATGAATTTATAAAAATTTTAAAAGATCCATCTATTACTAATGATCAATTACAAAACAATGTTTTTCCTAATGTAAGCAAAGATGATTTGCAAAAAATAGCAACTGAATATCCAGCTGTTTCTGGTAGAATTAATAAATATTTAGATAGCTCAGTATCTTCTGGGGCATCGAATGCTGATTCAACGTCAAGTACAAGGTCACCTATAAAATTTATATTTGAATCGGAAGAAAAAGAATTAGAAGATCAGTTAGCAGGTTTTGATGAGTGGAATGAAGCTAATCGAGGAAAGACTTCAATACCGAAAGTAAAGATATCATCACAATCAACAACAACGCCGACAGACGTAAAAGATCCAAATGTTATTCCATTGCCTACACACGATGAATATCGGCCACCAGATACTACACCGACAACCAATTCGTTAGATTTACCTTCGAATGGTAGGGTAAATGTTGTATCTGGGATGGCAGAACAAGAAAATCCAGTTACAGATCCAATAGTAAGACAGCAACTTTACGGAACAAGGCAACTAGTTAAAGATATAGTTGATCCTAGTGATTATATGTTAGATAACTATACATATGATCCAGATGAAATAAGTAATAAAACAGAATTAAGTGAAAAAGCTCAGGAAGCTATTGCGAAAACTTTAAATGAAGGATATCCATCATCAACAGATGGATATAAACCAAGTACAGCAGAAACGAGTACAGTTAAAACAAAAAGTTCATCAACGTCAGGAGCAACATTTGAAAATGGTAGAGCAATGGCAGAGAAACAAGCAGTAGATAAAGCAAGAAACACATATAATGCAAATAACAGTTTTGATTTAGCAGGAAAAAAGGATTCGGTATCTAGTGACGCATATTTTTATGAAGAGACTCATCCTACCGAAGCAAGTGCACTATCAAATTCAACAGATATAAAAGGTGAACTAAGAGGAGGAAGTGGAACGACTGGAATAACAGCAAATGAAAGGCAAACACTGATGGGAACCGGAGCAGTAAAAGCAGAATCTTCTTCAGTAAAATCAAATTTATCAGAAATGCCAATAGTAAAAGACGAACCAATAAGAGGTAAAGAAGGAGGATATCCATCATCAACGGATGGAAGTTCAAATAATTTAAGTAAAGAATCAGTAGAAAAAGGAATAGAAGCAGGGAAGCTAAGGAATTTAGGGAAACAATTAGAAAAAGATTTTGGAATAAAAGGGAACTTGGAAACAAATGCAACAAATGATCCATTTAATTCGGAAGTAGATAAAAGTCAAGTAACGAAAGATGCGTATTTTTACGAAGAAAGTCATACTACGGGTGCAAGTGGAACAGAAATGCCAATAGTAAAAGATGAACCAATAAGAGGTAAAGAAGGAGGATATCCATCATCAACGGATGGATATAAACCAAGTACAGCAGGAACGAGTACAGTTAAAACAAAAAGTTCATCAACGTCAGGAACAACATTTGAAAATGGTAGAGCAATGGCAGAGAAACAAGCAGTAGATAAAGCAAGAAACACATATAATGCAAATAACAGTTTTGATTTAGCGGGAAAAAGCGATTCGGTACCTAGTGATGCATATTTTCAAGAAGAAAGTCATACTACGGGTGCAAGTGAAACAGAAATGCCAATAGTAAAAGATGAACCAATAAGAGGTAAAGAAGGAGGATATCCATCATCAACGGATGGATATAAACCAAGTACAGCAGGATTGGCGGGTTCAAAAGCAATGGAAACTGCAAGACAAATATATAATAATGGTGATGAAATTGGTGATTCGGGGGTAATGGGAAAATCTGATGTTTCAACTAATAGTGATGCATGGGGAAATTTGAGTGGTTTAGCATATAATGGTTTACAATATTTATCTGATGAATCCAATAGTTTAGGAAATAATATTTCTGCATTAAATGTTAATACAGACAACATTAAAAAATCTATATCAGAAGCAATACAGGGAATTAATTTAAATTCAATTACCTCTGCAAAAGTTGGTGATATAGGAAATGCTTTTTCATCTTCAATTTTAAACCTTGGTAGTTGGATAGATAATTTGCTTGGACAAATAGATACTTTTAAAAATAATATTTCTAAAATAGGTGATACCGATAGTAGTTCATCTAATTCTACCAATGGTAATAAAATATTTAAAAAACTTAATACTTCATCACCTGATGGTTCAGTAACTAATACTAAAAGTGCAGGTAGTAGTTCTACAAAAAGTATAAAATCTAATAATACTACTAAAATTATTAATAATACAAAAAGTACATCTAGTAAAAATGTATCAGCAATTAGATCAAGTGGGTCTGGTAGTTCAAGAAGATCATCAGGTGGTGGACCTAGTTCACGTAATATTAATCCTATTAATTCAACTACAGCAAGAACACCTTCAACACCAACAAATAGAAATTTAATTAATGCATCAGTTGGAAAAGTTAATTTTACGGAAATAGTTGCAATGAAGGATAATTTAAATAGTCGAACAACTACAAATTCAAGTGAGAAAGCTAATTATGGATTAATAGGTGTAAGCAGTTATAATAATGAATATTATTACAAAATTATTGATAAAGATTCAGGAAAGACCTATTATGTCTTAGCTAACGATAAAGTTAAAATTGAAACAGATGTTCAAGATGTTTTAAAAGTAAATGATAATACTTTAGTATTAAATAAAGCATCAACAGAATTAGAAAACAATAATTTTGTTAGATTAGCTGAAAAAGGTGAGATGTATTTAGTAAAATCAGTTTCAGAAGTTGGAGATTTAAAATTTGCCAAAGTTTTAGACTCAGCAACTGGAAAAGAATATTATGTACCTATCAGTGATACAACAGAATTGATATCTTTAAATAAACTTAGTGAACTTAATAATGGAGGTGAAAAATGAGTTTAAGTAAATCTTATATTGAAAGTAGATTAAATAGCGTTAAAAGTAAAAAAGAACTAAATGATTCAAATTGTGCTCAAAGTCATCCGACATCTCTTGTTTATCAACAAGATATTACTAATAACGAATCAAAATTTAGTAATATTGAAAATGCAATAAATACTTTTAAAAGTGCAATTAGTAATGTTTCCAATCAAGCTTCATCAGCCAAAACAAATTTTACAAATACTTCGGCTAATTTACAATCTTTAAATGGTAGTGTTTCAACCAGTGAAATAGATTCAATAAAAGATAAAATAGAAAAAAAATCTTTAGAAGTATTTAATGAATTAAAAACTTTATATGATAATAATTATAAAAATTGGGATAGTACAGTTTCAGTTATTGAAGATTATTTGAATAAATATGATACTTTAGAAAGTAAAGTTGATAGTCTTGAAAGTGAAATTAATAGCATAAAATCAAGTGCGGAAGATGCAAGTGAATTTAAAAAATTAAAAAGTCTAAAAAATGATTATGAAAGTAGAATGAGTACTTATTTATCAAATTGTAATTCTAAAATAACTGAGTTAGAATCTATGAATAGTAAAAATGATAAAGTATTATCTGATGGATTAAAAAAAGTTTAATAAGATGGCAGTTTATCTGTCATTTTTTTTAAATAAATGATATAATGAAGAAGAATAGTAAAGGGATGATAAAATGGGATACTTAGAAAGTAATGAATTAACTAGTTTAAATGGTTTTTTTATGGCAGCTAATTATTTATCAGTAGCTCAAATATATTTAAAAGATAATGTTCTTTTAAAAAGAAAACTAGAAAAAAAAGATATTAAAGAAAGATTAATAGGCCATTTTGGTTCAGCTCCTAATCAGAATTTTATCTATACTCATTTAAATAGAATAATTTGTAAATATAATTTAGATATGTTTTATATATCAGGACCAGGTCATGCAGGACAAGCACTTATAGCTTGTAATTATTTAGAAGGAACTTATACTAAATTTTACCCAAATATTACAGAAAATTTAAAAGGATTAACGAAATTATGTAAAAGATTTAGTGCACCATATGGAGTATCAAGTCATGCTGCACCTGAAACCCCAGGTAGTATTCATGAAGGAGGAGAACTTGGTTATAGTTTAGTTCATGCATATGGAGCAGTTTTAGATAATCCTAATTTAATCGTTGCTTGTTGTATAGGAGATGGTGAAGCAGAAACTGGAACTTTAGCAACTAGTTGGCATTTAAATAAATTTATTAATCGTGAAACTGATGGAGTAGTCCTACCAATCCTTAATTTAAATGGTTATAAAATAGCTAATCCAACTATTCTTGGAAGAATGGGAAATCAAGATTTAACTATGATGTTTGAGTCTATGGGTTATGAAGTATTAATAGTTGAAGGAAATAAATCCTTAAAAATGCACGAAAAAATGGCAAAAGCATTGGATTATGCAATTGAAAAAATATTAAAAATGAAAAATGATAAAACTATTTCCTATAAACTTCCATTAATAATTCTTAAAACACCAAAAGGATGGACTGGACCCAAAATAATAGATGGCAATCCTATTGAAAATAGTTTTAGAAGTCATCAAGTACCTTTCTTAATAGATAATGATATCAAACTTAATGAATTAGAAAAATGGTTAAAATCATATAAACCAGAAGAATTATTTGATAAAAATGGTAAACTTTATAATAAATATAAACTATTTATACCAAAATTTGAAAAAAGAATGGGAAATTCAAATTATACTAAGGGAGGAATAAGTAAATTAAAATATCCTAGTATTTATAAATATAATGTTAAAGAAGAAGCATCTGCTATGTTAGAACTTAGTAAATATTTAAGAGATGCAATAAAGTTAAATCCTAATAATTTTAGAATCTTTGGCCCAGATGAAGCTTTATCAAATAGATTAAATCATGTTTTTGAAGCTACTAATAGAACTTGGGAATTAGAGGTTTTAAAAACCGATCAATATTTAAAAGAATCTGGTCGAATATTTGATTCATTTTTATCAGAAAATATATGTGAAGGATTACTTGAAGGTTATGTCTTAACAGGCCGTCATGGTATATTTCACACCTATGAAGCATTTTCACGTATTGTTGATTCAATGATAAGTCAGCATTTAAAATGGCTTAAGTCTGCTAGTAATATTAGATGGAGAAAAGCTTTACCTTCACTTAATATTATTTTAACAAGTCATGTTTATGAACAAGATCATAATGGTTATACGCATCAAGAAGTAGGTATCTTAAATCACTTGATTTCTAAAGATAAAGAACTAATTGGTATATATTTACCTCCTTGTGCGAATACTTTAATTTATACAATGGATAAATGTTTAAAAGACAAAAATAAAGTGAATTTAATAGTTGCAAGTAAACATATTAAACCAACGTATTTCAACATGAACGAAGCCAAATGTTTAGTTGATAAAGGACTTGGAATAATAAATTCTATAAGTGATGATAATCCTGATATAGTACTAACTTGTTGTGGTGATACTCCGACTTTAGAAGTAATGGAAAGTGTAAAGATATTAAAAAAATATTTAAATATAAAAGTAAGAGTAGTATGTATTATTGATTTATTAAAATTTAAAAATTTGAATAATGAAGAATTTAAAAAAATATTTTTAAATGTTCCAAATGTGTTTGTTTTTCATGGTTATCCTAATTTAATATATGAGATGTTATATAATAGGAATGTTAATATGAAAGTAGTTGGTTATGTAGAAAATGGAGCAATTACAACACCTTTTGATATGAGAGTTAAAAATAAAATAGATCGATTTAATATTTGCTTGACATTAGCATCTATGTTAAAACTTGATACTAAAAAATTAGAAGATTATTGTAATAATATGTTAAAGAATCATAAAAATTATATTAAAAAAAATTATAAAGATATGGATGTAATAAAATATTAGTTTACATTTTATAGTTTACATAAATTTTAAAAAATGATATTATTAATCTATAATAAAGGAGGTAATTTATGAAAAGTGGTTCCCCAAGTGATGTATTGTCATATGATTCTAGTGTAAATTTAAATGGCAATTTAGATTTTCAATTAAAAGGTTCAACATATTCAGAAGAAACAGAAATAACATCTTATATTAATAATATTTTTACTTCGGTAGAAGAATGTCTAGAAGGCTTTAATAAATTAATTACTAGTGCTAATAGTTATATTCAAAGTAATAATAATGTTTCTAATATTCCAACTCCTGACTTAAAAACTTTGAATTTTTCTGTCGATACTAGTGGTCTAATGGCTGAAACAAGTTCTAAAGTTAAAACCGATGGTGGTAATTTAAATGTTAGAGAGGAAGGCAGTAAAAGTTCCAAAGTGGTTGGTAAATTAGCATCAGGTACAGATGTAAAGGTAATTGAAAAGGGTGAAGAGTGGAGTAAAGTATCCTATACAGATAGTAATAATGAAACTAAAGAAGGATATGTTTCTTCCAAATATTTAGAGGAAAACTCTACTGCTGCAACTTCATCTAGTGCTTCTAACCCAACGACTGAAAAAGCTGAATCAGTTAGTTCAAGTACTAACACTCCATCAACTAGTACTAAATCATATGTAGTAAATATAAAAGATAAAAATTCTAAGTTAAACGTTAGAACAGGAGCAAGTACGAACGATAAAATTAAGTCAAGCTTAAAATATGGAGAAGAAATTCATGTAGTAAGTGTTGATAATGGTTGGGCTAAAGTTCAAATAGGAAATGATCCAAACAACATAGGTTATGTTTCAGCAGAATATATAAAAGAAAAATAAAGGAGCAAAATATGAAAAGAAGAGTTGATCCGGTCGCAATCGGTAGTGTAGCAGTTGACGTTAGCAAGAAGCAAGATGCATTAATGGAAGCTACAAACAAATTAAAAAAAGATATTAATTCTATCAGAACTTATTATCAAGGAAATGATGCTGAATTAATAATAGAAAAATACTTAAAAAGATTAGAAATAATAAATGATTTGATGGATAACTATAATAATATAAAACAATATTTTGTGACAGTATCAAGTGGTTATTCTGATAATTTAAATAATGCCAAAAAGAATTTAAATGATGCAAAAAGTCAATCAAAAAGTAAAACAAATTTATCAAAAAAAACTATTAAAATAGATTCAAAGGGTAAATAGATAGAGGTTAATTATGAGTGATATAAGAATAGATAAAGTAGGTTTAAGTAGTTTAATAAAAACATTAGAAAGTGATAATATAAATCTGGTCAACATTGTTAAAAATATGCATAATTCAATTAATTTTTTAGATGAATCTAAATGGAGTTCTTCGGAAAAAACAAAATTAGATAGTCAAATCAATAATGATTTAAATAAGGTAGATAAATATTTACTTTCATATTTAAATGAATGTACAGATTTATTAAAACAAGCAAATACTTCTTATTCTGAAACAAATTCAAATTTACAGAGTGAGATAGAAATTTTATAGGAGGTTTTTTATGGCAAAGTATGATGAATTATCATCCAAATTAACTGAATTACGAGATTTTTACAATCAGAATAAAGATAAAATAAATACTTCTTATGATTGTTGTGTTGCTCATCCTTGTAGTAAAGTAAGTGATGAAATTAGTTCTTTAGTTTCAGCTATAAATAGTGAATTATCTAAGGCAAGTGGTTGGGATGATTCAGCTAAAGATAGTTTAAGTGATGGAATTAATACATTTGTTAAAAGTTTAAACAGTATAACAACAAGTATTTCTTCATCTTGGGTTAATGCAGAAAATTTATATAAAAATAATTATGATATATTATCCGAAATAAATAAATTAATTAGTGATATGCAAAGCAAATTAGATTCATATCCTGAGAAAAGTGATTATAAAGAAGTAACGTATGATCCTGAAACCCATGAAAGACATGAATCTTATCCAGGATATGATGATGCTATGACTTCTTGGGAGGATGGTGTTTCAGGTTTAATAAGCGATGCAGACTCTAAAATTAAGTCAGTAAATGATAATTTTAGTAAGTTAAATGGTATAAATGGAGCTAGTGTTTCAGTTCAAACTAGCGTTAATTTAGGTGCTTTTTCAACTACAACAACGGAATATGAAGGTGTTAAAGTAGCTCTTGATAATGACGAAGATGTAAGTAATTGGCTTGCAAATAATCAAAAATATTATAAAAAAAGTGGTTATACAATAAGATTTAGTCAAAGTAAAGGAACGCCATGGACTTCTGAAAAATTACATGGAGTAAGTTTAAGAAATTCCGGATGTGGAATATTAAGCATTGCAACTTGTTTATCATCAACCTTATCTGAATTAAATGGAAAACAAGTAGTTGTTACACCTAATCAAGTAATGGATGGGTTGAATGCTTATTGCAATAAACACAATGTTAGTTTAAGTAATATTATTTCTAATAAAGGTTTTAGGGGAGCTAACGAAACTACAGCTAAGGCAATTTCTGAAGTATGGAATGTTGATGTTATGGCTTCAACTCGTGGCTTAACTAAGGATGAAACTATAAATACTGTAAAGGGAAATAGTTCGGTTTTGTATTCTAAAGCTAACGAAGGACATTTAGCAGCAGCAACAGAATATATCGATAAAAAGAATTTTGTTATAGCTGATACTAGAACTGGACGTGCAACTTATCTTGAAGGATCAAATGACTATGAGTCAAAATATGCCTTTGTAATTTCGAAAGGAATGTTTGAACAAAAGGATGGAGATGTGTATGATAAAGAAGGTAATTTGATTTTTAAAGATAAAGAGATTTATTCAGAATATTAAATATAATAGTATAAAAAAGTAAAATGAATTGAGAAAAAAATAAAAAGAATTATAATTAATTTGTAATAATTAGAATAGGAGGAAAAAATATGATTAGAGCAAATTATGCAGGAATGCAAAGTGATGCGAATGAAATATCTAAAGCAGCAACAGAGTATAAGAATAATGTAGATTCATTATACCAAATAGTAGATAATTTGGTAGAAAATTGGAAAGGATCAGACAATGTATCATTTGCTAATAAAGTAAATGAGTATAAAGGAGATTTAAAAGCTTTAGGCGATATTGTAGACAATTATGCAAGTTTTCTAAAAAAAGCAGCTGGTGCTATAAGTGGAGCACAAGATGAGATATCAAGTGCTGCTGGAAAGTTATAGGAGGAAAAAATGGAAGGAATAACGATAAGACCAGAAGAATTAAGAAATTCAGCAAGTGAAATGAAAACAAAAATAACAGCAATGAAAGAAAATTTACGAACAGCTAGTAATGTTATGGCTAGAACAAGTGACTCATTTGAAGCATCCAGTGCAGATGCTTTAAGAAATAAATATGAAGAATTAAAAACTAAATTTGATTCTTTCTATGAAGAAATGACTTCATATGCGGTATTTTTAGAGATGACTGCTGCAACTTATGAAAAAGCTGATGAAACTATTAAAAAAGCTGCTAATGATATATTAGAGTCATAATAAATGTAAAATTTAAGAAATTTTTTGAAAAGTATTTTTAAAATACTTTTTTTTCTTACTATTTTATGATATTATATTTATATAATAGGCATAGTAGTAAAAAATTATAAATTATGAATAATAAGTGGGTGATTAAATGAAGATATTAGTATTAAAGAAAGATAAGATGATATCAACAACACTTCCTAATACAATTTATGGTGATTTTCAAATAAAAGATATTGATGAAAGTGGTAATTTTGAAGAATTATTAACTATTAGGGAATATAATGGTAGATGGGTTTTAACTAATACAAATGATACTGATATAATAGTAAATGGAAATAAAGTTTATAGTGTTTTTTTAGCTAATTATTTTTGTTGTGAAATAATAAATAAAAAACTAAATAATAAATATTTATTGTATTGTTTACCAAATTTTGAAGTAACTAATCTTTTTCAAGTTAATGATGCCAGTATTTTAATTGGAAATCAAAACTCTGATATTATTTATCAAAATCCCTTGCTTGGTAATTATAATATAAATATCTATTATGATAAAGCCTGGTTTATTGAAGTTTTAAATGAAGGAGAATATGTTTATTTAAATGGTAAGAGTGTAACCAAAGAAAGATTATATAATGGTGATATTATATTTGTTTTAGGACTTCGAATAGTAGTTCTTGGAAATTTTATGATTATTAATAATCCTTTAAATATGGTAAAAATTAATAATCAAAAATTAAAAATATTTAATTTAATGGAAGTAGCAAATCAATCAGAAGTAGAAGAAGATTCAGATATTTATAAAGAAGATGATTATTTCTTTAGAAATCCTAGATTTAAAAGAAATCTTTTAAATGAAAATTTTACGATTGATTCTCCTCCAGAAAATCAAGATCCAGAAGCTACTCCGGTACTGCTTACTATGGCTTCTTCTTTAACATTAGCTGCTTCAAGCTCAGTTAGTTTATATTCAGTAGTTTCTCGTTTAAATGAAGGTGCGACTTTAAAAGAGGTATTACCAACATTAATAATTACAGCAGTTATGCTAATATCAAGTCTTATTATACCTATTATAACAAGGGTATATGAAAAGCATCGAAATAAAAAACGAGAAAAATTAAGACAAGAAAAATATACAAAATATATTGAATCAAGAAATACAGAAATTAATAATAAAATTGAAGAACAAAAAGCTATACTTGTTGAGAATAATACAACTAATGATAAATGTTATGAAATAATTACGAATAAAGAGACAGCTTTATGGGAAAGAAAAATAATTCATGATGATTTTTTGAATCTTCGAATTGGAATTGGTGATGTAGATGCTAAAATAGAAATAAACTATGAAAAAGAGAAATTTACATTAGCTGAAGATAATTTAAAACAGTTGCTATTTGATATGGCTGGAAGTCCTAAAAAGATAAAAGAGGTACCAGTTAGTATTTCTTTAACTGAAAAGCCTGTGTTAGCAATTACTAGCAATAAGAGAAATGGAGATATATTTTTAAATAATTTAATTTTACAAATGATTGCTAGACATAGCTATCAAGATTTAAAAATAGTAATATTAACCACTATTGATAATCAAAATAATTTTGATTATTTAAAACTAACACCATTTGTTTTTAATGATGAAAGAACTTTTAGATTCTTTGCAACTTGTAAAGAAGAAATTGATCAAGTAGGACATTATTTGCTTAATGAATTTATGAATCGTAAGTATGGAGATAAAGAAAATAGTAATGTATCAACAGATGATTATAAAAGCTATAGTCCATATTATGTAATAATAACTGATAACTATAAAAATATTCGTAATCTTCCAATTTTTGAAAAAATCTTTAAAGAAACGATAAATTATGGATTTTCAGTAATAGCAAGTGATATTAATTTAAGAAGATTACCAGATGATGCTAAAGTATTTATAAATATAAATGATTCTGAAGGTTTAATGTTAGAGTCTGACTTAACAAGTGGAGTAAGACAAGAATTTTTGGTTGATTTAAAAGAATATAATATGAAGTTATTAACCGAAAAAATTAGTAATGTTCCGATTGAATTATTAAAAGGTAAATTTAAATTACCAGAAGTATATACTTTTCTTGAAATGTATAATGTTGGACGTGTTGAACAATTAAATGTTATGTCACGTTGGAGAGAATCTAATCCAATAAATAGTTTAAGTGTACCGGTTGGAATAGGAGAAAATGGTGATTTCATTTCTCTTGATGTACATGAAAAAGTACATGGACCACATGGACTAATTGCTGGTATGACTGGTTCTGGTAAATCAGAATTTATTATTACTTATATTTTATCAATGGCAATTAATTTTCATCCATATGAAGTAAGTTTTGTGCTTATTGATTATAAGGGTGGAGGTTTAGCTTATGCCTTTGAAAATAAGGATACAGGATTAAAACTTCCTCATTTGGCTGGAACTATTACCAACCTTGATCAAGCTGAAATTACTAGAGCTCTTGCTAGCTTAAACTCTGAGCTAAGACGCCGTCAGAAAATATTTAATGAGGTACGTGATAAATTAAATGAATCAACTATTGATATTTATAAATATCAAAGATTATATCGAAGTGGTCAGGTAAATATACCACTTTCTCATTTAATTATTATAAGTGATGAGTTTGCCGAACTTAAAATGCAACAACCAGAGTTTATGGACGAACTTATGTCAATTGCCAGAATTGGTCGTAGTTTAGGTGTACATTTAATTCTTGCAACTCAAAAACCAAGTGGTATTGTAAACGATCAAATATGGTCAAACTCAAGATTTAAGGTTTGTCTTAAAGTTCAAGATCGAAGTGATTCAATGGACATGTTAAAACGTCCAGATGCTGCGAGTATTACAAATATTGGTAGTTTCTATTTACAGGTTGGATTTAATGAATTTTTCTATTTTGGTCAAAGTGCTTGGACAGGTGCGCCATATTACCCAAGTGATTTTAGAATTAAAAAAGTTGATTCCGGAATTGATTTTATTAATAATTATGGTGCAATTTATAAAACTATAAAAAATAATAAAAAAACTTTTGTTAAATCAAGTGGTGAAGAAATAACTAATATTATTAAATATTTAGATGATGTTGCTGATAAAGAAAATATTACAGTTGAAAGTTTATGGCTTGGTAAAATTCCAAATATTATTAAAGTTGATGCTCTTAAAAGTAAATATAACTATCAGCGTAATTATTTAATTAATCCAATAATTGGAGAATATGATGATCCAGAAAATTTAAGTCAACATCTTTTAACTCTTTCTATAAGTGAACTTGGTAATACCTTAATTTATGGTATTCCAGGAAGTGGTAAAGAATTAGTCTTAACAACAACTGTATATTCTTGTGCAACAACTTATACTCCAGAAGAAGTTAATTTCTATATTTTAGATTTTGCTAGTGAAACAATGCAAAATTTAAGAAATATACCTCATGTGGGAGATGTAATTCTCTCTAATGATAAAGAAAAACTTGAGAATTTATTTAAATTAATTAATACCTATCTTGAACAAAGAAAAAGCTTATTTTTAAATTATGCTGGAAGTATAAATGAATATATAAAAGCAACTGGTAAAATAATACCTTCAATTATAGTCATGATAAATGGATTTGATTCATTTGCAGAAATGTATCCAGATTATGTTGAACTACTAGTTAAATACACAAGAGAAACACCACGTTTTGGAATATACTTTATGTTAACTGCAAGTGGTGTAAATTCAGTAAGATTTAAATTAAGTCAAAACTTTAAAATTGTCTTAGGACTTGAGTTGAATGATAAAACAGATTATTATTCAATAATTGGTAAGACAACACTTATTCCTACAAAAGCAGTTGGTCGTGGACTTACTCGAATTGGAGAAAGTATTTATGAATTTCAAACAGCTCATCCTTCTAAAAAAGAGGATTCAAGTTTATTCTTTAAAGATTTAGCAGTCAAATTGAATGAACAATATAGTACTAAAGCTTTAAAGATACCAGTACTTCCAAATAAAGTTACCATGAAGTTATTTGATAATATTAAACTTGATAACATGCCTATTGGTATTTATAAAGATAATTTAGAAACTTGTTTATATAACTTTAAAAAGAGTTTCTTTAATAAAATAACAGCAAGTGATATTGATAATACTCTATCATTTACTAAAGAATTATTAAATGAATTAAACAGTTTACATAATGTCAAAACATATTTATTTGATTCTACTGATAGTATAAAAGAAAATTATTTAAATATTTCTAAATTTAATAATAATTTTGATGAAGTATTAAATAGTAGTTTTGATAGTTTAAATAAAATATTAGAGGAAAATAATAGTTCTAAATATCAACCTATGTTATTTGTAATATATAACTTTAATCATTTTAAATCTAAAGTATCAATAGATTTAGGTGAAATGTTATTAAATCTCTATAAAATAAATGATCAAATTAATATAATTAATTTTATAGTAATTGATATGATTGATAATTTTAAAAATATTGAATATGAAACTTGGTTTAAAACTATTAGTGACCCATCTAATGCTATTTGGATAGGTGAAGGTATTAATAATCAATTTAGTATTAAATTATCAAGAAGTAGTGATCGTAGTTTACAAACTCCAATTACTAATGATTTTGGTTATATAGTTGTTAATGGAAAGCATGCTTTAATTAAAGTATTAGAATTTGATGATAATAATTTAGATCAAGTTAATCAAGAAATTAAAGATAAAAGTGATAATAATATCGAGGAGTTATAATGAATAAAAAAATTTTAGTGGAAATATATGTACCAAATTTAGATATTAAATATAATATATTTATTCCTAGTTTTAAAAAAATTTCTAATGTAATTCTTGATTTGGTAAAAGGAATATCCGAATTATCAGATGGTGCATATCCTATTATTAATCGTCATGCTTTAATGAATAGTGATACATGTGAGATATATAATAATAATTTATCTATAAAAGAATCTAATATAAAAAATGGTACTAAATTAATATTAATTTAAAAAAATAAAAAAATTAGCACTCATGGGTTGACAAGTGCTAATTTTTTGCATATAATTATTTTAGCAATCAAGAAATTAGAGTGCTAGGGAGGCAGTATGTTAACAAATAGACAAGAGAATATCTTAAAGTTAATTGTTACTGAATATATTCATCTTGCAAAACCAGTTGGTTCTAAGTTACTTTGTGAAAAACTTAATTGTTCCAGTGCAACTATTAGAAATGAAATGCAAGAACTTGAAGAAATGGGACTTTTAGAAAAAACACATACCTCAAGTGGTAGAGTTCCGAGTGAAGCGGGATACAGATATTATGTTGATAATTTAATGGAACTTAAAGAACTTAATGGTGAAGAAGTATTTAAATTACAAACAGTATTTCGCAATACGCAGTTGGAACTTTCTGACGTGTTATCAAAAAGTTTGGAGCTTATTTCAGATATGACTTCATATACATCAGTAGTACTTGACAAAAAAAGTCATGATAATAAATTAAAAGAAATTAATATTGTTCCGGTAAGTGATTCGTTAGTTGTTGTAATTATTATAACTGATCAAGGTTATGTAGAACATAAAAATATTGAGATAACTGGAGTGTCGCTTGATGAAGTTCGTAAAACTGTTAAATTAATTAATGATTTAATAGTAGGAACACCAATCGATGAAGTAAGTGTAAAACTTGAGTTTGAAATTAAACCAATAATTGGCCGTTATGTAAAGCAACATGAAATGCTATATAATGCTTTTTATGATGTATTTACAGATATTTCAAGCAAGAATGTATCGGTAGTTGGGAAAAATAATATTTTAAAACATCAAGAGTTTAATAATTTAGAAAAAGTTGAAGATTTATTTTCTAAATTAGATGATAAAGAAATGTTATCATCAATTGAAGAACAAAATAATGATATTAATGTTTACATAGGTCACGAAAATAAAATGGATCCTGATGTTACAGTTATTAAAACTAATTATAAAACGAATAAAGATTCAGGGACCATTGCTATAATTGGACCAAAGAGAATGGAATATGATAAAGTTGTCAATTTACTTGATTATATTAAAAAACAAATAGAAAGGTGAATAAAATGGATGAAGAGTTAAAAAAGAAAAAAGAAAATATAGAAAAAAAAGAAGAAAAAACTCATGAATGTTGTCACGAAGAAAAACATAAGCATGATAAAAAAGAATGTAAAAAAGATAAAGAAATAGAAGAATTAAAAAAGAAGAATGAAGAACTTTTGAATAAGGTGTTATATAGTCAAGCTGAATTTGCTAATTATAAAAAAAGAAGAGAACTTGAAACAAGTAATATGTTAAAGTACTCTAATATAGATATTGTTACAGATCTGTTACCAATTGTAGATAATTTTGAAAGAGCCATAAAGCTTGATGATATTAATTTGAGTGATGAGTTATCAAAGTTTTTAGATGGTTTTAAGATAATATATTCCCATTTAGTAGAATTATTAAAGAAATATGAAGTAACAGAAATTGATTGCTTAAATAAAGAATTTAATCCTAATTTTGAACAAGCTTTAATGACAGTTCATGTTGAAGGAGTTAAGTCAGGAATAGTTGTTGAAGTACTTCAAAAGGGATATATGTTAAAAGACAAGATGATCAGGCCAGCTTTAGTTAAGGTGTCTGAATGAAGGATAAAGAAATATTAGAATATTTAAATCATTATTTAAATGATATGTTTGATATTTTAGATAGTCAGACATTTAAATGTAGTATGTATTTGCTTAGATATATTTATGATGATGATATATGTGCTTATAAAGAATATGAAAAAATATATCAAGGATTAAATAACGAGGAAAAAAAACAAATTTGTATAAATGTAGCAGGTAATTTAATTGAACATTAAATATACTATTAAGGTTAAAAAGAAATGAATGATTCTAAAAAATTATTAATGCTATTAGGTATTATGAATAATATGTCGAGTAATAGTTATCAGGATCAAATGATAACGTTTGATCCTGATATCAATGATTGTTTAATTTATATGTATGTATACATGATGAGTGGTGAAGGTAAATATTACCTGGAATTTAGTCAAAGATATGTTAAATTAAATGATTATCAACGTGAATTTGTTAAAAATGATTATATAAATATAATTAATGCTCAAGATGAAAATGAGAAAAAAATAAAAAGAAAAGGAGAGATAAAATATGAGTAAAATTATAGGAATTGATTTAGGTACAACAAATAGTTGTGTATCTGTTTTAGAAGGGGGAGTTGCAACAGTAATTCCTAATGCTGAAGGCAATCGTACAACACCATCAGTTGTGGCATTTAAAAATGGAGAAAGGATAGTAGGTGATGCTGCTAAACGTCAAGCAATTACTAATCCAAACACAAAAGCAAGTGTTAAACGTTCAATGGGAACAAGTGATAAGTTTGAACTTGAAGGAAAGAAATATACACCAGAAGAGATAAGTGCTATGATTCTTTCTAATTTAAAAGAAAGTGCTGAAAAATATTTAGGAGAAAAAGTAGATAAAGCAGTTATTACCGTACCAGCATACTTTAATGATGCTGAACGTCAAGCTACTAAAAATGCTGGTAAAATTGCTGGTTTGGAAGTAGAAAGAATTATTAATGAACCAACTGCAGCAGCTTTAGCATATGGACTTGATAAGCAAGATAAGAGTCAAACAATTTTAGTATATGACCTAGGTGGAGGAACATTTGATGTTTCTATTTTGGAACTAGGTGATGGAGTATTTGAAGTTAAATCAACAGCAGGAAATAACCGTTTAGGAGGAGACGATTTTGATAATCGTATTATGGATTATTTAATCGATACTTTTAAAAAAGATACAGGTGTTGATTTATCAAAAGACAAGATGGCTATGCAAAGATTAAAAGAAATAAGTGAAAAAGCTAAGAAAGATTTAAGTAGTATGACTTCAACCCAAGTTAGTGCTCCATTTATTTCTCAAAATGAATCAGGACCACTTCACTTAGATTTAACATTAACAAGAGCCAAATTTGAAGATTTAATAAGAGATTTAGTAGAATCAACTTTAACACCTGTAAGAAATGCTTTGAAAGACGCAAAACTTACCAAAAATGATATCGATAAAATTATTTTTGTTGGTGGTTCAACGAGAATTCCAATGGTATTTGATTTGGTTAAGAAAGAACTTGGAAAAGATCCTAGTTTGGAAGTTAATCCAGACGAAGTAGTTGCAATGGGAGCTGCTATTCAAGGTGGAGTCTTAACAGGAGAAGTAAATGATATAGTACTTCTTGATGTTACACCACTTTCTCTTGGTATTGAAACTTTAGGTGGAGTTATGACTGTATTAATTCCAAGAAATACGACTATCCCAACAAGTAAATCTCAAGTATTTTCAACAGCAGCTGATAATCAACCAGCTGTAGATATTCATGTTCTTCAAGGAGAACGTTCTATGGCAAGTGATAATAAAACACTTGGTAATTTCCAATTAACTGGAATTCCAGCAGCACCTCGTGGTGTTCCTCAAATTGAGGTTAAATTTGATATTGATGCTAATGGTATAGTTCATGTAACGGCTAAAGACTTAGGAACTAATAAAGAACAATCAATTACAATTACATCTAATACAAATTTATCTGATGAAGAAATTGATCGTATGATGAAAGAAGCTGAAGCTAATAAAGAAGAAGATAAAAAAAGAAAGGAAGAAGCTGACACTAAAAACGAAGCAGAACAACTTGTTTTCCAAACCGAAAAAATGATTAAGGATTTAGGAGATAAGATTACTGATTCTGAGAAAACTGAAGCTGAAGATTTGGTTAAAGATTTAAAAGAAGCTTTAGAAAAGAATGATTTAGATAATATTAAAACTAAAAAGGATAAATTACAGGAAAGATTAATGCAACTTGGGGCTAAAATGTATGAAGGTGTAAATCCTAATGGAGAAGCAAACTCTCAAGAAGCAAATCCAACTGATAATTCATCAGATAATAGTCAAGATAATGTAAGCGATGCTGAATTTGAAGAAAAGTAAAATAAATTAATTGGAAGTCCTAGATAACCTAGGGCTTTCACTTAGTAAAGGAGAACTATGAAACAAAAAAAACGTAGTGAAATAGATGTAAAAGATACTTGGAATTTAGAAGTAATTTATAAAAATACAGATGAATTTTATAAAGAATATAAGAATTTAGAATATACATTATCAGATATTTTAAAATATAAAGGACATTTACTTGATGATGCAAATACCTTATTTGAATTTTTAGAAATGAGTGATACATTAGAAAGAAAGCTATATAAACTTTATTACTATGCTCATTTAAATTATGATGTTGATACAACTAATTCTAAAAGTTTGGAATTATCAGAGAGTGTTACTAATTTAATGACTAAATATTCTAATATTATGTCTTTTGTTGATCCTGAATTATTAAAAGGAGATTATAAAACCATTTTAGAATTTATTAATCAAAATAGAGAACTTGAAAAATATAAATTTAATTTAGAAAAATTATATCGTTATAAAAAACATACTTTAAGTGAAAAAGAGGAAAAACTTTTAGCTACCTTGGGTAATACTTTAGGATCGTCCGAAAATATTTATGAATCTTTAACGGATAGTGATTTAACATTTGGAAGCATTACAGTAGATGGTATTAGACATGAATTTACGGAAAGCAATTATGCAACTTTTATGGAAAGTAAAAGCCGAGATGTAAGAAAAAAAGCTTTTAACATGCTATTTAAAACTTATAAAAAATATTCTCATACTATAGCTGATACTTTTAGATATAATGTTGAAGCTAATGTAAAAATATCCAAAATTAGAAATTATAAATCAGCTCTTATTGCAAGTTTATATCATGATAATATAGATATAGAAGTTTACAATAATTTAATTAAAACAGTAAGAGATAATATAAATGTTTTATATGATTATTATGATTTAAAACGCGAAGTATTAGGTCTTCATGAAATACATTTATATGATATATATGCTAATATGGTAAATGATGTTGATAAAAATTATACTTTTGAAGAAGCCAAAAATATTGTTCTTGAAGGTTTAAGTGTTTTAGGAAGTGATTATAACAAAAACTTAAATATGGCTTTTGATAATCGCTTTATAGATATATATAATAATAAAGGTAAAAGAGGGGGAGCTTATTCAAGTGGTTTCTATGATACATATCCTTATATTCTTCTTAATTTTGAAGGTAAATATAATGATGTAACTACTCTTGCACATGAATTAGGTCATTCTATGCATACTATGTATTCATGTAAATCAAATCCTTATAACACTTCTAGTTATCAAATATTCGTGGCTGAAGTTGCTAGTACGGTTAATGAACTTATTTTGATTAAATATTTAATCAAGAAAACAAATAAAAAAGAAGAAAAATTATATTTGTTAAATAAATTATTAGAATTATTTAAAGGAACTATATTTAGACAAACCATGTTTGCTGAATTTGAAAAGAATGTGTATGAGGCTTATGAAAATGGCATAATATTAACTAGTGATTATTTAAGTAAAGAATATTATAAGTTAGTTAAGGATTATTTTGGACCAGGTGTAGCATGTGATAAATTAATTGAAAATGAATGGATGAGAATACCACACTTCTACTACAATTTTTATGTATATAAATATGCTATAGGATTATCAGCAGCTTGTAAAATTGTTCATGATATAGAAACCAAAGGAGAAGTTGGAGTAAAAAAATATATTGATTTCTTAAAAACAGGTGGTTCAATGTATCCGTCTGACGAGTTAATGGTATGCTCTGTAGATGTTACCAAAAGTGAATTTATAATTGAAGCAATTAACTTCTTTAAAGAAACAATTGCGGAGTTTAGAAAAATTTATAGGAAGTAGGAATTTTTATGAATAAAAAAGATTATTATGAAGTGTTAGGTGTTAGTAAGAATGCAACTGATGCTGAACTTAAAAGTGCGTTTAGGAAGCTTGCTAAACAGTATCATCCTGATTTAAATAAAGAAGCGGGAGCTGAAGAAAAATTTAAAGAGATTCAAGAAGCATATGCTGTTTTATCAGATCCTAATAAAAGAAAACAATACGATCAATTTGGTCATGCTGCTTTTGAAAATAATGGAGCAGGGGGATTTTCAGGTTTTGATTTTTCAGGATTTGATGTTGATTTAGAAGATATCTTAGGATCAGTATTTGGGAATGGATTTGGTTTTTCATCTCGTGGTGGTTCAAGAAGAAATGCCAGAACTCGGGGAGATGACGTTTTATATCACATGGATTTAACTTTTGATGAAGCAGTATTTGGATGTGAAAAGGATATTAAAATAGATACTAGTGTTGAATGTTCTGATTGTAATGGACTTGGTGGTCATGATGAAACAACGTGTGATGTGTGTCATGGAAGTGGAAGTATCACCAGTGAACAACATACTATTTTAGGTTCTTTTGTTTCTAAAACAACTTGTACTAATTGTGATGGACGAGGTAAAGTTTTTAAACGACGTTGTTCAACTTGTAACGGGAGAGGTAAAGTTAAGAAAAATAGAACAATTGGTGTTAAAATTCCTTCTGGAATTGATAGTGGTATGAGACTTAGAGTAGCTGGAAAAGGTGAAGCAGGAAGTAATGGCGGACCAGCAGGAGACTTGTATTTAGAATTTAGAGTAAAAGATCATGAGTTCTTTATTCGTGATGGGGATGATATTTATTTAACTGTACCAATCACGATAACTGATGCTGTTCTAGGTTGTAAAAAAGATATTAGAACTCTTGATTCTGTTGTTACATTAAATATTAAACCTGGAACCAATTCCAATGATAAACAAAGAATTAAAGGACGAGGCATTAAAAATGCAACTACCGGTCATACAGGTGATATGTATTTGATTTTTCAAATAGTTTTACCAGATAAGCTTTCTCGTGAACAAAAGAATTTATTTGAGAAGTTAAGTGATACTAATTTAGAAAATAATATTTATATTAAATTTACTAAATTTGTAAATAAAAAATGAGTTGATTAATGTTCAACTCATTTTTACATATTTCGAAATAAAGAAATGACTTTACCAATAATTATATTAGTATTTTCAAAAATAAGTTCTTCTTTATCATTGACTAAGTAATGAAAACATCCTTTTTTTTCATATCTATAGATTTTATAAACACTTTCATTTTTAATTACAACAAATTTATTTTTTATATGGGTTAATTCTTTTTTTACTACTACTTGATCATTTAAATAAATACCATAACTTTTAAGATTATTATCGTGAATTTCTAAAATAAATGAATCTTTATCTATATTTTTAAAATTAAAATAATTATCTTGATTAATAAAAGGAATTTTAATAATATCATTTGTTTTAATTGTTTGATTAATATAGGTAATTTGTTTTCTTAATTTATCATAGATAATATAATTCTTCCTTTCTAAAGCATCAAGATATTTATAAATTGTATTATAGGATTTAAAGCTAGTTAAATCTTTTAAATCTTTTATAGTTGGAAAAATTTTATTTACTTTATAAAAGTTTATAATTAGGTTTAAAAATGTTTGTTGTTTATCAGTGATTTTTTTCATTTTGGACTCCTTTTTTAGTAATTATTATATCATAAAAAATAATTGGTGAAATAAATTCACCATGTTTTTACATAAATTTCTCATTATATGTGACAAAAAAATATTTAATTATTATTAGCTAAATAGGTCAAAAAAATATTATATTATAAGTGGAGGCTTTGAATGATGAAAATTTCTTATGTAAAACAAACTGATTTAAGAGATTGTGGAGTAGCTTGTCTTTTATCAATTATAAAATATTATGGTGAATATGCAAGACGAGACTATTTGAGAGAAATAACTAAGACTACCATAGAAGGAGTATCAGTTTATTCACTTGTTGAATGTGCCAAAACTCTTGGAATGGAAGCTAAAGCTTTAAAGGGAGATATTTTAAATATAAAAGATAAAGTTCCATTTATTGCTCATGTTATTCTTGAAAATAAATTAGGACATTTTGTAGTAGTTTCAAGTATAAAAGATAAAACCATTAAAGTAATGGATCCAGGATGTGGTTTTAAAGTTTATACCAAAGATGAATGGGATAAAATTACAACTAATGTATATATAGTATATAAACCTAAAAATAATATTTTAAAACAAGTGAAAGAGAAATCGTTTTTTAAAATAATATTTTCAATATTAAAAAAATATTCTCATACATTTATAATAATAACTTTTTTTTCATTTTTATATACTATTCTTCAAGTATTAATATCTTATCAATTTAAATTATTTTTAAAATTAAATAATCAAAATATTAATTATTTATTAATTCTCTTTATTTTAATACTAGTTTTAAAAGAATTAACAAAAGTATTTAGAAGTAATTTAATAAACTACTTGAATCATTCTCTAGATTATAATTTTATAACAGAAATATATCATCACATAATAAGACTTCCATATTTATATTTTAAAAATCATACAAAAGGAGACATAATAACCAGATTTGAAGATATTTTCAAAATAAGAAATATTATTAGTAAATTCTATGTAACTTTATCTATGGATTTAGTATTTGGAATAGTAATATTAATAGTTATTCATAACATTAATGTAAAAGCATTCTTAATTATTATAGGTATTACAATAATTTATATGATAATAATAACTATTTATAATAACATTATTTCTAAAAAGATAACTGAGTTAAAACAATCGGAAGTTAGAGTAAATAATCATTTAATAGAATCAATTAGTAGCATTGATACTATTAAAGGAATGAATATAGAAGAGATGCTTGATAATAAAATGTCAAATATTTATAGTAATTTTCAAGATAAAAGTTTTGATATTAATAAAAATATTATCATAGAAAACTTTTTTAAAGAAATAGTTTTAGGAAGTGGTTTATTATTAATTATTTATAATTTTGTTATTAATAGTACTTTAGATATTTCAGAACTAATAGTCTTGTATAATTTATTTATTATATATTTTGATCCTATAAATAATATCTGTTCACTTCATATGGAATATAAAGAAGTAAGTGTTTCATTTATAAGAATTAAAGAATTACTTGATAGTAAGATAGAATATCTAAATATTGATAAAAAGTGTATAAATAAACACCTTTTAGGTAATATAGAAATTAATAATTTAATTTATTCTTATAATGGTATTGATGATATTGTAAAATGTAAAAATTTATCTATTAATGCAACAGATAAAGTACTTTTATATGGTAATAGTGGAGGAGGTAAGAGTACTTTAATGAAATTATTTTGTAGATATATTGGAGGTTATAAAGGAAGTATATTAATTGATAATAGAAATATTCAAACTTATAACTTATTAGATATTAGAAGAAAAATTACTTATGTATCTCAAGATGAAACAATTTATACAGATACAATTTATAATAATATTGTTTTAAATAATAATATAAAATATGAAGAGTATTTAAAAATTATTAAAATGATTGGTATTAATTCTATATTTGAAAAAAGTCTTCTAGGTGATGAAATGATACTTGATAACAACGGATTAAATTTATCTGGAGGAGAAAGACAAAGAATAATTTTAGCTCGAAGTTTAGTTAAAAATAGTGATATTTATATATTTGATGAAATTTTAAATGCTATTGATGTTAAAAGTGAAAGACAAATACTAAAAAATATTTTCTCTTATTTAAAAAATAAAACGGTTATTGTTATTAGTCATCGATTTAATAATCGGGATTTATATCAAAAATTTGTGATGATTAAGGAAGGAGTGGTCTATGAATATTAATCCATTTTTAAAATTTAGATATAAAATACAATTTTATCAAATTTTGTATGTTACTTTTATTATAGTATTTATATTATTTATAGGTTTTTATGTTTATTATTTGAAAGTATTAAAAATAATTTAAGAAAGGATTTTTTTATGAAAGAATTAGAATTTAATGAAAGTAAAAGAATTAATGGGGGAGGAATAAGTATTTTAGGAGTTTTTGGAATAGGTTCGCTTATAACTTTTATAGCTGGTATAATTGATGGG
>JAFXOW010000007.1 GCA_017528315.1 Bacilli bacterium
TAAAAAAAGAACTTGAAATTAATAAAAGAAGTATTGATAAAAACAATGATAAGATAAAATCGATAAACAACTCTTCAAAAGAGTTGAAAGATTTATTATCTGGTTTAGAAGAATCTAGACTTGGTGGTTATAAACTTAATAATAAACAAAAAGAAAGATTACAAGATTTAATTAAAGATGTTGAATCTATAACTGATTATTTCGATAATTATAAAAATATAATTAATAATATATCTTCAATTAATGATAATTTGAAATATCAAAAAGATAGAAATAATAAAGTTGAAAATGATAATAATAAACTTATTAAAGAAAATCAAAAACTTAAAATGAAGAATACTGAGTTAAAAGAAGATAGAGATTTTGTTCATGCAGTTATGGATAAGAGATTAGACGAAAGAAAAGATTTTATAACTTATCTATGTAAAAATGCTAATAGTAAAGATCCAACTACATCTAGATTTTTTAGACAAGTTGTTAATGATATGAATAGTAAAAACTTAATAACTGATAAAGAACATAGAGTTATATTTAATCCACCTAGAACTATAAATAAATCAGAAATAAATAAAGCACTAAGTTCTATTAATAGAGAAATGGATGAAGCTGCTGAAGAATTTTATCAAACAAATAAAAGTGACTATGAATTGTAGCCACTTTTTTACATATTATTATTTATATACTCAATTAAACATTGAATAGTAAACATATCAAAATCAACATCATCTTTTAAGGATAATTCAAATATAATATTTGGATTATTAGTTGAAGATGTTATTTTTACTTCATACTTTCCATTTCCTTTATTAGACAAGAAATATCTTTTTCCCTCAGGTAATACGTCACTATCAATATAGCATTCATTTTTACTTAAATCTAAAGGTAAATCTAAATATAATTTTTTACCATTAGTATTAAGTGAATATTTATATTTTGAAAATCTTAAATCTAAGTGTTTTTTAAAATCATCATAATATGTTTTTGGTAAGTCTTGACTTCCACTTTTCTTTCTTCTAAAAATAGTTTTTATGTTAAAGAATTTATTAAATTGGTCTAAAGAAAATACTTTTTTATTTCCATCATTATCAACTGATATTATAAATTCAACATTTTTGTTTTTCATATTTGAAGCAATCCAACTAAAAGCTATTGTTTCAGGAACTGGAACAACCATTCCCGTTTGTGCAACTTTACTATATAAATTATAGTTATCATTTAGTATATTTATAATTTCTTCAGAATACTCATTTGCTTTAAACTTATTTTTACTACCATAAACAAATTTATTATTTTTAATTTCAACAACAAATTGAGATGTTTGAGATGCAGGCATCTTTGTTTCTACATAAAATTTTTTGCTATTTGAATTAATTGTTATTTCTATATCTGGAATTGTACTATCAGCTTTTCCATATTGTTTTACTAACACATCATAATCTTTTAACATTTGTTGAAGATATCCTGTCATTTCACTTTCAAAATCTTCCCATTTACTCATCCTAAACCTCCTAAATATCTTTTAATCCTTTAAAAACTTCTTTTAGTAAATTAATTGGAACACTATTACCAAATTGTTTTAATGATTGACTATCATTTTCTATTATTTTAAATTCTTCAGGAAATCCTTGTAGTCTAGCAGCTTCCCTTGGACTTAGTTTTCTTACTTTACCATTAATATAGTAAGCACCTGTTTTTGAAGCAGCACCACCACTTGAAGCAGCTAGAGTTATTCCTATACCATTTTCATGGTAAATTCTATTTCCTTGACCACCTTGTCCAATAACGCCAATTTGTAAAGGTTTTTGAACTCTACCATTTTTTATTGCTTCGTTTAGTTTCTTTTCATCTATATGAATATCTTTTCTCTTAAGTATATATTTTTCAGTAATTGAATCATCTTCTTTTATATCACTAATAGTTACAAACTTTTTAGATGGTTCAGGAAACTTGAATTTTCCATTATCAATATCTTTTCTTATACAAACAATTGTAATTCTCTCTCTGTTCTGTGGCAAATTAAAATCTTTAGCATTAAGAACTTTATAATATATATTATAATTTAAACTATCAAGAGTATTTGATATTACTTCGAATGTTGCACCACCATTATGTGCTTTTAAATTTTTAACATTTTCTAAGAATATAATTTTCGGTTTATGATAACTAACAATTCTTACTATATCAAAGAATAATGTTCCTCTTGTATCTTCAAATCCTTTTTGTTTTCCAGAAATACTAAAAGGTTGGCATGGAAAACCAGCACAAAGAATATCAAAATTTGGAATATCTTTTTCATCTATTTTTGTTATATCTCCATATGGTATTTCTCCGAAATTCAAATTATAACTTTCTTGACAATATTTATCCCATTCAGATGAAAAAACACATTTACACCCAAAAGATTCAAGTGCATATCTAAATCCACCTATACCAGCAAATAAATCAATAAATTTCATTTTCTTTAGTTCCATGATATAACACCATCCTCTCATATAAATTATACCATAATTCAGGGCAATATAATAACTTTTATACGAATTTATGATAAAATATTTGTGAGGTGTTTCTATGAAAGTATTAACTTTAAAACAACCATGGGCAACGCTTGTTGCAGAAGGTATAAAAAAATATGAATTTAGATCATGGAAAACTAATTATAGAGGAAAAATACTAATTCATGCTGGAACTGGAATTGATAAAAAAGAATTAGAAAAATTTAAAGATTTAAATTTAGAATTTCCATCAAAAAGAATACTAGCAGAAGTAGAAATAGAAGATTGTTTAGAATTAAATGATGAGTTAAA
>JAFXOW010000037.1 GCA_017528315.1 Bacilli bacterium
CAATCTCTGCAAACCACTACATATAAATTGTTATTTATTATATAGTTTTTTTGGAAAAAGTCAATAACAATTAAAAAAATGAAATACATGTATCTCTACATAATTATTTCATTTTACTATATTTTATCATACTCAAATATATTTACAAGACGCTTTCGATAGGTACGTTAGGGGGTACAATTTTTGCTTTAATTCCTTGTTTTACAACGGTTTATGATAAATTTTTCATCATTATTATCAATTAAATTTTTTAACTCATTATAGTACATTTTAGCATCCATTACATTGCTGAATGATTTATATAATAAAGGACAAGCAATTTTATCTTTAGTCTTAATACTTATATATACTTCATATTTATCTTTATAAAGATATTGATTAAGTAATAATCCTATCCATCCATCTAGAAATTCTATTTGATAATTATTAAATAAATCTTTTCTATCCTTAATTGATTCTTTATCTTCAAAACAATATTCTTGCAGTTCATCAATAATAGTATCCAATTTCATGCTCCCACCTCATTCGCAACGTATTTAGTATTATAACAGATTTTTAATAATGTGTAATTAAAATTAACTACTTACTAATATTATACTTATTTTTTTAAAATTGTATAACTTAATCGATAATTTTCAATAATTCTTTTTTATCTTCATAATGACTTATTAAAATGTCAAAGTGCATTCTATAATCAGCCATTAATAATCTATATATTTCAATCTTACCTTTATTTTTATAAGTTTTACTAAAAGCTTTTTCTTTCTCACCAAATTCATCAAATAGATATACTAAAGAATAATCATTATAATTAGTCCATGCTATATCTTTCATAAATTTGATCAAAGTATTAAGATCTTTTCTATCTTCTAGATTCATCTTATGAGGAAATATTTTATATTTTTGAAAAGTTTTATAATCATCAGTAAATATGACATTATTATAAAAGTTATTAACTATTGCCTTATCCATCTCTTTTGTAAAATATGGTATGTTGTTATTATCTCCCCAGTACTTCTTACATAGAAGAAATTCAGGAATTTGAGATTCAAGAATAAATTGAATCATTAAATCTTTATGACCTACTGATGGAAAATTCATATCAAAATAATATAAAAAATTACTTAACATATCTATAAACTGCTCATTTGCAGTTAAGTAACCTTTTTCTACTAAAGTAGTTTTAATAGCAGGAGTTTTCTCGTCTGTTATTAAATCTATAATTTTATCTAATTTATTACTATTTATTAATTGATATATTCTTCCACCACTATCCATTTTTTTAAGGGCTAATTGCTTTAATTCTTCTTTTCTTGTTTTATTTTTCAATAGTATCACCTGTCTTTCTAATTATATCATACTTTTATAAAATGACCCAGCAATTTATTAATATTACACTATTTAATGGGAAAATTAATATGGGTGAGATAAATGCTAAATAATAATTTAAAATACTGTAGAGAGGAATTAGAAATGACTCAAGAAGAACTTGGATTTGTTTTCGGAGTATCTAGACAAACAGTTACTGGTTGGGAAACGAATCAAGATCCAATGCCATTATCTAAATTAGTTAAATTCTCCAATCTTTATAAATACTCTATAGACTATGTAATTGGTTTAAGAAGAAAAAATGATAATTACATAGAGATTAAAAAACTTAATAAAAAACAAGTTGGTTCTAACCTTAAAGCAATTAGAAACAAACTTGGATTAACTCAACAACAAATTGCTGATGAATGTATGATTACACAACCTACTTATAGTGGTTATGAATCTGGTAGATTTTTAGTTACTTCACTTACATTATACACCATTTGTTTAAAACACAACTTATCAATATACGATATATTAAAATAAAAAGGACTATACAAACATATTTTGCATAAGCCCTTTTTTAAATTTATTTAATTTATTTAACTTATCAGTTTCTAATAAGACTTTATTATTTATTATCAATAATATATTACTTACCCTATCAGATTCATTACTATCAGGTAAAAAGATTTTAATATCTCCCATAACATTATTCATTAATTTAGGATTACCTACATAAGATACATGTTTTGGTGTTTCATAATTTAAAAGTTCAGCTGTTAGCTCATCAACATATTTGTTATTATCATTGTACAAAACACCACATACATTGGTACATCTAAATTTTCCATTACGATAAAATACTTTTCCAGCATTAGCCCCATCTGTAGTCCATGTTAAATATTTTCCGTCAAAATCAAACTTTGTATCATAACCTAGTATTCCATTATTAGATGTTTGAGATGAATAAACTGGATATTGATATTCTGTAGTTTTATTATCTAATAAGTCAGTTTTAGGAATTACTACTCCTCTAGTAATTTTAAATATTTCAGATATTTTATATTCAGACCAGTTATTACTACTCTTCTTCATTTGATGAATTAATCCTTTTTTAAATAA
>JAFXOW010000038.1 GCA_017528315.1 Bacilli bacterium
AAGAATTAGAAAGTATTCTGGATCACTTGTTGTTGCAACTCAAACTGTAAAAGACTTTGTAGGTAGTCAATCTATCTTAAGACATTCAACAGCAATATTTAATAATTGCCAATATCAAATGATAGGAATGTTAAAAGAAGATGATTTACTTGCATATCTAGAACTATTTAAACAAAATCCTTTAACAGATACTCAAAAGAATTTCTTAATGAGTGCAAGAAGAGGAGAATTCTTACTTAATATAGATTCTAAAAATAGATTAAGAATTTGGATTAGAGCAACTGAACTTGAAAGAGAAATGATGGGAGAGGGTGATTCAAAATGATAGAAGAATTATCCACTAAAGTAACCGATTTTTACTATGACTATGATCCATATGAATTTAAGGATAATTATGAAAACTATAATGAAGGTTTAGAGGCAACACAAGAAGTGTTGTCTTCTAAATCTGAAACCAAAAAACTTATATCTGATTTAGAACAAATTAATGATGATTTGTATGGAGATAACGATCCAATAATAAAAGAGTTTTATGATAGAAGTTATAGTTTGATAAATGATTTAAATGAATATCAAAAAACATTAAAAGAAGATTATGAATTATGAAGAAAAAGATGTTAAAAATAGTATTGGGTAGTAGTACAGGAATAATTGTGCTTGCTTTAGTAATATTAATTCCAGTATTAATGGTATTAGATTTTTTTGGAGCTAATATAACTGACAACTATGTAGAGAATAACATGGATTATGCTGATAGGTATAAAGAGGCAGTTAATATAGCAATGAAAAATAAAAAAGGTTATGTACCTTTAACAAGAATTCTTTACTTCTTTTTGGAAGATGAGAATCAATCATTTTATCAAATTTATGTAGATAATTTAGATA
Source organism: Bacilli bacterium (assembly GCA_017528315.1). Taxonomy (GTDB): domain Bacteria; phylum Bacillota_I; class Bacilli_A; order RF39; family UBA660; genus RUG591. The sequence goes on from JAFXOW010000038.1 coordinate 886, forward strand.
AAGAAACAAATAGATTATTACCAATTAGTGAAGTATGTGAACTTCAAAAATATAAGAATTTTGATGGGTGTAAAGATTATGAATCTGGAGATCAAATTGATGAAGAACAAAATAAACCGTTCTCACCACCAATTGATTTTTCAAAAGTAACTGTTACATCTTTTTTTATGGAAGAAAGAATAGTTTTTGGAAATTCTGATGTACATGGTGGATGGGATTTGGCATGTGGTAATAAAACTCCAGTTAAAGCTGTATGTGATGGTAAAGTAACAAAAGTTAGTTTTCCTTATAAAGAAAATGTAACTAATACAAGTGGAGGTGGAGGTAATCAAATTTACCTTGAATGTGAAGTAGATGAAGATGTAACTTATGCAGTTATATATGCTCACCTTTATCCAGACACAGCAAAAGTTAAAACTGGAGATACTGTTAAAGCAGGAGATGAACTTGCTGGAGTTGGAACTACAGGGTATTCAACTGGACCACATTTACATTATCAAGTTGAACTAAATGGAAATAAAGTTGATGGTATGAGTTTAATAGATTTTGCTGATAATACACCAAACTTTAATCAATATCCAGATTTAACACCAGACCATAATTATAATTTTAATAATAATTATAACAATCAATTCAGACCATAGTTAAGACCATAAAATATAATTATAAAATAAGGAATTATTTGATCCTTAAGACCATAAATATGGTTGAATTTTGCAAGTGCAAAATAAGTTTGATATCACACAATTTCTAGATTTTATCTAGGAATAAATAGTGTTGTGATATCAATATCTTATGCTCTTAAATTATTTGTCAAAATAATTATATATTTTATGGTCTGAATTGAACCATAGTATGTACATATAAGGAGGGATAAGTATGCATGAATATCCGTTAAGAATTTCAGAAGTATTATGGAAAAGGATAGAAATAGAAGCAGAAGCTAGAGGACTTTTAATTAGTGATATGTTAAGAGAGATAATTGAAAAAGGTTTATTAAAAATTTATGAAGAGGAGGCAAAGTATGGAAAAATTAAATTTGAACAAACTGATAGCGAATGACATAGTTAACTATGGAATGGATAAGACTACCAGTTTTAATTACATAGTTAGTTTAAATGATTTTTTAGATGACTATGATGGAGAATCTATAACTTATATTAAATCTCATATTAATGACATAATTGATGCTGTACATCAAAATGAGAATGTTGCTCAATTAGATTATGATGATGCTAGACAAGAATTCAATATGGTTTTTTATTTTGACGGATTATTTAGTAAGTTAGATAAAAAAATCTATAGTTTATCTCAAGAGATGGGAATAGATTTTGAACCTGAAGAAGTATGGGAGATATCTTATGATATAGAAAATTCTGAAGAGTATAATGATTTAATCACAAGTGCAATTAAAGAAAATTCTAAAACTAAAGGAAGGGAGATTTAATTATGGCTGATCCACATATATATTTAACTCAAGATATTAAAGATAGAGTAAAAGAATATGCAAATAATAATGGATTAAATTTTTCTCAATCAATTAGAACTTTAATAGAAATTGGATTAAATTCTAGTGAAGAAAATATTTTATTAAAGCAAAATAGTGTTTTATTAGAAAAGATATTTTCTAGACAGTTATATTTAAGAGATTTAATTGAACAATTCTATTCTGATATGGAAATAGAAAAATTAAGTAATCCTAGAAATAATAAAGCATTACAGAAATTTAAAACTAATAAGGATAAATTAAAATACGATGAGTAGTCCTAATGTAGTAGTAAAAAATATGTTTACTCCTAGTTTTAAAAATCTTAATCATATTTATAAAACTCAAAATCAAGTACATAATTCAACAATGAATATGTTTGATTATTATGCTAATGAAAAAAAGAAAGCATTTTTTATGTTAGATTACTTTAGTGGAAAAATAGGTAAAGATAAAGAAATGAATATTATATTTGAAAATGGAGAATATGCTACTAAAAATGAAATTGAAGCAAGAAAAAAACAATATGCTAAATATATAGAAAATTCTAATATTTATAAACTTGTTATTTCTTTTCCAGAAAATTATTTAGAAGAAAATGTAGATATAAAGAAATTTGAAAAAGAATTAGCCAAACATATTATTCCAATGTTTTTAAAAAAATGTGGATTTGATGATATTAATAATATGAGTTATCAATTTTCACTTCATACTAATACAGATAATCTTCATTTTCATTTATCATTTACTGAAAAGAAACCGAATTATAAAAGGACTATGAGTAAAGAACTGGTATATAGACATGCTGGTAAGTTAGAACAAAAAGAACTTGGATTTTTAAAAAATGAAATAGAACATTATATTCATAAAGAACAAGTTTTTACACCATTATTAAAAGAAACTAATAAAGAGATAGAAGAATTAAAAAAATATTTTAATCCTAAAGAAAAAAACTTTTTACTTAATGATAAATCAGATATTTTAATTGAAGAAAAAATAAATAGATTAGGAAAACTTTTAGAAGAAAAAAGAGATTCTAAAAATCAAAAAATAAAATTTAATTCAATTAAAAATAAAGAAATAAGAGATTTAACTAAAGAAATAAAAAGTAATATTTTTTCTAAAAAAGATACAGAGCTATATAATGATTATCAAAAATTTAAAACTAGTTTAAAAGAAATTAACAAATATTTTAATGAAGTGGCTAAAAAGAATCATTCCAAAGAAGTGGATGATTCTTTTATTAAGTCTAAACAAAAATACTTAGATAATTATGTTTTAAATGCGATTGTTAATTATGCTCAATATAAAAAAATAACAGATTCTAAAATAATCCAAGAAGCAGTTTATAAAGAATATAAGAAGAACAAAAAAAGAAATAAGTTTGATATTTTAACAAGTTATTTATCTTCAAATAATAGAAAATCTCAATTTGTAAGTAAATACAAAATTAAAGAAGCAGTTAGAAATATAAATGATGAGTTAGAACAAGCTGAAAAAGAATTTGAAAATTTATTTAAGGAGGACAAAGAACATGTATATGAGTGAAGAAGATGAGAAAAAAATCTATCATATTTTTTGTGATATTTCAAAAGTATGTAGAGATTATTTTTGGTTTAGGTTACATATGCCAAATGATGGGTGGAGTATAGATGGAGAAGTGAATGAAATGATTGATTCACTTGAATATCTTAGACAAACTCATAAAGAACTTAGAACAAAATATCCAGAGGAGGAAGAAGTATGGGATACAGATCAGATGTCAGAATAATGACTTCAAAAAAAGGATTTGATGAATTAAGAAAATTTACAGATCAATATTTAAAAGAAAAAAATTATAAATATGGTAATTTACTTGATCAATTAGATATAAATCATGAAACAAAATATGCTAAATATATTGGCTGGAATTCTATTAAATGGTATGAATATTCAGGTTCAGATTATGATGATGTAAATGCAATTATGGATGGATTAAGTCATTTAAAAGATAAAGACTTGTCTTATAGATATGCTAGGATTGGAGAATCATATGATGATTATGATGAACATTATTATGAAAGTGAAAAAGAAGAGGAACAAGATTTAGAATATCCATCAATGGAAAGATATTTCGATGATGATTATGTAATTGATAATATGAAACTTGATGCTAAAGAACCAGAGTTAACATAGAGGTATATTATGTATGATGATATTTTAAAGGACTTAGAAACTAATTTAAGTTTTACATATGGAAATAATATAACTCAATATGATAGTGGATATATATGTGATGTATTTTCTGAAATAGCTGATAGTAATGTAGATATTTATACTTCTGATTTATTTGAATGGGGTAAAAGTAATATGTACTATATTGATGAAGCTACTAAAGAATTTGGCAATCCTAATGATATATTAAGACAAATTCAACAAGGACAATACTATGCATATGAACAAGAGCTATATGAGAATCAAGATGATATTATTAAGTATTTTGCATATTCATATTTAAAAGATAATAATATTAAATTAAATATTGATCAAGAAGAAGATTTAGATGATTATTTATCAAGTGTAGATTCAAATGATAAATTAGAAGATATAATTGATTATTGTAGAAATATTAATAAGGATTATGAATTAGCATGAATATAGGATTAATTGTTTTACTTGTAGTAATGGTTATTTTTATTATTGGATTTATGTATATAGAACCTATTTTAATGAAACATAAAGTAAAGAATGATAATGAGTATGGCTCTGCTAGATTTAGTACAAATAAAGAGATTAAAAAGAACTTTAAGAAAGAAAGTATTTATCATATAAAAGAAGCTGGGTTTCCAGTTTCTTTTAGTAAGAATTTAAAAAGTATTTATTTTGATAGAGAAACACCTCATTATGTTTATTTAGGATCAACTGGTTCTGGTAAATCAGTAACAGCAGTAATACCAACTTGTACTTTTATTTCAAAAGCAAAGAAAAAAAGAAGTGTTTTTATTACCGACCCAAAAGGGGAGATTTATCAAGCAACATCGAAGATGTTTCAACATCAAGGGTATAAAATATTAACTATTGATTTTAGAAATCCAGAAAAATCAAATAAGATAAATATACTAGAGCCAGTAATAAAAGAATATGAAGAATATATAAACTATGAAAAATTATCACATGAATCAGATACTGAAAATGATAAATTAAATTACAATAATAAATCTATGAGTTGTTTAGCTGAAACAAATAGATTAATATCTTCACTTGCAACAATGGTTATGCAAGATAAGGTAGAACAGAAAGATCCATTTTGGAATGAATCTGCCAAGAACTTATTAGAAGGTCTAATTGGATTCTTCTTAGAAGAATATAAAGCTGGTAATATTACTAGAGAAAAAATAACTATGACTTCTATTAGAAAGTTTCAAAATAGTTCTATGGAAGAAAATAACTTTAAAAAATTTAAAGATTATATTAATACTAAATCATATGGAAGTAAGTCTAAAGATGCTTTAGTAAGTATATTAAGTGCTAGTGAAAATACATATAAATCAATAACTGCAGTATTTGGTCAAAAAATGAATATATTTGACGATATTAATGTAGCAAATGTTACTAGTACTAGTGATTTTGATTTTAATATATTAGGAAGTGAACCAGTAGCTTTATATGTGATTGTTCCAGATGAAGATAAAACATATTTTACTTTAGTAACAATTATAGTTGGATTACTATATAGAGATTTAGTAAAACTTGCTAATAGTAATGATAAAAAGAAATTACCTTATGAAATTGATTTTATACTAGATGAATTTGCTAACTGTCCACCACTTGCTGATATTGAAGCAATAGTATCAGTTGCAAGATCTAGAGGTATGCATTTTCATTTCTTCATACAGTCTTTTTCTCAATTAGATAATGTATATGGAAAAGAAGTAGCACAAATTATTTTGGATAACTGTGGTCTTGTTTATTTAAAGACAAATACACAAGAAACAGCAGAAGCTATTTCTAAAAGATTAGGTAAGAAAACGATTGAATCAAATAGTATGAGGCAATCTGTTTCTCTTATGAATTATAATGGAGATAAAACTACTAATTTAATTGGTAGAGATTTAATGACTCCTGAAGAAGTAAAACAACTTCATTATAAAACTATAATATTTCCTATAATTGGTTTTCCAATTTTTAGGGATACTGTTTTGTATAATAAATTTAGTTGTTATGAATCTGGTAGAGTAGAAAGAGAATCTAATCCATTAAAAGATTTATCTTACACATACTTTACTGTAGAACAAATAAAACATGAAATTAAAGAAAAAAAGAAACCTAATCCTAGAGAAGTTAAAGAAATAAATCAATCTTTAGAACAAGCTGATAAAGATAATTTGAAACCTGTCGAAGAAATAATTGATAAAATTTTCAAAAAAGGATATCAATTAAAATATCTATCTAGCCCTAATCATAGAATATATATGAAAGTAACTATAAATAAACTATTAGTTCAAAAAGAAAAATCACTATTAAGTAAGAAAATTAAAGAAGAATATTATCATTATCAGATAATGGAACAAAATAATCAAACTATTATTGAAGTTCATAATGAAAATCCAAATTTAAATTTATTACAAAGTTTAAATGACGAAAGGTAGTCCGAAAGGGCTACCTCTTTTTTTGTGTCGAAAATTGTTGAAAAATTAATTTGACAATAAACGACATTTTTTATATAATGATATTGTTGTTAGATAAAGTAGTATGAAGTAAGAAGTAATTTTTATGTAGTAAACTTTAGTAGTATTGTAGTAGAAGTAATGCAGTAATGTAGTATGGAAGTATGGTAGTAAATATCTAACAACAAGTAGTAGATCGTCTGCTAGTACAGGGGCGATTTTTTTTATGTAATAAAATAAAAAAATGATAAATCGGAAAATAGTAATCTTCCGATTAGCAAGTCAATTAAAAAAAGACTAAGTTTTATGATATAATTAAATATGAAAGAAACAGATAAATAGTAATTTGTAAAGGAGTGGTTCAATGACTATTAAAGAAGCTATGAAAGAAAGACATATGGTAAGAAAATATGTTGATAAGAAAATACCAGAGGATTTGGTATCAAAATTAAATGAAAGAATAGAAGAAAATAATAAAAAATATGATTTATCAATCAAATTGATGCTTGATAATGATAAAGCAGTAAATAGTATTATTAAATTATTACTAGCAAAGGGTGTTAAAAATTATATTATTTTAGCAGGAAACGATACTGATGATTTAGCAGAAAAACTAGGATATTCAAGTGCTGATATAATGTTATATGCACAAACACTAGGATTAAACACTTGGTATGTTGGTGGCACTTTTAATCGTGGAGTATCAAAATATGTTCCAAATAAAAAAGTAATTGGAATAGTAGCAATTGGATATGGAATAAATAATGGTGTAGCACATAAATCCAAAACTTTAGAAGAAGTATCAAGTTATGATGGAACTATGCCTGAGTGGTTTAAAAACGGAATCCTAGCATCATTACTTGCTCCGACAGCTCTTAATAAACAAGATTATAGAATCGTTGGCAAGGGTAATAAAGTAAAAATAGAAATAGATAATGGAATATTTACAGGAGCAAATAAAGGTCTGATTAAATATCATTTTGAATTAGGTGCAGGTAAAGAATCCTTTGAATGGGAGTAATACAAATT
>JAFXOW010000039.1 GCA_017528315.1 Bacilli bacterium
ATGATTTAATAGAGAGAAATAACTTATTTGTATAATATTATCTGATTTTTCTATTTTATTATTAAATTTATCAAATAAATTGAATTGTATTTCTATTGGTGTATCGACAAAAATTGATGATTCAGGCTTCTTTGTTATTTGTGTCTTAGTTTTATCAGGAATAGGATCTGGGGTAACTTTATATTTTGCTGAGTTTATATTTTTTTTCTCTCCTGAAGTTGAAGAAGGATCAGTTAATGCAACATTTAAAGTATATTCACCTTTCTTTTCTGAATATATACTTATAGTATAAATCCCATAATCACTTCCACTTTTAGAAATACCATATTTAAATGATGTATCATCAACTTCACCTATTTTAATATCTTTATTTATATCTATGTCATCATTATATAATAATCCTTCTTCTGTTCTTAATTCTAATGTGAATTTTTCATAATTACCAGCAGTAAAAACAGTTTCGGTAGGTTTTAAAACACATTTAGATATAACATATTCACCATTTCCATGTAAATCATCACCATTGTTAACAATTACATAATAATGAAAATCTTTTTCTCCAAGAGAAGTTTTTACTTTATAAGTCAGATCATAATTTCCTTTTATTAAGTGTTGATACGTATAAACATATTTAGGCTCGCTGTTAAAATCTAAATCAAAGTTACCAGTATTTTTGAGTATCGTAAAAGTAATAGGATTCATTTTATTACCTGCTAATAATGGTTCTAGAACTTCAGCATTTATAGGCAAATTATTAACATAATTTTTATATTTATCATATAATGTCACATTTAATAGAAGAGCTTCTTTTACATTCACTTCAAAGCTATCTCCATCAAGGTATTCAGTAAATATTCCAGAACTTGTTTCACGAGAAAGTATTGAATGCGGGGGATAAGGTTCACCAGGATATACTTCAATTATTATTGAAGAAGCATCCACATTTTCTTTATTATCATAAATAACTTCTACTTTGATATTTCCAACTACGGTCACCTCATTATTTGAAGTATAAAATACTTTTTTTACTCCTGAATCATAATTTGGAGAAGAATTAAATTCATTTCCCTTAGCATCAAAGAAAGTAGAACTAAATTTATCCATATAATTAGTATATTCTAACATATTTCCATATTTATCATAAGCTATAATACTTATTACAGGCTTTTCTCCTGCTTGAATTGGAGTAGTTTTTTCTTTTATAACAGTTTTAGTTAAATCTATTTCACCAGGATTTATTAAGAAAGTTGCTTCATTTTTCATATAAATTCCTTTAGGCCCAGATTTAGAAGTACTAACAATATATGTACCAGATTTTGTTGCTGATACTATATATTTTCTATAACCTGTATTTATATCATTTTCCGATATTGTTTTATATTCTGATCCACCTTTATAAGTTATTTTTAATCCTATTAATTCTTGATTTGTTTCTGCTAAATTATTATATTGATCATATGATGCTACTTCAAATTGATAAGTTATATCGGCCATTCCATCTAATAATTCTGTATTTGAATTACTTTTATAATATTTTTCTAAGATCTTTGTTTCCACAACTTCATTTGGAGATACTTCCATTTCTGGATGCAAATTTTCAACTAAAGTATTATTTATATAAATTTTAAGTTGGCAAGTTTCTAATTTAGGATAAGTATTTGCTTTCTGAGTAGTAACAGTAACTTGGAATACACCTAAAAGACCAGCTTTGCTTGATGTAGCTTTGAATGTTGTATCTTCTTTATTACAAGATTCTACTCTTACATCATAATTCCATGAATTACTTCTTATATTTTTTGAAGTTCTTATTTCTAACATTATATATCCACTTTCACCAGCTTTAAATTTCAAATTTTGATCATTAATATGAGTATTTTGATAATCTGCTGGTTCATTTGAGCCACCTTTTCCATCACCTAAAAGTGAAATATTATATTTTAATGTATCAGATTTATCATTGAATATTAAATTATAATATCCAGCGACTAAATTTGTATAAGATATTTCAGAATTTTCATTTACTACAAATTCGGCATATTGTTGGTTTGTATATTCTTTATTATTTAATTTAAAATGATAAGTAGTAGTTTCTGATTGACTTTCAAGTCTTGATTTGAAATATTGTATTTTATCTTCTGGAATATAATCTAATGAATTTAAATATTTATCTCTAGGATATAATCTATATATTGGATCTTCTTGTGCATTTTTTTCTACTATTCCATTTTTTAATATCTCATAATCACTTTTTGAAGAATCATATCTCATAACTAAACTACTTTTAAAATCAAAATCTCCACTTAAAATTTCAACTCTACAAGAAATACATTTTATTTGTTGAGTATCTAAATAACCATAAAAATTAGTATATCCTTTTACATAAAATACTCCTGGATATGAAATAACATTAATATCATCTTTTACTTCTATAGAATGCTTTTCTGTAATTACTTTTGTTGTTTCCCCTTCAGAAATATATTTAACTTGATATGGAGAAGTGTCTTTATATTCATTAGCATCTATTAAATTAGAATATTTATCATATGGTGTAATATAAATATAAATAGTTTCTCCAGCAGTGGCAACTTTTTTACTTACTTCTAAAATACTATTATCGGCACTTGGTGCTCCATGAGTAAATATAATATTATAATTTTCTAATGGTAATAATGCTCCAGTTAAAGTATGTTCACCAGCATAAGTTGATTTAAGTGTTATAAGTACTTCACCATTTTTTTGTGCAACAGGTTCAGCACTACATCCTATAGTTCTAAAAGTAATAGAAGTAGCTATTTTTAATTTTAATGTAACAAATAAATCAAAATTAATATCAGTAATTAAATTATCATATTTATCATATAATTTACTCATCATTTGGAATTTATCTTCAACTGAAACTGTTCCTAATTCTTTATTTAATATTTTTGTTCCTTCTAATGTAAATAATTCAGACCATGCAGGTTTATTAGGTACTACTTTTATTGAAACATCTTGAGGAACTTCATTATTTTCAACTATTAAAATAGGATGGAAATAATCTCTTTTTTGTGTGCAAGTAAATAAAAATGCATATTGTCCCGGTTTTAATCCTCTTGAATAATAATATTTACAATCTTTAATCTCATTTGGGATAGAAAATCTTATATGATTATCTGTAATTGAATACCAATAATTTTTACGTACATTATTTTTTGTTCTTAATTCTAAAGAAAAAGATCCTTCTTTTCCTGCTATTAAAGTCAATGATAAGGGAGTAATATATGTTTTAGTAAAATCAATAGGACCTGCTTCACCATCATTATATCCTCCTGTTATTTGAACTGGGAAAATTAATTCTTTTTCTTCTGAAGAAACAATATATTGATAAGAATCACCATTTGGAACGAATTTCCATCTTTTATCATTTTCATCATTATTCGATGCTTTACATATATATGATATTTTATTTAATTTACTATCTTGTACACATAATTTAATATCAGTAACTTCAATTTTTGTAATTATGTCTAATTTTTTAACCTCATTTTCATCAGTAATAGAATTAAAGAATCTATCATAAAAATATAATATGAATTTTGGATCAGATGAAACAGTTAAAGTATTTAACGAAGTTTGTGACATTTCTTTATTTGTATTTTGATTTATTACTTTTGTTTTATAGAAATCAATAGCACCTGGAGAAATAGTAAATTGACATTTTTTACATTCAAGGGAAATATCACTATAATCAACACCAAATTGTACATTTCCTGATTTTGTTATATTAGTTTCACAATTTATATATGTA
>JAFXOW010000040.1 GCA_017528315.1 Bacilli bacterium
AAATAATTTTTTTTAATATATAAAAAATTCATTAGTGTAAAGTAAGTATTAAATTACATATTAGAAGAAAAACTATAGAAAGAATAATTAAAACGTAGTATAATTAATAGTAGATATTTATTAATTGAGGTGATTTAATGCAAATATTATTCTGTGACACTCTTTTAAGTGTAAGATTAATTTATTATTTAAAAACAATAATTAATGTATTAAAATTTATTGTTCCAATGTTATTAATAATAAAAGTTACTTTTGATTTTTATAAAGGTGTAATTAATCCTAATAATGAAAAACAAGAACTTATAAAAAAATCTAGTACCAGAATAATTGCTGCCGTAATCATTTTTTTAGTACCAACATTCATTTCTATATTATTTTCTTTTATTGAATCATATAATAAAGAAAATTATTATAAAACTAATTTTCTTTCTTGTTATAATAATGTTAATTCAGAGTTAATAAAAAAATTAGTTATAGAACAAGAAAATAAAATTACTAAAGAAGAGCAAAAAAAAATTACTGATACTCTTATCGCTTATGCCAAATATGAAGCTGAAAGACAAAATATGATAGAAGCATCAAAAAAAGCTAATACTAATTCGGGTAATTCAAGTGGTTCTAGTGGTGGGTCTAGTACTGGTTCAGGAAGTGGTTCTGGTAGTTCTAATACTTCAACTTATTCTAGTAACTTAACTGATAATAACAAACAAAATGGAGTCTATGTTAAAAATGGTGTATTTTACAAACCTAAATATAAAAGTGGTGATCCTAGTACTTACTCTGGAAAAAATTGTCCAACCAATCCGTTAAGTCAAGGATATAATAATAAATATGGATATAATAATCATTTTTATACTATGCTAGAAAATTTAATTAATGGAGCCAAGAAAGCTGGTTATAATTTAAAAATTTCTAGTACTGGATGTCGAAAATACTCAACTCAGGAAAGTTTTTATAAAAAAATGGAATCAGGTCGAGCAGCCAAACCTGGAAAATCTAATCATGGTTGGGGTATTGCCAGTGATGTAACTTTTTATAAAAATTCGACTACTAAATGTGGTAGTTCTAGAACTAGATCGAATTGCCCAGGAATGGCTTGGGTACATGATCATGCTAAAGACTATGGTCTTAAATTTCCACTTTTAAATGCCAGTTATAAAGAAGATTGGCATATAGAACCAATGAATTTAAAAACTTATTAGGAGGACTTATGAAAAACTTTATTATTAATAATAAAAAGGGAATTATTATAATAGTTATCCTACTTATTTTATGTATAATCTTTAAAATTTTGCTTTCCTCTAAACATTCTAATTCAAGTAATATTTTAATTAGTTCTTATGTTTCTAATTTAGAAAGAAATGACGTTGATTTGGATAATAGTATTTGTGATTTAGATAATGTTCTTAAATATAATAATATTCCCTATTTTAAATTAAATAATAATACTTATCAAGAAATCAATAAAGAAATATTAACCAATTTTTTACTTCGAACTTGCTATCAAGATGGTTTTATTGATTATGAAGTAAGTTTAAATGATGATATATTATCTTTAGCTCTTAATATTAGTTATGATACTGATGACGACTTAGCTTATTTAGAATATAAAACTTATAATATTAATATTAAAACTAATGAAAAAGTAAGTAATGAAGAAATATTAAAAAAATATAATATTTCGAAACTTGCTATCGAAGAAATAGTTTTAGATAAAATTGAAGAATATTATAATTATGAAAAGAAAATGAATTACTTAAATAATGAAAGCTTTAATGACTACTTGGAAATATTAGAATTTAGTCCTATTACTTTAGATAATATGAATTTATATATCGATAAAAATAATGATTTATATCTATATAAAGATTATACTTTAAGTGAAGGAATGAGTATTGACGAAGATTTTCCTTATATAACTATAAAATTTAAATTAACTTAAAAAATCACCATATGGTGATTTTTATTAATATTCTATTCCAAATATACAATTATTATAAATAAAATCTAGTATTTTTTGATCGTCGTTTGTATTATACAATTCTGTTAATAATTTATTATATGTTATTATATCTTTTTCTGTTACTGTAATAATACCAGCACCTGATGAAATCATTATTTTATTGGCAAGAATGGTACTAGTTCTTTTATTTCCGTTCCAAAATAGTTGAGATCTCATACCATATAACATTAGTTTAATTGCTTTTAATGTATTAGATTTAATTTTTAAAATTTTATCTAATTCTTTTTTTTACATTTACTCCATCAAGCATAGCTGTTATAGATATTTTCCACTAAGCATTTTTTTGCTAAAAAACATTTTCTTCTCGTGTCAATTTAAACTTATCTTTATAATTATCCATAATTATCAACTCCTAATAATTAAATTCTATCACAATATAAATTATAAATCCATACACAATATATTTTATTTTATTAAATTTATTACTTCTTTAATTGTTTCATTAAAATTATTAAAATTAACATTTATCCAAGTTACATCCATTTGATGGTTAAAAAAAGTATACTGGCGTTTTATAAAATGTCTTGTATTTTTTTTAATTAAATTCCTTGCATCATCTAAAGTTAGCTTACCATCAAAATAACTATATAATTCTTTATAACCTATACCTGTTAGAATAGCTTTACTACGAATACCTTGATCATAAAAATATTTTACTTCTTTAACCAATCCTTCCTGAAACATTTTATCTACTCTTTTATTTACTATGTCATATAAAATATCTCTATCACAACTTAATCCTATTATTTTAAAATCATATAATTTTTTATGAATATTGCTATTTATAATACTATTATTTTTAATTTTATTAAGTTCTCTTACTAATCGTTTTCGATTATTGACATGAATATCAGTATTATGAAATTTTTTTATTTCTAATAATATTTCTTCATTAGTTAAATTATCAAAATTATCTAGTTTTTCTTCATCATTAAATTGGTAATCATAAAGTAAACTCTTAATATATAAACCTGATCCTCCAACAATAATTACATTTTTATTTTCCTTTTTAAACTTGGATAATAATTCTCTTCCTTCTTTTTGATAATCATATATTGTATAATTGTCATCAACATTTCTTATGTCAAACAAAAAATGAGGAATATTTTCTTTTTCACTTTCTAAAACTTTAGCAGTTCCTATATCAAGACCCTTATATACTTGCATGGAATCTCCATTCATAATAACCGCATTTAAGTATTTAGCTAAAGCAATACTAAGTTTGGTTTTACCAACACCAGTTGGTCCTACTATAACAATTATTTTCATTATTTACCTTTATAAATTTCTAATACTTTTTCTTTAGTAATATCTGGTTTATATAATTCTAGTAATTCATCATTATTAACTAAAATATTTTTTAATATTTTACCTATATTAGAATAGTAATAAGAAAGTAAATCTTGTAAATCATAATCATTTATTTCCGTATAATCTTTAAATGGTAAAAATATTCCTGCTCCACTTAATGTTAAAACTCTCGTATCTAAATTCATAATATCCGTATCATTATAAAATTCATTTTCGAGTAATCTAGAATGTTTTCTTACCTCAAATAATTTTTTAACATAAGGCATTATTACTGTCAATTTATTCTCTAAATCTCTTGTTACACTTGATGATGATACTATTCCATCACTTGATAATAAACAATGTGTATCTCCTAAAATAGTTGGAATAGTCATATCTAAACAATCTTTGTCAAATAATTTAACAGGATTTACTGAAACATTTACATCATTTTCAATTTTATTTCCTCTTAAATTATTAAAATCATTTTTAATATCTTTTTTAAATTCTTCTAAAATAGCATTTCTAGTATTTCTAAATTCATATCTTGCATTATTAATAGTTTTTAAAGATATTAAAGAATTACTATTATTTGCTCCTAAACTAAATCTTACTAATTTTCCATTTAAAATACTTTTTAAATCACTAATATAAAGTCTACTCATACTACATACTCCTTTTAAACATTTTTTCTAAATCATAATTTGTATATGTTATAATACTTGGTCTTCCATGCGCACAGTTAAAGGGATTTTTGGTGTGTCTTAACTGTTCTATTAAAGTATCAGCTTCATCTAAGGTTATAAAATCTCCGGCCATAATACTCATCCTGCAAGCAACCGTTGCTGCTACTCTATCTAAAAATTTCTTTTCATCAAATTTTTCTTTATCCACAATAATATCGATTATTTTTTTTATACATTCTAAGGTTTTATTACCAGTAATCCAAACTGGATGGCTTCTTATTAAAATAGTATTATCGGAAAATTCTTCATAGGAAAAACCTAATCTATCAAGTAAATAAAAGTTTTTTTCTAAAATTAAATATTCACTTTTAGGTAATTCTATTTTATAAGGAATCAGCACATCAATTTGATTATTTGAATGAATATTTATTTGATCTAAAACTTTTTCATAATTAATTCTTTCAGCTGCTGCATGTTGATCTACTAAATACATACCATCATCATTTTCGCATACTATATATGTTTTATGAATAATAGCAACTGATTTCATTGGCTTAAATTTTTCTTTTTTAGATTCTTCTCTTATACTTAAATCCTTATATTCATCTTGTTCTTTTTTAGAATTTTCAACAATAGTATTATCATCAAAATCAAATTTTAATTCTTTACTATACAAATTTTCATTGACTTCAAAATTATTATTACTTGTTTCTTCATAATAATTGTCTTCTATATTATCACTTACGGCCTTAGGAATCAAGCTTTTTTGAAATAAATTATTTTTAATATTTTCATATATTAAATTTAAAAGATTATCAAGTTTGGAAAACTTAGCTTCCATTTTAGTAGGATGAACATTTACATCAACTAAAAAGGGATCAACTTCTATATTTAATACTACATATGGGTATCTTTCTTTAGGAAGAAAGGTATGATAAGCTTCAACTATTGTCTTAATTATTTCATTATTTTTTATATAACGATTATTTATAAGTAAGGTTATACAACTTCGATTACTTTTAGTAAGTTCCGGAATCGAAATATATCCTGATATCTTATAATCATCATTTTCTCCTTTTATTTCAATCATTTTACTAGCAACAACAACTCCATAAATATTTAAAATAGTTTTTAATAAATCACCATTTCCTGATGTATTTATTAATTCTTTATCATTATTAGTCAAAATAAATTTAATGCCTGGGTAACTAAGAGCCATTTTACTTACATAATCCGTAATATGAGAAAGTTCTGTATATAAACTCTTTAAATATTTTAATCTAACTGGAGTATTATAAAATAAATCATTAATCGTAATACTAGTTCCTTTTTTCAAATCACACGAGGATACTTCTTGAATACTCCCTCCATTAAGTTTTACTAAAGTACCAACATTCCCATTACTTGTTTTTAAAACTACATTAGAAACACTGGCAATTGAAGGAAGTGCTTCTCCTCTAAAACCTAATGAATTAATATTAAATAAATCATCCAAAGTTTTTAATTTACTAGTTGCGTGTCTTGAAAATGCTAAAACTGCATCATCTTTATCCATTCCTATTCCATTATCAGTTACTTTAATTTCTTTAACTCCTGAATCAACAAGTTCTATTTTTATTAAATCAGATTTAGCATCAATAGAATTTTCTACTAATTCCTTAACCACATTCATACATTTTTCAACAACTTCTCCCGCTGCTATTTTATTAGCTAAATCTGAATCCATTATTTTTATTTTACTCATATTACCACCATCTTTATATCTTTATTTTATCAAAAATACATAAAAAGAAAAATAGAATTTACATACTTAAATCAATTTTTATTTAATAACATAAAAAAAATAAAATATAGATACAATTTATAAAACAATTTTATAACCTAAAAAAGTAAGTAATTTCAATTAATCACTTACTCTTAATATATTAAATTCATCGAAGCAATCATTATTGTATCAATTTATAAGGGTTATTATAACTTCCATCTCCTGAATATATTAATGTATTAGCCTTTAAATTAAGTACAGGACGCCATGAATTAACATAAGCACTGTTATTAGAACTAATGGACCAAATATAACCAGAAGCACTCCAGTAAATTAAGACGTCTTGAGAATAGGAAGCGGGAGACAAAAACCAATTATAATAAGCATCATTATTCAAAAGCCAATTATCATTAATTACTTGTCCATATTGCCAATAACTTGATATTTGTTTGTTCCAATTACTACTACTACTTGCATATCCAAAATCACTTGGATAAAGCAAAGCTACCTTACCTGTCCAACTAGTCTGATTTCCATTCCAAATATTACAGCTGCTATTATGAGAATAGCTTATTACATCACTTTCACACATAACTGGAGTGGCTCTTTCTTCATTATATACTGTACTAGCTGTGCCAATTGTACCACTACCAAATGTTGTTACATTTCTTAAATAATAATTACTTTCTAATATCATATTTTTATAAGTTGAATTTATAGTATTATAGTAACTTCCAGTATTATCTTCATTTGTCCAGTACATTCCACCAGCTGTTGTCCAGTCGTTATAGTTTGTTGTTTTTATACTATTCCAATAAACGGCTGCATATTTATTATTAGCATAACTTCCAGTAGCATCTTTTATATTAAATGTTGTTCCAGCAATATTCGTATAAGTTGTTGGAGTTTTATCTGTTGTAATTGGCACATCTTTTACTATTTTTAAATTTCCATCAACTATTCCAACTATTCTCCACATTTCATTATTAAACCAAATATAATTTTTTAAATTTGTTTCCTGAACTGTAATTGTCGTACGTGTATATGTTGTTCCATTTAAATCTCCATAATTTCTTGCATCAGATGTTGTCCTATATAGACTAGGTGGTCCTCCACCAAATATGGCTGTCTCATCACAAGTATCACCTTCAACTTGAAGATTATAAGTTGTTCCATTATTTTCATAAGTACAATAACGTCCTCCGCCTGAATATCTATATTCTCTTATAGTATCTCCAGAACTTGCTAAATCACCGCTTGTATTAATAGCAACAATTCCATCTTGTCCAACTCTCGATATAATATGATTTGCTAAATTTTTAGGCGGTTCATCTACCCAAGTTCCCTCTCGCGCCTCTACTTTAACTTTAAAACTTAAAGAATTATTTCCGGTTATACTATTCCATTCAGTAGTTGTGAATACCATCTTATCTGTTGCAGGTGTTCCATTATAGTATGTATGGCCTCCTATTGTTACTTCTCCTTCTGGATATGTATCACTTATTAATACTCTATCACTATCAATATAAGCTTTTATATTTATCGTTCCATTTACTCCTTCTATGGTTCCTGCCGTTGTATTTGGTGCTATAAATCCTACTAATAGATGATCATCTTCATCTAGTGTTCCATCATATTCTACTTTATATTTACTGGTTGTATAACTACTTCTATTTGTATAATACTCTCCTGTCTCAGCACTTCCTAATCCATTTCCAGATACACTTACTTCTATAGCTACTGGTATTGTCTTAGCATTTTGGCCACTTCCAACCGTCATATGTACATCATCGGCTGTTACTAGATATTCTATTCCTCCTGTATAATCGGTATCTCCTGTTACTGTTATCGCGAGTGTTTTAGCATTAGTTGTATCTGTAGCTGCCTGTGTACTACTTATTGGAAAAGCATTTGATAAATTAATAGCATTTCCTTCTTGAGAATTAAAACTTATCCTTCCGGCTGATATCGTATTTGCACTTCCCGTTCTTGTGTAACTAAAGAATGCATACGTTACAGATGCTGTTACTATAACTAATAATACCATAGCTACTATTGTTATTATCGTTCTTTTCTTTTTATTTTCATTTGACAATTTTACTCCTCCTTTTATTGTCAATTTAATTATAAATATGTACATATTTCTATTCA
The DNA here is from genome assembly GCA_017528315.1 of Bacilli bacterium. Taxonomy (GTDB): domain Bacteria; phylum Bacillota_I; class Bacilli_A; order RF39; family UBA660; genus RUG591. The sequence goes on from JAFXOW010000040.1 coordinate 7,916, forward strand.
AGTACCTATTTAATACTTTGACATCTTTTTACATTATTTATAAAATAATCAAAAGATATTCTTTTAATTATTTTTCTATTATTTTATATGGATCATTATAAGTACCAGTTCCAGATACAATTGGTGTAGATGACTTTAAATTAAGAACGGGACGCACTGCACGATCGCCTTTTTCCGAGCTTACAACAACCCCCGAATTACTCCAAGAAAGCACATGATTCGTATCACTAGATGTTGGTGATATCATCCAATAAGTTACATCATCTTCACTTAATAGCCAATTATTTGAAATAGTTGATCTAGCTTTTTTTTCATTCATTATTCCCAAATTCCAATTATTACTACTTGCAGCATATCCAAAATCGCTCGCAGATAATAGACCAACTTTTCCGATCCAAATAGGCGAATTATTAGCCCACACATAACAATTAGCTTTGTTACTTAGAGTTTTAGTATCAGACGCACATATTGTTGAATTTCTTTCGTGAATTCTTGCAGTTTCGGTTGTCTCATCAACAAATCCTTCACTTGATACATTTACATTTCCTAAATACCAAGTTGATTCTTCTATATATTTTTCATAGGACTTATTAATTGAATCATCTTTTATATAATTAGTATAATACCAACTTTCAGTTCCATTTAATGTTTTATTTTCTTCATTTAGATAATACATTAATCCAGCTGTAGTCCAATCATTATAATTATTAGAAGTAACTGCAATAGGATTATTCCAAAAAAATCTTCCATATGTTTTATTATTAAAAGAATAAGAATCTTCACTTCCTAAATTAAATGATTTAATAGTTGCTTGATTTATTGTATATAAATTTGAGTCCATTTTAGATAAAGCTTCATTTCTAATTATTTTCATACTATATCTTCCATCTTGATCATCATCAAACAATCCTATTATTCTCCACAATTCTTTATTAAACATTATATAATTTTTAACAGTATCTTGACCTCCAGAATAGCGATATTCTCTAATATTATCATCACCTGCTAACTCACCATTATTACTAACAGCAACTAATCCACCTTTTCCTCTTTGTTCAATTAATTTCATTGACCCAGTGCTATTAAAGATTTCTATTTCACTTTCACCTTCATTTAGAATTATTGGAAAATTTTCAAGTCCACCTCTACCACCTATTGTTAAATTAACACTTTCTAAACCAATATTTTTAAAAGTTAACGTTACCTCTTTGCTTGTTAAAAATGTTCCTTTTACTATATAATCAGGATATTCTTCAGAAGCTAAAACTTTTAACCTAGGAAGATTATTACTCGTATAGAACAATTGATAACCAATTATCTTGTCTTCAGTAGATGTCATAGTTACAACTACTTCTTTTTCTTCATTAGGAGCTAATGTTAAAACATTATTATCAATATTCGTACTTATACTAAAATTAATATTTCCTGTCTTAATAGTTACAACATTATTTTTAATAATATTAAATTCAAATAAAGCATAAGAATAATATAATGCTAGTACAATTATATTAACTAATATTAATATCAAAATAAATTTTTTATTAATATTTATTTCTTTATTGAGCATAATTCCTCCTATTTTAAAGCTTTAAATATCCATAAAGCAATCATAAATATATCTAAAAACCAGATTGATGTCAAAAATACCGTAATAAAAGTTGTAAAACCAAATGAATATTTTATATTACTTTGTTTATTTTCTTTATATATCTCATCATAACTTTTATCATTACTAATATTTAAATTATACAATGATTCGTAATTTGTAAAATTAATATTTTCTCTAATTAAACTAATATCGGTTGCATTAAAATTAATAAAACTAATTTTTCTGTTATTATTAAATACAATACTATATTTATCATTTTCAATTAATTCTTCTTTAATATTTAAATTATCTTGAATTTTTAAAATAAATAATTTAACATCTTTAAAGAAAACATCTTTGTTTAATTTAATAAAAGTTTTGTCTCTATAAGAATTAGAATAAGAAAGTTCTATTTTTATCATATCATTCATATTCTTTAGTTCTATGATTAAAGAACTATTACTTTCTTTATTTAAATACAAATTCAAAATACTAATTAAATAATTCATGTTCATTATCCCACCTTCAAATTCTATTTTTTATAATTTATTTCAATTTAATCATATTATTATATAAGGATTTGATTTTGTTCCTGAGCCTATTATTTTTAATCCTGATTTCAAATAAATAGCTGGCCGAACTCCAAAGGAATTAGTTGGTTCATAGCTTACTTCGTCTGCACCAATAACCCAAACTTTCTCATTATTATAATGATTAATTGTCCACCAAGGCTTATTATTATTTAAATATTCCCCAGTCAAATCATATTCGTAGCTGTTCAAAAGACCAACTGCTGCATCACTCGTTGAAATCATTATTTGATTGGTATCATATACTATTTTCATATCTTCTTGATTTAACGAATCATCTTCCATAATATCAGATTTTTTTCTATTAGTTGCATCCCATAATTTAGAACCATCCATTACCAATTTTTTTTGATAATTATCTAAGGTATTTAAGAATGTTTCATTTAAATACCGATATATTTCCGATTTATCTAAATTAGCACTATAAAAATCAACTTTATTGTTAGTATCAAAAGCCATATCTTCTAAAGTATCAGCCGTTACTAATTTCATTGTCCCATCAGAATAAATTCCAACAATTCTCCACAAATGATCACTATATGATACATAATTGAAATTTATTTTGTTCTCATCCCCTGATAAATAATATATATTTTCATTATTATAATCTTTCTTTGTTAAATAAGTTTTTATACCTTCACTTTCCTTATTTTTAATAACTGACATTATAGAATCATCTAAAGTTAAAATTTCTTTTTGTAATAAATCAATACTAATTGAACCATTAAATTCTTTATTTAAAGAATAATTACCTGCTAATGAATCTATCCATAATTTTATGTAAAGAGTTATAGATTTATCTTTTTCTAAATCAAATCCTCTATAAATTAAATTAGAAACTTCTTCTAAAGTTTTAGGAGTGGAATAATTATTATTATCATTACTAATAGAAAATTTAATATATTTATAATCTAAAGTAGATGTCTTATTAGATTCGGCTATTAGTTTAACATCATACTCTCCTATATTTAAGGAACCCGTATTGGTTAAAGTAATACTCAAAGGTTCAGTAGCAGGAGATAAGCCTAATTCATCTGTTATAGGATACCTGCTACTTAATGTAAGTTTAGTATTACTAACTGACATATTTAAATTACCTGTTGATATATTAACAACATCATCTGTTTGATCAAAATTAGATAATAATGCATAACTGGAACCTACAAATAAAGTTACAACTGCCATAACTGCAAATACTAATATCTTTTTTTGTTTATCTATAAATAAATTTTTCTTTTTAGTTAAAACAGGTTCAATCATAAGAAGCCTCCTCTATCATAACTAAAATTATAAACCATAATTTTAAAAAAAACAAGATTAAAAAATACTTTTTTTAAATTAATATCTATATTAATTTATTATTTATAATTAAATTTTAATTACCTGATTAAAGAATATTTTTTTATCATTTAACATAATAAGTGTCAAGTAGATAACATTTTTTCTAAAAATATTTCAAATTTCAACATTTTTATATATAATTATTATTGAATAGTGGGTGATAGTATGAAAGATGATAATAAAAAGAAAAAAAATAATAGCAAACAAGTATCTTATGAAAAAGAAATAGAAATAGCTAAAGAAAAACAGAAAA
>JAFXOW010000008.1 GCA_017528315.1 Bacilli bacterium
CCCAATCCCCAATCCCCATTTAAAAAAATAAACAATAAATAATTATTCCTTAAATAATAATTAAATTACTTAAATATTTAATTATTTTTAAAAATAAAAAAAATTAATTTAATAATTAATAAAGGTTTATTTCCTTTATAGTTAATAAAATTAAATATTTAATATGTTATATAAACTCAGACTAAGAAGAAATTAATTTTTTTAGGAATAATCAATATAAAATCAAATTATATAATATGTATATATATAATCAAATTAAAAATTAAAGATAATTCGAATTAAGAACTTTTGCAATTTTATCAATGATAGAATTTTTATAAGATTCTTTTACTGGAGGTTTGGTATTCTTTTTGAAATATAATAATACACCTGCAGCAATAGCAATTACAGAAACAATAGAAATAACTATACCAGCAATAGCTCCTCCACTAATTCCACAAGAATTCTTATTATAGAAATTTTTGGAAATTTTTTTTCTTCATCATCAAGATTAATATCGCTATTTTTATTGCTATCACCGGAAGGAGTAATAGTACTATTATTAGGAAGAACAGAAGAAAAACTAATATTACAAGCAAATGATTTTTGATTTGTGTAACTATTTAATATAAATAATTCTTTTCCATCTGAATCTTTGATAATATTATGCTCAAATAATATTGAGGAAGAAAAGAATTTTTCCTTATTATGTCAATCCATCTCAACATTTTCTCCATTTACATTAATATCACAAAGATCAGTAGAATCAGGGGTGCCAAATTGAATTTCAATATTTTTTTGACTTTCTAAAGTTCCAGAAGTGACTTTTCCATTAATAGTATATTCACCAGTTTCTTCACAATTTAATTCATCTATACTTTCTAAAGAAACTATAGGTAAACTATCTATTAGTTTAAGATTTTCAGGATTGGAATAATCTTTAGAAATAGGTAATACCGAAGGATTTGGAGTATCTGGTAGTCCAGCATTTATTGTATCTTCGCTTAATTCCATTCTGGCAGGAGTATTAGTAGCATCATCACTTTCGCAGTTTAGTCCACAAGCTGTATCATATTCTACTTTTACAGTGAAAGTAGTATCTAGATCTTAGAGACTTGTTTCTTGTGATTGTTTTAATCTTGCTTGGAATCTAACAACAATAGTAATAGATATAGTTTTAAAACTAGCAGCTTGTTTGGCTTTAGTTATTCCAAAGAAGAAATTAACTTTTCTACCAACAGGTTTGAATTGAGATAATTGTAAGAATGAAAAATCTGCCTTTTGTTTTTGTTTTGTCCATTGGTATTTTAATTCATTTTAATCTTCACATGCAGTTTGTTCATGTAATTCATATAGTTTTTTCTTTATAAATAATAATTCTTTATGTTTTTTTTTGAGTAATCTTGGTTCAATTACAAATGAATTTACAAGCTTGAATTGCTTTTGATTTTTACAAGTCAATTCAACTTCTTCATCTTTAGTTGCTTTATTTACTTTGCATTTAACATCAATTTTAGGATATGATAAGGGTAAGGTAAATGTAGTTTCTTCAGTTATATCAGTTGAGAATTTACCAGTCACAGTAAATTTACCTTTTTTGCATTGTTGAAGGTTATTAATA
>JAFXOW010000009.1 GCA_017528315.1 Bacilli bacterium
AAACTACCTCCTTAATCATTTTTTGGAATTAACTTTGAAATTTTTTCTTTAAAATAATTCTCTTTATCTTTAACATTTTTCTTTAGAATTATCATATCTACAATATTAAATATTGAATGGACAATAAGCATAATGCCTAAATATAATGTTAAAGTTATAGATGCTTCAAACGGATTTAATATTACTAAACATCCTAAAATAATATCCAAGATTCCAAGAATGATCATTAATGTTGATGGGAATGCTTTCACATTTCTAAAGAAATAAGCAACCTTAATGTTATTTACACTAGAAACTATAATCCACATACCAATTGCAATTGTTATTAATATACTAGCACTCTCTGGATTTATAAATAATACAATTCCTAAAATAATTGAAAGAACACCAGTAAGCATACTTTCAAAAGGAACATATATTTTAATAAATCTCATTTCAAGAGATAGTAAAATTATTCCATGAACAATCAGAAAAATGGAACTAACAATTCCTAGTGTTTTTAACGACATAGATGGATATAATATAAGAATGAATCCTATAATTAATGATAAAACTGAAACACCAATAATGGAATTAGTTATATTTTGAAATGCTCTCTTCATTTTTTACCTCCTTTTATCTATTATAACATAAAACTTAATTATTTTTTTATTAACTTACTAATCGTAAGATTACTATATTCCGAGCGCTTTTAATTATTAAAAAATCAACTCTATTTCAAGTCGATTCTAGAATTATAATTGGTGCTTGCGGAGGGACTTGAACCCTCATGGTCGCAAAACCGCAGCATTTTGAGTGCTGTGCGTCTACCAATTCCGCCACGCAAGCAAATCAACAATAATTATATCATATAATTTTAAAAATCAAACAAAAAAGTGGAAAAAGTTATTCACTTTCTTCACTCTCTTCTTTATTTCTAAGTTTATATACCATATCATTTAATAATTTTGAGGATTCTACCTCATCTCTATCAATAGAATGGGTATAGAAATTATAAGTAGTATAATTATCAGCATGACCGAGTTTCTTAGACACAGTTGCTATTGGTGTATTATGACTTAAAAGAAATGTCGCACAGGTATGCCTTAAATCATGAAGACGTATATGTTTTAAATTATGCTTTCTAATAAATGCATTCCAATTTCTAGTTAGCCTATTGGGATTAAAATAATTACCATATTCATCTTTAAAGACATAATCAAGTTGTGTTTCAACCCAACTACCTTTGTACATCTCTTTCATTACCACTTGTTTTGATTTTAATTCTTTTAGTAATTCAAAACATACACTTGGAACTGAAATAGTTCTTTTACTTCTAAGCGTTTTAGGTTTATCTGTATATACTCCATTTTCTTTTACATATAGAAGATTACGTTTTATAGTAATTGTTTCATTTTCAAAATCAACTAAATCCCATGTAAGACCCAGTGCTTCACCGCGACGACATCCACCTAACACAAGCAAATAAATAACTGCTTTAAATGTTAAATTCTCATTTTCTAAATTATCAAGCAATATGCCTAATTCATCTTCATTATAGAATTTCATTTTTTTTTATAGGAGTTGGTTTCTTAATTAGTTTAGAACATGGATTATATTCTATAAAATCCCATTTTACAGCAGTATTTAACATAACACTTAATAATGCATGTTGATGTTTAACTGCTGACTCTGATAATATTTTTTCTTTTCCATCTAAATCATATACGTTGTATTTATCTCCAGATTGTCTTGCGTAATAAGAAAAAAACATTAAATTATTTACTACAAAAACATTATGATTATAACTAGTTTCTGCATTTTTAATTTCTTTGTTGTTAATATACCATTTATTTTCTTTGGTTTTCAATTTAATGATTTTACCATCTACTGTTATTTCTTTTTCTTCTCCTTCTTCTAAAGTATATTTAGTTAGTTCTGTAAATTTTATTTCTTCTTTTTCTGTTTCTTTTTCTTCTAAATTTGTTGTATTGTTATTTGGTCCTATGTATACCATTTTAAAAATAAAATATACTACTGCTACTAAACATAATATTAAAAATATTAATATAATTATTCTTATTCCTTTATTATTCTTTTTTTTCTTCTTCCATTTCTCCTACCTTTTTTTTAATATAACATACTTTTTCAGCCATTATTATCATAAAGATTAACATTGATATTTGATACTATAGCACTAACATATCGGAAAGGAACACCACTATTTGTTGATGCACCAAATGTTAAATTACAATTAATAGGTGTAGTTAACGATGCTGGTGGAGTTGAAATTAGTTTTTTCTCTGTGGCATTATTTACAGAATAATATATTATTCCACTTCTTCTAGAAATTTTTATTATCTTTGAAGGGGATACATTATCTGTTACTGAAGCATTTGATTGCCCAGGCCATCTAGCTGTAAATTCAAATGTATTACCACTTTTTATTCTATATGCAACACCTGGCCAAACATTATTTTGACTTTCATCTTTTAAATTTATAAGTGTTGCTTGTGAACTATTTCCTCCTATTTGTTCTAAAACCAAAGATATTTCAAAATCTTTATTAATATTTGCAGCAGAAAATAAATTTATTCCAGTATCTATGTAGTTTGTTCCATCAAATTCAATTGTTCCATTTAATAGATATGAATCTTCTGTTCTAATTTCTGTATACGAGTATTCATGATGATCAATATTTACAATGCTTCCTTCATAAAATTCTACAGATACATTAGATAAAGATCCTTTAAATAATCTATCATAATTACCTTGACTATTTATATTACCACCAATAGTTAAAGGAACATTAAAAGTATCTACTGAACTCGCATAATCTAATACTCTTGTATATAAATTAGAATTAATTTTAGTATACATAACTCCATTTTCACGAACTATTTCAACATCAATACCACTTGCTAGAGGATAAAATGTATTATAACTAGTTACATGTGAATCATTTATTTTAAGATTATATACAGTTCCACTATTATTATATACTCTATAAACAAAACCAGGCCATGGTGCTCCTGTTTCATTCATTGAAGATAAAATTGTTGGAGCTTGATTATTTACAATTGTAGTATTTGGATAAGAACTATCATAACTATCAATAGTAAATTTTATACGAAAATTTTTATTTACATTTTCAGCACTATACAATTCTATACCAGTATCTATTATATTTCCTACTGTTCCATCAAAATCTTTATGCCTAATATAATAATCGTATTGAGACCAACTTGCATATAAAGTTATATCTTGAGTAACACCATATAACGTAGATACTGGATTCCCTTCAAAATCAGGATCGGTATACCAACCATTAAAATTATATTCCTCTTTCGTTGGATCAGATAAACTTACACTTTCTAGAAATGCTATTGAAGTTGGTTGATTTGCTGCTTGAGTTCCACCATTTAAAACATAATTAATAACATATTTTCTATACACAGTTATATTTCTATTTGCACCAGATAAAGTTAATGTAGGAGAATTATAACTTGATGTAGTCCCAACAACAAAAACTTCAGAAGGAATAAATGAAGTATTATTAAAAGTAATAGTTTTAGTTTCATCTTCCATTATATATCCTGGTAAAGAATTGGTATTTAAAAATCCATTATAAGTAATAGTGTAAACTCTTTTAAAATCAAAATTTAAATTAATTGGATAATTTGTATGTTGACTATCATAACCATTTTCATCATATTCAATTTTTAAATAAATACTTTTTACTGCTCCAAGTTTGCACAAAGAACTATCAGTATTATCACAAAGTCGATCTTTCATTATATAGTTATTTGCATCTATTGTATATTTTAAATTATTAGGTAAGCCTGTTATATTAGAAATTCCCATTTCAACATTTCCAATATTAGTAATATCAATCTTATAAACAACAAATGAATTGCTATTGGGCAAATCTATACTGGCATATATGTTTTTTACATTATATTCTTCATAATTTGATAATGCATCACCTTCTGTTTGATTTAAGCTTATATTTGTTATTCTAATATCTTTTTGAATACGCACAATGGAAAATATTCCTCCAATATTTAAATCTGTAGAAAACAGAGAATAACCAATAGTTAAAGTAATTACAGCACCAAAAAGCATTGTAACAATTAAACTTTTATACCTATTTGTTTCTTTATACCTCTTTATCATTTATTTCTCCTACTTTTTTATTAATTAAATTATATTTCTCTATTCTTTAAATAAAAGAATAAATATCTTAAATATTTAATAATTTATTTTCTTGCTTTTTTATCTAAATCAACATCTTTTATGGTTAATAAATATATATCATTATCATTCTTAATATAAAATATTCCTTTTTGATGTTTGGCAATATTATAGTATAAAATTGGAGATTTTAAATTATCTCTTACATCTAAAAGTTCCGTAAATGCTTGAACTTCAATTATATTATAATTAGATAAATTAATATTTGTATTTGTTTCTACAATTAACCTATCATACTCTTTTAAAATTTTGCCAATGTATTTATCGTATTTTGTTGTTGGTTTCATAATAATTACAAAATATTTTATACATTTAATTAAAAAATACGACGTGATTATTAAAAATATTGCTTCTAAAATTAAATATTCTAAATTAAACTTTACTTTTCCTTCAGGAATTGTTTTTTTTATTTCTTTAGAATTATTTTGATCAAAATTTATTTCAATTGCTTTTTCTGATAAAGGTATTTTTAGATTAACTTTATCTTTTTCATTAATATTATATTTTATTGTTTCATCTGTTTTTGATAATACTTCTAAATATACATTTAAATAACTATTAGTATCAACACCATAAATGCTTCTAAATGTATTTGCTAGTTTATTGTAATAATTATAATCTATTTCTATATTTTCTTTTATGTTAAAATTATCTGCTTCTAACATTCTTTTATCTTTAGCTTCTAATAAAGTATATTGTTTTTCTAAATATTTTTTGTTCCCTCCATTATTTTCTATAACAAGCTCACCAATTATTTTATAAGTAAAATCCATATTAGTTGACTTTTGAATATTAAAATTGTAATTAAAATTTATGTCAATATATTTTATTAAACTTGCAATATAAGCTTTATTCATTTCTAAATAATCTGTATCATAAAATTTATTTTTATTCAAATATACTTTATAATCTATATTTTTGTCTTTAATATAGGAAATAGGTTTTTGTTTTTCTCTTTCTAATGTTTTAGATCCAAAATATAAACATGTAACAAAAGAGCATATAAATAAAATAATAAAAATTATTAATCTATTTGAATAACTAAAATATCTTTTTTTCTCAACTTTCCTTTTCGTATTTTTTAAAGAAGTAGAGTTAGTTTTATTATTTTTTTTATTCAAATTTTTCTTTTTTGCAGCATTTGTTACTGTCATAAAAATTCTCTTCCTTTCTATTCTTTTATAATTCTTTTATCCATATTGTCGGATAACCAATATAAGGGATTTTAACATTAACAACTCCTATTACTTGACTTTCTTCTATTTTATAATTGTCAACATCATTATTAGCATCTCCCTTTGTGTAATAATATACATCTTGATCTATTTGAACTTTTTTTACAATTCTATGAACGATAATTATATTACCATATTTATAAGCAAGAACTTGTCCTTCTTTAATAGTTTTTTTATTATCAACTTTTTCAATAATAACAACATCACCTTTTTGAATATTAGGTGTCATTGACCCACTTGCTATTACAATAGCATGATAATGAAAATATCCCGAGGTAATATATACTAAAAATACAACTATTAAACTTGGAATAATTAAATTAATCATTCTTTTTTTATTGTTTTCTTGAACAATTTGTTCGTCTTTTTCTTTTTTATAGAATTTATAAATTAAATAAAGGTAAATCATAGGTATAATTAATTCTATAACAGAATGTAAATATTCATTTGGATTTGGAACAAATGGAACAAAAATAATATATATTTTTTTTATTAATAAATACATTATAGCAGGCTTATATCCGGATTTATATGATACATATGAACAAAAAATATTTTCACTTATAGTAGGCAAAACAGATACTGCTATATATGTAAAAATAGAATACGGTGATGATAAAACATCATAACTATACGTTCCCACTAAATCAAAACATATAAATAATAAACAAGTCATTATAATTAATAATTTTGATCCTTCAGACTTTTTTAATATCATATATCTAAGAACTTCTTTAATAATTAGCGTTAATATAATTGGAATAATAACTTTAATTAATCCATCATAATTTAAATAATTTGGGGTTTTTACAAAAGTAAAAAATATTCCTGATAAATAATACACTAAAAAGTAAATTAGTAAGTATATAATAAGATCTATACATATTGTTTTAGTATAACGATGCCTATCTTTTTCAAACCCAAATAATAATTTAAATAGTATTAACACAATAATTAAAAATAATATTTTTAAATATTCACTTAATATACTTGATACAAAACTACTTAAAAGAAGTAGGAATATAATTATAAATTCAAAAATTAATAATTTTTTATACCCCTTTTTCATAAACCATCTCCTAAATAATCTTGTTAAAGTATATTAAGATATAATATTTCTACTATATCTCAATATATCTTTTATGAATTATTACTCTTATATACTGCAGTAATAGTTCCAACAGTAACTTTTATATCACCATCTAATTTTGCTGCAGCTGCTGATGCAGCTGAATCTCCTTTATACCATACTCTTAATACAACAGGGACTGAATCTAATGATCCTCCTGCTTTAGTCAATGTTCCATTACTTGAGAATGTTGAAGCATTGCTAGGAGTATATGCAGTTCCGTTTACAGATAAAGATACTCCAAACATTGCATCACAATCTGATTGACTTACTGATGCTGTATTTCCACCTGTACTACTTGTTCCTGCACCGGAAGCTCCTTCTATTACGGTAGCATTTGATTCTGAAACATTTGAACATGTTAAAGCGTTAGGACTTGCAAAAGTTAATGAATCTGGATATGCATCTAGAGTTCCTGTGTTTACAATACTTAAAGTATAAGTAACTTCTGTTTTATCTGTTGTGTTAAGAATAGCAGTTGATCCATTAGTTTGATTAATAGTATATTTTGTAACATCTACACTACCATTGTTAGCACTACTAGTTTGTCCAGGTAAAGCAGTAGCTGTACTCACTTGTTCAATGGTTGTTCCATTTGTAGAAAATCCAACATTCCAGTTTTTATTTGGAGTAAATTGAGCTTCAGTTGTTATTTGTAAACTTGTTGAATAAGCTGCAAAACCTAATGATAACCCTGCAACTGCAAGAACTAATGCTACTATAGCTATTATTTTACCATTTCCTCTTTTTTCCACTTATTTCACCTCCTTTTTTTAAATTAAAAGCACAACACCATCTCTTTCGTCTATGCTTATGGTATTTATTATATCACTTATATTTTTTTTGTAAATAAAGAAAACGCAAGTTCTTCATTTTTTAATATAAGGCAGCGAAATATACCTACTGCAATGCTTTCATTTGTTAGAAACTATTTCTCACCCCAAATTCAACCTGTTATGAATAAATAACATTTAATAATTAACCTTTCCCACAATTTTCCCCACAAGAATCAAAGAAAAAGAGATTATCAAAAGAGATAATCTCAGTGGTATCAACTATTTAAACATTTTATAACATCTCTTGCATTGCGGGTTTTTGAGTCGTGCGCGTCTACCAGTTCCGCCACACAAGGAACATGGTTTAATTATATCATAAAATCTATAATTGTATACTAATATTTCACATTTTTTTATTACAAATAAATATTAAACATAATATCGCATATATTGGATAACTTTAATAACACACAAGTTGTGTGTTATACTATTTCCATTATTTTGTGTTTTTTTGGTTTTTAATTAAATTTTCAATAATTATTAACTCTTCATTAATTTTATCTTGACACCTAGTAATATTTTTAATTGTATCAGTCTTTTCTTGTTCGTATTTTACAAGACTTCGTTTCATAAAAAATAAAGGTTTGTTATTTTCTAAATAATTTAAATGTTTTTTATAATGATTTAATTCTGATTTATATATTTCTAAAAAATCATTTGATTCTTCTAAAGCATTATTAATTAATTTATCTATTTTTTTTGCTTCTCGCATTTTAAATACCTCGTCTTTACCAAGTAATTATATCATAAAATTGGAAAATTATAACTAAAAATAGCATATAACCTTTTATTACCACTTAAAATGTAAAAATTAAAATGGTGGTAAATTATGTTAGATGTACAAAAATTAAAAGATATAAGGGAGGATCACGACCTAAGTCAAAAAGATATGGCTAATATTTTGAAAGTAAATCGTTCAACATATTCTTTATGGGAACTTGGGATAAATATAATTCCTATAAAATATCTATCTTTATTTGCTGATTATTTTAATTATAGTATTGATTATATATTAGGTATTACAAACCAAAAAGAAAGTAATTATTTAATTAAAGGCTTTGATATAAATAAATTAGCTACTAACTTAAAAGAAATTAGATTAGAAAATGGATTATCTCAAGAAAATATTGCTACAATTCTTGGAGTATCTCAACCATGTATTGCAAGATACGAAAAAGGTTTAATAGAAATGTCAACTTCTAATCTATATCGTTTTTCTAAAGAATTTAATGTTTCTATTAGTAAATTATGTGGTAAAGAAAGAGAAAAAAGAAGAAATAAACTTAAAAATATTAAAGTATTAAATAAATAGTAAAGTTTGTTTTACTATTTTTTTATTTGTGATAAAATAACTACTCGTGGTGATAAATATGATTTTATATAGAGTAATACCAACTAATACTTGTAATATTAATAATCCTAGAGAATTTGGTTTAAATACTTTTACATATGATAATGATGACTATTTACATTTTTTTATATTACCAGAAAATGCTGAAGAATTACAAAGCAGAAAATATACTATTAATAACCAAAAATCAGTTGTATTAAAATGTGATATTCCATTTGAATTTTTAGAATTTGGAATTGGACTATATAACTATTATTATAATTTTAAATTAACACCATTTCTTGAAGCAAGAATGAAAAAAAGCAATTTTAAAAACTTTTTTATTAAAGAAACACTTACTTATGTTAAACATGAATGGAAAAACTCTGAAATATTTAAAAGATATTTAATAAATTGTATTTATAATCAAAAAGCATTTGCTTATATCAACTTTAAAAAAACTAAATTAGTTTTAAATCCCAATTTTAATTTTCTACACTATTTTAGTAAATTAGATTTAGAAAAAGAAAATATAGTATTAACTGATTATCCAGAAAATATTAGTTTAAAAGACTTAAAAAAGCAAGAATTATCATTTATAAAAAGAATATTTATTGCATTTAAAGAAGGCTTTCTAATGATGAAAGACTATGATATTAATTTTTATGACTTAGATTATAATGAAAAAAAACTAAAAAAAAATAATTCCCAAAATAAGTAGATTTTTTTTGGGAACTTTAGTAGAATTGTGTATGGAGGTTAAAATGGAAAATTTAAAAATTAAAAAATTAGATGATAGAGCTGTTATTCCAACCTATGGAACAATAGATTCAGCAGGAGCGGATCTTTATGCCATTTTGGATAATGAAATAGAAATTCAACCAGGAGAAACAGTAGTTATTAATACAGGACTTGCTATGGCTATTCCCAGAGGATATGTTGGATTAATTTATGCTAGAAGTTCCTTAGGTACAAAACGAGGTCTTGCTCCAGCTAACAAAGTTGGTGTAATTGATGCAGATTATCGTGGTGAAGTTAAAGTTGTTTTATTTAATCAATCAAAAACTATTCAAACTATTAGTCCTAATGAAAGAATTGCTCAAATAGTTATTACCCCATTTATTCAAGTTAATTTTGAAGAAACAGAAGAACTTGATGAAACAGAAAGAGGTGAAGGAGGATTTGGTTCTACTAACTAAATTCTTTTTTTCTTGCAATTTTGTTAAATATTTGTTATAATAGTCTAGTTTTTAAGGGGGAATTATTATGTTAAACAAAAAAAATGATAATTTTGAAGAAATATATTATCAATGTTTTATTAAATGTAATAACAATTTAGATCAAATGGCTATCTATGCTAAGAATTTTGAAATTACTATGGAACAATTTTTAAATAATGTTCGTAAGTACATTGATGAAAGCTTAAATATACCAGAATATGTTAAAGTATTGGATGTTATAAGTACACTTGAAACTAAAGAAGAAATAATTAGTTATTTAGATTCTATAAAAGCTGATATCAATTATTTAAATCGCAATTTCTTATCTTATTATTATTGCTATCGGCCTGATACCTTTTATTTAAAAAAAGATTTAGTAAACGAATTGAAAGGAAAATTAACTTGTTATCAAAACTATTTATATAGAAAACTTAATCCATTAAGAGTTGAAAATAAAGATTCAAATATAGTTAGAGAAAATCTAATTCATGATTTTATAAATTCTAATTACAGTTTAACAAGATTTTGTTTTAATAATGGTTTATTAAAGCAAAAATTTCAACAGAATGTTGTTTTAAATATAAAAAAAAGAAATAAAAGTTTATATGAAGAATATCTAAATATTCTTGCTATAAAAGATATAATTAAAGAAGAAACAATTAAAAATGACGTTTTGAAAATAATAGATTTTATTAAAGAAAACAATAATAGTATTAGTTTAATAGACTTTTGTTTATTAACCAACTATGATATTTCTGAAATAGCTAAAGCAGCAGAAGAAATCTTGAGTAAAGAAGATTACAAATTATTAAAAGCATCTATTTCAGACCATAAAACAATAGACTTTTTAAAGAGTTCTCGTTTAACTAGCTTATTCAAAACTAAATTTACTTTTAATATTAATAATGATTTAGTTCAAATAAACAATGAAGCTGATATATACACTGTTATTAATTTTTTAAATCAACATGATATTCCAATTTGTATGGAAACATTTAAAGATGGTTTTATAAAACTTTATAAATCAAGAAAAGAAAATGTTATTAGAGTAAAATAAAGAGTATTTTTAAATATTCTTTTTTTATTGCATATAATTAATTGAGGTGAATAATGAATAATTATTTTAATTATATTATAAAAAGAAATGATAATTTATATGATATAGCAAACAAATTTAATACAACAGTTGGTATTTTAAAAGCCTTTAATAATCTTAGTTCTAACATTTTACAAGTTGGACAAATACTTAAAATACCAAATACTAAAGTTGAACAATCAAATCCAAGTGATTATATAATCTATACTATAAAAAAAGGTGATAATCTATATTCAATTGCCAAACGTTTTAATATTTCTTTAAATGATTTAATAAATTTTAATGAAATGAGTTCAACTCTTTTAACTATTGGTGATGAATTATTAATTCCAACTAATAATAGTAATTTAGATATTACTTATATAGTTAAACCTAATGATACTTTATATTCTATTGCTAAACGTTATAATATAAGTATTAATATGTTAAAAAATAAGAATAATTTAGAAAATAATATGCTACAAATAGGACAAAAATTAATTATTCCAAATACTAGTAATTATATGACTTATGTTGTAAGAACTAATGATAACTTAGATTCTATTGCAAATAAAACTAATACATCAAAAGAAAGTATTAGAAGACTTAATAATTTATTAAATGATGAAATAGTAGTAGGTCAAATATTATTAATACCTAATAATTAAAAAAAACTACCAAAATGACTAAATTTAGGTAGTTTTTTCTATTAATCTTCTTTATATTCTGTTAAAGTTACTTTAGTTGTATGTTCTTTACCATCTCTTAAATAAGTAACTGTTATTGTATCTCCAACATTATATTTATAAAGTTCATATCTTAAATAAGCATAATTGGCAATTTTTTCATCATTCAATTTAATAATTACATCACCCTTTTGTAAATCTGATTTAGAAGCACCTGAATCTTTAGAAACCTCAACAACTACTACACCATCTGTAATACTCTTATCAAGCATAATACCACTTCTATATAATGAGTAAGTATCATTTACATTTATCATACTAATACCTAGCATTGGTCTTACAAGGGCATTTCCTTTTTCTAAGTTTTCAATATGACTCATAGCATATTCAATTGGAATAGCAAATCCCATATTTTCAACTTGAGTTTCAACTAACTTAAGTGAAATTATACCAATTACTTCTCCTTCAGCATTTAAAAGTGGTCCACCAGAATTACCAGGATTAACAGCTGCATTAGTTTGTAAAACTTTCATAACATAATCATCAGAGTTACCTGAAATACTAACAGTTACCATTCTATCTTTTCCCGAAAGAATACCATCTGTAACTGTTCCACGATATTCGTATCCTAAAGGTGAACCCACTGTAAATACTGTATCACCTAATTTAGAATTTTCACTAGTTCCAATACTAGCAACATCAAGAACGTCTTTTTTAGCAATACGAACAACTGCTAAATCTAAATAACTATCGCTTCCTAAAACTTCTCCCTCTATTTCTTGATCGTCACTTCTAATTAATGTAATTTTAGTAGCTCCATCAACTACATGGTGATTAGTAAGTAAATATCCATACTTGTCATCAGTTTTATAAACAAATCCTGACCCAGTAGATTGAATTTGGTCTCCTTTATAATTTCTAACCATCATGACAGCATCATATATTTTATCAACTGCAGCTGATAATGATCCATCATTGACAATTACAGTACCATTACAAGATTTACATGTATTAATTCCGCTTGCAACAGTCGTTCCACTATTATCTAAAGCATCTGTATTATAGAAGATATAATACATTAAAAGCCCTCCACCAATAAATGCTATAAATAAACAAATAATTAAATTTAAACTATTATTTTTTTTCATTCTATCACCTCATCTATATTTTTTAAATCATAATAATTTTTGGGAAAACCCATTCCATCTAATACTTTATCTATTTTTATACTATGTAAATTTAATTCTAAATTATCTAAATTATGTTTTATTTCTTCCATTAAATTTGAAAATTCTTTGCGACTTAACATTTGTCTTAAGATAATTACTAAAGCAAATACATCATTTTTACCATATATATATTCATCATCCATTATTGGAATATTTAATAACTTATGATATTTATTATCAGTTATATTTCTTTGAGTTTTATTAGAAAATAAAATATCTTCATGAGCACATAAATTACGATAATTAGAAAGAATTGTTAAATAATTTAACAAAGTGTCAACATCCATATTATATATTTCAGCTATTCCCAATTGATCTTCTTTCTTTAAAATTGAATATAATTCACCAACTATTCCAAATGATAATACTTTAACTAAAACCCATAAAGGAATATAACCATAATTTGTTACATAGTGACTTGTTGCTGAATGTTGAGTAGCATTTAAATTAATTTGTCTCTTCATTTTTCTTAATATATCTGCAACTTGTTTGCTTTTTTCTTTATTAGCTGTAAAATTCTTTGGAACTAAATAATCTTTTTCTCGATAACCATATTTAATTGATAATTGATAACTTATAATCGATTTAATATTATTTTCAACTATTAAAATATTTTTAAATAAAATATTTCTAAGTACTCTATCAAATAAAAATAAACTATATAATTCTTCAAACGTAGAACCTTCAATATATCTTCTATCAACATTACTTCTCATAAGTAAATGTCTATATCCATTTAAAAAGAAATAATTTTCACGAAATAATACTTCTTTTGTATATTCGTTATTATCAATTTTCAAACCTTTATTTCTTAAAATTTCTATTTGTTCATCTAGGTTCTTAAATTCCTTTTTCATTCTTTTATCTCCTACCACGTATAAGTATATCACAAAAAATATAAAAAAATATGTTTTTTTAGTGAATTTTTTATATATTTTTAAAGAATAATAATCTATAATATAATCTATTAAGAAATAGGAGTCATTATGAAAGTAATTTTTTTAGATATTGATGGTGTTTTAAATTATATAAATTATTTTAAAAAAATATATAATATTATATTAAATTATAATAAATATTTAAAAGATAATGAATACAATTTAATAAAAAAATTATTAGAAATTGATATAGATAAACTTTATTTATTAAAAGAAATATGTGATAGAACTAATAGTAAAGTTGTAATTAGTTCTAGTTGGAGAATTTTAAATTTTTATCCTTTAATTGAAGACTATTTAATTAAATTGAGTATTCCTGTTATTGATATTACAGATTATATTCATAGTAAAAGAGGTATAGAAATAAAAACTTATCTTAAAAAGCATCCTGAAATTACAAACTATATTATATTAAATGATGATATATTTCCAGATTTTGACTGCGAATTATTATTTCATTTAGTTCATACCAACTTTTATAATGAAGGTATAAATGAAGATAATGTTAATGATGCTATTTATAAACTAAATATCAAATAATTTTATGATAATCGATAAATTTATATTGACAAACATAAATTAGATGATATACTATTAACTTGAGGTGAATTTTATATGCAAAAAAATAATTTATCAAGATTTATTTCTATTTTACTTAGAATAATATTAATTATCGGTATAATTTTAATTCCATTTATACCAACTATATTTAATTTAATAGGAACAGAAAACTTAAAAGAATTTTCTAATCAAACAATCTTTTATAAAATTGCTTTATTTACTTGTTACTTTATTAGTTTAGGAATACTTTATATTTTAATTCTTATGTTTAATCATATCTATAAAGATAATCCTTTTACAATTTATACGGAAAAATATTTAAAACTTTTATCTTTTCTTTTTATGATTCTTTCATTTATTATATTTATTAAATTATTCTTTATTCCAACTATTATTTCCATTGCTATTTGTGTAATTACTTTTATTGTTAGTCTTTGTTTTTACACTTTAAGTGAAATATTTAAAGTTGCAAATAGTAATAAAAAGGAGTTGGATCTAACTGTATGATAATAGTAAATTTAGATGTTATGATGGCTAAAAGAAAAATGAGTTTGAATGAATTAAGTAGAAGAACCGGTATAACTACAACTAATCTTTCTGTTTTAAAGACAAATAAAGCCCGAGCTATAAGATTTTCAACTTTAGATACCATTTGTAAAGTATTGAATTGTAGTCCAAAAGATATTTTAGAATATAAGGAGGATTCTCATGAATGAATTTAAAAACCTAGAAGAAAGCTACCAAAAATATGATTTAAAGTTTTTAACAATTTCTTTAATAATATCAACATTTTTAATTGCTATTATTTTTAACTTAAAAATTGATTTTTATTTAAGAGGATTTATTATTCCTTGTCTAATAGTTCTAACAACTTATTTAATTAATTTATATCATAATAAATTAATAAATAATCATAATAGTTTATATTTATTAATTCCTATTGGATTAATATTAATAAATTCTTTAATATTTAATGTTAATTCTAGTAATAAGGTATTAAATATATTTATTATTCTTTGTTTAATAACCTATTTTATATTTAGTTTAATTAATAAAAAATTTCAATTAACAAGTGAACTTTTTCCTTTAATATTTAGTATTTTTTTAGATAAATTATTTACTAATTTAAATAATATTAATAAGTTATTTAAAGAAAAAACTCATAGTAAACAAATATTACATATTATTTTAGGTTTAATTATAGGTATTCCAATTTGTATAGTAATACTTCTCCTACTTTCTAGTGCTGATTATTACTTTGGATATTTTATAGAAAATATTATTAATAATATTTTAAATATTTTAAATATTGAATTTATTTGGAAAAATTTATTTGTTATATCTATATCATTTATTTTAACTTTTAGTATTTTTATCAATTACATGCTAAAAAGAAAAGATGAAGAAAATAAAACAAAATTAATAAATGTTTCAAGTAGTACTTTAGGAACCATACTTATTTTAATAAATTTAGTATTTATGTTATTTTTAATAACTGAAATATCTAAAGTTACTACCAATTTTTTAAATATTCCAATAGAATATACTTATGCTGAATATGCTAGAGAAGGTTTCTTTCAATTATTATTTATTACTAGTATTAACTTTATTATAACTATTTTTACAATTTATAAAACTAAATTAAAAGATAATAAATTAATAAATATTTTGTTACTAGTTCTAATTGGATTTTCTATATTATTAATATTTAATTCATATTATAGAATGTTTTTGTATATAAGTGCTTATACCTTTACTATATTAAGACTTCAAGTTATATTATTCTTAACTTTAGAACTTGTCTTATTTATTTTACTTATTAAAAAAATTACAAATGAAATTAAATATGATAATTTTAAATTATTTACCTTAATTAGTCTAATATTTTATATTATTAATTTATATTTATGTAATGATATAGTTATAAATTTCATTAATAAAATAATAGCATAATAAAAGATTCTAGTTTTTAGAATCTTTTTTCTTTTTATTATCTTTGGTTTCAATGAGTTCAGCATCTATTACTTTATCATTTCTTTCGACTTCTGTTTTAATAACTGTTAAAGTATTTTTATTAAAGATAAAACCAATTATCTCTAAAACAGCATATATCATTAAGACTATTCCTATGGCTTGAAAAGCTAAATTGGCTTCCAGTATTGTATATAGTCCTCCTCCTATAATAACTAAAGATAATATTAGAGATATCCAAAACTTACTAGTTTTCTTTTCTAAATACAATGTATTTATCAAACTATTAATTCCAGAAAATATCATCCATCCACCAATTATTAATCGAACTAATGCTTCAACGACTCCTGCTAAAAAAATACATATAACGCCAAAGATAGCTAAAACAATTCCAACAATCATTTCGGTTGATGAAATACTATTATCTTTTTTTACATCTAAATAATTTTTTACACATTTAAATAGTCCAATCACAATTAATAAACTTCCCAAAACATATGTTGTGATAATAACAACAGCATCTGGTTTAGTATACATTACCGCTCCAAGTATTAAAAATAAGATTGCACTAACTAAAACAAATATACTTGAATAATTTTTTAAACTTACTTTCATAAAAACCTCTCCAAAAAAATTATACACAAAAAATAATAAACAAGCAATTAATTTTTCTTATTAATTTACTATTTTTTTAACTTGATAATTTTTTTATTTTATGTATAATATAATTAGATATATCTTGTAGATATAGGAAAGGAGTATTTTTAAAATGAACAGAAAGGAAATTAAGGAATCAGCTAAATCAAAAATTAAAGGTAATCTTTGGAAGTTACTTTGGCCATCACTTGCAATTGGAGCATTATCAGGAATGGTTAGTTCACTATTATCACCAAAAGCAACTGTTGATATAACAACTGGAGCAGTCACTTATGCTAATGCGTCATTTGGAAATTCAGTTATTCTTATTGTATTTGGACTTGTATTAGGAATAGCTATGATTGCTTACAAAAAATATGTGCTTAATTTTGTAAGAACTGGAAAATGTGAATTTAACGATATTATAAATTGTATTAAAGAAAAATGGTTAAATATTATTGTTGCTGAATTTTTAGTTGGAATTATTGTTGCTGTTGCTTCAATAGTAATTATTCCAGGAATTATCTTAGCATTTGCTTATACTATGGTTACTTATATAGTAGTTGATACTGATTTAAGTGCAGTTGACTCTATGAAAAAAAGTCGTGAAATGATGAAAGGCTATAAATGGGATTATTTTGTATTCTGCTTAAGCTTCATTGGATGGGCTTTATTAATTCCATTAACATTTGGATTAATTCTAATTTGGTTAGAACCATATATGGCAGTTGCTGAAACAATTTATTATGAAAGATTAAAAGCAAAATAAATTAAAGAATTTAAAATTAAAGAATTGTTATTATTAAATAGCAATTCTTTTTTTCATTATAAATTATATATTTAAAACTTTTACTTTGATATAGCTTTATTTAATACACTACTACCATCAAATAACTTTATAGACTCCATGTAGAAATCTTGAACATCATATTTAATTTTTTCACAAATTGTATTATCATCAATAGATTCAAAATTATATGCATATTCCTTATTACATGTAAAATTAACTTTACTATTATTATAATTATAACTACCACTAAAAACAACTGATGAAAAATCATTAATAATCATTTTATAATCATAATCAACTTCCATAGTTTTATAATTAAAAGATTCATCTAAACTAGATTCAATTTTATCTTCATATTTTTTTATACTTTTTTTAAAAGATAAAAAATCAGTATCAAAAAAATTTTCTTCATAAGTAGAATTTATATTATTATTTACATTATTCAAATACTCATCCATATTTGTTGAAGATTTTAGTAAATGATAATAATTTGATTCATCTTCACATTTATAACCTAAATTACTTATATAAGATTTGACTTGATTATTACTTGATGGAATAAAAAAGTAATTTATAATTAATAAAAGTAAAAATAGAATTACAAAAGCAAATATAAACTTATGATTTTTTATTATATCTATAATTTTTCTAATCATTATATAACCTCCAACTTTACCTATAAATATTATTTTAAACTTAAATAATTATCTACACCATCTGCAACTGCTTTTGCAAGTTCTTGTCCTTTTTTCTCTATAAATGTTTGATTTTTAACATTGTCATGATATCCAATTTCTATAAGAACAGCTGCACCTTTTCCTCCATTTGAATAAAATCTTTTGGGTTCTGATATTCTAGTACTTGTATGCGTACAGCCTGACAAAGAAAAAGATGGTGTTAATGAATTGTTTTTGTATACTGCATACGTTGTATTACATATTTTACTTGCTAGTTTTTCACTATTTGAAAAACCAGAAGCATAATATACAGCTGGACCAATCTTTTGAGCAGAAGTACCTGTTGCATTACTGTGTAATGCAAGATAAACTACTGATTCTTTTTTAGCATTACTTTCATTAATCAATTTTTGTATTTGTCCAGTTTGTAGTTTTGTATCATTATTATAGGCATCTAAATAAACAGTATATCCTCTTGCTTTTAATTCTTTTTTTACTAAATCAGCAAATATATACATAGATAATTTTTCGGTTTTATACAATTTATTACTACTTTTAGTCTTATTATAAATTTGATGAGATGGATTTATAAGTACTTTATATTTTTTATTTGCAGCAGACTGAGTAGATGTTGAAGGATTCGTTGATGTTGAAGGGTTCGTTGATGATGAAGAGTTTGCTCTAGCCTTTGATAAAGCTTTTTTTTGTTCTAAATACAAATTATAATTAGCAATTTGTTTCAACTTTTCTTCTTCCTTTGCTTTTTCAGTTTGATCCTTAATAGCATCATATCTTGTTTGATAATAACTTATATTTTTTATATTATTTAAACATCTAGTATAATTACTTAAAGCATTTTCTCCACTGGTAATCATATTTAAAAATAGTCTAGCAAAAGTTGGTACTAAAAAAATTATAACTGCAGCAATTATCCTTTTGAATATTGTTCCAAGATTTTCTTTAATCTCATTATTACCTAAAATCATTTTTACTACATCTAAAATTACCATAAACATTAAAATCATTGGTATAGCAAACAATATAACATTAATTATTGTAGATGTTATAGATAATGCTTTTAAAAAATTTGGATTTTCACAAATATCCCCAATCACAATTTATCACTCACTTCCATTTTTAGACCACTATTATAATATGTTTCATATTATCATAAAAAAAAATAGTTGTCAATAAAGGAGACTTTAACATTAAAGTCTCCTTTATTTTTCTAACTAATATGATTTTAATTCAATTCTGTAAAATACATTACCGATGTTAAATCTCGCCCTCCACCAGTAACAGTAGTCACTGTACTTGTTCCTCTTTTTTTAAAGAAAGTTGCACTTGAACCTCCTCCATCTAAATTAGCAGCTATTTTACACTTTAATTTTCCAGCAAAACTTGCTAGTGTTGAAAGCTTAACTTTTCCTGCTGATTCACCATTTTTAGAAGTAATTAAAATAAAATTATTACTATCTAATTGACATAAAGCTTGTCTTCTTGCTTTATCTTTATAAAAATCACTTGTATTTTTACTAAAATCAGATACTTTATAATTATTTACCAATACAGGACGAAATATAAATGTATTCTGAACTCCACTATCAATTACATTTTGAAATATTTTCTTTCTTTCTTCTTGAGATTTACTAGATATATTAGAAATATATTTTAATTCATTATTTTGACTTATATAATATATAGGTCGTTTTACCGGATATCTTTTATAATCATTTATTATAACTTTCCCATTATAAATCAATAAAGGTGATGGTTCTTTTAAATAGTATTCTGAATATTTTTTTAAACTTGTCCAATATTTATCATTAACAGGAGAACTTGCATTAAAACCTAACACAATTTTATTACTTAATTTATTATTCTTAATTGCAGTTTCTAAAATCTTAGCTGGTTTTTTTGAACTTCCTGATGTTAATTGTTTTTTTAATTGATTAATCGGATCTTTAACCCATATATAACTTAAATAAAAACCATCTTTATATACAACATTTACTTTTAATGTATCACTTGAGGCAGAATACTTTTTTTGATAACTACTTGGTGGAGTTATTTGAGGTAGGGTTTCTAGTTTAACATTACAATTTATCTTAGTTGTTTTTCCATTTTTACCTGTTAAAATTACAGTTGATGTTCTTAAATATTTGCTTGTTACATATATACTACTATTTGTTTCCTCTCCATTATAAGAATATTTTTCAATATTACTATCTGATTTTACAGTTACTGTTGTTTTTCCTCCTTTTAATATTGCTTCGCATGTTCCAGTGGGTTCTGTACTTGGATCTTCTGTAGATGGTGATTCACTTGGAGGACTTACACTTTCCATATCTTCATTTGTAACTGTAATTATTTTTTTATATTCTTGATAATTCTTAGTAAATAAATGAAATTCATAATTTCCAATTCCAGGTATTACATATGTTATAACTTGATTA
>JAFXOW010000041.1 GCA_017528315.1 Bacilli bacterium
CCCAATCCCCAATCCCCAATCCCCATATAAAAAATTATATATAATATTAATATTTAATCTAAATTATATAATTATTTTAAAAAAATAATATTTTTAATTAATTTTTTTTTAAAATATTAAACAACATATTTAAAAACATAAATCTTTAAATTATTTATTTTTAATATGTCTGACAACCCATTAAACCTATTAAAAGAAGAGCTTGAAAATGATGATATTCAAATAAAAGTTAACGCAATCCATAGATTCCCTGTCATTATGGCAGTTTTTCCCCCAGAAAAAATAATAAGCGAATTTATCCCATATATTCAAAAGATAATTCCAACTGAAGAAGATGAAGTACTTTTAGCAATTAGTGAGGAACTTCCAAATTTTAAATCTTACTTAGATGCAAAACAAATGACAGCAGTTTTACCTCTATTTCAATTATTATTAGGATGCGAAGAAACTGTCGTCAGAGAAAGTACAGTTGAAGGTTTAAGAAAATGGGTACCTTCTATGACTGATGAACAAGTACAAAAAGATTTAATACCAATGGTATTAAATATTTCAAATATGGAAGCTTTTCAATGGAAAGTTTCTTCTTGTTATTTAATTAGAATTTGCTATCCTAAAGCTGGTAAAGAAAAAGAAAGATTAGTTAATTTATATTCAAAATTATGCGATGATGATACTCCTATTATTAAAAGAACTGCAGCTAAAGAATTTGGCCCTCTTTGCTTAATTATTGAAAAAGAAACAGTTAAATCTGAAATGTTAAATTATTACAAAAAATTCATGAATGAATCTGATACAGTTAGAGTTACTATTTTACCTTCAATTGTTCAATTATCTAAAATATTCCAAGATCCTGAATCTCAAAAATTACATATTCAAAATATTAATGCCGCCTCAATTGATAAATCTTGGAGGGTAAGAAATGAATTAGCTAATTTATATCCTAAATTTATTGACTATTTCCCAAGTAGTTCAAATGTCGATTTAGTTCAACCTATATGCACTTTAATGAAAGATAGTGAAACAGAAGTTAAAGCCTCAGCTTTAAAAGCTCTCAATGCAATAATTAGCAAATTACCTAGTGATAAAGTCACATCTTTAATAGTTCCAACATTAAGAGGATTAAA
Organism: Bacilli bacterium; assembly: GCA_017528315.1. Taxonomy (GTDB): domain Bacteria; phylum Bacillota_I; class Bacilli_A; order RF39; family UBA660; genus RUG591. The sequence goes on from JAFXOW010000041.1 coordinate 1,125, forward strand.
TAATGAATCAAATAAAGATACTAAATCTAATATAGGTTTATTATTTGGTCCAATAGCTAAAATTATTGGATATACTGGATTTAATGCTAATTTAGGGACAATGATGGATACTTTAATGAAAGATGAAAATGCTGATGTCAGACTTGGTGTAGCAAAATCTATGTATGATATTTTTGTATCAAGCGATGGTAGTCTTTTAAGCTCAATTAATTCATTTTTAGGAACAATGCAAAAAGATACTCAATATAGAATAAGAGAATGTGTTTATGATACTTTAGCTAAATTAGGAGTTAAATATGGATTAGAAGTTTTTAAAAATAATATTGAAGGCTTATTTTTCAATTATTTAACTGATAATGTTGCTTCAGTTCGTGAAATTGGTATTAAAAGCTTATCTTTATTAATTCCACAATATGGAATAACATGGGTAACTTC
>JAFXOW010000042.1 GCA_017528315.1 Bacilli bacterium
AATATTGGACCATACATCATATCATCCAAAGAATAATTACTATCACCTTTTAAAAACTTGATAATAATATATGGCTTTTCTTTATCTATAATAAATAATTCTTCATCAATCTTGTAACCTAACTTAACAACATAAGCACGCATAACATCATAATCATTATGTGTAGAAATTATTAAATTATTACTTAATTTATTTGTTTGTAAAATATGTTTTATAGTACTGGTTCCCATTCCTGAAATAACTATGTAATCATTATCATTAATAGAAACACCTTCTAAGCCATCAGTTTTAGTTAATTTAATTTTTTTATCTTGCTTATATTTATGAATATTATTTTTAGCACCTTTTAATGCTGATGCTGAAATATCTAATGCCTCACATGTACAATTTTTATCCATAGCTAAATAAATATCCAATAAAGCGTGATCACATCCAACATCAATTACTTTACTATTATTTGGAATTAATGAAGCAATCTTTTCCAGTCTTTTTGAAATCATTATTCACCCATATAATCTCTTAATTTACGGCTGCGAGATGGATGTCTTAATTTTCTTAAAGCTTTTGCTTCAATTTGACGAATACGTTCACGAGTAACACCAAACATTTGCCCAACCTCTTCAAGAGTTCTTGGTTTTCCATCCTCTAGGCCAAAACGTAAACGAATTACTTTTTCTTCTCTTTCAGTTAAAGTAAGTAATACTTCACTAATTTCATCTTTAAGCATTTCATTAGTCGCGAATTCTTCTGGAGATTGATTACGTTCATCTTTAATGAAATCACCTAAATGTGAATCATCTTCTTCACCAATTGGTGTTTCTAAAGAAACTGGATCTTGACTAATTTTATATATTTCACGAATTTTTTCAACGCTAATACCCATCTTCTTAGCTAATTCTTCTTCAGATGGTTCACGATTTAATTCAAGAGTTAATTGTCGTTGTACACGAGCAAGTTTATTAATTGTTTCAACCATATGAACAGGAACACGTATAGTACGCGCTTGATCAGCAATTGCACGAGTTATAGCTTGTCTAATCCACCATGTTGCATATGTTGAAAATTTATATCCTTTAGATACATCAAACTTATCAACGGCTTTCATAAGACCAATATTACCTTCTTGAATTAAATCAAGAAATAACATACCACGTCCAACATATCTTTTAGCAATTGATACAACAAGTCTTAGGTTAGATTCTGCTAAAATATTTTTAGCTTCAGCATCACCTGCTAAAATACGATCAGCAAGTTCAGATTCTTCTTCTAAAGTTAGTAACTTAATTTGACCAATTTCTTTTAAATACATACGAACTGGATCATTAATAGTTAAATCTTTAGTTAAAGAATTATCATCTAATAATATTTTTTCATCTCCAGAATTTCCTTCATCTTCCTCGGATAAAATAGCAATATTATTTTCATTAAAAACATTATATAAATCATCTAAGCTATCAGCATCTAAATCAAGACCTTTTAAAGCATTAGCTAATTGTTCATAAGTAATAAATCCTTTTTCCTTACCTAATTTTACAAGTTCCTTTTTTCTGTCATCAAAAGATTTTATTTCATCGATCATTTTCTTCACTCCTTAATTTAAATTCGACTAATTTATTTGCATATTCAATTTTTTTATCTAAACTATTTTCAGCTTGTAATTCTTTTTTATAAATACTAATTTGATTATTAATGTTTTCTTCTAAAATATTATTTAGATAATCATCTATTTCTTCTTCAGTATATTTTTCATGTAAATTTAAACTTTCAAGTTCCCCTATTGTTTTAATAGCATCCTTATCATCTTTAAGTTCAGTAATTAAATCAGCTACATTAATATATTTATTCTTCTTATAAAAAGCACTAACTTGATAAGCTAATTTACGGTATGAATCATTAGAAATATGTGTTACTTTTTTATCATACATAGTAATAACATCACCATAATGTAACATATAATAAAGTAGATTTCTTTCTGATTTTTCATATTTATCAATTTTCTTTTTTTCAACTTTTGGTATATCTACTACTTTTTCATTCTTTTTATTCAAATTAGCTAATTTTTCCAAAAGCAATTCTTTATCTAATTTAGATTCCAAGACCAATTTATTAATAGTTATTTCCTTTAATATTTCATCATCAATCTTAGAAATTTCCTTTAACATATCATTAACATAAATTGCTAATTCTTCTGTATTATTTAGGTTTAAATTATTATGTAACATTTTTTCTTTATATTCCATAATAGTTAATGGATTAGCAATTAAGTCTTTAAGCATTTTTTCATCTTGTTTTAATGCACTATCAGGATCAAGACCATTATCTAACATAACAACCTTTGGTATTATACCAATTTTAGTTAATTCATCAATTGCAAGTTTAGTACCCTTACGTCCAGCATCATCACCATCAAAGCATAAAATTACTTCACATTTTAAACGACGAATAAGTAATGCATGTTCAGGTGAAAATGCCGTACCCATAGTTGCTATAACATTTTTAATACCATGTTGATAACTATTAATAACATCCATAGGTCCTTCCATAATAATAACTTGTTTTTGTCTTCTAACATCCTCTAATACACTATGATAATTATATAAAAATTCTCTTTTTTTAAATATTTCGGTTTCTTTTGTATTTACATAACGGTTGGTATCCTCATTATTATAAATACGACCATTATAACCAATTAAACGACCATTAGAATCATATAATGGAAACATAATTCTATTTACAAAAACATCTTTATTATTTTCCGTTATTAAACCACTTTTAATAAGTAGATTAGCAGCATAATTTCTTTTTCTTAAAATATTAAATAAAGTATCATTAGTATTTAAAGATAAACCAATATTAAAATGTTTAATTGTATCTATATCTAAACCACGAGACTGTAAATAACTAATAGCTTTCTTACCATACTCTGTATTTAAATTATTTTGATAGAATTTTTGAGCCATATCATAAATATCATATAACTCTTGATTCTTAAGTTTTTTTGTATCACCTTTAATATTAACATCAATACCAGCAATATCTGCACATTTTTTTAAAGCATCTTTAAACGATATCTTTTCATAATCTTGAATAAAATTAAATACATTTCCTGTTGCTCCACAAGAAAAACATGTATAGATTTGCTTTTCCTTAGAAACACTCATAGATGGTGAATGATCATCATGAAATGGACAAACGCCAAAATAATTTTTACCACGTGATATTAAAGGAATATAACTTGATATTACATCAACAATATCCACGCTATTACGTATTTCATTAATAAGATTATTGTCCATCTGCATATAATCACTCCTAAAAAACACCCTACACTTATTAATATACGATAAAAAAATGTATTTTCCTTTTTTTTAATTAAAAAAAATGTAAATTTTTAATTTTTTCGTTAATTATATGTCGAATTATAATTTTAGTAATTACGAATATAATATTATTAGGTGGTATTATGATAAAAAAAATACTAATAAATAGTATTATAACTTTTAGCTTATGTTTTTTAGTTCACAATGTTTATAAATGGTTACCTAATAATTTAATAGCAATATTTTTTCCAGTTAATGAATCAATTTGGGAGCATATGAAAATGCTATTTACAGTCTTTATTATATCTGGAGCTATATTTTATTTTTTATTTCATTATAAAAATGTTGTAATTTCTTCTTTTATATGCGGAATACTAAGCATAATATTTTATTTAATAATGTTTTTACCTTTTGATACAGAAAGCATGATAATTATTTTTACAATCTTAATAATTGATATTATAGTATGTGAGTATATTAGATTATTAATAATAAAAAATAATAATATTAATAAATATAATAAACTTGCTTATATTCTAATCATTATAACTTATACGATATTTGGTTATTTAACTTTTAAACCAATAAAATGTAAATTATTCAAAGATACTATAGAAAACAAATATGGAATAAATACATATATAATATAAAAAATAAGAGAACATTTAAAATGTTCTCAATCTATGTGAAAACGCTAATGGTTTAGCGGACTTTCTATATATAATATATTCATAATTTTAAAAAAGTATACAAAAAAAGAATCTATTGATTCTTTTTATTATTTTATATTGCACTATCGGTTTGCCTAACTTCATTATGAATTACCAACATCAAAGCTAATAATATATCCATTTTAGAATCATCTAAAACATTAATATCATAAAGAAGATTTTTGGTAACAGCTTTTCTTTCAATAACGGCTATTTGATTTTTGCTTTCATCAAAAACAGAAAAATCAAACATAAAGAAGTTGCCAACAACTTTATAACCATTATCTACATAATAACTTTTTTTAAAAATATTAAATTCTTTAGAAAGTAAACAAGCAAGTTGGCCGTGTAAATAGATTTCATATTTATGATTTGTACTTAATTTCTTTTTAAAGGCTACAACTTCTTCACCAGTTTTCAGTGAAATAAGTTTTTGATTATAATGATCATATTTTGATTCATATAATTTTTCATCATTTTCATTTGTTATTAATATATTACCAAATAATTTGCCATATACTTTTAATTTCATACAACTCATCCTTTATTCTACACTTAATTTTTTTAATAATGAATAAAATTTTCTAATGCAAAATCAACTTTTAATCTATCTTGATATTTTTTTTATTATACTCCATTCTCTTGCAGAATTCAAAATTTTTTCAGAATCTTTTAATAGTTTTGATGGATATTTTACATACTCTAAAATATCATCATGATTATAATTATTTAGCATATAATTGCCAATTGTAAATGCTATAGGATAATTTTGAGATAAAGAATTAAAATTATTTATTTCTTCATTGGTAGCTTTAATTACTACTTTTGAGAATGCTTCTGGATTACCCAAATTAGTTGCTAAAGCTTCCCAAAACCATATAATATCATTATCAATATGTTCTAATTCACTTTCTTGTTGACAAATGTGAACAAATTCATGTAGTATGGTACTCTTTAATTCATCAAGAGTCATATCTTCATGTTCTTTTGTCTTATGTGCCTCCTCTAATGATAATAAATTTATATTTCCATCATTTGTATCAGCACACATATAATCATGATACTCATAAAATTGTTCAATGTGACTTTTGTATAATTCTAAATTATTATAGATAATTATTTTTCTTTTTGAATTAAGTGAATCTAGTTCAAAAAAATTCATAATATCATTTGTTTTAGATTCTAAATAATCAACTACTTCTAGAATATATGAATTATTTTCATCACAAGAAATTATAAAATTATTTTTTTCTAATATCATTTTAGTCACTTCCTATATCTCTATTTAATTTTTACTCTTTCACTTAATGAAATCTTGTAACATTCTCCACATTCTTCAGTATCACAATAAAGATCAATAACAAATACATTACTATCAATTTTATTAATAAAGCATTTATAATTTCCAAATATTAGAGAAATCCACTCTTTTTCATCTTCATATGTAATATCAGTAATATACTTACTTATTTCTTTTTTTTCATTAAAATTTAATTCTTCTAACCACTTTTTATCATAAATAGTTTCCAGCCCTAAAATAATATTATCAAATTTAAAAGATATAAAAGGTGCACTTCCATTTCTTTTTTTACCATCTTGAGTTACACTATATTCACCAAATGATACTTTTTTTAAGGGGGTATCAAATTTTTTATCATTAATTATTATCATATTTTATCACCTATAAATATTATATCATACTTATGGATTGCATAACTCAATTTTTAATTTATTGTTTTTAATTTTAAACATAATACTACCATTCTCGTCTGTTCTATATATTTTGGAATCTTTTAAAGTATTTAATACTTCTTTATTTGGATGTCTAAATCTATTATTCTTACCAACACTAATAATTGAATATTTAGGATTAATCTCATCTATAAATTCTTTACTACTACTTGTCCTACTTCCATGATGTCCTACTTTTAATGCATCAATATCTGGTAAATCATATTTATCTAATATTTCTTTTTCTGTAGTAATAGATGCATCTCCCATAAACATAAATCTGTATCCATTAAGTTCTGTATAAATAACATTACTATTATCATTTTCATTATCATATTCTTTTGTTTGTAGGAAATATAATTTTTTGTTATCTATATTTAATTCTTCAATACAAGAATAATATGGTATTTTCTTTTTATCTAAAACTTTTATTAATTCTTGTTCTAAATCATTAAATTCACCACAATTAAATATTACTTTTTCCACTTTAAAATTATTAACTAAATTAATTGCTTCACCCATATGGTCGTAGTCGCCATGTGGTGATTGTCAAAAAGTAAGTCGAATATAAAACACAAAAAAAAGAATTATCAATATTGATAATTCTTATTAAACCAAACTATCTTCATCTATCAAAGGAACAATATCTATGGCTGGTTCTTCATATGGATGTACTTTTCTTAGTTCTGATATTACATACTTAGCGTTTTTAATATCACATACAACTTCTAATTTATCTTCTTCAACAAATTCTAATTTATTATTTTCACCAATATAAGGTTTTGCATTTTCATTTGGCATAAATGTTCCTAATGATTTAACACAGGTAGTACAATAACTATATTCACCAATTATTCCAGCCCCTGCATTACAAACTGCGTTTCTTACTTCTTGTGTATTTGCTGTTGGTACTGTAACAAAAATTTTAACTCTATTAACTTCTATATTCATAGTATTCATCTCCTAAATCAATTATATCACACAAGTTCATATTCTCTAGCAATTATTCTATCATCAGAACAATATTTTATGACATATTCATTATCTTGTTTGCAAATGATAATACCTACTGTGTCATTCTCTTCTATGGTTTTTATATTTTTATCTATGTAATTCATATAAGTCATAATTTGTCCTGTATGCTCTTTCTTAAGTTCAGTAACTTTCAGTTCTACTACTACGTAACACTTGTATTTAATATTGTAAAGGAGCAATTCAATATAATTATAAGTATTACCTACTTTAAACCTGTATTCATTACCAACATAAGTAAAACCAATACCTAATTGATATAAAAAATCATAAATATTATTTAATAT
>JAFXOW010000043.1 GCA_017528315.1 Bacilli bacterium
AATAGACCATTAGATTGTTATGAGGAAGATGATGGTATGTTTAGATTTGAAAAAGTAATGAAATAAATAATCGGAAGATTAAGATATTAGGAATTGAGAAATCAGTTCCTTTTTTAGTAATATTCTGAGCAAAATAATTTTTAAAATTTATGGTATAATGAATATAATAGAGGTGTGTAACATGAATAAAAAACAAAAAATATTTCTTAAAATTTTATTGGGAATTATTATTGTTTTATTATTATCTATTATTGTTATATTTGTAGTTCATAAAATAAAAAGTAATAATGAGTATAATGAATTAAAAGATTTAGGATATATTAATAAATATTCAGCAGGAGATTATGATTTAAATATTTATAGAATTGGTAATAAAAATAGTAAACATAAATTAATTGGTATTTCTGGATTAGGTGTTCATAATTATAGTATTGAAATGACTTTTGTAAATGAACAATTAAAAGATGATTATGAAATAATTTATATTGATAGAGCTGGTTATGGATATAGTGATGATACTTCTAAAACACAAACAGTAGAACAAATAGTGTCTGATTATAGAACTGCTCTTAAAAGTGTTGGAATAGAAGGACCATATATTCTTATGCCACATTCAATTGGTGGAGTGTATGCAACATATTGGGAAAGTACATATCCTGATGAAATAGAAGGAGTTATATTTATAGATGGGACTCCACTTGGAATGAATATTTATGAGAACGAAGATTATAGTGTAAGTTTTTCTGATTATTTTGATGTGTTATTATGTAAATTAGGAATGCAAAGATTTAGTATTCGTGATGTTAGTGATTCTCTTCCTAGTGAGTATACTAAAGATGAGCAAAAACTAACTGATTATTTAAATATAAAATCAAGTATGAATAAAGCACCACTTTCTGAAATAAAAGAAAAGAACAATAATGTTAATAAAGTTTATCAAAGTATTAAGAGTAATGATATACAAAAAATATATATCGAGTCATCGCGTGGTGCTAGAACTATTGAAGAAGTAAAAGAAGATTTAAAATGGGTAAAGAAAAGAAAACAAGAATTAGGATTAAAAACAATTACAACTATGCCATCAGATGATAAGATAACACAATTGATAGAACAAAATATAGAAATTGAGAAAAAACAAATTATTCCTTATATTGATTTATTAGGTAACACTGAAATTAAATTATTATCAGGAGATCATTATATTTTTGAACAAAAGCCTGATGAATTAACAAGAATAATAAAAGACTATATTAATGATTTAGATAAATAGCTCGGAAGATTAAGATATTGGGAGAATGTAAAAATTCTCCTTTTATATGATAAAATATATGTATGTTGTTATCCCAACGGATTGTTTGGATACATTTATATGACAAAAAGATCAAATATGAAGTTAATGCGGACAAATGATTAATTTGTCCGTTTTTTCATGTTATAATTGCAACTATAAGTAGAACCCTACGATTCATAGGTTGAATAATTCTTACTACATAGTATATTTTTTGTGAGGGAGGAATTATATAGAATTATTAAGAAAAAAAATACAATTTACAAACAAGTTGTATTTTTTAATTTTTATTTAATCTTTAACATATATGATTATAGCGAAAGGGAAAAACAATATTTTAATAATATATTGTAATAAAGGATTGGTGATTAAAATTAGTAAATATCGTAGCGAGTGGAAATACTTATTAAGAAATCAAGAACTTAGTTCTATGAAAGAAAGAGTATCTAAAATTTTAGAACTAGATCCACATACACCATCAGGTGGTAGATATTTAATTCATTCATTATATTTCGATAATTATAGAAATGATAGTTTATATGGAAATCTAGCAGGACTCGGTATAAAATATAAATGGAGAATTAGATATTATGGAGATGATTTAACCTACTTAAAATTAGAAAAGAAAGAAAAATTAGATGCAGGTGGTAGAAAAAAAGATTGTAAGCTAACATTAGATGAATATAACTTGATTGTATCTGGAAATATTGAAGAATTAGTTTATGAGACAAGTAAAAAATTAATAAAAGAGTTAGCAGTTGATATGATGAAAAATGGTTATCATCCAGAGATAATCATTGATTATGAAAGAATTGCTTATGTTGAAGAAATATCTAATGTTAGAGTTACATTTGATATGAAAATTTCAGCATCATATGAATTAGATAAATTTTTGGATAATGATTATAGAAAATTCTATATAATGCCAAACAATATGAATTTA
>JAFXOW010000044.1 GCA_017528315.1 Bacilli bacterium
TAAAAAGAAAATAATAAAATATTAAAAATAATTAAATAACTTATGTTATTTAATTATGTAATTATATATAAAAATGTCTCTTTTAAACTATACAACTCAACAATTACAAGGGGGTGGAAAATATTCAGTAAAAACAAAAATAGGGAATTGGTATGAGGATATGGTAATGGATGAAACTAAATTTAAAGATTATATTCGTCTAAAAGAATCAAACAATTTAATGGTTGCCAAGAAAGAAAATAAATATGCTAATTTATTAAAAAAAATACCATTAGAACCATTTAACGGCAGTTTAACCACAGGTCATTATATAATGTTACTCAATCATAAAACTAATGGCTTTATGGTTTTAGATATAGATGATAAAAATAATAACTATAAAGCTGCTTTTGCTGTAACAACTTCACCATTAATGACTTTTAGTTGTCCAAGATCAATGTTTAAGTTTGAAAAATATTCTTCTGATAAACACTTTAATTGTTTACCAGAAGAACAACCTGTTGAACCTGTTTGCTTCCATGAAAAAATAAGAATAGTTTGTCATCCTGATGTTTATGAAACTCCTCTATATCTTTTTTCTCCACTTGTTTCACCTTTTAGTTATTCTAGATTTAGTAGAAATCAAGAAGTTTTGATAAGTTCTGAAGAAAATTTTTTTAATTGCTGGACTATTGAACATTTAGATCCATCAAAAAGATTAGAAGTTGAAGGTTCTCCTGTTCCAAGTAATGAACCATTTTTAATAAGACATGATCAAACAGGAAAATTATTATCTAGTGATTTAATTGATTATTATAATGATTTTGGACATGAATATGAAATTTGTGCTAATAATTATTTACCTTATGGTAGATATCAAAAAATTTTACCTTTTGATATGAAAGAAGATAAGGTTTCTGAAGTACAATGTAATAGAGTTGAAAGAGTAGAAAACATTTGGTCAGTTGTTGACAATATTTAATTAAATAAAAAAATGTCGATTAATATTATTATATTAATTTTTAAATTAAAATAAATAAATAAATTTTACTCAAATTTATTTTAATTCGTCTACCCTTTATATTATTAGTTAATTTAATATGATTATTTTTTATCTATTTTATTTAAAATTATAATTAAATATTTAGTTCTCTTGATTTAATTTTTCAATAGTTTCATAAACTTTAGAAGCACATTCATATAAATGATCTTTAGTAATTTTCCCTTCTCTATAAGCTTCCATAACCAAATCATAATCATCTTTTCCTCCTCCCATTTGTAAATTATTTCCATTCATAATATTATTAACAGCATATTGTGAAGGATGATTTGCTAAACCTATAGGTCTTACACCAGAATTAAACCAATCACTCATAATTAATCCTTCATATCCCCATTCTGATCTGACTACATCTTTAAGTAATTCTACTCTTTCAGAAGGATGAACACCATTTAATAAATTATAAGAAGTCATTAAAGCAACTGGATTAGAACTTTCAATGGCAATTTTAAAACCTCTTAAATAAATTTCTCTTAAAGCTCTTTCTGATACAATAGAATTACTATTAAATCTATTATGTTCTTGATTATTACAAGTTAAATGTTTTATAGTAGTACCTCTTTTTTGATGAGATTGTACTCCACGTGTAAGCGCACCAGCCATTTTACCTGAAATTAATGGATCTTCACTAAAATATTCAAAATTTCTACCATTTAAAACATTTCTATGAATATTCAAACCAGGTGCTAACCATAAATTTACTCCAAAAATCTCCATTTCTTTTGCAACTATATCACCAACTAATTCAAGAAAATCTTCATTAAATGATTGAGCTAATGCAGTAGCAATTGGAATAGCAGTAGCAAATTGAAAATGAACTTCACCTTTTCTATTTTTATTATTATCTAAAGTATCTAATTTAGCATATTCTTCTGGAGATAAATAATCTATTAATCTTTTTTCAATTGGATTTACACAAAGTCTATATTTTCCATTTTCATCTTCACCATATTTTTTGACTAATCTTAAACCTGCTGGACCATCAGCTAAAACTAAATAATTTTTTATTTGTGGAATATCCAATACAGTTTCTCCTGCTTCACCAAATAAATGAGATACTCCATTAAAATTACAAATACAAACTTTACCTACATCTTCCATACTTAAACTAGTGATTAATTCATTATATTTAGGTTGATAATCATATTTAACTTCTCTTGTTGTAAAATCATCTTTAGTTAATTCTATTTTTTCAACATCAGTTAAAACATCTTTATATTTTACTTCTAATTCTACATCTCCAAAATCACTTTCTCCTCCTACATGTTTTAATTTTTCTGTTACAATATCTTCATTTAAAGTAATAATACAATAAACATTAGTTTTATCAGAACTATTTCCTACACGAACAATATAAGTTCCTCTATCTAAGATATAACTTGTACTATCTTCATCATATCTTGCAACATCACTTAATTTAAAAGTCAAACTTAAACTTTGTTCTTCTCCTGGTTCTAAATCTTTAGTTTTTTTAAAAGCTACTAAAGATTGATAAGGTTTATCTTTGTTTTGTTGAGAAGGAGAGACATATATTTCTACAACTTCTTTTCCTTTATATTTACCAATATTTTTAACTTTTACATTTATTGTAATAATATCTTTTTTATTACTAACTAATTCTTTAGTTATAGAAAAATCTGTATATGATTTACCATATCCAAAAGGATACAAAGGTTTAATATTAGCACTATCAAAATATCTATATCCTACATATACTCCTTCAACATATCTAACATTATCAGTACCACCAAATTCCTCAATGAATTTATAATCTTTAACAGAAGCCCAAGTTGTAGCCAATTTTCCGCTTGGATTAACTTTTCCTAAAATTATATCAGCTAAAATATCTCCTGTTACTATACCTAAAGGAGTTAATAATAAAATATTTGAAACACTTTTAACTGGTGATAAATCAACAGGACCCACTGTATTTAATACAAGTAAAAATTTATCATATTTTTTATTTAAAAATAAAATATCCCTTACTTCTGAGTCTGTCAAATATAAATCACCTTTAGTAATAGTTCTATCATTTCCTTCGGATGAAGTTCTGGATATAACATATATAGCTATATCTGCTTCATATTGGTCCAACTCAATAGTATATTCTGGCTGTGGTTCAATATTTCCAAAACTTATATGTTCTGCAGTACAATCATACTTTTCTGCCAATCTAAACATATATTTAATAAATTGTTGATGTTTTTGCTTTTTATATTCAGCAAATTTAAAAAACCAATCTTTTGAAACGATTTCAAATCCAGCATCTTCTAAACCTTCTTCACATGTAGTATAATATCTAGATTCAGTTTCACCTGATCCTCCTCCCCCATGTATAGTTTCTCTTGCTCCTGACCCAATTAAAAGTACTTTACCTGGTTTAGAAATAGGAAAAGCATCATTTCTGTTTAAAAATAAGGTACATTCAGCTGCATTTTTTCTAAGAATATCTATATGCTCTTTTTCATATAATGCCATTTCTGGTTCATCAGGATCTATTTCACGACAAAAGGTGATGCTTATAAAAAATATTAATAAAATAATGGCTTTAGATCTCATTTTTTATATATTTAAAATATTTTTTTTTGATAAATAATAAGTAATTTAAAGCAATTTAAAGAATTTATTTTTTTAATTATAATTAATTATATTTTAACTTATTTATAATTTTAAATTTTA
>JAFXOW010000045.1 GCA_017528315.1 Bacilli bacterium
GCTTATGAACGTTCATTAATAGAACCTAGTACAACCGAAGTAGTAAAATCAGATGATACATTAAAAGAAATGTTTAAGGATACATATGTGTTTGATTTTACAGATAAAAATGATTTAAAGACAGAAAAAGATTTAAAGAATAAAATGATAGATAATATCATTAAATTCTTAAATGAGCTTGGTCCTGGTTTTACACTTGCTGGTAAGGAATATAAATTAGTAACGCCAACAGAAAAAGAATTCTATATAGATCTATTAATGTATCATACGAAGATACATGCCTATGTAGTAATCGAAGTAAAAATTGGCGATTTTAATCCAGCTGATTTAGGACAGTTAATATTTTATGTAAATGCCATAGATGACTTAGAAAGAACCGAAGGAGATAATGAAACTATTGGATTGTTACTTTGTAAGGATGCCGATAATTATGTCGCGAAGACATCATTAAATAAGAGTGTGCTAAAATTAGGTGTTTCTAAATATAAGATAATTGAAGAATTACCAAAATATTTAGAAAAGAGATTAAACGAGAAAGATAAAGAAAACAAGTGAAATTGGGTCACAACCTGTGACCTAATTAGCTCCATAATAGGCTTCTATGAATTAGTCAACAAGCTGTTGACCAAAATATATTTAAAAAAATGTTATGTATTACTCTCGCAACTTGCGAGAAAATTGATGAATTAGAGCCGCACACTCGTCAATTGATTTACGAGTTAGGCTCTTTTTTAATTTTTTGAGAAAAAATAATTTAAAAATGCTAAATATTACTGCATATGTCATCAATTTTTCTCAAAGTATATACTAAAGTATATAACATCTCTTTTTTACTATGCATTTATATATTGAATAGTTAATTAATACATATTATAATTAAGATAGCATTTAATACATAGAAGTATTTGGTATGAGTAATAAAGATGAGACTGATAAAAATGAATTATCAAAAGTATTATATGGTGGACATATTTGGAGTCCTTCCTACTATATAGCTACTACTAGCGATAATATAATGGATAATATTAAAGAATATATTATAAATCAAGAAAATGAAGATTTGAAGAAGGGATAATATGAGTGTTGTTAGCTACAATGTTGAAGTTATAAATAATACAAATAAATTAAGACATATAGTAGCTAATACATTAGCTTTATATAATTCTGCATTAAATTATGTATGTGATGTAGTGTTGAAGCATTATGATGAAATAAATGAATTAAATAATTTAGAAGGAAGAATGTATTTAGAACATTTAATACATAACACAAAGAATAATATTGCAAAATATGATTTTGATTCAATTTATTATAAGCTTCCATGTTATTTATTAAGAGATATAGAATCAAAAGCTATTGGACATATTTTTTCATATAAATCTAATTTAGATAATTATAAAAAAGAAAGATATAATAAAATATCAAATGGAAAGAAATTCAAAAAAAGAGAGCCAAGCTTATCTAAATGTAATTTATTACCATCATTTTATAAAGGTAATATGTATAAAATGATATCTGATAATAAAATAGCATTAAAGATATATGAAGATAATGATTGGAAATATGAAGAATTTAAATTAAAGAAAAATGATTTAAAATATATAAATAAAATAAATGGAAAAAGATATAATCCTGAAATAAAGATTATAGGGAAAAAGATATATATTAAATTTACATTTGAAATTGAAGATTTAAAGCTTCAAGATAAAGAATTAAACAAAAGAATAATATGTGGAGTAGACTTAGGTGTAAATAATGATGCCACAATAAGTATAATGAATTATGAAGGCACTATTTTAGGAAGACATTTTATTAATACTAATAACAAAGACCTAATGAATCATTTACTTAATAAGAAAAGAAAAATACAAAGGAATAGTGGCAATTATAAATATTTAAGGAATCTACATATTAATAATAAAATAAATTCAATTAATGAAAATATAGTTAATCATACTGTAAATCAAATTATTAAAATATGCTTATCATATGGAGTAGATGTAATAGTATTTGAGAATTTAAGACATAAATTCAAAAGAGCAAAAAGATCTTTTAGAGCAAGATTACATCGCTGGAGAAAAATAGCAGTATATAATAAAGCATATGAAATGGCACATAGAAATGGAATGAGAGTATCAACAGTTAATCCAAATGGGACAAGCAAATATGCTTATGATGGATCTGGATTAGTAGAAAGAGATAATGATAATTATTCTATATGCAAATTTGTAAGTGGAAAGACATATAATTGTGATTTAAGTGCATCATATAATATCGCAGCAAGATATTATATAAGAGAGACATTAAAACCCTTGGATGTGAATTCAAGGTCAGAGCTAGAGACAAAAGCTTCTTTAGCTTTGAGTGGAACAAAATTAACATATAATACTTTCAAAGTATTATTAAATGTTATTTAACTAATAGTCTAATATGTTAGGTAGATATAATGTGTCTTCTAGACA
>JAFXOW010000046.1 GCA_017528315.1 Bacilli bacterium
AGTTCAATATTAATTGTAGCTGGCGGTGGTGGTGGTTCCACTTATGATATAGGCCCTGGAGGTGGCCCTGGAGGTGGCTCAAATGGTGGAGCTGGTTCTAAAGAAGGAAGCAATGGAGTTTCAGTTGGTGGTACCCAAACTGCTGGATATGCTTTTGGTAAAGGTGGACCTGGACTTAAAGGAACAAATAATACGGGTTCTAAGCAAGGAAATGGAGGATCTGGTAGTGGTTGGTATGGAGGTAAAACAGCTTCTAGTAGATCTGGAACTAAGACTAATGCATCAGGTGCCGGAGGTTCAGGCTATCTTAACACATCAAAATTAACAAATTATAGAATGTATTGTTATACAGGATGTGGTGGAGCTAATACAACCGTTGTAACAGCAACCGGAGCTCATGTTGCCAATAAAGCCAATACAGGTACAGGATATGCTAAAATAACTGTCAATTAATATCTTGAAAATATATTAATTAGTTTAAATTGTAAAATAGTAAGTCATAAATATTTTAAAGTTAAAAATTATAATTTTAGATGTTTATGACTTTTTAATATACTTATAATAGTTTTTTATATTAAGATTGCTAATAAAAAAAATAATAGATATAATTTTTGAATATGTTAAAAGTAACAAAAAAAGTATAAATTTTAATTTATATCAAAAATTATAGAATTTAAAATTTACCTTTGTTTTAAATATTTAATAAAAAAGTATACAAACAGACAAAATTATATTGAAATGTATTTATTAAAATGATATAATTATATAGTAATCTAGAATAAAGGGGAGTAATGTAAATAACTTGTGTATTGAAAAGTTATATTATAATTTGGAGGTATCGATGAAAAAGAGAAAAACATTATTAATGGGAACTATATTATTTGGAATAATAGGAATGATAGGCTTATCATATGCATTTTTTAGTTATACAGGGAAAACTAATAATAGTAGTTTAATAGCAGGTGATATTTATATGCATTACAATAGTAGTAATGCTGTAATAGATAGTTTAAATTATAATGATAATGATAATTATTATGAGTTTTCAGTCGATGGAAAAAATACTAGTAATAAAAATATTATTTATGATATAAATATAGTTCAGGGAGATAGTGCAACTGGAAGAACAACAAGATTAGATGACAAATATTTAATATTTACATTAAAAGAAGAAAATGAAAATCATGAATGGGTAACAGTAGTAGAAAATCAAAGTTATTCTGATTTATCAAGTGCTGTTAGAATTTATGCAGATACAATAAATGGAGCAACTAATAATGAAATAGAAAGAAATTATAGATTATATTATACTTTAGGAAATGGTTTTTTAGTAAGTGATACAGAATCAAATGCAACATATGATGAAGATACTTGGAATACTGATGTGTATGCAAGTGTTAAGGTAACTGTAACTGGAAACTTTGTAGACAAAACAATTGACATGATAACAATAACGTTTAATCCTATGGGGGGAACGGTATCGCCAACATCAAAGCAGGTATCACCTCTTGCAACCTATGGTGATCTACCAACACCAGTTAAAGGGGAATATGCATTTTTAGGATGGACAACAACTCAAAATTCAACCAATTATTTGGAATTTTCAACTCCGATAACTAACCTATCAGATCATACTATATATGCAAATTATGCTGAAAGTACTTATACAATAACATTAAATAAACAAAATGGAACAGGTGGAGATAATACAGTAGTAGCACCTTATAATGATTCTATACCAACAATAACAGTTCCAACACGCAGTGGTTACACTTTTGGAGGATATTATACTGGAACTAATGGAAGTGGAGCAAAATATTATAATTCTGATGGTACTAGTGAAATAATTTATACACAAGCAAATAATTTAACATTATATGCAAAATGGATACCAATTACTTATACAATAGGTTATACATTAAATGGAGGAAGTGTAACAAGTGCTAATCCAAATAATTATACGATAGAATCGAGTGCTATAACTTTAAATAATCCAACAAAAACAGGCTTTACTTTTTCTGGATGGAGTGGAACAGATCTTACAGGAAGTGCTAATACGACTGTAACCATTGCCAGTGGTTCAACAGGAAATAGAGCTTATACAGCCAATTTTGTAGTGGATGCTATAACTGGTCAAGCTATAACAGCAACAACTAATTCAATAAATTTTGGAGGTACTACTGCAACTACTGTAACAATAACAGGTGGAACTGAAAATACAACAAATAGAACTTATTCATCAAGTGATGATTCTATTGCAATAGTATCATCAGAAGGAGTTGTAACAGGTGTTGCAGCTGGAACTGCAACTATAACAGTAACTTTATATGATTATGAAAATAATGTGTATACTGCAACAGTTAATATTACCGTAACCGGAGTGACAGCTTCTGAATTAAAAGATGCATATGTAGCTAATTCTTCAAGCGGATTGGTAGCTATAAATAATGATGGCGGATTATATAACGGAACCGGAACAATTAGAGAATATAGATACTCAGGAGTAGATAATAGATGGGGAGGAGATGTAAATAACTATATTTGGTTTAATAATGAAATGTGGAGGATAGTTGGAATCTTCAAAGGTGATACCGATGATGGAGCAAATGCATGGAATATAAAAATCATGAGAGACTATCCAATTGGTTCATATCAAGGAATCGAAGATGCAATTCAAGTGCCATTAATTTACGAAAGTACTGGAGCTGGAACTAAAACGTTGCGAGGTACAACAAATCACTCAGTTGCTACCCAAGATTCCTATCCACCTTTTGCTTATCAATCCTTTTGTTGGAACGATGGAGGAACTAATTCAAATTATGCTTATCCAAGTAAATCAGGAATATTATTATGGTTAAATGAAAATAGATGTGATTCAAGCAACAGATGTTCATGGTATTATCAAAATTATAATTCTTCTACAGGAATTAACAAAGAGTATGAAAACTATATTGCGACAACGACATTTTATACAAGAGCAGGAAATGTAAGTTCGACTGTTGCTGCTGAATATAACTTAGAGCGAACAAATGGAACCATCTATAATAGTGAATCAACTTATACCGGAAAAATTGGAATGTTATATCCTACTGACTATGCATACGCATCAGCATCAACTATTTGGAATGGAAAGTCAACAACGATGGCTAATTATCATAGTACTGGAGGTTTATCAGGTAATAAACTAAACAATTGGATATTAAAGCCAAACGATTCAAGTTCTGGTTCTTGGACAATCTTGCCTTCGACTAGTTCCCAAACAGGGATAATATGGCAATACAATGGATCTTTAAATGGTGGCCATAGCATAAATAGTTGCTACGCCCTTCGTCCAGTTCTTAGTCTTAAGTCCTCAACAGTGATAGCTAGAGGTACAGGAGAATATAATGATCCTTATATGCTAGAAAATAATAAACACCTAATAATATATAACTTAAATGGAGGAACAGAATTTGGTAGTGCAAATCCAAATTACTATACATCATCAACTGGTACGATTTCTCTTAATATTCCATTAAAAACAGGATTTAGGTTTATCGGATGGACCGGAAGTAATGGAGATACACCACAAATGAATGTTACAGTTAACACATCAGGATTATCTGAAAACTTGCATTATGTTGCTAACTGGATTGGTAATAATTATACCTTAACCCTTAATGAAGGATCGTTACCAGGGACTGTAAATGGAACACAAAGTGTAGAAGTGACATATGATTCAACAACTAAAAATCCAAGTACTATAACTCTTGCAAGTAATCCAACAACTTACACTATATCAGGGTTCGGACTAGATTCATCAAGAAAATCAAATGGAGCAAGTGTAAGTAGTAGCAATAACTTAACAAGTAGGTTTACCTTACAAGGATACTATACATCAGAAAGTGGCGGAACTAAAATATTAAATGCTAATGCAACTGTTACTTATGCATCAAGTAATATATCAGAATATGTAACAAATAGTAAATGGACAAGAGCAAGTGATGCTACGTTATATGCTCAGTTTAATCAAAGTAGTGTAACACTTCCAACCATAACTAAGTCCGGATATACATGTGGATGGACTGATTCATCTGGTGGTACAACAATAAAATATGCATCAGGATATACATTAACTCCAAGTTCAAGTGAAATATTATATGGTTTATGTTTATTAGATGATATAAGCATAAATAGTTTTTCGGTAAGCAATGTATATGTAGGAAAAAGAACTCAAACAAATTTAGATTATAATGGTCAATATGAAACAATTGCGTATGCATCATCTAACACAAGTGTAGCAACAATAGATGCCAATGGTTTAATAACTGGTGTTGCAGTTGGAACAACTTCAATAACTGTAACAATGACTGATTATGAAGGAAATGAATCAACTGAAACAATCAGTGATATAAGTGTAATTGAAATGTCAGGGAATAATGTTTATGATTTGATGGATGGTTATACAACCGGAGCAACGAGTGGCTTAGTTGCAGTAAATAATAATGGAGGACTATATACAGGTGCATCAGGACAAACCATTAGAGAATATAGATACTCAGGAGTAGATTCAAGATGGAGTAATGATGCAGGAACTGTAAAAAATTATATAACTTTTAATAATGAAATGTGGAGAATTGTTGGCTTTTTTAAGGGAGATACTGATGATGGAAAGAATGCCTGGAATATAAAAATTATAAGAGATTATCCAATCGGTTCATATAATGGAACTGCTGATACAATCCAAGTACCATCAAGTTATGCAAGTAATGAAGCCGGAACTAAATCACTAGCAGCTGGAACTAATTCGGTCGCAGCATCTGATTCTTACCCTGCTTTCATTGCTCAATCTGTAAGGTGGAATTCTGATAATTATCCCTATCCAAGTGAATCTGGAATCCTACTATGGCTAAACGAGGAGAGTAATAGTGAATCATGGTATTATAAAAATTATGATTCTGGGGTGGGAATAAATACAGTGTATGGAAACTATATAGCGACAACTACATTCTATACAAGGGCAGCCCCATATATTAATAATTCACCAGCAACATCATATACAGCTGAAAGAACGAATGGAATAGCCTATAATGATGAAGCAACATTTATAGGAAAAGTGGGAATGCTAAATATGAGTGACTATGGATATGCAGCGGAGTATACAATAACAAATAATTGGGGACTAGCAATGCAAAATTATGCTTCTAGCAATGTATTAAATAGTACCACAGGTAAATTGAAAAATTGGATATTAAAGCCAAACGATAATAGTAGTTTAAACTGGACAATTTCGCCATCTTCTCTGTGTTCTCAATGTGCATTTGAGTGGGAAAGTTCCGGTGCTATGGATGGTGGTCATAGCGTAAATCAAGCAGGAGCCATTCGCCCAGTTCTTAGTCTGAAATCAGATACATTATTGAATGCCAGTGGAGATGGAAGTTATAGTAATCCGTATGTTATATCCGGGACATAATGTTTTCTATCTGGAATTAATCGGTAACTGACAGGATTCAAAAATAGGATAAGAAAGATATAAAGATAGTTACAGAAAGTTTCCCTAGACTATCTCAACTAGGGAAACAGACTGTGAAAAAATAGATCTAAAGTATAAAGGTTTGTTTTTAAGTAGTAAAATTAATAAATAGTTTATAAAATATGAGTATATATAATAACAAAAATGGTTAAAAGTTCATTAATAATATTCATATTTTTTTTATTATGTATAAAGCTACAAAAAGTTGTTAAATTTATATTAAAGGGTACTATTAAAGAAAATAATTAGATAATTTTTTATAATAAAGAAGAATAATAGAGTAATCTTTATTTGACAAATTATTTGGTTCACAAAAAGGTATTTTTCTTGTATAATAAATTTGGGAGATGAATTATGAATATAATTGAAATAATAACTAAAAAGAAAAATAAAGAAGAATTATCAAGAGAAGAATTAGAATATGCTTTTTTAGGATATTTAAATGGAAAAGTATGCGATTATCAAATGTCTTCTCTGTTAATGGCTATTTGTTTAAATGGAATGAGTGATGATGAAACATTTACTTTAGTTGATATTTTTATTAAAAGTGGAGATGTACTTGATTTAAGTTGTATTGATGGAGTTAAAGTAGATAAACATTCAACTGGAGGCATAGGAGATAAAATAACTTTAATAATTGGACCAATAGTTTCTTCATGTGGTGTAATAGTTCCTAAAATGTCAGGTCGAGGACTTGGATATACTGGAGGTACTATTGATAAACTTGAAAGTATTGATGGATTTAAAGTTAGTTTAACTGAAGATGAATTTATAAACCAAATAAAAGATATTGGATTTGCTGTAACTAGTCAAACCAGTAATTTATGTCCTCTTGATAAAGTTATTTATGCTTTAAGAGATGTAACAGGAACAACTGATTCTATTCCGTTAATAGCATCAAGTATTATGTCTAAAAAGATTGCAGGTGGTGCTGATAAGATATTTATTGATATTAAATGTGGAATTGGAGCCATGATGAAAAATATGGAAGATGCGTTAGAATTGAAAAATATAATGGAAAGAATTGGAGAGCATTATAATCGGGAAACCATCTGTGAAATAAGTGATATGAATATACCACTAGGAAATAATATTGGAAATTCCTTAGAAGTAATAGAAGCTATGGATATTTTAAAAGGAAAAACAGGATCACTTCGTGATTTAAGCATAAAAATATCTACTGAAATGGTTAGAATAGCTAAAGGAATAAGTGAAAGTGATGCTCTAAAAGAGGTATTAATGGTACTTGATAGAGGTATAGCTTATAATAAATTTTTAGAATTTGTTAAATATCAAGGTGGTGATATTAATTCTTTGAAGGTAAGTAACAATATTCAAGAAATTAAATCTAATAAGACTGGTATAGTTAAAAGTATCAATGCCTTAAATATTGGAAAACTTTCATGTAGTTTAGGAGCAGGAAGGGAATCGAAAGAAGCTCCAATTGATTATTCAGTTGGTATTGTTTTAAATAAGCTAGTAGGAGATGAAGTAAGTATTAATGATACTTTATTTACATTATATAAAAAAGATAATAAAGATATAGATATTAATGTAGATGATTATTATCAAATAAACTGTTGAAATATCAACAGTTTTTAATATATTATTATTTTTTAACATATTATTAAATGGTGATAAGATGAATTTATCTGATTTTCAAAATAAAGATGTTATAAATATAAAAGACGGAAGAAGAATAGGAAATATAATAGATTGTAAAATAGATAGTATAACTGGAGAAATTAAATCATTTTTATTAGTTCCATTTAAAGGGGTATTTTCTTTTAAAGGAAATAATAAAATAGAGATAGATTTTAAAGATATAGAAAAAATAGGAGAGGATGTAATTTTAGTAAATTTTAAAGAGTAAACTTAGTCTTTTTTTAAAATATTGTTGACTTTTTTAATACTTTTTAGTATAAATTAAAGAGGTGAAGAATTTATGGAATTAGTAATCGTGGAATCTCCAGCTAAAAGTAAAACAATTGAAAAATATTTAGGTAAAAATTATAAAGTAGTAAGTAGTATAGGTCATATAAGAGACTTAGCAACAACTGGTAAATATGGATTAGGAATAGATGTTGAAAATGGATTTATACCAAACTATGTACCTATTAAAGGTAAAAAGAAAGTTATAACTGATTTAAAAAAGTTAGTGAATGTTGCTGATAAGGTATATCTTGCAACCGATCCGGACCGTGAAGGAGAAGCTATTTCTTGGCATTTATATGATGCTTTAGGAATAAAAAAAGACAAATATGATCGAGTACTTTTCTATGAAATAACTAAAGATAAAGTATTAGAAGGTATAAAAAATCCTCGTAAAATTGATGATAATTTAGTTAAAAGCCAAGAAACAAGAAGATTTTTAGATAGAATAATTGGTTTTAGATTATCAAAGCTCATGCAATCTAAAACCAGTGGTACCAGCGCTGGTCGTGTTCAAAGTGTTGCTTTAAAGTTAATTGTTGACAGAGAAAGAGAAATAGAAGCTTTTAAGGAAGAAGAGTACTATACTATAACTGCCAAATTTCCTGAATTTGATTCGGAGTTGTTTAAATATAAAAATGATGAAATCGAAATAAAAGGAATTGATGAGGTAAATAAAATTTTAGAAAAATTAGATAAAAAATTCTTAGTTCAAAGTATTGAATCTAAAACTAAGAATAAAGCAAGTAAATTTCCTTTTACTACATCTAGTCTACAGCAAGAAGCATCCAATAAATTGAATTTTAGTGCTAAGCGTACTATGGGAATTGCTCAAAAGATGTATGAAGGAATTGATATTGGAACCGAAACAGTTGGACTTATTACTTATATGAGAACAGATTCGGTAAGATTATCTGATGAATTTACTAAACCAACATTTAAATATATAGAAGAAAACTTTGGAAAAGAATATATTGGATATATAAAGAAAAGTAAGAAAACCGAAAATGTACAAGATGCTCATGAAGCTATTCGTCCAACTAGTATTTTAAGGACTCCTGAATCATTAAAAAAATATTTAACTCTGGATGAATATAAACTTTATAATTTAATTTATAAAAGAACTCTTGCATCGCTTATGGCTGATGCAAAAGCATTAGGTACAACGATTATTTTAGACAATAACGATTATAAATTTAAAACAACTGGTCAAGTAATAACCTTTAATGGATATTTAGAAGTTTATAAAGAATTTGAAGATAATAAAGATATAGTATTGCCTGATTTAACTGATAAATTAAATACTAAAATAGAAGCAGATGATATTATTTATGAACAACATTTTACTAAACCAAAACCAAGATACACAGAAGCAAAACTTATTAAAGAAATGGAAGAACTTGGAATTGGAAGGCCTTCTACATATGCAACTATTATGTCTAATATAAAAGATCGTGGTTATGTAGAAATAATTGAAAAGAAATTTCATCCAACTAAAATTGGAATAGAAGTAACTGATAAATTGCAAGAATATTTTAGCAATATTATCAATGTTAAATATACTGCTAATATGGAAAGTGATTTGGATTTAATTGCCGAGGGAAAGATGGATAATAAAAAGGTATTAAGCGACTTTTATTCGGTTTTTGATGATACATTACAAGAAGCGTTTAAAGGGATGGAAAAGCAAAAACCGGAAGAAACTGGAGAATTATGTCCAAATTGTAATAGTCCTTTAGTTATTAGAAAAGGAAGATATGGAGAGTTTACGGCTTGTTCTGATTATCCTAATTGTAAATACATTAAAAAAGAGTCAAAAGCAGAAACAGTTATTATTGATTGTCCAAACTGTTCAGGAAAGATTGTTGAAAGACATAGTAAAAAAGGAAAAGTATTTTATGGATGTTCAAATTTTCCTAAATGTAAAACAGCTTATTGGGATAAACCTACGGGAGAAAAATGTCCGAAATGTGGAGAAATGATGACTGTTAAAAATGATGAGAAAAAATGTTCTAGTTGTGGCTATAAACCAGAATAATTTGTAAATTATTTATATTAAAAAAATAAACTATGTTAAATAAGCATAGTTTATTTTAAATTATTATATAAATAATTAAAGTAATCGTGTTGAATAGATAGATTAGAATATTTAATTTTATTTTCAATAGTCATATTTATTTTAATTAAATCGTCGGTTTTATATGTTTTATTACCATAATAAGTCATATTTGATGAAGATGCATCATAAAAACCTATTTCATTTTTCCAAGAAGAGTCAGCAAATACAACCATACTTTGATAAGTCTTAGAGAATAAATCATCTCCAACATAGTATCTCGAATCATAATCTAAATTAAATAAATTAGCAATAGTAGGTAAGATATTTATATAGCTAGTATATTCATTAAATACTGTTCCTTCTATATCACTTGACCATATAACAAATGGAACTCTTTCAGTTTCAAATTTTTCATCAATTGAGTAAGGTATAGCTTCTTTCAAAATATTATTAGAAAGTCCGTAAGGATAGTGATCTCCATATAGGACAATAACTGTATCATCAAGTTTTCCTTGAGCTTTTAAGCCTTCTATTAAGACTCCAAGTCCGTTATCTAATACTTTTAATTTTGACATATATCTTTTTAATCTAATATCATAGTTATCATATTTAGAATCATTTAATAAATATAAATACTTATCACCATATAGACTAGAGCCATATGGTTGATGAGATGTAACTGTCGTAAGCCAAGTCATAAAATGTTCATCATTATTATAATTTTTTAAGATTTTAACAACTTCCTTCATGAATTCTTCATCGCTTGACCATTCTTCATTATGAGTATTATAAGCAATATTTAAATCATCAACATCATAGTATTTTCCACTTCCCATATTAGTATGAATTTCTCTTCTTTGATAGTACCTTTCGGTATAATTATGCATTGATGTCGTTTTATACCCTTTATTATTAAATAAATTAAAGATACTTTCAGGATATAAATTAGAACTATAAGTATTAGCTGTACATTTATTATAAATAGAATATAAACCAATCATTCCTGATAGTTCATTATTACCAGTTGCACATGAGTTTCTTGGAGAATAATTATTTTTAAAATAATATCCATTACTAAGTAAATTATAAAAATTAGGATATAATTCAGGATTTATAAAAATATCATTAACAGATTCCATCATAATAACAATTAAATTTTTATTTTCAAACAATCCAGTATAACCGTTTTTTTCATTTATTTTATTATTAATAAAATAATTATTTAAATTATTTAATACTAAATCATCTTCGTTTTTAATTAATTCTAACCATTTTGTATCATTTTCTTTATTACTAGTATCTTGATTGTAACTATAATTTCTAGTGATAATTTGAGTATCACTAGGAACAAAAATATTTTTTATATCTAAAATTCCATAAGTAACAATTCCAAATTGTTTAATAGCAATATTAGGATTAGAAGGATTATTAAATAATTCTTTATTACTAATAGCTTGTAACTTATTTTGAAAAATATCTAAATTAATAGTTAGATAATAAGTAAAACCAACAACTAATAAAAGACAAATTAATTGAAGAACAGTTATAAATTTATCAAAAGTATCTATTATTTTAATTTTAATAGCTTTTTTCTCTATTAATTTATAATAAGCAAATAGCATGATAATTGGAATAAATAATAAATAATAATACCAATAAAAACTTTTTAAAAAAGAAAAAATATAGCTTATAACAGCCCCAGCTTGACTTGAAAGATTAAGAGAAATATAAACACCAATAAAATTATGAAATCCAACTTGAACAAAACTATAAATAGTAATTATTAACATAACAATTAAATTAACAACTTTAATATTTTTTGGTTTTATAAAAAGTTCGATAAACGAAATA
The DNA here is from genome assembly GCA_017528315.1 of Bacilli bacterium. GTDB lineage: Bacteria > Bacillota_I > Bacilli_A > RF39 > UBA660 > RUG591. Next base: position 11,355 of record JAFXOW010000046.1, read on the forward strand.
ATTACCGTTAAAAATATGGTTCCCAAAAAGATTCTAAAAGTTGATATATCAATTAAATTATTATTACTTACAATTTTAAAAATAATTTCTATTAAAAACCATGGTATAAATAAAACTAAAATATTATATAAAAAAACATTTAATTTAAATTTTTTCATAATCCACTTCCATAAGGTATTTTATCATATATTTATTTATTTGTAAATTGACATTTAAGGTTTGTTTTGCTATACTTATTTTGTAAAAAAACTAGGAGGACTTATGAGTTACCGCGAAGCACTTATCTTTTTTGATTTAGAGAATGAGTATTCTGAAAAAGAACTAAAAAAGAAATATTATAATTTAGCTAAATTAAATCATCCTGATCAAAATCAAGATATCGATGAAGATAAAATGAAGAAAATAAATGGTTACTACAGTATTTTATTAAATGAATTAAAAAAGAGGGAATTAAAGGAATTTATAAATAGTTGGAAAGTCAATATTTTAAAATTAAAAGATAAATATATTGATACTTCTATAAGCAAGCTTTGCGTGCAATATGAAGAAAAACTTGAAAATATTAAAACTATGATTGATGCGAATAATTTAAAAGATGAATTTGATGAAGAGGTAAGCAAACTTAAGAAATCGTTAGTTCTTCCTAAAGAAAAAGAAAAAGTAATTAATAAAATATCGAAATATTTTAGTGGTTATAGTGTAGAGATAAAGGATAAAGTAAGAGAATATATAGAAATGGTTACTAATGTTAACTCATTAGAAGAAATTAATACATTAAAACAAAAATTTGATACTGTAATTCATGAAGAATTAATAAAAGAAAAAGAAAGAATTAATCAATATAAAGTTTTAAAAGATAGTTTTAAGAGAGCTTTAGCTTATAAATTTTATGATTATATAACTTTTAATAATGAAAATATTTTATTGGCTCATGATTTATTTATAATGAGTTTATCTATATTAAATTTAAGTAGTATAGAAAACATTAATGAAGTTAGTTTTATTCTTGATAATATTGAATTTAATAATATAAAAGAAGAATTAGAGCATTTAAAATTATTTTATGGTAGTTTAGTTAATAAAACTACTATTGAATTAGATGATGTTAGTTATAACGATAAATTAAATATTGATGAAAAAATACTTGATATAGTTTTAAATAAATATTATTTATATGCAACTAATAAAAATACGAAATTAGATAAATTAATTAATAATGAACATCATTTTAAAGAAACCCTTTTTCTTTTAGATAAGTTAGATAATGATTATAATGAAATTATTTTAAAGTATATTGCTAATGAATCATTTAATAATATTTTATTAATGATTACTGGAATTGAAGATTTTCATGATAAAAATAAAATATATATTGAAAGAGATACCGGTAAAATTTGTCTTATAAAATCAAATAATAAAAAACTATATACCATTTATTTAAATGATGGTGTGGAACAGACTATTGAAAATGAAAGAGATATTATTTGGAAGTATATACCTCTTATAAAGTTTTTTAGATTAGCAGAGTATTCAAATGGTATGGAAATAGATGAAATAAGATATGATGATAAAGTTATGTTAAGTGATTATGATACTTATTTTCTATATTATACAAGTGAATTATTACTATGCTTTGAAGAAAAAGAAGAGGATGGTTTTAGATTTTTACCAGCTATTAAGGGATATAGTTTTGAATTAAGTAAGAGTAATCAAATAACAAGGAATGATTATTTTAAAAAATATAAAGATAAAGATAAATGTATAGATGAGTTAATGCTATATATTAGAAATGAATTAAAATCTAAAAAAGTTGAAAAAACTCTTTGATTTTTAAATAAATTATGATATTATATAGTAAATTCGATGAAGAAGAGGAGTAATCTATTTGATATTGAAAGAGAGTTAGTGGTAGGTGAAAACTAATAATAGAGGTAGATGAAGGTTGCTTCCAAGATATATAGAAATATATTGTTAATCGCATTAAGATTATAAGGTAAATTAATTTTTACAAATTAAGGTGGTACCACGTGATTAAACTCTCGTCCTTTAGGATAAGAGTTTTTTATATTAAGGAGGAATAAATATGGAATTAGAAAAAAAGTATAATCATGAACAAGTTGAAATGGGTAAGTATGATAAATGGAAGAATAAAGGTTATTTTGAGTGCTCTATTAATAGTAAGAAAAAACCATTTTGTATCGTTTTACCTCCACCTAATGTAACAGGTGTACTTCATTTAGGACATGCTATGGATGTAGCTCTTCAAGATATAATAATTCGTTACAAAAAGATGAATGATTATGATACTTTTTGGCTTCCGGGAATGGATCATGCTGCAATTGCAACGGAAGCAAAAGTAGTTAAAAGACTTAAGGACAAAGGAATAAACAAATATGAATACGGAAGAGATAAATTTTTAGAAGCCTGCTGGGATTGGACGCATGAACATGGAAGCATTATTAGAGAACAATGGTCAAAGCTTGGAATTGCACTTGACTATACTAAAGAAAGATTTACTTTAGATGAGGGAATGAGTAAAGCTGTAAGACAAGTATTTGTTGACTATTATAATAAAGGATTAATTTATCGTGGTGAAAAAATTATAAATTGGGATCCAGAAGCCAAGACGGCTTTATCAAATGAAGAAGTTATTTATAAAGAAGAAAAAAGTGCTTTTTACCATTTAAAATATCAATTGGAAGATAGTGAAAAGTATATTGATGTTGCAACAACTCGTCCAGAAACTTTATTTGGTGATACAGCTGTTGCCGTAAACCCTGAAGACATGCGATATAAAGATTTTGTTGGTAAGAATGTTATTCTGCCAATTGTTGGTAAAAAAATTCCGGTTATTACCGATGAACATGCTGATATGGAAAAAGGAACTGGAGCAGTTAAAATAACTCCAGCCCACGATCCTAATGACTTTGAAGTGGGTAATCGTCATAATTTAGAAAGAATTGTTGTTATGAATGATGATGCAACAATGAATGAAAACGCCTTTAAATACCAAGGAATGACTCGAGAAAAATGTCGTGAAGAAGTACTTAAAGATTTAGAAAAAGAAGGTTTATTACTTTCGGTTGAACCAATAAGTCATGAAGTAGGTCACAGTGAAAGAACTGGTGTTATGGTTGAACCAATGATTAAAAAGCAATGGTTTGTTAAAATGCGACCACTTGCTGATAGAGTATTAAAACTACAAAAAGAAAAAAATACTAAAGTTAATTTTGTACCAAGTCGATATGAGAAAACCATGAATCATTGGATGGAAATTACCTATGATTGGTGTATTTCCCGTCAACTTTGGTGGGGACATAGAATTCCTGCTTGGTATAAAGATGGAAAAACATATGTTGGTAATGAGGCTCCTAAAGAAGAAGGATGGATACAAGATGAAGATGTACTTGATACATGGTTTTCCAGCGCGCTTTGGCCATTTGCAACTTTAGGATGGCCAGATAAAACGGACTTACTTAAAAGATATTATCCTAATAGTTGTTTAGTAACAGGATATGATATTATTCCATTCTGGGTTAATCGAATGACTTTTCAAGGTGAGGAATTACTTGGTAAACGTCCTTTTGAAGATTGCTTAATTCATGGACTTATTAGAGATAAACAAGGAAGAAAATTTAGTAAAAGTTTAGGAAATGGAATTGATCCATTTGATATGGTTAAGTTATATGGAGCAGACTCTTTAAGATATTATTTAGCAAGTGATGTAGCACCGGGAACTGATATGCGTTTTGATGAAGAAAAAATCAAATCAACATGGAATTATATTAATAAAATTTGGAATGCTGCAAGATTTGTTTTAAGTAATATTGAAGATTTAGAAAAAATAGAATTAAATGATTTAAAACCTGAAGATAAATGGATTTTAACTAAGTTGGAAAGAACCATTAAAACGGTTACAAAATTTATGGATAAATATGAGTTTAATAATGCTGGAAATGCTATTTATGAATTTACTTGGAATTATTTCTGTGATTATTATATTGAAATGGCTAAATACTCTCTTGAAAGTAATACAACTAAATCAACTTTATGTTTTGTATTGACGAATATTTTAAAATTGCTTCATCCATTCATGCCTTATGTAACTGATGAAATATATGAAAAACTTCCAATTAAAAATAGTGATAATATTATGATAAGTAAATATCCTAAATATAATAAAGAATTAATCTTTGATTTAGAAGAAAAAGTTGTTGATGATGAAGTAGAATTTATTAAAAGATTTAGAAATATCAAAGCTGAAAATAATATGACACGTGATTTAAAAGTAATGTTTGATACTAATGATGATAATGAATTAATTGTTAAAATGTTAAAAATTCAAGATAATATTATTAAAAAACCATTAGGAATAAATGCTTATAAAGTATTTTCAAATAAAATAAAAGCAACTATTTTCTTTGAAAAAGTCTTAAGTGATGCAGATTTAAAATTGAAAGAAAAGGAAATTGAATTATTAAAACTAAGTATCGAAAAACGAGAGAAGTTACTTGCTAATGAAAATTATATAAGTAAAGCTCCTAAAAAAATAGTTGATTTAGATAGAGAAAAATTAGCTTTAGAAAAAAAGAAATTAGAAGAATTATTAAAATAACTAGATATCTAGTTATTTTAATTATATATGTAAAAATAAGACAAATTTCTTGATTAAAACTATTTATATTTATATACTTATTATATATGGAGGATGTAGTAAATGAAGTATAGTTTTAAAGATATTTTAAGTGGATTAAGATATGAATATTTAAATATAAAAAATAAATTAGATAAATTAGAGAAAGAAATAAATATTGTTGATTCTGAACTTTCAAAAAGTATAATTTTACTTGATGATGAAGAAGGTATTACCTGCTATTTTTATAACTCTCAAAAGCATATAATAGATGCAATTATTAATATAAGTAAAAGTATAGGGATGCCATTATTTAATTTAGAAAATTTAGAGTTAGATTCAAGTGTTAAATCAATTTATCACTTTAAAAATAATTTAAAACATTATCACATTATAATAGAAAATATTAGAGCATTTAATGATCAAATACTTAATATTTTAAGTAATAATTTTATTTTTATGATGAAAAAAAAGAATATAGAGGTTAAATATAATAATCAAGATTATATAATAGGAATAAATTATAATCATATAGGACAATATTTAAAAGATTTTGAAAGTGGTTTAACATCTATTGATTATTATCCTAGAAATGATTTTATTAAATTAGATTTTATTAAAACATTAAATAATGAAGAATTAAATGAAAAACTTAATATAAAATATGATGTATCATTATTTAATGATTATCAAAAGGAAATTATAGAAAAACATAAAAAAGATATAGTTTTATTTGATGATGAAATAAGAGCTCATGAATTTAGAATTGAAGAAGAAGAAAAAAGACTTGTATTAGTAAGAAGATAAGTTATATTTTTTTTTTTTTTTACATAAACTTTACTGGTGAATTTATGAAACTAAAAAAAATATTTTATTTATTATTAATAATATTTTTATTCAGTACTTATTTTATCAGTTATAAAGTAAATCTTAATAATTTACCAAAAAAATATTTAGAAATATTAGAATATAAATATAATAGAAAATCATTAGATATAAAAATAGATTTTATGTCGATTGTTATAAAGAATTATAAAACTAAAAAAACTTTTTGGGAGCACAATAAAATGAAGTTAGAAAGCAATAATCAATCCATTCTTTATAAAGAAAGTGAACCAATTGTTTATATATATAATACTCATACAAATGAAGAATATAGTTATAAAAAAAATAATTTATACAATATAACTCCAACGGTTTTAACGGCATCATATATTTTAGAAACGGAATTAAAAAAACTTGGAATTGAAAGTATTGTTGAAACCCGAAATGTAACCGATACTATAAATAAGAGGGGACTTTCTTATAATTCAAGCTATAAAGTAAGTAGAGAGTTTATGGAAGATTCTAAGCTTAAAAATTCCAGTTTAGTTTATTTTATTGATATTCATCGGGATAGTGTTGATGGAAATCTTACTACAACTAATATAAATAATATTTCATACGCTAAATTAATGTTTCTTTTAGGACTTGAAAATAAAGATTATAAAAAGAATAAGGAAGTTATTACTACTTTAAATAATTATTTAGAAAGAAACTATCAAGGAATATCAAGAGGAATCTATGAAAAAAAGGGAAAGGGAGTTAACGGAGTATATAATCAAGATATGAATTCGAATGTAATGTTAATCGAAGTAGGAGGAGTAGATAATACAATAGAAGAAGTTTCAAGTTCTATAAAAGTAGTTGCAAATATGTTATATGATTATATTAACTCTAAAAATTGACAAAAATAGAGTTCAATAACTGTTATAATTGGGATGTGATTATATGAAAAAGAAATTAAAGTTTATACCAATCATTTTAATAATTATATTTTTAGCTTTATTTTATGCTTATCAAAATGGTTATTATGAAAAATATTCCAGAGATAAAATTAATTTAACGAATAAAAATATAGAACAATTTGAAAAAGATATATTAGATGGAAAAGATGTTTCTATAGAAGATTACTTAGAAGAAGAAAAAAGTTATGAAACTAAAACTGGAAGTATTTCTTTAAAAATATCCAGTAAATTAGAAAATACTATTAATAAAGGAATCAAATTAATATTTAAAAAAATATCAAAATTTGTTGAATAAAAAAGTAGATTTTTTATTTTTAATATGATAAAATAAATTTTGTTTAGAAATAATCTATTAAATATTCGAAGTAGTATTAATTATTTTAAAGAGAGTTAAGGGTGGTGTGACTTAATACTTGTTAATATGAAAGGCTGCTTATTTAGGATTATCGGTATTATTTAATATCGTTATGAAAATTAAGACCAAATTAGGATGGTAACGCGAGGTAACTTGCTCCTAGTCAGGTCTTTTTATTGTGAAATTTTGGAGGTATTTATGGGAAAAATTATTGCAATTGTTGGAATGTGTGGAAGTGGTAAATCAGTTGCTTCTGATTATTTAGAAAGTATTGGCTATAAAAAAGTCTATTTTGGTGGGGTTACCATGGAAAAATTAAAAGAAAGTAACATGGAAATTAATCCAGAAAATGAAAAATATATGCGTGAAAAATTAAGAGATGAACTAGGAATGGCTGCTTATGCTAAAATATTATTACCTAGAATAATTGAATACTCAACTACAGATGATGTGGTACTTGATGGATTATATTCATGGGATGAATACGTCGTTTTAAAAGAAAAATTAGGTGATAAATTAACAATGGTTGCTATTGTTACGGATAAATATTTAAGATATGATCGACTAACTAAAAGAGAAATTAGGCCTTTAACAAATGAAGAAGCTTTAAAAAGAGATATTGCTGAAATAGAAAATTTAGCTAAGGGCGGACCAATTTCCATAGCTGATTTTTATATTTTAAATAATTATGATAAAGAGACTTATATTAATAATTTAAAAAATATATTAGATAAAATTAATTAAGGAGGAACTTATGAAAAAATTAACAAGTTTAGAAATTAGAAAGATGTGGTTATCTTTCTTTGAATCAAAAGGTCATAAAATACTTCCAAGTGCTCCTTTAATACCAATGGATGATGATTCGCTTCTTTGGATTAATGCTGGTGTAACACCTTTAAAAAAATATTTTGATGGTTCAGTTGTTCCTGATAATAGAAGAATAACTAATATTCAAAAATGTATTCGTACTAATGATATTGAAAATGTTGGAGTTACTCGTCGTCATCATACTTTCTTTGAAATGATGGGGAATTTCTCAGTTGGTGACTATTTTCGTAATGAAGCCTTAGAATTTGCTTATGAACTTTTAACTAGTAAAGATTGGTTTAATATTCCAATTGAAAAGCTTTATTTTACAGTTTATCCGGATGACGTTGATACTATAAATAAATGGATAAGTTTAGGAGTACCATCTAATCATATTGCTAAACTTTCTGATAATTTTTGGGAAATAGGTGAGGGACCATGTGGACCAGATACCGAAATATTTTTTGATCGTGGTTCCAAATATGACTATGATGGTAAAGCACTTGATCATTTCTTTAAAGGAGAAGATAATGAAAGATTTGTTGAAATTTGGAATAATGTTTTAAGCCAGTTTAATTCAAAAGAAGGAGTTGATAGAAAATTATATAAAGAACTTCCTTCAAAAAATATTGATACTGGAGCAGGACTTGAAAGATGGGCTTGTATTTTTCAAGATGCTGATTCAAATTTTGATACCGATTTATTCTTACCAATTATAAAACAAATTGAGGAATTGACGGATACTTTATATGACGGTTCAATGCCTTATAAAGTAATTGCTGATCACATAAGAGCTTTAACATTTGCTCTTTCAGATGGAGCTGTTTTCGATAATGTTGGAAGAGGATATATATTAAGACGACTTCTTCGAAGAAGTGTAAGATATGGGCGTATTCTTGGGTTATACGAACCATTTATGTATAAATTAGTTGATTCAGTTGTAAATATCATGGAAAATGTTTATCCATACTTAAAAGAAAAACACACTTTAGTAAAAAATATAATTAAAGATGAAGAAAAATTGTTTTTAAAAACACTTGATAAAGGTGAAAAGATTCTTTATCAAATGATGGATGAATCTCTTGATAATAAAATAAGTGGACGTGATGCTTTTAAATTGTATGATACTTATGGTTTTCCTTTTGAATTAACTTTAGAATATCTTGAAGAAAAAGGTTTTACAACTAGTAAGGCAGAATTTGATAAATGTATGGAACGTCAAAAAGAACAGTCTAAAAATAATCAAAAAAATATTGAATCTTTTAAAACACAAAATGAATTATTGCTTGGCTATAAAGATAAATCTGAGTTTATATATGAAGTATATGAACAAAAAGGCAAAGTTATTGCAATTATTAAAAACGATAAATTTGCACTAGAATTAAAAAAAGAAGGTCTAATTGTTTTTGATAAAACTTGTTTTTATTCTGAATCAGGTGGTCAAGTAAGTGATACAGGAATGTTAATTGGAGATGATTTTAAAGCAAGAGTAATTGATGTTTTTAAGGGATCAAATGGACAAAATATTCATAAAGTAAAAGTTTTATCTGGAACAATTAAACTTCATGATAAAGTAAACGAGGTAGTAGATAAAGCTAGACGAAAAGGAATTGAAGCCAATCACTCAAGCGTTCATATTTTACAACTCGCTCTAAGAACTTTAATTAATAAAGATATATATCAAGCCGGAAGTAAAGTTTGTGATGAGTACTTAAGATTTGATTTTAATTATCACGGAAAAATAACTGATGAACAATTAATTAAAGTCGAAGATTTTGTTAATTCTTATATTTCTAAAAATATTGAAAGAAAAACAAATATAAAAAATTATGAAGATATTGATAAGACTCAAGTAATGGCTTTATTTGACTCAAAATATAAAGATAAAGTTCGAGTTGTTAATATTGGAGATTCTCATGAATTATGTGGTGGAACTCATGTTAAAAATACCAAAGATATTAAGAGATTTGCTATTGTTTCTTTTGAAAATAAAGGAAGTAATACTTACCGTATAACAGGTACAACTAATAATTTTATTGAAAATAGTTTACTACTTGTTGCTAAACCATACAATGATAATATAGTAAAAAATATAATGAAAGCCTCTAATTTAATTCTTGAAGCTAAAAGAAATAATATTAAATTAAAATTTAAATCTAATTATAATAATGAAATTAAACCAATGACTTACAAGGAAATAGTTGAACTTAAAGAATTAGATAAAAAAATATCAAGTGATGTTAAAGAATTAGAAAAAAATTATCATAGATTAGTAAGTGAAAATAGTATTAATGATTTATCTAAATATGAAATTAAACTTGAAAAAAAGAATAATTTAAATTTATTAATTTTAAAGGTAATGAACGAAGATAATTCTAGTTTAAAAAATATTTTAGATAGTTTAGCTAATAAATATGAGAATATATTTATGTTAATAGCCAATATTAATGATAATCAAGCAACTTATATTGGTCGTAGTAATTCAAAAGTTGATGCAGGTTCTATTATTAAAAAAATTGCTCTAGAAACTAATGGTAATGGAGGAGGATCATTAAAATTTGCTATGGGAAGTGGTAAAGATATTAAAAATATAGATGCTATTTTAGAAAATATAAAGAAGGATATCGATGGATAAGTTATATTTAATTGAAGGAGAAAACAATATACTAATTAATAAAGAAATAAAAAAAATTATTTCAAAGTTTAAAGATATTGATATAATTAAATGTAATTTAGAAGAAAGAACAATTGATGATATAATAGAGATTCTTGATACCTATGATATGTTTCAAAGGAAAAAGATTGTAATTGCTAGTAATCCTATATTTTATCTTAATGTAACCTCTGATTTTAATCTTGATAAATTTTTAAAATATCTTAAAAATCCCAGTGATAATATATTAATAATAGTTGCTAATAAAATTAATAATCGTTTAAAAGTTAGTAAAGATACTTTAAAATATTTTAATTACATTAAAGTAAATGATTTAAATATAGATTCTTTTATTAAAGAAAATTTAGAAGGATTTAAAATGGATAATCTAACTATCAATTATTTTATTACAAGAATTGGTAAAGATTATAATGATTTATTAAATGAATTAAATAAATTAAAGGCTTTTAAAATTAAAGAAAAACAAATTACTAAAAGTGATATTGATTTAATTTGCCGGAAAAATTTTGATAATACTATTTTTGATTTAATTGATGCTATTATAAAGAAAGATAAGATTAAATTAATTGATTTATATAATTATTTTACTCAAAATGGTACCGATGTATTTCAGATTTTAGTATTACTTGCCAATCAAATAAGGCTTATTTATAATGTTAAAACTTTAAGTAATTTAACTGATTCTAAAATTGCTGAAATATTAGAAGTAAAAGAATATCCGATAAAATTAGCTCGTGGTAAAGGAATAAATTATAAATCTCAAGAATTATTAAAAATATTATATAATTTAGGACAAATTGATGAAGATATTAAAAGTGGTAAACAACTTCCTAACATATCTTTAATATCCTATATTTTAGAAATTTAAATAAAAAATTAATAAATGTTTACTAAAAATAGTAGACATTTATTTTTTTAAAAATTAATTAAAATAAATTGAAAATAAAAAATATTTATGATAATATAAAATTGTTTCAAGGAGGATTATGAAAGAAATAATTTTAAATCATCCATTGATTGAACACAAAATATCTATTTTAAGAAGAAAGGATACTAGTACCAAAGAATTTAGGGAATTAATTTCAGAACTTGCTATGTTTTTATGTTATGAAGCTTTGAAGGATGCAAAGTTAGAAAATATTGATGTAGAAACTCCAATTGCTAAAACTAAAGGATACTTTCTAAATGAAGATAACTATGCATTTGTTCCAATTCTAAGAGCAGGTATGGGAATGGTTGATGGAGTTCTTCAAGTAATGCCTAATGCTAAAATTGGTCATATTGGATTATATCGAAATGAAGAAACACTTGAACCAGTTGAATATTATTGTAAGTTACCTAAAAATATTGAAAACAAAACAGTAATAATTCTTGATCCAATGCTTGCAACTGGAGGTTCAGGATCAGAAGCAATTACAATGATTAAAAAACGTGGAGTTAAGAAGATTAAATTCCTATCTATTATTGCAGCGCCTGAAGGTCTTAAGAAAATAGAAGAGGATCACCCTGATGTTGAAATTTATTCAGCCTATAAAGATTTACATCTAAATGATATAGGTTACATTGTACCTGGTCTTGGAGATGCTGGAGATAGAATCTTTGGAACAAAGTAAGAAAGGAGAAATATGAAAAAGTTTTTTGAAGAATTTAAAACATTTATTTCTAAAGGTAATGTAATTGACTTAGCTGTTGCAGTTGTAATTGGAAATGCTTTTAATGCTATTGTTTCAAGTTTAGTTAATGATATTATCATGCCACTTGTTGGATTAATTATAGGTGGAATTGATTTTTCTGATATTAAATTAACTTTAGGAGAAGCAAGTATTATGTTTGGAAAATTTATTCAAAATGTAGTAGATTTTCTAATTGTTGCTCTTACAATTTTTGTTGTAGTTAAAGCATTTAATAAGTTACAAGAAAAAACTAAGAAAAAAGAAGATAAAAAAGAAGAAGCACCTAAAAAAGCTGATGATGTCATCTTACTTGAAGAAATTCGTGACTTGTTAAAAAAACAAAAATAAAAATTGGTAAAATTTACCAATTTTTTTATTTAATTTTAAAGATAAATCAGACTACAAATAAACGATATTACCATTATCAATAAAATAGCAATTGTTATAATTTTAACGGTTTTCTTTTTCATAGGCCACCTCACTATATTCATTATACTAAAAAAATATTTAAAATGCAAATAATACTTTACATAAATTAAAAGTATTTTTTTAGTAATTAATTTACTTAATAATACACACGTGATATAATATCTTTGAGAGTGATAAAATGAATCAAAAAAAAGAATTAATTAAAAATACCATAATTATATCAATTGGGAAATTTTCAACTCAGTTAGTTTCATTCTTACTACTTCCACTATATACTAGTATGCTTACAACAAGTGAATATGGTAAATATGATTTTTTAAATACAATTTCAATCTTTCTAATTCCATGTGTAACCTTATTAATGGAAGAGGGAATGTTTAGATTTTTAATAGATGCTAAAACTGATAAACAAAAAGGAGAAGTGTTTTCAGCAACATTTGTTTTTTCTATCTTAAGTTTTTTAATTTGGTCATTACTAATATTATTAGTTGGAAAAACATTAAATTATCCATTTACAATTTATTTAATTTTCTATATCTTAGCAAGTATCCTATCAGCATTAGCTGGATCAACAGCTCGAGGACTTTCTAAATTTAAGTTATATTCTTTATTTAGTTTTTTATCAAGTCTTGCAACAATTCTTTTAAATATTTTATTTATTGTTGGACTTCATATGGGACTTCCTAGTTTATTTATATCTTATATTATTGGAAATAGTTTAGTTTCTATTTGGCTTCTTTTAAAAATAAAAGTATTTAAATATGTTAAAATTAAAAATATTAATAAAAAAGTTACCATGAATATGATTAAATACTCTTTTCCATTAGTACCTAATAGTATATCATGGAATGCTATTGGATTAACCGATAGACTTTTGATTGTAAATTTTTTAGGTGATGCTAAAAATGGAATTTATTCGGTAGGACTTCGTTTTCCAACTATTATTAATACTTGCTATAGTTATTTTAACTTATCATGGAAAGAATCAGCTTCTAAAATGGTAAATAATAAAGATAAAAATGAATTTTATAATAGTGTTTATGTTAATCTTAATAGATTTTTAATATGTGTTTCTATATTGATTATTGCTGGACTTCCTTTTATTTTTAATATACTTGTAAAAAATGATTATCGTGAGGCTTATTTATATATACCTTTAATGATATTATCTGTCTATTTTTCAAATATGTCAAACTTTTGTAGTGGAATATTTTCTGCTTATAAAGATACTAAAATACTTGCTAAGACAACGATTGTTGCAACCATAATAAATTTTGTAGTTGGCTTTATTTTAATTAAAAAAATTGGATTATATGCATCAATTCTTGCAACTATGACAGCATATATAGTAATTTATTTTTATAGAAATTATAAATTAAAAAAATATATTGTATTAAAACATGATAATTATCTTTTATATCATACAATAGTTTTAATAGTTGTAAGTTTATGTTATTATTTAAAAAATCTATCGCTATGTATAATTGGATTACTAATAGCTTTAATATATTCTTACTTTGTTAATCAAGAATTAATAAAGCCAATTATTAATAAATTAAAGAGGAAATAATATGAATACTATTAAAATAATTATAATTATTATAAATATACTATTACTAATTAATACTATTCATTTTGGAATATTTGCTGTAATTCCTTTTTTAAAGAAAAAGAGAGAAGAAGTTAAATTACAAAACAAAAAAAATAAATTTATGATTTTAATAGCAGCTAGAAATGAAGAATTAGTAATTGGAAATTTAATAGATAGTTTGCATAAACTTGATTATCCAAAAGATTTATATAATATATGTGTTATTCCCAATAATTGTTTAGATAAAACCAAAGAAATTGCTATAGAAAAGAATTGTTTGGTTATTGAACCAGAATTTATTCCTAAAACCAAAGGTGAAGTATTAAATTTCTGTTTTAATTATTTTAAAAATGAAAAATTTGATGCCTATGTAATTTTTGATGCAGATAATGTTGTTGATAAGAACTTCTTAAAATATATGAATGATAAATTAAATAAGGGATATAAATTAATTCAAGGATTTAGAGATACCAAAAACTTATATGATAATCATATAGCAGGAAGTTATGCAATATTCTTTTATTTGCAAAATTTATATCTATATGAATCAAGAAGTAGAATAAAGAAAAATGCTACAATAAATGGAACAGGATATGTTGTTAGTAAAGCTTTAATTGATAATTTACCTAGATTTAAAACAGTAACTGAAGATATAGAATTAACCTGTCTTGTTATATTAAATAATGAAAGGATTGGATATGAAGAAAAAGCCATTTTTTATGATGAACAAGTTACTAATTTTAAAACCTCAATGATTCAAAGAAAAAGATGGATACAAGGATTTATTCAAGTATATAAAAATTATTCTAAACAATTAATTATCAAAATATTTAAAAAACCAAATTTTAAATTAATAGATTTTTATCAAATATTATTTTTACCTATTAATCAAGCTTTGGCTTGTATTATATTAATTGTATCAATATTTACAATTTTACCTATTAAATTGTTTTTAATGGGAATAATTATAGGGTTTATAGGAGAATTAGTTGTTGAAATATATTTATTAAAATATTATCATAAAAACATTAAAAAATTATGGTTAACTATATTATTTTTTCCAATTTTTAATATTACATGGATGCCTATTTATATATATTCCTTATTTAATTTTAATATTAAATGGGATGAAATTAGACATATTAAAAACATAAAAATAGAAGATTTTACTCGAGGTGATGAAGTATGAAATATAAAATAGATTTAGATAAAGGATTAACAAATAATGAAGTTTTATCTAGAATTAATTCTAATTTAGTTAATTTTGATAATAGTCCTAAAACCAAAACAATAAAAGAAATAATTAAATCAAATGTCTTTACTTATTTTAACTTTTTAAATATTTTTTTAGGTTCAGCTATATTAATATCGGGAATATTTTCAGGACGATTAGTATATTCAATAAAAAACTGCTTATTCATGGGTGTAATATTTTGTAATACAATTATAAGTATTATTCAAGAAATTATATCTAAAAAAATAATAGATAAATTAGAAGTATTATCTAGTACTAAAGCCTCGGTTTTAAGAGATGGAACAAAAGAGGAAATTGAAGCCGAAGAAATAGTTTTAAATGATATAGTTATATTAAAGCCTGGTAATCAAGTATTATGTGATTGTTTAATTAGAGATGGAAGTTGTGAAGTAAATGAATCTTTTATAACAGGTGAATCAAAGCCAATAACCAAGCAAGAAGGTGATGAAATCTTATCTGGAAGTTTTATTGTATCTGGAAGTTGTAAAGCAGAGGTTATTAGAGTAGGGGATGATAACTATATTAATAAATTAACCCATGATGCTAAGTATATTAAAGAAAATAATTCAGTAATTTTAAATTCTTTTGAAAAGATAGTTAAAGTTTTAGGATTCATGATTATTCCTTTAGGAACAGCTTTATTTTTAAATCAATATTTAAATCTTCATACAACTTTATCAGATGCAATTATTAATACGGTTGCTGCCTTAATTGGAATGATACCCGAAGGACTTGTTCTTTTAACTAGTTCAGTCATGGCAGTTAGTATTATTAGATTAAGTCGTTATAAAGTATTAGTTCAACAATTATATTGTATAGAAACTTTATCGAGAGTAAATGTTATTTGTCTTGATAAAACTGGTACTATTACAACAGGTAATATGAAAGTATATGATATAATACCAAATAATATAAGCAAGAATGATCTTGCTAATGTACTAAAAAAGATAACTAGTACTTTAGATGATGATTCTAATACTTTTAAAGCTTTAAGAGAAAAATTTTCAAGTACTTTTAAATTTACGATAACCGATAAAATTGATTTTTCATCAGTTCGTAAATTTTCAGCTGTCAATATTAAGGATGATTATTCTTATTATATAGGTGCTTATGAATATTTAATACCAGAGGAAATGAGAGATTATTCATTAATAGAAAATTATCAAAATAATTATCGAATTCTTGTTGTATGTCAAAGTGATAGCACTTTAAAAGAAAAACCCACTGATTTAATAGTTTTAGGATTTGTTTTAATAGAGGATGAAATAAGAAAAGAAGCCAAAGATACTTTAAAATTCTTTAAAGATCAAGGGGTAAAAGTTAAAATTATTTCAGGAGATAATCCCAAAACGGTTTTAAATATTATGAAAAAACTTGATATAAGTGAAAATTTAAAAGAAATTGATGCAAGTATTATAAATGATAATAATGTTCAAGATTTAGTTAAAAACTATGATATATTTGGAAGAGTTACTCCAGATGGTAAAAAGAAAATTATCTTAGCTTTAAAAAGCCTTGGATATATAACTGCTATGACTGGTGATGGAGTAAACGATTGTTTAGCTTTGAAAGAAGCTGATTGTAGTATTGCTGTTGCATCGGGAAGTGACGCAGCAAGATCTGTTTCTCAAATAGTATTATTAGATAATAATTTTAGTTCTATGCCAAGAATTGTTGCTGAAGGAAGAAGGACTATCAATAATATTGAAAGAAGTGCCTCACTTCTTTTGGTTAAAACAATTTATACGATATTAATCATTCTAACATGTTTATTTACTAGTAATGAATATTTCTTTATTCCTATTCAATTAACTTTAATTACTACAACAACGATTGGAATACCATCATTTATTTTAGCACTAGAACCAAATCATAATATAGTATCCGGAAACTTTATCTTAAAAATATTTAAAAATAGTATTCCAGCCGGAGTAACTGTCTTCTTAGATGTTATATTAATTTTATTATTTAAATATGCTTTTTCACTTCCAGATAATATTGTTAATGCTTTAGCAGTTTTATTAACTGGAACAACTGGATTTATTCATCTATATAAAATATCTAAACCATTTAATCCTTTAAGAATAATCTTATTTATTGTATTACTTTTAGGATTTATCTATGGTATAATGTTTCAATATTCATTCTTTAACTTAGTTGCAATGAATTTAAAAATTGCTTTAATATTCTTCTTGTTAGTTGTATTTTCAATTAATATGTATGATTTGCTTAATAAATTTTTAAACTTTATAGCTAAAATAATTACTAAAGAAAAAAGAAAGTAAATTTCCTTATTTGCTTTCTTTTTAAATAATTATTTATCATAATATCTTTTAGTATATATTTTTTTTGTATCATATTCTAAATCATTAGTAAAGTCAATTGTTGTCATATAACTTGGATAAATAAAGTTAAGTTTACTAAATATACCGTGATTTTCATGAAAAGTTGTGAGTTGTCCATTGACAATTAATTTATCATTATTAATTCTTAAAGTATTTCTTACATTTTTTGGAAATAGGGTTCTATTGGGAGATGCTAATCCTCTTGATGTATTAAATAATTCATTTATAACAGGAGGAACTAATCCATTATGCATATGTCCTGAAATAAAATAATCAAATTCTGTTAATTCATTAGTAATTAATAAATCTTTCAAATAAACGGGTGAATGAGCCATTAATAAATTAATTTTATCTTTTGGTATTTGACCTATTTTTTGTTTTAATTCCTTTATTTCTTTTAGCATTAAGTTTCGATCTTCCAAACGTTTACTAAAAATATTTAATTTATTAGAAGTAATTGGATTATAGTAGTAAAAACTACCGGTATATCCAACAATATATAATTGATTATCAACAATAGATTCATTATTTAAAATATCCACATTTTTAATATTTGATACTTCGTTGAATAATTCTTCTGGATAAATTTCTTTAAGCATAGTTCCTGTTTCATTAAAAAATATTCCTTTAACTGTATAATCATGACTTCCTAAAGATATTATAACTGGAGCAATATTACTCATTCTTTTTAAAAATAGTAATAATCTTCTTTTATCTTTTAAATTATTAATTACATCTGAACTATCAAGTAAATCACCTGGAAATAAAATATAATTAGGTTTATCTTTATCAAGTTTATTTAATATCATTTGTAACTTTGAATCTAAAGTTTTATCATTAAAATGTAAATCACTTAAAACAGATATTCTAAAATCATTTTTAGTTTTATTATTATAAATTTTATAATATGTATTATAAAATGTATTCATATAATCTCACCTCATAGGTTACTATTATACACATTTAAAATATTTTGTCAAAAAGGATAAAAATATGCTATAATTATTTTGATGTTTATGAAATATGAAATAGATGAATATTTGACTTATATAAAATTAGAAAAAAAATTAAGTAAGAATACTATCGATAATTACAAATTAGATTTAGTTAATTATATAGAATATTTAAATAAAAATAATATAGGAGATTTAAATAAAATTACTATAGAAGATATAAATAATTATTTATATAATTTAAATAAATCTGGTCTTAATGCACGAAGTATTAGACGTCATATTACGTCTATAAAAGAATTTCATAAATATTTGGTTAAGTTTAAGAAAGTTAAAAATGATGTAAGTACTAATATAGAAACTATTAAAATAGATAAAAAATTACCTACTGTCATATCAAATGATGAAATGAATCAGATATTAGATATTGATTTAACAAATGCTTTTAAATATCGTGATAAAGCTATGCTTGAGTTAATGTACGGATCAGGTCTTAGAGTATCAGAACTTATTAATTTAACTATTTATAATATTGATTTTGAAAATAATTATATATTAATAGAAGGAAAAGGTAAAAAAGAAAGGATTGTACCTATGTCTAAATATTCAAGATTATCATTAGAAGAATATTTAGAAGAAAGATATAAACTACTTAAAAAAAATAATTTAGATGAAGAAAAATTATTTCTTAATAATCATGGTAAGGGTATTACTAGACATGGATTTAATTATATTCTACAAAATATATTAAAGGATAATAATATTAAAGATAATATAACACCTCATAGTTTAAGACATACTTTTGCAACGGATTTATTAAATAATGGAGCGGATCTAAGAAGTATTCAAGAATTACTAGGTCACTCGGATATTACAACTACTAGAATTTATACCCATGTAGCCAATAATAAAATAAAAGAAGATTACATAAAATATAATGAAAGAAATGAGGAATAAAAATGAAGTTTAAAAGAGTATTTTTAATTGTATTAGATAGCCTAGGAGTAGGGGAAGCAATTGATGCAGATTCCTATGGTGACAAGGGAGCTAACACTCTAGGAAATATTATAAATAAATACGATTTATTTATCCCTAATTTAAAAAAATTAGGATTTTTAAATACCTTAAATATGAATAATCTTGAAAGTGATGCTTATTATACAATTGCAAGACCTAATAACAAAGGAAAAGACAGCTTAAGTGGTCATTATGAATTAATGGGAATAGAAAATAATCTTATTTATAAAACCTTTGGAGAAAATGGATTTCCTAGAGAATTACTCGAGGAAATTGTTAAAAAAACTAAACGTGGTATTATAGGTAATTTAGTTGGTAATCACGAAGATGTTTTAAAAAAATTAGGAAATAGGCATTTAGAAACGGGTTCTTTAATAATTTATACGACTGGGGAATCTGATTTGCAAATTGCTGCTAGTGAAGATATTATTCCTATAAATGAATTATATAATTATGCTGAAATTATTAGAAAGATAACGGAAAGAGAAGAATGGAAAGTTGGAAGAGTAGTTGCACGACCATTTACATTTAATAATAATGAATTTAAATTTACTGAAAATACTAGATATTTTACTTTAACTCCACCTAATAAAAGTGTTTTAGACACTTTAAAGGAACATGATTTACAAGTTATATCTATTGGTAAAATATGTGATATTTATAATGGATATGGAATTACTAAAATTATTAAATCTAGTAATAATTTTGAAGGGTTAAATAAAATGAACTCTATAATGGACAAAAAATTTGAAGGATTATGTTACTTAAATTTAAGTGATTTTGATACCTTATATGGTCATAAAAGAGATACTTTAGGTTATGCTAAAGCAATAGAAGACTTAGATGTTGAAATACCTATTTTACTAAATAAATTAGAACTTGATGATTTATTAATTATAACAGCTGATCATGGGTGTGATCCAACATTTCCTGGAGTTGCTCATACTAGAGAAAATGTTCCAGTTTTAGTTTATTCTAGATTATTTAACGATCCTCATCAATTAGAAATACTTGATACTATGGCTGATATTGGAGCTACCATATTAGAAAATTTTAAAATAGAAGAAAAGCCATGGATGGGTAAAAGTTTTTTAGATAAATTAAATTAACAATATTTAGGCACTTGTCATATAATAATATGGAGGTGCTTTTTATTAATTTTAATTATATAGATATGTTAAATCAATATTTAACCAATATCTTTATTTATAAAACTAATTTATATAATTTATTATTTAATGTTAAAGGGGAGGGGAGTAGTCTTTTAAAAAATGAATTAATAAAAGATATTGAAGAATTTAATAGATTTTATATTAAATTTTCTTTATTAATAAAAAAAATAGGAGGTTTTCCTATTTTAAATTTAGATGAGGTAAAGAAAATATCAAGTATCAAAGAAATATCTAGTAAAGATTATACTCTTATAGATTCGATTAATATATTAACAAGCGATTTAAAAATTATTAATAGTATGAATAACAAAGTAGGGGAATATGCTCTTAAAAACTTTAACTTTAAGAGTATAAATCTTATACTAGAATTTAATAACTATTTAGAAAATAGATTATATAATTTAATTAATAATAATTAATTTATTCATAATCTTTTGAATTAAATTCATTGCATAATTCGTTACAGTTATTTTTATTAGTTTCTTTGTTCATTTCATTAGTAAAATTAGACTTATTATTTTTATTAGTTATTTTACTATTCTTTTTAGATTGCTTTTGATTTTTCATTTTTTATCACCCTTTTATATTATGCAACAAATATTAATTTCTATGTAATTTTAGATTAATCTCCCCTATCAATATTTGGAATTAAATAGGGGACTTATATTATATATAATTATATTCTCAATAAGTTGAATAAATTATTAATTTAAAATTGATTTAAAAAAATATAAAAAAAATTTTAAATTTAATATTACATAGATAATTGAACATATATAATTATATATCTGTATATAGTATAAATAAAATATAAATATTTATAACTAAATAATATTATATATATTATAATATATTTTAAATATTTTTTAAAACTATATTGCTTTATATAATATATATTATGTTAAGTTCCATAAATATAAAAATAAAGTATTATTAATTAAATACTCTATTTTATTCATTATCTGTACGCTTAATTTTAGATGTCTTTTTAGATGTTTGATATACATCATAATAATTAACATTTTTATTTTTTTTAGAATTATTATTATTATCTTCTATAGCATCATATGGTTTATCATAAATAACATTGGTTTTATTATTTTTTTTATCTTTTTTATAAATTTGTAGTACAGTCCATATAAGTCCTAATAATATTACAAGTGCTAAAATAAAGTAAAAAGTTAATCTCCAACTATCATCATATGAACCTGCAATTTCTAATAAATTTAACATTGTCTACCCTTTCTTATTCTTCCCTACTCTTTTTAAGCACCACGAGATTGAATTTCAGCAATTTTTTCCAGTACTTCTTTGCCATTTTCTTCTGTTAAAGTTGCGTATCCCAGTTCTTTTAAAGCTTGTTCTTTAACAGCAGTTAATTCTTGAGTTCTACTAAGTTTTTCTTCATGTTTACGATTTATTTCTTGAACGAATCTCTTATGCGTATCTGCAAGTTTACTACGTGATGCACCACCTTTATTATAAAGCATAAAAGCACTGAAAATTATAGCTTCAAAATTAAATTGTTGTTCCTGATTAAATAAAAATTCGTTAGGTTCAGTAAATCCCATAAGTTTAGATACATAACAAAGTAAATACTTTAGTTCTTTATTGTTCTCCATGCTTTGTAAATAATGATATAAATAAACGTAACTATTATAAATTTCTTTATTACGATCATCTCTAAGTCTGTCTTTTAATAAAGATATTATATCAGTTAATATTTCAATTTCTTTACGATTAAATCCTTTTAAATCAATTAGATTATTTCCTGACAATTGAACTTTAACTCCCTCATTTAATTTATTATCAATTTTAATAATATATTCTCCGTCAATTTCTAAATTATCTAAATCACTTTCACGTTTAACTTCTAATAATTGTAAAAGTCTTGTAGCCTTTTCACTAGGCCATTCCTCCAATTTATCAAGAGCTAAATAGTTATATAACATTTGTCTTGATACTCCTAAATATTTTGCTAGTCTTACTTTTGAAACTCCTATTTTTGATAGGATGTCACTAATCTTACTCATCCCGAACTACCTCCTAAAAATATTTTATCAAATTCTTATATTTTGTCAACTAAAATGTAAAATAATTTATAATAAATACCATAATTTATTATCATTTTTTCGAACTTCCTTAATTATACCTCCACCAAGACATTCTTCTCCTAAATAAAGAACACATGCTTGACCTGGTGTAACAGCTTTTACATTATTATATCTTACCATTAAATCGCCATTTTCTAAGTATTCTAGATTAACATCAATATCTTTTCCACGATATCTAAATTTGGCTGTACAGTTTGTTGGTCTTTCATTACTAATAAAATTCATGTTTGATACTACACAACTATCACTTTTTAAATAATTGTTATCTTCTCCAAAAGCAACATAAAGGGTATTAGTATTTAAATCCTTCCCAACTACAAACATTTTATCAGAATTGCCTCCAATATTAAGTCCTTTTCTTTGACCAATTGTATAATACATTAATCCTTCATGTTTACCAACAATTTTTTTTGTATCAATATCAACAACATCACCAGGTTTAGCAGGTAAATAATTTTTTAAAAATTCCTTAAAATTTCTTTCTCCAATAAAACAAATACCTGTTGAATCTTTTTTCTTTGCTGTTATCAAATCATATTTTAAAGCAATATCTCTAACTTCACTTTTAACTAGGTTTCCAACTGGAAACAATACATTTTCTAGTTGCTCTTTAGATAATTGAGATAAAAAGTATGTTTGATCTTTGTTTGAATCAATTCCTCTTAATAGTTTCCCATCAACAAGTCTTGCATAATGGCCAGTTGCAATAAAATCAGCTCCTAGTTTTTTAGCTTCTTTAATAAATAAATCAAATTTAATATATTTGTTACACATTATATCAGGATTAGGTGTTCTACCTTTCTTTAATTCATCTAAAAAATAAGTAAAAACATAATTCCAATATTCTTTAACAAAATCAATTCTGTGAAGTGAAATATTTAACTTCTCACATACAGCTTTAGCATCATTATAATCATCTTCTTGAGGACAAATATTGTTATTTAAATTTGGATTACCTAAATAATCATTATTAATGGAACTATCCCAATTACGCATAAATAAACCTATGACTTCATATCCTTCTTTTTGAAGAAGAATTGCAGCAACAGATGAATCTACTCCCCCACTCATTCCTATAACAACTTTTTTCATTTATATCACCAAAACTTCTATTAATATTATACCTTATTTTAGAAGAAAAGTAAAAATTTTTATTACATAATCACTTAAAAATGTTTCATATAAAGATGATACTATTAAAATAATACTAGAAGCTAGTATTACTTTTAAATATTTTTTCATAAATACACCAAAATTAAATTGTTTCTTTAAAAATAAAAAAGAAATTAAATGAAGAGATAATTTTATTCCATAAAAACTTAAAAATAAATAAATAATAATATTGATAATTTGATGAGGAAAAATACTAAAAATTCCAATAAGTATTCCAATATATCCATATATATTAATCATTATTCCAATAGAAAAT
>JAFXOW010000047.1 GCA_017528315.1 Bacilli bacterium
TATTGTTATGCAAGGTTTCTTTTTTTAAGAGACCATGCCAACTTTCCATTGGTGAATCATCTATAGGAGTTCCTTTTCTGGACATAGAAATAGTTATTCCGTTAGATTTACAAATGGATTTATATTCAAAAGATGTATATTGGAAACCTTGATCACTGTGAATGATAAGTCCCTGTACATCTTTTCTTTTTAAAATAGCTTCATTTAACGTATCAATTACTAATTGATTATTATTAAATTTTGAAATTTTATAAGCTACAACTTTTCTATCATATAAATCTAATATTGTTGATAAATATAATCGTTTATTTTTAAATATTATATAAGTAATATCTGTGGTCCATTTTTGATTAGGTTTATCAGCTTTAAAATTTCTTTTTAATATATTTGGTTGAACATTTTCTTCTATTCTTTTATATCCATAATTTGGTCTTATTCTTTTTATATATTCTGGTTTTAAATAGTATTTTTCCATTATTCTAGCCACTTTTTTATGATTGAATATTACACCATATTCAATTTTTAAGCCTTCAGTTATCCTACGATATCCATATAATATATTTTTAATCATCAAATAATCTAAGTAATCTGGATCATCAGTATTTCTATATTTATAATAAGTTCGTTTACTTATTTCCAAAACGGCACACATGTTAGAAAGTTTATACTTATTAATATATAAACTAATAAATGTCACTTTCTCTCTCGTTGTGCCTTTAGGAAGGCTTGATATTTTTTTAATATTTCATATCTTTCTTTATAATCAATATTTTCATCTTTATATCTACCTCGTGTATGATTAATGTCATTAATCAAATTGCCTTGTTTACGATATATTCTAATCCACGTATCAATCGTACCATGTGAAATATTATATTTTTTACCTAAATATTTACTTCCACCCTTACCAGATAAATATTCATTTAAAATCATATTTTTAAATTCTATATCATAATGTTTACCCATAATAAAATAACATCTCCTTTCTTGAGATGTTATTTTACACTAAAGTCATTTTTTTTTGAAATGTCCAAAATGGGGTTCACTTCAGTATAGTCATTTTTATTTTCTTTTAGCATTTTCTTTTTGTTCAATTTCTTGATTGATTTTTGTTTTTTCTTCTTCTAAGAATTCTATTGCTTTTTTTAGAGTTTCAATAGTACTTTTTTTATCATCTATTTTAACATTTATAGCATCAATTTCTTTATATAATTTATATAATTCATCATCAGTATTATTTTGAACTTCTAATTTATTTTCACCATTATTATAGAAATTATCTATTATTTCATCAGTAATGCCATAATCTGATATGATTGCTTCATCTAATTTTTCTTTTGTATATAATTCATTTAAAGCTGGATTAGTTAAATCAGTACTATATGAGCAAATAAGACTTCCTCTACTAAATTTATCAGGAGTAAATCCTTCTTCTTCACGATATGTTTCAGTTTCATAAGTACAGTAGATTTCTTCATCATTATATCTAATTACTTTTTTAACTTCATATGTATATCTAGTATCATAGTCCATACCTGATCCATTAATATATGGGGTATATTGACCGACATAATCTAGAAAATAAATATAGCATCTAATTTTTCTTTCAATTTCCTTAATTAAACTAGCATCACTTATATATTTTCTTAATTTATTATCATTAATAATCATTTTTTCATCACCTAGTTGGATATTATAATATATTATTGTTTATTTTGCAATATTAAAATAAATATATGATATAATTATTGTTAGTATAGGTGATTTATGAAAAAGATTGTAGTATTTTTAGTAGCTTTTTTCTCATTTGTTGGAACCATATTTGCATATGATTTTGATATTAAGTCTGAAAAAGTAATTATGGTAAATTTAAATGAAGATATGATTT
Source organism: Bacilli bacterium (assembly GCA_017528315.1). Classification (GTDB taxonomy): domain Bacteria; phylum Bacillota_I; class Bacilli_A; order RF39; family UBA660; genus RUG591. The sequence goes on from JAFXOW010000047.1 coordinate 1,889, forward strand.
TATATAATAAAGATGAAAATGATAAAGTGCAAATAGCCAGTTTAACTAAAATTATAACTGCTATTACAGTTATTGAAAATCAACCAGATTTAAATAAAATGGTTACAATTAAAAGTAATATGTTGTCTGGCCTTGATGGTTATGCTAAACTTGGTTTAAAAGTTGGTGACCAAGTATCATATTTTGATTTATTATATGCTTTGATGTTGCCATCAGCGGCAGATGCTGGACAAGCCCTTGCAATTGATATGGCTGGTTCTATTAATGGTTTTGCTGATATGATGAATAAGGAAATTGAAAAGATAGGGGTAAAGAATAGTCATTTTACTAATCCTGTTGGTATGGATGATGATAATAATTATTCAACCGCTAAAGATCTTTATTTAATTTTAGAGTATTCTTTAAAAAATGACACTTTTAAGGCTTTGTTTGAAGCAAAGGAACATTATTTATCTACAGTTGGTAAAACGATATATAAAACAGTAAATACAACTGCTAATCAAAATGGTTTAGATATTCATGTTATTAAGGGAGCTAAAACTGGTTTTACATATGACGCTGGTTTATGTTTAGCAACAACATCATCAGCTAATGGCGTTGACTATTTAATTGTTGTATTAGGTGCACCTGTTGATACGTTTTATCATATAAATGATACAGTTAATTTGTACAATTATTATATAGATAATTATGAATATAAAACTGTGGTTAATAAAGATGAATTACTTATTACTTTACCTGTTAAAAAAAGTAAAACTAAAAAATTATCATTTTATACAACTGAGGAAGTAAAAAAATATTTAAAAAAGGATTTTGATAAATCAAAAATAGAAATAAAATATACAGGTGTAGATGAAATAACATCTAAAATAAAAAAAGGGGATAAATTAGGAACATTTGATTTCGTATATAATGGTGAATCTTTATATAAAACAGATATTTATTTAAATGAAGATATAAAATATTTTAATTATACAAAAAATATAGTTATATTAATTATTATAGTCGTTGTTTCATTATGGATACTTAAAAGAGTGTTTTATAAAA
>JAFXOW010000048.1 GCA_017528315.1 Bacilli bacterium
ATCCAATTCCCAGTTTTCATAAGTATACTGTTAAAGTACCATCAGTATATATTGGAGTCCCATATGCAGATGGACCATTTTCAGGTAAAGTATTGTATACTTCGGCTCAAGCTAGTAATTTAAATTTATCATTTGATATTGCAATTGATTGGAAAATAGATGGTATTAAATATGTGGATAAAGCCACCTTAAATAGTATGACTTTAGCAACTCAAAAAGCACAACCTATTATAGAATTGGATAATATTTGGAATAAATTAAATCAAAATGTTAAATATACCGAAACCGTAGTTAATAAAGATACTAAAAGAATAACATTTGATGGTATAAAACAAGATTATAGATTATTCCCGAAAATTATGAAAGGTCAACCAGATATAGCAGAAGTATCAATTGTGATAAAATCAAAAGTAGCTCAACTACAATATGGTTATACTTCACCAATTAATAATGTTTTAATGAAATATAATAATTGGAATGGAAGGGAAAAAAGTAGTAATGGTAGATCACCCAGCATCTACGCTGGTGGAGCATGGATTAGATTTGAATCAACTAATCATCTTGTTGAATATTTCGGAAATGGTAAATATTTTAGAAGCGAAAGTCAAGTATTATCTCATGAAATCGGAGGTTATATTGAAATCACTTTCGGTTTAACAAATGTCGGTAATGCAAATTCCTTTAATACCAGATATCAAATAGTTCTTGAAAAAAATATAAAATATTCAAATTGTAGTCTTGGAATAAACTTAATAAATTCAACAAGAACTACAGACGGATTAACTATTGTAACATTTAATTTAAATGCTCCTATTAATCAAGGGGAAAAAAAAGGAGGTATTATATATTTAGAATTTGATAAAGTAATAGAGTCTTATGCTAATTTAACACCAGAAGAAATAAAAAAACTACCAAAGTTTTTACCAGTAATAAAAGAATCGCGAGTAATCATGGACTTAACTGAGAAAAAGGGAGAAAATGAAGTAACTCAAATTATTAGAACCCCGGTACAATATCCTTATAAAGTAATGGAAGGAGCTTTAGTTTATATACATATGCATATATATAAAAGAAGAATAAATCCTCTTATAATAATTAAGCCAGTAGTAAAACCGGAAGGTAAAGACAATATTGACACAGTTCAATTTAGGATAAGTAAAATAGATTTAACTGAATATTCTGATTCACAAAATAAAACTAATTATACTAAAATTATATTATGTGATTTTGCAGATGGTAAGAAAACTATAGAAGATCAACCTAATGTAAAAGAAATGTCAAATAAAAAGCATTTAGTTAAGTATATGGTAGATATGAAAAGAAATGATGATACATTAGCATATAATTTTATTATATATGATCAAACAAAAGTCGGTATTTCTTTATTGGAATTAATTATTATAATTGCTGCTATTATTTTATTTGCTTTGACTATTATCTTTATTATTCTTGCTTATAATAATTATAAATACGTAAAAAGTCATCGTTTACAACGTTTAGAAAAAGAAATCGATACAATGGATAAACTTCTTGATTAAATGCAAATTTAAAGACCATCACTTATTGTTCTAGCGAAATAATTATAATCATTTCTTATTTGACATATATATATATATTAATTATTAATAAAAAATAATTATTTATTACTTAATTGAACATTAAAATAAAACAGGTAATTTAAA
>JAFXOW010000049.1 GCA_017528315.1 Bacilli bacterium
GTGTTGGAATTAGAGATTCTTTAAGAAATGGAGTAAAAGAAGCAGTTGCTAAATGTCATTCAGCTGGAGTAAATGTAATCATGGTTACTGGGGATAATATTGTAACTGCTTCTGCTATTGCAAAAGATTGTGGTATATTAGGGCCTGAAGTTAATTTAGAAAATTTATTACCTGGTGATATAGAACAAGAACCGGAATTAACTGATAATTTACAAAAAAGAGAATCTCATATAGCCCAGGTATTAGAATGTAAACCTAAAGCTCTTACAGGAAATACTTTTTATACTGCCATCGGAGGATTAATGTGTAGTACTTGCGGAGCTGATACTAATTCATGTAAATGCCCTAAAACAGAGGCAGAAGCCGAGCAAATAGCTAAAAATACTCATACAGAGAAAAAGCCTATAAAGAATGATACTATTAAAGATAAAGTCAGATTCCAAGACCTAACCAAAAATTTAAAAGTAATGGCAAGAAGTCAACCAATACATAAATATGCTTTAGTATTAGGGCTTAAAGAAATGGATAAAATTGTGGCAGTTACTGGAGATGGAACAAATGATGCTCCGGCCTTATCTAAAAGCGATGTCGGATTTTCTATGTTTGACGGGACAGATATTGCCAAAGAAGCAAGTGATATTGTTATTCTTGATAATAATTTTTCTTCTTTGGTTATTGCAATAATTTATGGAAGAAATATATATGATAATATTAGAAAATTTTTACAATTCCAATTGACAGTAAATTTTTGTGCTTGTTTACTCGTTTTTATATGTGCATGTGTTGGAAATGAGACTCCTTTAACTACAATTCAAATGCTTTGGATAAATTTAATTATGGATTCTTTAGGAAGTTTAGCATTAGCTACAGAACCTCCTTATGAAGAATTATTACATAGAGAACCAACAAGAAAAGAAGAATCAATAATAAATGGGAAAATGTGGAAACATATAATAATTCAATCTTTGGTTGAATTAGTTTTATTAATAATGTTATACTTATTTGCTCCCAAATTTATAGAAGAAGATGATGTTGTTAGACTTGCAGAAAATCGTATAATAGAAAGATGCTATGATCATTATCCAGGAAATACAGATACTAAATATATAATTTTTGGAACTAGTACAAAATGGGAAGAGGGTAAATTAATTGGTAATGCTACAGAAAATATGTGTGGAAAATATAAAAACACAGCTGAGTTAAGTTCGGCATTTGACCAATACATTAGATTTAATGCCGGTACTGCACATATGACAATAGTTTTTAATGTTTTTGTAATATATACTTTATTTAATCAATTGAATTGTCGAGTAATAGATGATTCTTTCAATATTTTTGTAAGAATAACAAATAATTTTTTCTTCCCATTAATAACTTTGGCTGAACTTGTTTTACAAATAATATTAATTGAATTCGGGAGAAATGCTTTTAAATGTACAGAAAGAGGTCTAACACTTATTCAATGGTTAATAGTTATAGGATTTTCAGCAATTACATTTGTATTAAGTTTTATAATTAAATTAATTCCTTTAGATAAATGTATTCAAGGATGTTTAGATAAGCCAAGCGATAATAAAGTTGCTAATTTGGAGGATTTGGTTAAACAACCAACTGCAGTAAAAGTCGATGAAAAGCAACAAGTAAAGAATAATGTTCCTTCTAATGATGATTTAAGAAATTCAAGAATTCAAGGAAGTAATATAATGAGGACAATGAGGAGATATTCAAGTAGTGTTAATGTTGGAGGACTCATGAGACAAAAAAAGCCTTCTATTCAGGTATCAAATCAGTAAAAGCGTAAAAAAAATGAAAATATATTTATAATTAAAAAAAATTTAAATAAATTTTATATTATAAAAGTTTTTCATTCATTTTATTATTTTTATAATTAAATATATATAATATTAATATTAAATTAATTTTTTATTTAATTTTATTTTTTAAATTATAAAATAAATTAATTATTAAATTTCTTTAAATTTTATAACA
>JAFXOW010000050.1 GCA_017528315.1 Bacilli bacterium
AAAAATGATATCCTTTTCTACATGCAGTACATTGAGTTGAAGATGATGTTGATGATTATGATGATGATGATGAACTTGCTGTTCCTTTTGTCCATGCTTCTTCATCTCCACCTTTTCCTTGAACATTAACACTCCAATCACATTGAAGGAAAGATATATCAGTAACTTTTAAATTATTTTTATTAGTATCTGAACCAACATAAACTGATAATAATGAATTGAAATTATCTCCGCTTAAGTATCCATTTGCATGTCCAGTTCTTTTTAAAACTAAAACATTTCCATTATGAGAAACAACACTAAATTCTCCTCCAGAAACTCTTTGAATATTCATATTGAAAGTTACTTGGAATGTAACTCCACTTGATATATGTTGAACTTTGTTAGTGTGGACTCCTTTAATGTGCATATTTTTTTCTCCTTGTCCACCACCACCTTCTAAAGTTACACTAAATGACCAACATCCTGGATTACTATTAGTTACTACTGTATTACATGAAGCACATCCATTTCCACAATTAATATAAGTGTTATTTTCAGTATTTAAATATGATCCTTCTGGGGCTTCTTTTTCAGTAATACATTGACCAACTTTTTCATAGGTGAAATGATATAAGTAATTTCCATTTTTATCTTTAGCACAAGAATTACAATTATGTTGACTATCTGTTCCAGCTTTACTACAGGTTCCGCATCTACTATGACAAGGTAAATATTTTTCAGTTATATTATCATAATAATAACCATCAGTATTATTAACACATTTATTTCCACTTATTAAATATGGGAATTTTTTACTACATGTTTTACAATAGGGATGAGTAGCATTTCCCAATTTTGTACAAGTTCCACAAGTTTCATAACATCCAACCCATTCTTTAGTGGTACAATCATAATAATATCCGTCATCGATTTCATCTTTTGAATAGCAGTTTTGAGTTCCGTGTTTGAAATATCTGCTTCCTTTACATTTAGTACATCTATGATTATTTGAGTCTCCTTGAGTGGTTGAATCGCATCCTCCGCAGGTGTGGTAACAAACTCTGATATAATAGTAGCATGATGCATATTTTGCTTGATAATATTCCCAGTCTCCGTAACCTGACCATTCAATTGCATATAATCCTGGAATTGTTGAATAAAATTGATAATCTTGATCTATATCATGAGCATAATATGTTGAAACTTTAGTTCCTACTTTACATCCATCATCATAAGTTACATAATCAACTCCGCTTTTGAAAACTGTGAAAACACCCCAACTGTAATCTCCGGCATATGAAATGTAATCATCTAAATCAAAATCGTGGTCATTATTATTAGCTATCACATTAACTGATGAATCTTTGCAGTAATATTTATTTGGAAGAGTAGTATAAAATCCATAAGTAGTTAAGCAAGAATAAGATTTTAATTTATATAAGTAGTACCAAGCTCCATAAATTGTTCTATATTCATAATTGCAGAAATTTAATTCGATTCCTTCCCATGATCTCCAAATAACACAGTGAGTTCCATAAGAATCTTTAATACATCCACCACCACCAGCTGCTCCTAAATTATTGTAACAATACAGAATTACTTTTGATCCTGGTATGGCTGTAACATTATATGTATAGGAATTTTTGCAAACAGGCAATGTTACATATTTTTTAAGTTTATTTGTTGTGTAATCTCTAATTTCTAAGGCTCTCATTTTACTTTCACAAACTAATGATAATTCATATTTTGTCCCTTTTTCTGTATAAACTTTTAGGCATGATTGAGCGAACATAAATATGATAAGAGCCATCAATAGTTTCATCCGAAACTTTGAAAAGATATCTATCATATTAATTAATATTTATTTTATTAATTGACTATTTATATTAAAAAAATGCATAGATTGAAATAAATTATTTTTTAAAATTTTAAAAAATATAACTTAGATATCATATATTTAAAAATAATTTAAAATTTAGATTTTAAATATTACTTATTTTCATTAGAATTTAAATGAAATTAATTATTTCATTTTAAAAGTTTAACATCCTTAACATATATTAAAAATAATTAAAAAATTATATTATAATAATTATATTAAATTTTATTAATATAATATATATTTTTTTACAACATTTTTTAATATTAAATTTAAATAAACTAAATGTTGAAATTAGCGTTCATTTTACTTTTTATTTTAAAATTAATAATATTTAAATAATTAATAGGATATATTTTTTATATTTTTTATTAGAATATATTTTAATGCTTTACTTTTATTTAATAATAAATAAATAATTGTGAAAAAATGTTAATTTTTTTAATATTTTTATTTTTATATATAATAAATAATTTATTTTATAAATTAAATTATTTATTTTTCAAATGGAATTTTTTCTG
>JAFXOW010000051.1 GCA_017528315.1 Bacilli bacterium
AATGAGAAGAATGTTTGCAGGATGTAGTTCATTAAAATCTATAGATTTATCAAAATTTGATACTTCGAAAGTTCAAAGCTTTGAAAGTATTTTTGAAGATTGCTCATCTTTAGAATCAATTGATGTAAAAAAAATTAATACAGAATCAGCATATGATATATCAGGAATGTTTTCTGGTTGTTCTAAATTAACTTCACTTGATCTTAGTCACTTTATTACAAAAAAAGCTAATGATATTTCTTATTTATTTGAAGATTGTACTGGATTAAAAACTGTAAATTTAAAAGGATTTGATACATCAAATGTTTATGAAATGGAATATATGTTCTATAACTGTGAATCATTAACAAAAATAGATTTGTCTACTTTTACTACTCCAAGTTTAACTAATATGAATTCTCTTTTTGAAGGATGTACTTCTTTAAATGAAATAGATGTTACTTATCTTGATGCTAGAAAATGTACTCCTGATAATGTTTTTAAAGATTTACCAGCTGAAGGAACAATAACTTTTAGTTCTGATAAATTAACTAATACTCTAATTGATACGATACCTCCAAATTGGATTAAAAAAGATGTAAAAGATACAGCACCAGAAATTAATAAAAATTATATAATTGCAACATATGATGTTGCTTCAACTTCTACAGGAACAAAAGTATACAGCCGATATTCACCTCCACCATCTTATAAAGATTTTAGTTCATATATATCATCAGTATATGTTAATAATAAAAAAATGGAGGTAAGCCAAGATGGTTATGTTATTTTTGAAAAAGAGGGACTTAATACTGCTAAAATTTATTTTACAAAAGACTTGCCATTTATAGATGGATTTTTCATGTATACTACTTTAGTCGAAGTAGATTTATCTAATATCGATACATCTAGTTTAACATCAATGTCTTCATTATTTAGAACATGTTATAAACTCACTTCAATTACTTATGGAGATAACTTTAATACAAATAAAGTAACTACTATGTCTGAACTATTTTCAGGATGTATAGCCTTAACTTCAATAGATTTAAGTCAATTTGATACACAAAATGTTGAAACTATGGATTCAATGTTTGATGGATGCGAAAATTTAAATAAAATAACTTTTGGAAATTTCTATACTTCTAAAGTCACAAGAATGAGAACAATGTTTAGAAGGTGTACATCATTAAAATCTATAGATTTATCAAAATTTGATACTTCGAAAGTTCAAACCTTTGAAAGTATCTTTGAAGATTGCTCATCTTTAGAATCAATTGATGTAAAAAAAATTAATACACAATCAGCAAATGATATATCAGGAATGTTTTCCGGTTGTAAAAATTTAACTTCACTTGATATAAGTCACTTTAATCTAACAAATACTATCGATATTTCTTATTTATTTGAAGATTGTACTGGATTAACATCTGTAAATATGAATGGATTAGATACAACTAAAGCTTTTGCATGGGAATATATGTTCTTTAACTGTGAATCATTAACAAAAATAGATTTATCTAGTTTAAGTACTCCAAGTTTAAGTAGCATGAACTTTATTTTCTATGGATGCTCTTCCTTGACTGAAATAGATATTTCTAATTTTAATACTACAAAAGTTGATAGTCCTTCAGATATTTTTACCGGATTACCAGAAGAAGGAAAAATAACTTATAGTCCCGAAAAATTATCTAATGAAATTATTGATATGATACCTTCTGGATGGACTAAAAATAAGGTATAACTTAATAATTTATTATATTAATTTACTTAAAAAAACATTTAAAATAAATTAAATAAAGTTATTGGTTATTAAAAAGTATAAAAAGTATATTTATTAAAATAATTTTTTTTATTATTTAATTTATTATTTTTAAAATTATTATTTTTATTAAT
>JAFXOW010000010.1 GCA_017528315.1 Bacilli bacterium
GAGGACCGGGATGGACCTACCTCTGGTCTAACTGTTGTAACGCCAGTTGCAGTGCAGTGTAGCTATGTAGGGAATGGATAACCGCTGAAAGCATCTAAGCGGGAAGCCAACCTTGAGATGAGTTTTCCCATATTTTATATAGTAAGATCCGTTGAAGACTACAACGTTGATAGGCTGGAGATGGAAGCATGGTGACATGTTGAGTTGACCAGTACTAATAGATCGAGGATTTAATCATAAATGTTAATTAGTTTGATGAACACGTTATCCAAGTTTTGAAAGAACTATTCAAAATATATTTTCTATGTGATTATAGCAAAGAGGGTACACCTGTTCCCATCCCGAACACAGAAGTTAAGCTCTTTAACGCCGACGATAGTTGATAAGGCTAAAATAGGAAATCGCATAGATTTTTTTTTGTATTTTTTTGTTGTAAAAAGTCGACAAAAACTTTGTTAAATAGCATAAAATATGTTGTCTTACATATTTTTTTTTTGTATAATGAATTAGGTGACGAAAATGGAATATAAAATTACAACTTATAACGAACACGAAACAGCATTACTTGCTGAAAACATTGAATCAGAAAAATTTCCTAATATGGTTATTTGCCTAATGGGAGATCTTGGAAGTGGTAAAACCGTGTTTGTAAAAGCTTTTGCAAATGCTTTAGAAATAGATGAGCCTATTACATCTCCAACTTTTAATATTATTAAAGAGTATTCAAATGCTGAACTTCCTTTATATCATATGGATGTATATAGACTTGATGATGTTAAAGAGGATATTGGAATAGAAGATTATTATACTAAAGGTGGAGTTACTATTATTGAATGGGCTGATATGATTATAGATAAATTACCGGAAGAAAGACTAGATATTAAAATTAAGGTTATTGATGAAAATACTAGAGTACTTGTTTTAATTCCTCATGGAAAGGAATATGAAGATATCTGTGAGGCTGTTGCATGACGTATTTTTATATAGATACATCATCGAGTTATCTTTATTCTGGAATAGTGAAAGATGGAAAAGTTCTTGCAGAAATTAAACAGGATTTTAATAAAGAGTTATCTAAATATACTGTGAGTGAAATAGAAAAATTATTTAAAGAATCTAATTTAAAACCAATAGATATAGATAAAATAATAGTTGTAGCAGGACCAGGTTCCTTTACAGGAATAAGAATCGGTATGACCTTTGCTAAAATATTTGCATGGTCCTATTCTATAGATATTACAACTATTACAAGTTTAGAAGCTATGCAAGCAAGTATTAACTCTAAGAAAGTTCTAGTTCCACTTATTGATGCGAGACGGGGATACGTATATGCTGGAGTCTATAAAAATGGGAAAGTTTTATTAAAAGATCAATATATTGAACTTTTAAAACTAGAGGATTTTTTAAATAATTTAGGAGAAGATTATTTTTATATTACTAATGATAAAAAATTTACATATGAAAATAAATTTGGATATAATCCTGATATTTTAAATATAACTATGATGTATAAAGACAATAAAGCAATTAATCCCCATTTAGTGGAACCAATTTATTTAAAATTAACAGAAGCAGAAGAGAATTTAGGTAGTATGATTTATGATAATTAAATTAGAATTAAGTAATGAAGATTATATAAAAGAGTTAGAAGAAAAGTTTTCTGATATCTTTTTAAATAATAGTATAAAAAGTGATTTTAAAAATAATCCTTATACTAATTATTTAATATATTTAATTGATGATAAAATAGTTGGTTTTTTAAATTATTATTTTATGTATGATCGTATGGAAATAGTTAATTTTAATGTTTTAGATTATTTTCAAAATAGGCATATTGGTTCTAGTTTATTAAATAAACTTATGGAGGAAGCTCAAGAAAAAGATGTAAATAATATAACTTTAGAAGTTAGAGTGGATAATGAAAAAGCTATATATTTATATGAAAAGTATGGATTTAAAAAAGTAAATATTAGAAATAATTATTATAGAGGGGTGGATGGATACTTAATGGTAAAAGAATTTAATAAAAATCGTGATATATACATATTAGGTATTGAGTCGAGTTGTGATGAAACTAGTTTTTCGATAGTTAGAAATGGAATCGAAGAAATTGCAACAGTTATATCAAGTCAAATTGATATTCATAAACAATATGGAGGAGTAGTACCTGAAATAGCAAGTCGAGCTCATATAAAAAATATTACTTATGTTTTAGAAGAATGTTTGAGTATTGCTAATATGAAAATGGAGAATATTACTGCTATTGCTGTTTGTTTTGGACCAGGACTTATTGGTAGTTTACTAGTTGGTGTTACTGTTGCTAAAACCTTAGCATTTTTATATAATAAACCTCTTATTCCAGTTCATCATATATCAGGTCATATCTATGCTAATAATTTAGTTAAAAGATTAGAATTTCCTTTAATTGCTTTAGTAATTAGCGGAGGACATACAGAATTAATCTTAATGGAAAAAGATTATAGTTTTAAAAAATTAGGTGGTACATTTGATGATGCTGTAGGTGAGTGTTACGACAAAGTTGGAAGAGTCTTAGGAGTTGAGTATCCAGCAGGACCTATTATCGATAAAATGGCTAGTATTGGTAACCCAAGTTATGAATTACCAATACCCCTTAATGATGATAGTTATAATTTTAGTTTTAGTGGTCTTAAAAGTGCCATTATTAATTTAGTTCATAATGAAGAACAAAGAGGAAATGTTATTAATAAAGAAGATTTAGCTTGTTCATTTCAAAATATTGTTATAGAAATTTTAACTAAAAAGACTATGAAAGCTTTGAAAGACTACAATATTCACAATTTAATACTAGCTGGTGGAGTTTCAGCTAATATAGGTATTAGAAATAAATTTAAAGAGTTATGTGAAGAAAATAATATTAATTATATATTTCCAAGTATTAAATATTCAACCGATAATGGAGCTATGATTGCTGCAAGTGGATATTATGCTTATCTTGATAATCGTCTTAGTGATTTAACAATAAATGCCGAATCAATTGTAGAATTAAAATAAAAAAAATAAAAAATATCTTGATTAATAAATATTAATTTGATATATTGTTAGAGGTGATGAAAAATGAAAAGACTTGAATTGACTTTTAAATTTACTTTAAAGTTATCTGTTTTTTCTATTTATCATTTAAATATTTTATGAAATTAACATCAATTTCTTTTGAAATTGGTGTTTTATTTTGTAAAATTAAATAATTGTTAAAGGAGGTTTATATGAAAAAAGACAATTATTTGCTTTATGATGTTAATGAAACACCACCTATTGGTAAAATGATCATTTTTGCTTTACAACACGTTTTAGCTATGTTTGGAGCAACTATTTTAGTTCCTATACTAGTTAATAATTTAGCTGGTAAAGAAGTTCTAACTATTCCAGTTGCTTTATTTACAAGTGGACTAGGTACAATTATTTATTTGATTTGTACTAAAGGTAAATCACCAGTTTATCTTGGAAGTTCATTTGCTTTTATTTCACCTATTGCTTATGCGTATCTTGCAAGTGGTGCATCAGCAGTTGGAATGGGCATATTTATAACAGGACTTGTTTATATACTTTTTGCTATTTTAATTAAAGTATTTGGTAAAGGATGGATTGATAAATTACTTCCACCAGTTGTAATTGGACCAATGATTATGATAATAGGACTTGGTCTTGCTCCATCAGCAGTATCTCAAATTGGTTTAGCAAGTGAGACAATAGAAATAAAAGGGGTAATTGTTGCGGTAGTATCATTTTTAACAACAGCTATTATTGCAACTCGAGCTAAAGGTATTATAAAAGTAATTCCATTTTTAATAGGAATTTTAGTTGGTTATTTATTATCAATTTGTTTAGGGCTTGTTGATTTTAAAGAGCTTGGTAGTGCAACTTTCTTTAGTGTTCCAAAATTTATTATTCCATTTAAAGATTATGCTTTTAGTCTATCAGGGGTTTTAACTATTGTACCTATTGCTCTTGTAAGTATTGCTGAACATATAGGAGATCATTTAGCACTTGGATCAATTATTAAAAAAGATTTAATTAAAGATCCAGGGTTAGAGAGAACTTTGCTTGGTGATGGACTTGCAACTAGTGTTGCAGGACTTTTAGGAGGACCTGCAAATACTACTTATGGCGAGAATACTTCGGTTGTTGGGATAACAAAAGTTGCATCTACTAAAGTAATATTACTAGCAGCTTGTATTTCAATTATAATTAGTTTCTTTGGTAAAATAACGGGAATACTTGCAACTATTCCAAATCCTGTTTTAGGAGGAGTATCGTTACTTTTATATGGTTTTATTACTGTAAATGGATTAAAAGTAATAGTTCAAAACAAAATAGATTTTGATAACTTAAAAAATGTAATTGTAACATCAGCTATGCTTGTTATTGGATTAGGTGGTGCAGTTATATCAATTACAACTAAAAATATTAATTTATCAATTTCAGGAATGAGTTTAGCAGCTGTTGTTGGTATTATACTTAATTTAATACTTCCGAATAGTAGATAATAATTGTTATTAAAACTTACTTTTGTTAATAATTTAAAATGACTATCTGAATTTTTGATAGTCATTTTAGTAATTTAATTAGTAATGTTGCAAATATGTTAAAATAATGATATAATACACCTGAATTTGAGGGATTGAAATGAATTGTTTAATAACAGGAGCAAGTGTTGGAATAGGAAGAAGTCTTGCTTTAAAAATGGCTAGTCTTGGTTATAATTTATTATTAACTTATAATACAAATGAAACTAAATGTAAAGAGATACAAACCTATATTTTAGATAAATTTCATGTTAAATGTATTATAAAGAAATTAGATTTACGAAAAGAAGAAGATATAAAAGATTTATATGAATATTTTAAAGATAATTTAGGTGATATAGATATTATAGTTAATAATGCTTCTATATCACATGATAATTTAATTGAGGATAAAACAAGTTTAGAATTTAGGGATGTAATAAATGTAAATTTAGTAGGTACTTTTTTAATGTGTAAATATGGTTATAATTTAATGAATGAGAATGGAATTATAATTAATATGACATCAACGGATGGAATAGATACTTATTCAATTTATAATATTGATTATGCTATTAGTAAAGCGGGAATTATCCAATTAACAAAGAGTTTAGGTTTAATATATAATAATATTAAAGTAGTGGGAATTGCTCCTAATTGGGTGGATACAGAGTCAACTAGAGAGATGTGTCAAGAATATTTAGAAAGTGAACTTAAAAGAATTGGACAGAAAGAATTAATACAGGTTGAAACGGTAGTAAATAAAATTATTAACATTATTGTGGATAAAAACATAAAAAGTGGAGAAATAATTAGAATAGATGGGTGATTAAAGTGGATAATTTAATTAGAGAAGTGGATGAACAAATAAGGTTAGATAATCGATTTAAATATATTGATGAAATAGAAGATTTTTATAGTAATAAAATAATAAAAGCTTTTAAAGAAGAAGAGTTATCTGAAAGTGATTTGCATGGTACAACAGGATATGGTTATAACGATTATGGACGCGATAAAATAGATAGAATTTTTGCGAAAGTTCTTGATAGTGAAGCAGCACTTGTTCGTAGTCAATTTATTTCGGGTACTCATGCTTTAACAGTAACTTTATTTGGTTTATTAAGACCTAATGACACATTATTATCAATTACTGGAAAGCCATATGATACACTTGATGAGGTAATTGGAATTATTGATAATCCTAGTTCTTTAAAATCATTTGGAATTAATTTTGATTATATTGATTTAAAGAATGATGAATTTGATTTAAATAGTATTGAAAAATATCTAAAAGAAAATAGGGTTAAGGTTATAGAAATTCAAAGAAGTAGAGGATACTCAGATAGAAAATCTATTTCAATAGAAGAAATAGATCGGGTTGTTAAATTTATTAGGAATATTGATAAAGAAGTTATAATTATGGTTGATAATTGTTACTGTGAAATGACTAGTATTCTTAATCCTACATCAGTTGGATGTGATATAATGGTGGGTTCTTTAATAAAGAATTTAGGTGGAGGAATTGCACCTAATGGTGCTTATGTTGCTGGAAAAAAAGAATTAGTGGATTTGGTTTCGGAAAGATTAACGGTTCCAGGACAAGGTGCTGAGGTTGGACCAAGTCTGGATATGAATAAACAAATATTAATGGGTCTTTTCTTCGCGCCAAGTGTCGTTGCAAGTAGTTTAAAAACAAATATTTTTGCTAGCTTGCTATTAGAGAAGTTAGGATTTACTACTAATCCAAGTTATAAAAATAATCGAAGTGATATTGTTTTAGGAATTACTTTTAATAATTCAGATAAGTTAATTAAATTTGTTGAAGGTATCCAAGAATATAGTGCTATTGATAATTATATTAAACCAGTGCCATCAGAAATGCCAGGATACTCAGATAAAATTATTATGGCAAGTGGTAGTTTTACAGAGGGAAGTAGTATTGAAATATCTTGTGATGCTCCAATTCGTCCTCCATATATTGCTTATCTTCAAGGAGGACTTACTTATAAATATGGACGTTTGGCGGTTATAAATGCATGTTGGAAGGTATTAAATGAAGAATGATAAATTACAAATTATTTATGAAGATAAGTATTTAATTATAGTTAATAAACCAGACCATATGCTTACTATTTCCAATGATAAAGAACGAGAAAATACTTTATATCATAAAGTGTATCTATATTTAAAAAGAAAAAATAAAAATAATAAAATATTTATAATCCATAGACTTGATTATGATACATCAGGACTTGTAGTATTTGCAAAAGATATTAAAACTAAAACATTATTACAAGAAAAATGGAATGAGGTTACTCGTAAATACTTGGCTATTGTAAATGGAAAAGTAGAAAAAAATACAGGAACTATTAAATCATATTTAAAAGAGACAAAAACATTATTAGTATATTCTAGTAAAGATAAAGATGGGCAGCTTGCTATAACCAATTATCGAAAAGTATTCGAATATAATAATTTAAGTTTATTAGAAATTAATTTAAAAACGGGAAGAAAAAATCAAATAAGAGTCCATATGAGTGATTTAGGTAATCTGATTCTTGGTGATAAGAAGTATGGATTTAAAACAAAAGAAACGAGAATGTATTTGCATGCCTACTATTTAAAGTTTAATCATCCAATTACAAATGAATTGGTAGAATTTGAATTAGATATTCCTAAAAGTTTTTTAATTAAATTAGGTAAAATGTAAAATAATTAATATTTTATGAATAAATAAATGTAAAGAAAGATGTCGAATTATTTTAATTACTTGATTTTTAATAATAATATAAATGTAAATTTGATTGTCAATAATAATATAAAATATATGTTAAATATTGTAAAAAAAGGAGATTATATGAATAACATTAATGATATAGTAAAAATAATTTTAAATTTATTAATAGTTGGAATTATTATTTATATAGTAGCAAGACTTTTTATCTTTTTATTACCAATCATAATATTTTTAATTATTGCTTATTATATATATAGAATATATATGGAAACTAAGAATAAAGTTGAGAAAGAAAAAAGTAATAAAAAAATAATTGATGCTATAATTATCGAAGAAAAAATTGATAAATAAAATGGTGAATCAAAAATCTTGACAAATATTTAAATGATATTATAATATTAGTGAAATAAATTAGGAATTGGAGAAGGAGTATGGGTGTATTAAAAGCGAGTATTGTTTTAACTGGTGGACCTTGTGCTGGTAAAACAACAACTATAAAAAGTGTAAAAGAATATTTAGAAGGTTTAGGATATCATGTCCTACTTTTAAATGAATGTGCAACAGAATTAATTAATGGTGGTATTAGACCATTTGGAACGGGTGCAGTTTCAGTATTTGATTTTCAAAATGAAATATTGAATTTACAACTGTATAAAGAAAAAAGATATATAGATATTGTTGATAAATTACCAGCTGATACAAAGTGTATTATATTATCAGATAGAGGTATTCTTGATAGTAAAGCTTATCTTGGAGGAGAAAAGTTTACTAAATTACTCCTTCAAAATAATTTAAAGGAAGAAGAATTAGGTAATCAATACGATTTAGTAATTCATATGGTAACTGTTGCAACGGATATTAAAAATAAATATAATACGACAACTAATTCAGCTAGATTTGAAGATGCTGATGAAGCAATTGATTTAGATAGAAGAACAAATGAAGTTTGGGAAAAACATAAAAATTTAAAAGTTGTTGAAGCAACAGATATAATTGAAGAAAAAATTGCTCAAGTTAAAATGATAATTAAAGATTATTTAGATAAATAATTATAAATAGGTGGGTTTATGGAAAGAAATTATCGTGATAGTATCATTTATAATGATAGTAGAATTTTAGAACTTAAAAAGAAGATTCATAAGTGTATTAGAAATAATGAAGATTTTAGAATATTGTGTTTTGATATTGATGATACTTTAAATAGATCAAAACGAGCAACTGAAGAACAAATAGAAAAAATTAATTTTAGAGCATCAGAGAAGTTTTTGGATATTTATAGAGATTCTCATCCTTTTTTTGGAGATGAGGATGTAGAGTTTAAAAAGAATTTTTTTGATTTAAGAAATCAAATATTGGAAGAGTATGGAATATATTATGAATCAATTGATTATAATAAGATTCATACGGAAGAAATGCTTTATCCAAATGTCAAAGAAGATTTTAGAAATATTGCTTTCAATCATTCCAAAAATATTTTTATCATATTGCTTTCTCATTATAATCCAGAACGAGAAGCTATGGTAAAGATTCAAAGATACTATGATTATATGAGTCTTCCCAATGGAGATAATTTATTAGATGCTATAATAACTTTACCAGTTTTTATGGAAAAATATGAACCAAATGGAAAACAAAGACAAATTACCAGTAAAGCTGCTTTCTTATTAAAGAAACTGGAATTAAGATCTAAATATATTTTTAACTGTATTTTGATAGATGATAGTAGTAGTGTTAGACGTGATTTTATAAATCATGGTGGTATAGTTATTCCTGCTTATCTTGAAAGAGGATATATTAAAGAATTAGAGGATGATCCAGATGATGTAAATCGTGTTATAACTAGTATGGATCCAATACATTTTAATCATGTGTTAGAAACAATTGATAAAGAACTTGAAACGCATAAATCTACAAAAAACTTTAGATTAAAAAAGAGTCGTTAACTATGAATTTAGTTAACTTTTTTTATATATAAATTTATTTTTAAATAGGCATATAATATGATATAATAAACTTATGTTAGGAGTTAGGTGATTTGAGTGAAAGTAATCGTTAGTGCTGGGGGTACAGGTGGGCATATTTATCCAGCAATTAGTATTATAAATAAAATAAAAGAATATGATAAATCTTCGGAATTTTTATATATAGGTACGACTAATCGGATGGAACACGAAATAATACCTGAAAAAGGTATTCCTTATCTTGGAATAGAAATAGCAGGACTTAGTAAGAATATTATTAAATCATTAAAGAGCATGAGGCTTTTAACTAAATCAATGAAAATTGTTAGAAATAAAATTAAAGAGTTTAATCCTGATATTGTTATTGGAGTAGGTGGATATGTAACATTTCCTGTTATTTATGAAGCTAAAAAACTCGGATATAAAACAGTAATTCATGAACAAAATAGTATTCCAGGTAAATCTAATCGCATTCTTGCTAAGTATACAGATAAGATTTTAGTTTCACTTCCTGGTAGTATTAAGTATTTTCCTGAATATAAGACGGTTTTTACAGGAAATCCTCGTAGTAGTGAAGTAATAAAAGCTAATAAAATTAATAAAAAAGATTTTGGTTTAACAGAATCTAAAAAATTAGTATTATTAGTAATGGGATCACTCGGTTCTTTAACAATCAATAATTGTCTTATGGAAATAATTCCTAAATTTAAAGATAAAGACTATGAAGTAATAGTAGTAACAGGTAAAAATTATTATGAAAAATTCTCATCTATTAAAGTTAATAACGTAAAAATTGTCCCTTTTTTAGATAATATGTTGCAAGTTTTAAAAGTTTGTGATTTAATAGTTACCAGAGCTGGAGCTTCAACTATAGCTGAGATTACAGCCATTGGCTTACCAAGTATTTTGGTACCTAGTCCTTATGTTGCTAATAATCATCAATTTTATAATGCTATGGAACTTGTGAATGCTAAAGCGGCTAAACTTTTAGAAGAAAAAAATTTTCAAAGTGATTCATTGCTTGCAATGATTGATTTAGTTTTAAATGATAATAAATTATATAAAGAAATGCATGAAAATGCTTTAAAACTAGGTCGAGTAAATAGTAGTGATGAAATTTTAAAAATCATTATTGATTTATTAGGAAGTGACTTAAATGAAGGAAATAATAAATGAAATTATGAAAAAAAACATTGGTGATATAAAAGTATCACCAAGTTTGTCTCGTTATACAACTTATAAAGTTGGAGGAACAGCAAGTGTTATAGTTTATCCTAAAAATATTGATAGTTTAGTATCCTTAATGGAAATTATAAATGAACATGATATTAAATATATTGTATTAGGAAATGGCAGTAATGTTCTATTTAGTGATGATTTATATGAAGGGATTGTTATTAAACTTGATAAGTTTGATAATATAGAATTTCAAGATAATAAAGTAATGGTTGGAGCGGGATATTCTTTAATTAAATTATCTTTAGAATGTGCGAAACGTGGACTTGCTGGGCTTGAATTTGCATCAGGTATTCCTGGAACAGTAGGAGGAGCTGTATTTATGAATGCAGGTGCCTATAACTCAGATATTAAAAGTGTTATTAAAGATGTAATCGTATTAACTCCTGAATTAAAAGTTATTACTTTAAGTAAATCAGAAATGAAATTTAATTATCGTGAATCTTTTCTTCAACATCATAAAGGATATATTTGTTTAGGTGCAACTTTTAAGTTAGGACATGGAGAAAGAAGTGAACTTGAGGAGATAATTAAAGAAAGAAAGTTAGCGAGAAAACGTACTCAACCTTTAGAATACCCATCAGCGGGTTCAGTATTTCGAAATCCTCCCGGTTTATTTTCAGGAAAACTTATTGAAGATTTGGGTCTTAAAGGATATCAAGTAGGTGGTGCTATGATAAGTCCTAAACATGCTAATTTTATTATTAATATTGGAGGTGCTACGGCTTCTGATATAAAAAATATTATTGATTTTGTAAAATTAGAAGCTAAACAAAAATATAATATAAATTTAAGAGTAGAACAAAGACTTATTAACTGGAGCGAAAATGAAAAAGAAAAAGAGTAAAAAAAGAAAATTTTTAAAATTTATTGGTTTTGTGTTAATAGTAGCATTGATTGTGTATATTGTAATTAATATAAGAATTAAAAATATTTATGTAAAGGGTAATAAAATATTAACAGATCAAGAAATTATTGAACTAGCTGGAATAGAAAATTATCCTAAATTATTTAGTATTTCTATTATTAAAATGGAAAATAAAATTAAAATGAATAAATTAATTCAGAAAGTTAAAGTTAAAAAAAATATCTTTGGTCGAGTTGATATTGAAATTAAAGAGTATAATATATTACTTAAAGATGAAGTCTCTAATGGAATATATTTATCAAATGGTGAAAGAATTACTATGGATGAAAATATTATAGGTATTCCTTCTTTAATAAATGTAGTTGGTGAGAGTGTATTAAAAGCATTTTTAATGAAATTAGATAAAATTGATAAAGATATTCTTGTTAAAATATCAGAAATTGAATATAAACCAAATGAATATGATAAAGAATTATTTTTATTTTATATGAATGATGGTAATTATGTTTATATAAATACTAATAGGTTATCTAATATTAACAAATATGAAAGTATGTTAAATGAACTAGAAGGTAAAAAAGGTATTTTATATCTTGATAGTGGTAATCATTTTGAAGCATTTGAGTAAAAAAATGTGATATAATTAAATTAGAAATTGTTGGGTGAGAGTAAAATGAAAAAAAGTAAATTGTGTAATTTCATATATTTAATACTATTTTTATGGATAATTGGTTATCCAATAAATACTTTTGCTGTATATAATCCTACTAGAGATACTACATATTTTTACGAGTGGCTTGAGAAAAGTCTTCCTTTAGTTGAAAACGGGCGTATTTGTGTTTATGGAGATTCTAACAGTAAGGTTCCTGAAGAAAAAGATCATTTTTATGTTATACTTAGAAGTAAAGATTTTAGAAGAACACTTTCAAGTGCTGTAGGATTTACAGATGATAAAATGTTGTATGAAGTGGATAGAGATAGTTATGATCCTAAAAGTCTTTCACATGCTGAAAAGGCTCGAGGTGATTTTGGATATATAATGTATAGGAAGGATTATCTTAAAATAGATGATGAACTAAACCATAAATGTCCTGAAAAAATTTTTTATATGTGTTGGTATGCTAATGCTGGAAAAAGTGACTCAAAATACGATGCTGAATATTTGTCTTGTATACTTCGTTATAATTCTATTTCAGTTTCAGGTGGGAAAAAATTATATGAAAGAGATTGGCTTGGGTATTGCTCTCCGAGCACTTACCAAGATAGCAAAAAATGTATTTATGACAAAGATACGCCGTATTGTTGCAAAGTCCCTAAATATAATTTTTCCGGTTGGTTAGTATTAAATAAAAATTATAATTTAGATCCAAATGCGTACGATCCAAAAGTAATTGCTAAATATATTAATTATGAAAATCAATCGGAAACAATATATGTTAAATCTAGTGGAACAACCGAAGATGCAATTGTTAATTTCTCACTATTTAATGATGATATCTTAGTAGATAATTTAGATGAACATAAGTTAGTATTAGCAAAAAGAGAAAGAGATAATTATCCAAAATATATAGTATATTTAGATGGTAAATATAATTTTGTTAATGAAAAACCAGAAGAGTATGAAAAATTATTTGTTAATTGGGCATATATTCCAGAAATAAAAGAAAATTCTTATGAAACATGTAAAGAATTATTTGGAGATAGTTTATTAAATTGGTTAAATAAAAATGTTTTTATGTTTATAAGGATAGGAGTACCAATACTATTAATATTACTAACAACAATAGATTTTGCCAAAGTAATATATATAGATGATAAAGAGGGAATACAAAATGCCTTTAAGAGATTTGAAAAAAGAACCATAGCCGGAATACTTATATTTATAACACCAACAATAATAATATTAATAGCAGCCTTATTAAATGTTGGAGAAGATAAAAGTTTAAATTCAATCATAAGTTGTGTTAGAGCAATAGAAGAAAAAAGTGAAACTAATACAAAAAGTGATGAACAAGCGGAAGAATAATAATTTATAATTATAATAATATTATTGAAAAGTTTGAGCAAAGTGTTTAAACTTTTTTCTTTTTGTGCTATTATTATTATAGTTAGGAGTCGTATATGGATATTAGTTTAGATAATTTTCAAGGTCCTATGGATTTACTTCTGCATTTAGTTAAGAAAAAAGAAATGGACATTATGAATATTAAAATTGAAATTATAATTGATGAATATTTAAATTATATAAATAGTTTTGAAAAAATGAATTTAAATGTTGCTAGTGCCTATTTAGTTATGGCTTCTGAACTTTTAGAAATTAAATCTCGAATGTTATTACCACATGAAGATAATGATGAAGAGTTAAATGATTTAAAAGAAAATTTAATAAATAGAATTATTGAATATGAAAAATATAAAGAATTAGTACCAACTTTTAGAGAGCTTGAAAAAGAAAGGTTAAATTATAAAACAAAAAGCCCAACATCCATTTTAGAATATAAACAAGAACAATTAATAAGTGATTTAACAATGGATACTTTAGTGAAAGCTTATCAGAATTTTTTAATAAGAATTGAAGAAGAAAAACCAATTAGTACTAAAATAACCAAAAAAGAAATATCAATTGAATCTCAAATACTTAGAATCAAAGAAAAGTTTAAAACAGGGAAACGATTTCAATTTGATGAATTATTTGAAAAAAGAACTAGACCCTATGTAGTGGCAACTTTTTTAGCTCTTTTAGAAATGGTAAGATACGGTGAAATTAAAATATATCAAGAAGATAGTTTTGGAACAATTTTATGTGAGGCTGGTGATGTTAAATGAATTTAAAAGGAGTATTAGAAGGAATCTTATTTGTTCAAGGTGATGATGGTGTTACTGTTAAAGAACTTATGGATATTTTAGAAATTGATAAAGATGAACTAAAAAAATTAATTTTGGAATTAAAAGAAGATTATGAGAATGATGATCGAGGAATAAGGCTTAGTATATTAGGTGATGCTTTTAAATTAACAACTAAAAAAAAACATAGAGAGTATTATGAGAAATTACTTATGAATCGTGATGCAAATACATTATCTAATAGTGCGATAGAAACACTAGCTATTATTGCTTACAACGAACCTATAACCAGAGTAGAAGTTGATGAGATAAGAGGAGTTTCAAGTAGTCAAATGATTCGAAAACTAGTAGCTAAAGGATTTTTAAAAGAAGTTGGTAAAAGTGATTTACCAGGAAAACCAATTCTATATAAGACAACTAATGAATTTTTAGATTATTTTAATATGTCAAGTATTAAAGAACTTCCTAAGATTGAAGAAAATATAGAAGTAATTGATGATATAGATTTATATGATTCAAAATATAAAGAGGAAGAAATAATTTAGTTTTATTCACATTATTGTGGATAAAATAAAAATGTGTTAATATATTAAAAAGAGGGATAAAAATGGAAGATAAAAAGAAAATAAATAAGAAAAAAATTATAGTGATTAGTTTATTATTATTAGGTATTGTCTTAATTGGAACAGGATATTTTATTTATGATATGACTTATACTGATAATAATGGTGAAGATCAAATTGAAGAAGATATTGAAGAATTACTTTATACTTTAGATGTTTATAAAAATGGCAATTATTTATGTTTGGAAAAAAATGATACTTGTACGGAAATAGCCTTTACTATAAAAACTAAAAATGAAAATTCAAAAGTAATGGCATTTGATTCTGATAAATTATTTGTTTTATATCAAGATGGTGATTTATTAAGATATTATAATAGATCAGTAGATGAAAGTACGGCTATAGAACTAGAAAGTACTTATAAAAGTTATGAAATATACTCTAATAATGCAAAAGATAGTATTTCAGGAATCATATATACAACCAATGACGATAAAAAGGGATATTTTAATGTTTCAACAGGAAAGAAATTATATGAAGGAAAGTATATATTAATAAGGTATTTAGATGAGAATTATTTGAATTCACGTAGTAATGAAGATGTATATGAACAACAAAAATCATATTTATTAAGTACTAATGAAGAAAAAGTTGAGATGGAATCAGGAAAAGGTGGCTTTTCATATAATGTATCATCATATGAAGGAAAGTATTATTATATTTTAGAAGAATGTTTCGTTGAATGTACTACTGAAAAAATATATTCAAATGATAAAAAAGTTATAATAGATAAAACAATCCAAGAACAAAATTACTCATTTAATAATGATAATTTGTATGTTGTGAAAGATAACATTATTCAAAAATATAATATAGATGGAGAATTAGTTTCCAAAAGCAAAGAATATTTCAATATAAAAGGTTTAATTAATAACTATGTTATATATATTAATAATAATAAATTAATTTTAGAGAATATAGATACAGAAGAATCAAAAGAATTAGTAACTTGGAATGATAAATATTATTATGATGAATATTCTTCTAAATATTATACAAGATTAGAACTTGATAATATGGGAGAAACTGATAAAGAAGAAGGGCTTTATGTAGTAATCAATTATCAAGAAAAAGATAAGAATGGTAATTATGGTATGGAATATTGTTTAACAAGTGATAATGCTATTAAAACATATCCAATTACTAAAGAAATAGGTGGTCGTGCTAAACCAGTTTTGTATCTTTATCCAACAGAAACTACTAATGTTAAAGTTGAATTTGAACATCCTGAATATTTAACAACAACTTATCCTAAATATGAAGACTCTTGGAAAGTAATTGCTCATCCAAATGGAGATTTATATGATAAAAATAATAAATATTACTATGCTTTATATTGGGATGAAATACGTTATAATGAGGTGGATTTTAAAGAAGGATTTTATGTTGAAAGTAATGATGCTATAAACTTTTTAGAAGAGAAGTTAAATATAATTGGTTTAAATGACAAAGAAAGAAATGAATTTATTATGTATTGGTTACCAATTTTAGAAAGTAATAAAAAAAGTTTAGTTTACTTTGAATTAACTGAAGAAAGAGAACTTGGTAATAAATTAATTATTACTCCAAAACCAGATAGTATGTTAAGAGTATCAATTCATATTAAGAAAGTAAATAATAAAATTGATATCAGAAAGCAAAACTTAGAAACATTTGAAAGACATGGATTCACAGCTATTGAATGGGGTGGAATGGTTTATTAATAAAATTAAAAAATATCTATTTAATAGGTATTTTTTTAAGTTAATACTAGTAAAAAAAAATAATATATATTATAATTAAAAATAAAGTAAGAGGTTGTTATGAAGGTACTAGAATTAGGAGATAATTTTAAAACTTTATCTATAGTTGAAAAAAGAAATTATTTAAAAGAATTACTAGCAAATAATAACTTAGAAATAGTTATAAATTCTTTAATTGTAAATAATGATGATATCATAGAAAACTTTAAAATTATAAATTTATTAGCTAAAACTAAAATTTTTAAAGAAAAAAATAGTTATAATAGTCTTGAATTAATATCCTTAATAATAAATTTATATGTAAAAAATAATAAAACGTATGAATTAGAAAAATATTTTAAGATAATTGATGAAAAAAAATTAAAAAGTATTCTTAATTATGAAATAGAAAACGAAACTAATTTTTCTAAATTAAAATTCTATACTAAAATAAATAATGATTTAAATAATAAAGATATAAAAGATGAAAAAACAGTTGATGAAGAATTAGATAGTAAACCAAAAAAGAAAAGTAAAAAAATTAAAGTAAGTATATTTTTTATTATATTTATATTATTTATTATTGCTTGTTATTTTTTAGTTGGATATTGTTATCATAAAATTTATTTTTATAATAATCATATTTATCCTAATATTTATTTAGATAATAATTTAATTAGTGATATGGATAATAGTAAATTAATTAAGTTATTGGAGCAAAAAGATAATCTTTTAAAACAAACCATAACATTAAAGAATGATAATGATAGTTTTGCATATTCATATGAGACAATAGGTTATTCTTCAAATATTAATACATTGAAAAAAGAAATAATAGATAATTATAAAAAAATAAATGGATTTCAAAAGTTATATTATATTTTTTTAGGTAATAAGAGGGAATTTAAGACAGAATATATACTTGCTGATAATATTTATCAAAACTTTGTTAATGAGTTAAGAAGTATAGTTAATGTTTCTAAAACTAATGAATATTTTAGGATTTCTAATGGAAATATTAGTTATCAAAAAGGAATAAATGGTTTTACGCTTGACGATAGTAGTTTAAAAGATGATATAGAGAATTCTTTTGTAAATGGTAATAGGGAATTTATTTTAAAAGGTAATGTTGAAAATGTTAGCAATACTTTAGGTTTAATTAATAAAAAGGTATCAACATTTACAACTTATTATAATGAATCACAAGGAAGAGCTAAAAATATTCGAAATGCTGTTAGTAAATTAAATGGAAAAATATTATATGCTGGTGATACTTTTTCCTTTTATAAAACTGTTGGTCCTTATAATGGAGCCCATGGATTTATCTTTTATGATAAAGATGTGGGAAGTGGTGTTTGTCAGGTTTCAACTACTACTTATAATGCTGCTTTACTTATAAATTTACCAATTGTTACACGAGAGAATCATGGTGATATGGTATATTATGTTGATTATGGATTAGATGCAACGGTATATGGATCGAGTGTTGATATGAAATTTAAAAATAATTCTAATTATCCAATATATATAGAAGCATCAGCAAGTGGAGGAACTTTAACAGTATCATTTTGGTCAAATGAAAATATAGTTAGTTCAGGATATAGTTATAAACCTCGGGTAGAACGTGTTAGTTCATTAGGATTTAAAACGTATTTAGATACTTATTATAATGGACAATATGTAAGTAGTAAATATTTAAATAGTAGTTATTATTTGAAAGGAAAGTAAAGATGGAAGAAGAAGTAAAAAAATTAAAATTAGAAATAGAGGTTTTAAAGAAAAGAATAGCAACTTTAGAAGGAATTGAAAGAAGAAGAAAGATATTTGCTATAATTAAAATAGTTTTAATTATAACTATTTTTGTAGCATTAGCTTTAGTTGGATATCAATTTTATCAAAAAATGATGAATTATTATAATCAATTAAATAATATAGTTACTAATCCGTTTGATATGTTTTCAGAATTAAATTTACCAACTTTTTAAAACTTCACAAAAAAAACATAATTTTCTCATTTTAAAAACATATTAAAATAATATACTTAAAATATGAAAGGAGGGATAACATAGAAATAAAGGTTATCGGAAGTGATGTAAAAGATTTAAAAAAAGTAAAAAAAGAACTTGCTAAAATAGCTAAACTTGAGATGATGAATATTAATGTACAAGAATTGAATGATAAAAATAATATTAGAAAATATAAAGTGCTACAAACTCCTACCTTAATTATTAATGATGAATATAAATATGACTTAAATAAAATTGATTATAATATTTTAAAACGGTTAGTTATGTTTTGTTCATTGGTATAAAATTGAAGAACCTTTGGGTTCTTTTTATTATTATCATTTTGAATTAAAAAAAGATTGTATAATTATGCAAAATATATTATACTTATAAAGAAATGATATGGGAGTTATTATATGAAAAAGTTGTTTAATTCATTAATAAATTTTATTGAGTATAATTATTTAGAATATTTTTCTTATCTTTTATTAATTGTTTGGGTTATTTCACCAGTTGTAGAGTATATATTAAAGAATTATCTTCATTTTGGTTATACTACTTATTTTGAATTTGCTATCTATTTTATTGGTCTTTCTGGAATTTTAGAGTATATTATTTATATTATTAAAAAAATTAAAGATAAAGAATTTGATATAAAAAAAATGATTCCTCAAATATTAATAGGTATTCTTTTAATTATATCAATAATTGCCTCAATATATTCAAATGATTCATATTTATCTTTCTTTGGCGAAGGATATCGTAAAGAAGGATTAATTGTTTATATTATGTATATCGGATATATTTTAGCTGCATCTATAATAAAAAATAAAAAATATGTTAGCAATATATTTAAAATAATTATTTTTTCAGCTCTTTTTATAATAATTATGCCATTGTTTAGATATGATTTTAGCTATAAAAATTTTTCTAATGTATTTTTTCAATTTAATCATTATGGATATTATTTAATGATAAGTACTATGTTAGCTGGCTTTATGTTTGTTCATAATACCAAAATAAAAAAAATCATTTATTTGTTAATATATATTTTCCTAATATATATATTGATTCTTAATGATACATTTGGTTGTTATTTAGCAATATCAATAAGTCTTACATTTTCATTTATTTATTCTATAATAAAAAAATATAAAAGAGTGGATATTATAATTTTAATTGTTACTTTTGTTGCTGCATCTTTTTTAATATCTCATTTTGATATTAAAATAGGAGAGAGAATTAAAGTTGGTAATACTCAAGGAATAGTATCAAATAATATTAGTACTTTCTCAAGTGATGTTAAAAAAATTATAAGTAAAGATGAGAATTCTAATACTGATAGAGTTGGTACTGGTCGAGGTAAATTATGGAAATGGGCATGGAAATATACAGTTAATCATCCTATAATTGGTGGTGGAATGGAAAGCTTGAATTCTTATTATAAAGATAATAATGTAAAAAGTGATAGACCTCATAATATAATGCTTCAAGTTTCATCTTTTATTGGTATACCAGGTGCTATTTTATATTTAAGTTTAATATTATATTTAGCTATTGTTAATTTAAAAAATATAAATAAGAATACAATTAATTATATGGTTTATGTAACAGCAATGTGTTATTATATATCATCTAATTTTGGTAATAGTATGTTTTATACATCACCGTATTTCATGATTTTACTTGGTTTTTTAATTAGTATGTATAGTTCAGTTTCTAAATTAGAGAATTCTAAAAAAGCTTAAAATAATATATTACGAATAAAATGTGTTTTATGATTGGAGAAAAAATGAAAAAAAAGAATTTAGTATTATATTTATGTATAATAGTATTTGGAATAGCAGGCATTTATTTAACATTTATTGCAGGTAATATTAGTAAATATGATAGTCAGACTAAAGCTTATAGAATAGATGCAAGAGAAAGCTGGGATTCTGACGATGGTACTATATACTATCCAGTATATTATTTTAAAGCAAATGGCAAAGATTACCAATGTGAATCTAAAGCTGGCAGTAGTTTTTTACCTAATCAAAATAAAAATATTGTATATTATGATTCAAAAAATCCTGAAAATTGTAAAAGTGAATCTGAAAAATCATCAAGTATTGTTGGAGGAATTATTTGTTTAGCTGTTGCAGTTTTAATAGTCATACTTGCAATAAAGAAACCTTCACAAAAAACTGTTGAGCCAACTTTAGTAAAAGAAATAGATCCAGAAAAGCAATATCAAATTAATCAAAATATTCAAAAGGCAGAAGTAGTAATGGGAAAAATTGAATTAATAATTAAAAGAGTAGTATTAGGAATTATTATTGTAATATTATTAATATTAAATTTAATTGATGCTATTATTCTTAAGCAAACAATTATGTCAAAAGATTATATTGAAACAACGGCAATATATGTTGATAAAAAGGTTGATTTAGAAGATAGTATATTTGATGAGTATATATATACTTTTATGGGTAAAGATGGAAACCAGAAAGAAATAATTTATTATTTTTCTAAAAATGAAAATCCAAAAGAAGAGATAAAAATAAAATATAATGAAAATAATCCTCAAGATTATTATGATGATGGATCAACAATGGAAAAATCAGAATTAATATGGTTTATAATAAAGTTAATTATAATGATTTTATTAATAATTTTATTTTTTAATAAAAAATTATTAAGTAAAATACATCTATTAATAGGTATAAAATAAACAAAATAATATATAAAATAAAACGTCAATGACGTTTTATTTTGTATAAACTAAATCATTATAATTAACTTTTTCTGTTAATTCGTTAGCATTTATCATAATATCTTGTAAATGATTAAATGATTCTTCAGTAAAATCAGTAGTAGTAGGCCAAGTATCAACAGATTTATAACGTTCAATAACAGTAGCTAAATCAGAAATATTGGTATCTGGAAATTCATCTTTAATTACTTCAGCTATTTCTTTTGATGTGTGATTATGAACATAATCTAATCCTTTCTCTATAGCTTTAGTAAATTTATCGATTATATCAGGATTATTTTCTATATAAGATATTCTTGCATTATAAGCTGTATATGGAACATTACCTCCAAGTTCACCAAGACTTGCAACAATATAACCATAACCTTCTTGTTCAACTTTAGTAGCACTTGGTTCAAATAGGGAAACAAAATCTCCAGTTCCAGAAATAAATGCACCTTGCATAGCACTAAAGGCTACACTTGTATCTAGTGTTACATCACTTTTAGGATTTATTCCATTTTTTGATAAAATATATTCTAAGGTCATTTCAGGCATTCCACCAATGCGACCAGCAATATAGTATTTTCCTTTTAAATCAGATAGTTTAAAGTTATCTATTTTCTCTCTTGAAACGATAAAACTACCATCTTTTTGAGTTAGTTGAGCAAAATTTTTTAAAAAATCTTTTTCTCCACCATTATATACATAGATAGTTGCTTCTGATCCGGAAAAACCAATTTCAACATCACCGGATAAAACAGCAGCTGTTACTTTATCGGCACCAGCAGCAAGAGATATTTCAACATCTAATCCTTCATCTTTAAAAAAATCTTTATGAAGTGCAACATATTGAGGTGCATAGAAAATACTGTGAGCAACTTCAGCTACTCGTACCTTTGTAAGACTTGAATCTTTCTGTTTATTATTAAATAGAACTCCTAAGACTACTATTAAAATTATAATAAAAGATAAAATTATAGTTAGTTTTTTCTTCATATAAATATTTTCCTCCAATCAAAATATTATATGTTATAAATTAATTTAAGTTGTCTAAAAAATTATTAAAATTACCTTGTTTTTTTGTTAATTTTTGTTATACTAAAAGTGAATTAATTCAAGGAGGAAATTATATGGAATTAAGAGAAAGTAAAACTTATGAAAATTTAATGGCTGCTTTTGCCGGTGAATCTCAAGCTAGAAATAAGTATACATACTATGCTAGTAAAGCTAAAAAAGATGGATATGAACAAATTGCTGCTATCTTTGAGGAAACTGCTAATCAAGAAAAAGAACATGCTAAAATGTGGTTTAAAGAACTTCATGGTGGAAGTATTCCTGAAACAATTGATAATTTAAAAGATGCAGCTGATGGTGAAAACTATGAATGGACAGACATGTATGAAGAATTTGCTCGAGTTGCTGAAGAAGAAGGATTTACAAGTATTGCTAAGAAATTTAGAGGAGTTGCAGAAATAGAGAAGATGCATGAGGAACGTTATCGTAAATTAATTAGTAATATTGAAGAAGGACTAGTATTTTCAAGAGATGGCGATACTATTTGGCAATGTAGAAATTGTGGTCATATAGTGATTGGACGTGAAGCTCCAAAAATATGTCCAGTATGTGCTCATCCTCAAAGTTATTTTGAAATAAAAAAAGAAAATTATTAATAAAAAACAAAGAATAGTTTGATTTTATTCTTTGTTTTTTAAATAATTTAATAATAAGTTTTTATCTTCTTTTAAATAAATAATTTCGTATAGAATATTAATAATTTTACTTTCTATATTTTTAGTTTTTAACATTAAATACATGCCATCTAAATTTTCTAATCCTTCAATTGTGGTATTTTTCATATAAGATGTAAAGTCATCGTTTGATCCAATTAAAAAGCCAAATGTATAATTTCTGGAATTTTTACTAGTTGCTGTTAAAATATAATCGCCAATTCCAGCATAGGTTAAGAATGTTTCTTTATATCCTCCAAGATTTGTAATTATAGTTTGCATTTCTAAAGATGCATCTTTTAAAAATTTACAAATTGTAGAGGGATTTATATTCATTCCATGAAGAATGCCAGATCCTATTGCCATAATATTTTTTAATAAACCACAGATTTCTGTTCCAATAATATCATTAGTTTCATCAATTGTTAAATAACTAATGTCTTGAAGAATTTTTTTAACATAATTTAAACTGTTTTTATTACTTGATGAAAGAGTTAGACCAATTGGCTCTTTTTTAATAATATCAATAGCAAAAGATGGTCCTGATATACAACTAATTTTATTGGCTTTTAAAGTTTTTTCTAAATATTCATTTATTAGACAATTTTCACTTTCTATCATACCTTTAGTTGCTATTAATATTTCTTGATTTTTATAATATATTTTTAAATCACTAATTGTACTTGCAATAAATTTTGCTGGTATTGCAAGAACTAATAAATCAGAATGATTTACTAATTCTTCTAAACTCATTGTAAATTTTATCTTTTTATTTAACTTATAATTTATTATTATTAAATTGGTATAATTATTAGATAATTCTATGTATTCACTTTCAATTTTGGTCCACATCATAATGTTACATTTAGTATTCTCAAAAAGAGATGATAAGGAAATAGCATAAGCACCTGTTCCAATTATTCCTATGTTCATTTTTTTATTCTCCATTCTTTTAAATGATAACATATTTTATGATATTTTTAAATATTTTATGTAAAAACTTATACATTTTATAAAAAATAGACAATAATGGTTGAAAAAAATTGAAAAATATGCTATTATAACAAGTGTTTTGGCGGAATTGGTGAAGTGGTTAACACGCTAGATTGTGGCTCTAGTATTCGAGGGTTCAATTCCCTCATTCCGTCCCATTATGAATATTAAACCTCAAACAGAGGTTTTTATTATATTGATAAAGGGGTGATTTATATGTTTATTGATGAAGTTAAATTAGAAGTGATTGCTGGTAGTGGAGGAGATGGATGTACGGCCTTTCGTCGAGAAAAATATGTGGCTATGGGAGGTCCATTTGGAGGAGATGGAGGACGTGGATCAGATATAATATTTAAAGTTGATACGGGACTTCACACTTTAATTGATTTACGTTATATGAAAAAGATTAAAGGTATGAAAGGTGAAAACGGAACTGGTAAGAACATGAATGGGAAAAATGCTTCTGATGTTATTGTTAAAGTGCCTCAAGGGACAGTTATTAGTGATTTTGAAACTGGACTTGTAATAGCCGATTTAAAAGATGTTGATTCAGAATTTATAGTTGCTCATGGAGGACGCGGAGGATATGGCAATACTCATTTCAAAACTATATCTAATCCAGCACCTAATTTTTCAGAAAATGGAGAACCGGGAGAAGAGAGAACTTTAAAATTAGAATTAAAATTACTTGCTGATGTTGGATTAGTTGGACTTCCAAGCGTTGGAAAGAGTACTATTTTATCAAAAGTTTCTCATGCAAAACCTAAAATTGCTGATTATCATTTTACAACTCTTACTCCAAATCTTGGAGTAGTTAAAACTAGTGATAATCGTAGTTTTGTAATGGCAGATTTACCAGGGTTAATTGAAGGAGCTCATACAGGAGCTGGACTTGGAGATAGATTTTTAAAACATATTGAAAGAACTAAAGTAATTGCTCATGTTGTTGATATGTCTGGAATTGAAGGACGTGATCCTTATAATGATTTTATTTTGATTAATAAAGAGTTAGAGTCTTTTAATAAGAAACTAGCTAAGAAACCAATGATTGTAATTGCTAATAAAATGGATATGCCTGAAAGTAAAAAGAATTTAGAAGAATTTAAAAGACAAGTAAATTTAGAAGTTTATCCTGTTAAAGCTATCAATAAAGAAGGATTAGAACCAGTTTTAATTAAGTTAGCTGATTTAGTAGATTCTACTAAAGATGAACCGTTATATGAAGAATCAGAATATTTATCTCACGTTTTATATAAATATGAAGAAGAGAAACCATTTACAATTGAAAAAATAGATAATCAATATATAATTCATGGAAATAAAGTAGAAAAAATGTTTAAAATGGCTAATTTTCAATCTGATGAGGGTATGGAAAGATTTTTACATAGTTTGAAGAAAATGGGAGTAGACTCAGAACTTGAAAAAATGGGAATTAAAAATGGTGATATTGTTAAAATATTAGATTTTGAATTTGAATATGAAGATGTTAATTAATAAAAATCGTAAAAATATTAAATTTTTATGATTTTTATTTTTCATTATGATATAATTAGTGTGTTTAAAATAGAATTTAATCAATAATAAAGGAGTAATTATGAAAAAAAGAATATTTAAATTTTTTTTGTTATTAGTTATATTATTTTCTGTAACTGGTTGTATTAAGTATAATACATTAATGGAAATAAAAGAAGATAAATCAATGAACTTTTCTATCATTTATGCTATTTCTAAAAGTATTTTTGAAATGGGAGAAGAAGCCAGTGATAAGTTATTAACATCTGATCAAAAACAAGAATTAATAAAACAAGGATTTAAGGTGGAAGATTATTTAGATGATAATTTTCAAGGTTTTCAAATATCTAAAAAAATTGATAATATTGATAATGTAAGTATAGAAAGTGACGTAATATACAGTCTTTCTAAAATACCTGAAAATAGTAACACTAAAATGTTTAAAGTAATTAAAGATACTGATAAAAATATTTATACAGCTAATTTTACATTTAATGCAAATGATAGTGATATAAAGAATATTAATCAAGAAACTAATGAAAATTCTACAATTGATTTATCTGGATTAGATGAAGAAATTAAAAATTCTTTAGATTTAAAATATGTTGTTAAATTACCATATGCTGCAATTAGTTCAAATGCAACAAGTAAAAGTGAAGATAATCGTGAATTAACTTGGAATTTATCAAGTGATAATATAGAAACCATAAGATTTCAATTTGAACTTAAAAATTCAAAAGAGAATATAGTAAGTACTTCAAATATTATTATTATTATTCCTATCATTATTGTTTTATTAATAATTGTAATGATAATAGTTTTATTAATTAAAAAGAGAGAAAATAAAAAAAATAATGTTGTAAATTTAGATATACCGGTAGTACCAGCAGAATTAACTTCAACTATATCCCAGACAAAAACAGGTGATGAACAGTCAGTAAATTCATCTGATGAAAAAATAACAATTCAAGTCTTGCCGGTTAATTTAAATGAACAAAAAGAAAATATAGATACTTCTACAGAGTTAAAAACTGATATTTCAACAGAAAATAATAATTCAATTAATCAATTCGAAATAGGAAATCAGAATATTTCTACTAATGATAATTTAATAAATAAAGATTCAAAAGATTTACTATCAAATAATTCAGAAAATATAAATAATCAAAACATAAATAAAAGTAATAACAATGAAACACCATTAATATAATAAATATATATTAAATTAGTAAAAAAATCTTGATTTTCTATAGATTATTTGATATTATTTAGTACATAAGCAAATGCGAAAGACGGAGTATAGGAGTTTTTTAGAGAGTTTACGGTTGGTGCAAGTAAATAAAATGAATATACTTAGATCACTTTCAAGTGCTATTTATGGATAAGATAAATACGGTCATGCGTTATAATGAATAAGAGTTTTAAATAAAACTAAATTAAGGTGGTAACACGGTATTTCGTCCTTTCGAGATCCGTGTTTTTATATTTAAAGGAGGATATTTATGTTTAAAAAATTAGAAAATGAAAAAACAAGTGTTTTAGAAAGTAAAATCTCTGAGCGTTGGGAAAAGATGGATATTTTAAAACGTTCTTTAGAAAATAAAAAAGATACTTTTGTTTTCTATGATGGACCAGCAACTGCTAATGGTTTTCCCGGTCTTCATCATATGGTTGCTAAATTCTTAAAAGATAGTTTTTGTAAGTATAAAACTATGCAAGGTAATAAAGTATTAAGAAAAGTGGGATGGGATACTCATGGTTTACCAGTTGAAGTAGAAGTTGAAAAGACTTTAGGCTTTACTGAAAAAGGTGATATTGAAAAATATGGTGTTAAAGAATTTAATGAGAAGTGTCGTGAAATAGTATGGAAAAATGAAAAGGCTTTTTCAGATTTAACAACAAAAATGGGTCAATTTATTGATCTAAAAAATCCTTATGTGACTTATGATAATAATTATATTGAAACAGAATGGTATATTTTAAAAAAATTCTTTGATGAAGGTTTATTTTATGAAGGAGTAAAAATTGTTCCTTATTGTACTAGATGTGGAACAGGACTTGCAAGTCATGAAGTTGCTCAAGGTTATAAAGAAATTACAGCTCAAACAGTTATTGTACCATTTAAAAAGAGTGATGAGGATGTTTATTTTCTAGTTTGGACAACAACACCTTGGACACTTATTTCGAATGTTGCTTTGTGTGTTAATCCAGATGAGGTGTATGTAAAAGTTGAAAGTAAAGGATATAAATTTATTTTAGCTAAAGCTTTAGTATCAGGGGTTTTAGGTGATGAATATAAAATTTTAGAAGAATATACAGGAAAAGATCTTGAATATATTGAATATGAACAATTAATTCCAAGTCTTAAAGTAAATAAAAAAGCTTTCTTTGTAACATGTGACTCGTACGTTACAATGAGTGATGGTACCGGAATAGTTCATATAGCACCGGCCTTTGGAGAAGATGATTCAAAAGTAGGTAAAAAATATAATCTTCCTTATTTAAATCCAGTAGGTGAAGATGGAAAATACACCGAAGGACTTTGGAAAGGTATGTCTGTTTTTGATGCTGATTTAGAAGTAATTAAATATTTAAAAGAAAATGATAAATTATTTAAAAAACAAAAAATGGTTCACAATTATCCTCATTGTTGGAGATGTGGAACTCCACTTTTATATTATTCTAAACCAAGTTTTTATTTAGAAGTTACTAAAATTAAAGATAAGATTATTGAAGCAAATAAAACAGTTAATTGGTATCCAGAATATGTTGGAGAAAAACGTTTTGGTAATTGGCTTTTAAATTTAAATGATTGGGCTATATCAAGAAGTAGATATTGGGGAACACCACTTCCTTTATGGAGATGTGAATGTGGGTGTGATGTGATGATTGGATCTCGTGAAGAACTTGTAGAAAAAGCTATCGAGAGGATTGATGGAACTATAGAACTACATCGTCCATATGTTGATGATGTTCATATTAAATGTCCTAAATGTGGAAAAACTATGAATAGAGTTAAAGATGTAATTGATTGTTGGTTTGATTCAGGTGCAATGCCATTTGCTCAGTATCATTATCCATTTGAGAATATTGAACTTTGGGAAAGTCAATTTCCAGCTGACTTTATTTGTGAAGGAATTGATCAAACAAGAGGTTGGTTTTATTCACTTTTAGTTATATCGGTATTTTTAAAAGGAGTATCACCATATAAAAATGTATTAGTTAATGATTTACTACTTGATAAAGATGGTAAAAAAATGAGTAAAAGTAAAGGTAATATTGTTGAACCATTTA
The DNA here is from genome assembly GCA_017528315.1 of Bacilli bacterium. Taxonomy (GTDB): domain Bacteria; phylum Bacillota_I; class Bacilli_A; order RF39; family UBA660; genus RUG591. The sequence continues at coordinate 28,804 of JAFXOW010000010.1, forward strand.
CAACTATAGAAAAATATGGAGCAGATACAGTTAGATTTTATCTTCCATATGTAAGTCCGGTTTGGACACCTTTAAAATTTGATGAAGAAGGATTAAAAGAAGTTCATTCTAAATTCTTTAATCCACTTCTTAATACTTATACTTTCTTTGAAACTTATGCTAATATTGATAATATTGATCCAAGAAGTTATGAGATTAAGTATGAGGATCTTGAAGAAATAGATAAATGGTTATTATCAAAATATAATAAATTACTTAAATATGTAACAGAAAGTTATGATGAGTATGATTTAAATAAAGTAGTAAGAGCTTTAGTAACTTTTGTATCAGATGATTTATCAAATTGGTATATAAGACGTAATCGTAATAGATTCTGGGGAAGTAGTATAGATGATAGTAAAAAAGCCGTTTATAAAACTACTTATGATGTTTTAGTTGGACTATCTAAAATAATTGCTCCAATTGTTCCATTTATATCAGAAAATTTATATACTAAACTAACTGATATGGAAAGTGTTCATTTAGCTGATTTTCCTAAGTATGATAAAAAAATGATTAAGCCGGCAATCGAAGAAAAAATGGATACAGTTCGCGATTTAATTTCAATAGGTCGTAAAGTAAGAGAAGACGTAAAAATTAAAGTTCGTGAACCTTTAAGTGAAGTAATTTTAGATAGTAAATTAAAAAAAGTTATTGGTGATTTAACTGAATTAATTAAAGAAGAATTAAATGTTAAAAATATTAAATTTGCTAATAATTTAGATTCTTATATTTCTTATGATATAAAACCAAACTTTAAAGTATGTGGAAAGATATTTGGTTCAAATGTAAAATTATTATCAGATTATCTTAAAAATTTATCTAAAGAAGAAATTACTAAACTTGATTTAGGAGAAGTTCTTAATATTACGTTAAATGATACAGAATATGAACTAAATCGAGAAATGCTTGATATTCGTGTTAATTCTAAAGAAGGATATAATACTGGAATTGATAATAATTTATTTATTATTTTAAATACAACCTTAACTGAAGATTTAATTAATGAGGGAATTGCAAGGGAATTAGTTAGTAAAGTTCAAAACTTAAGAAAATCATATGACTTTAATATAACTGATAGAATTTATATTTATTATTATAGTGATGAAAATTTAATGGAAAGAATAAAAGATTATATAGAGTTTATTAAAAAAGAAACTTTATGCGATTCCATTATTTTAGAAAAGATAGTTGATGATGTTACTAATTTAAATGGAATAGATGTTTATCTTGATGTAAAAAGAGTGTAAATTTAAAATGACAATAGTTGTAAAATTATTGTCGTTTTATTTTACATAATTATTTGCATATTAAATTTAAAAATATTAAAATAAATTTAAGAGGTTCTTATGAATAAAGTTAAAAAAATAAAAAATTTATTTATTACATCATTTGTTTTATTTTTCTTAACTAATTATTCTTTAAAATTAGTAAAAGGATATGAAAAAGCAAGTAGTATTATAAAAAGGCATCAACTGGAAGACAAACATTTTGAAAATATAGTTGCTCATCGAGGTTTTTCAGGACTATATCCCGAAAATACTCTTAGAAGTATAGATGAAGCTTCAAAGTTAGATTGTTGTGATATGATAGAAGTAGATATAAGATTTACTAAAAACAATATTCTAGTTTTACATCATGATTCAATAATTTCTTTAGAAGATATTTTAGTTCAAATAGAAGATATAGATTTATCAGAAATAGATGAAGAGCTAATAATAAAAAACTATCCATTTTATAATTTAAGTAATTTGTTATATGATGATACTTTATTTTTATTTAAAAGATTTTTAGAAAGCGTGAGTGACACTGAACAATTAGTTAGATTGCAAACAGTATTAAATCATTATGATTTTTCTAAATCTCTTATTTTAGATATTAAAACTAGTGAAGTTAATTTTGATATGATTAACTTACTTAATGATTTAGTAAAAGATTATAAAGATAATATTTACATTCAATCAGATTATTTTCCTTTTTTAGATAATATGATAAAATTATATCCAGATTATAAATATTTATATATTATTAAGTCTAAAGATGCAATAAAAAATAAAAATAATAATTTTTATGGATATACTGTTAAATTTAGTTTACTTGATAAAATTAATATTCAAAAAGATAAATTATATTTAATTTATACTATTAATTCTAACCAGAAATATTTAAATTTATTAAATAGTAAAAATTATAATGATAATATGTATATAATAACTGATAATCCAGATTATATATGTGCTTTAAGTAGTAAAAAATTAAGAAAGTAGGTAATATTATGGGAATTTTATATGTTGTAGCTACTCCAATTGGAAATAAAGATGATATATCGAAAAGAGCAATTGAAGTTTTAGAAAATGTTGATTTAATTTTATGTGAAGATACAAGAAATTCTAGTAATCTGTTAAATTTATTAAATATAAAAAATAAACTTGTGTCTTATCATAAATTTAATGAAGTTGAAAGAAGCAAGGAAGCTCTAAAATTACTTCAAAATGGACAAAATATAGCAATTATAACTGATGCAGGTACTCCTTGTATATCAGATCCTGGTAGTATTTTAGTTAATGAATGTCTTAAAAATAATATTCTAGTTTATAGTATTCCAGGACCAAACGCTTTAATTACAGCTTTATCATCATCTGGTTTAACTATTTCTAATTTTGCTTTTTATGGTTTTTTAGAGCGAAAAAATAATAGTCAAAAAGAACATTTAAAATTAATTAATGATAATGATATAGAAATAGTAGTTTTTTATGAGTCTCCTAAAAGAGTAATTGATACTTTAAAAAATATTTTGGAAGTAATGGATAATCCTTATGTAGTTATTTTAAATGATTTAACTAAAAAGTTTGAAAGAAAGTATTATGGAAAAACTAAAGAAGTTTTAGAAAAACTTTTTAATAATCAAAATGCTAGTTTAGGAGAATATGTAATAATTGTTTCTAAAAATAAAAAGAATATTAAAGAAGAAAATAATATATTAACTCCGGAAGCTATTCTTGTTGATATTTTAGTAAAAGAAAAATGTACATTAAAAGATGCTATAAAAATAGCATCTCAAAATAATAAAATATATAGTAAAAATGAATATTATAATGCTTCTTTAAATTTAAAAAGGATTCTCTAAAGAATTCTTTTATTTTATATTAATAAGCTCATAGTCACAACTTCCAAGTCCAAGGGTTTCAGCATATTTAGTAATTTCTCGTCCAACTTGTCTATCAATGCGAGTTTTAAGTTTATTTGTACCTGGATCACTTGAATTCCAAATCATATCAATAAAAGCTTGATCGTTTGCAACAGGATCTAAACTGGCAATAATACCTAAGTCATTCATAACTGGATCTCCTTGATTGGCATCACAATCACAGTCAACTGATAAAGCATTCATTACTGTTATATAGACAATAGGTTTATTGTTTTCTTTTAAATAATCAGCAACAGCAGTTGCAGCTTCAGCCATTGATTCAATAAAATCAATTTGTTCATATTCACACATCCAACATTTATTAGGATCTTCCGTTTGACCACATGAATGAATATAAGCTTTACCATTTCTTGAAGCAATACCAATAGATTGATTTTTAAGATTAGCTCCAAATCCTCCCATAGCATGACCTTTTCCATGAGCAAGATTTAAAATAGAATCATAATTTTTAAAGTGTTCTCCAATAATATCATATTTTAAATGTTTACCTTTATGAACAGGTATTTTAAATTCAGAATCACTATCCATAATATCAACATTGGCAATACTTGTAAATCCATGTTCTTCTGCTACTTTTAGATGTTCTTTTACATTGTTTCTTTTACCAGGATAAGCTGTATTACATTCAATTATTGTTCCATTTAATTTTTTTACTAAAGGTCCAATTAAATCGGCTTTTAAATATCCTTTAGAACCATGTTCACCAGTTGATACCTTTATACCAACATTACCTGTTAAATCTATTCCTAATGCATCATATATTTTAATTAAACTATCACTTGTTATTTCATTAGTAAAATATACTTTAGATTTTTCCATTAAATCATATCCTTTCATAATTACTTATATTATATAAGAAATTTAAAAAAATTCAATATATTTAAAAGAATATTAAAAAAACGAACTATAAAGTTCGACTAAATTACAAATGGAGCGGATGATGGGAATCGAACCCACGTGGTCAGCTTGGAAGGCTGAAGTTCTACCATTAAACTACATCCGCATGTATATTTTTTTATATTCCTGAACAAGCAAGACATGTATAATTATATCAAAAATTATATAAAAGTCAACGCTTTTTTAAAAATTTATATTATTTAAAAGTATTAATAGTAAAAATTAAAGTCCAATTAGTTTACATTTAGTTTCTTAAATGATATACTTTTATTTGAAAGGAAAGTGGTAAAAATGGGACTTTTTAATAATATTAAAAATTTATTTAAAAAAGAAAATGTTGATATAGATAAAAAAGAAGAAGTAAAAAATGAAGTAAGAGATGTCGAAAAAGAAAAGAATATTGATATTAAAGAAGATAGAGAGATAAAATTATATGAAAAGGGATTGTCTAAGTCAAGAAATAATTTTGTTAATAAATTAATTAATTTAAATAATAAAACTAAAAAAATTACAGATGAATATTTTGATTCTCTAGAAGAAATATTAATTGAAGCTGATATTGGAGTTAATACAGTTTTATCATTTATAGAAAGACTTAAAAAACGTGTTAAATCAGAAAACATTACAGATTTAAATTATTTACAAGAGGTTATTGTTGATGAATTATTCATAATCTATGTTGATAATTCCATTTTAACTAATAAAATTAACTATAATGAGAATGGTCCAACTGTTATGTTATTTGTTGGAGTAAATGGAGTTGGTAAAACTACTACAATTGGAAAAATTGCTAGTAAGTTAAAAAGAGAAGGTAAAAGTGTTTTGATGATTGCAGGAGACACTTTTAGAGCTGGAGCTGTCGAACAACTTGTCGAATGGGGAAATCGAGTAGAATGCCAGGTAGTAGTAGGACGCGAAAACTCGGATCCATCAAGTGTTATTTATGATGGACTTGTTAAAGCCAAAAATGATAATATTGATGTAGTACTAGTTGATACAGCAGGACGTTTACAAAATAAAGTAAATCTAATGAAAGAATTAGAAAAAATGAATAAAGTAATTGGTAATATAATAGAAGGAGCACCAGAGGAGACATTACTAGTAATAGATGCAACAACAGGACAAAATGGAATAAGTCAAGCTAAAAATTTTATGAGTATTACTAATATTACTGGTATAGTTTTAACGAAATTAGATGGAACAGCTAAAGGTGGAATAGTTTTAGCAATTAAAGAAGAATTAGATATACCAGTTAAGTATATAGGACTTGGTGAAGGAATTAATGATTTAGAAACTTTTGATATAGAAAAATATATCTATGGTTTATTTAAGGATATGATGTAATGGAAAAATTAATATATTTAAATAATTTATATGATTTATATGGATGTTTATTGACGGAGAAACAAAAAATATACTTTGAAGAATATTATTTTAATAACTTATCTTATGGAGAAATAAGTGAAAAATATAATATTAGTCGAGCTGCATCTTTTAAACAATTAAAGATAATAGAAGAAAAATTAGAAGAATATGAAGAAAAATTAAAATTATTATATAAAAAAAATAAAATTAATGATATAATAACTAGAGTAGAGGATAGTAAGTTAAAGAAAGACTTAGAGGATCTATTCTAGTTTTTCTTTGTTGGGAGGAAAAGATATGTTTGAAAAAATAGTGTATATTAGTGATCACGGAGCTCATGTAAAAGTTAATGATGTAAGAGTTAATATGATTAATCAGCATTTAATTTTTACAGATGGTCTTCGTCAAATTGTTGCAGAAGTTGAATATGTTCATGATGATATAATTGAAACTAGGTTTATAGGAGAAATAGTAAATGGAAAATTTCAAGGAGGAATAATTGCTAAACCAAGTCTTACTTCATCAATTCGTTTAATGGAAGAATCTGAGATGGTAATGATAACGGGTACTAATGAATTTGGTAATATGACAATTGGAGTTAGTCCATTCTATGATAATAAACCAGTTTATATGAGTATTAATAGTATATTTAGTAATCATTTAACAATACTTGGTAACTCAGGAAGTGGAAAAAGTTATGGTACTACTAGACTTTTACAATCAGTTTATCAAACACCACAGTTTTATCCATATAAAGCTAGTATGATTATTTTTGATAACAATGGAGAATATATAAAAGCATTTTCTAATTTAAATCAGATTAATCCTAATTATAATTTTAAAGTTATTACAACAAGTAACTATAATAATTTTGAAAAATTACGTATACCAGTTTGGCTTTTAACAATTGATGATTTAGCACTTCTATTAAAACTTGAAAAGGTTAGTCAATTAACTTTGTTAGAGAGAATGATAAAGTTAGCTAAAATATTTTCTTTAACAGATGATATAAGTTACCGTTATAAAAATCATATTATAGCTAAAGCAATGCTTTCAATATTCTATTCTAATAGACAATCTAGTACCAAAAGAAATGATATATTTGGAATTTTTAATACTTGTACAACCAATGAATTTAATATGGAAGCTGTTGTTCAAGGCGCAGGATATACGCGAAAATTTAGAGAATGTTTTAATGTTGATCGAGATGGTAATTTTACCGAAAGTATTTTAGTATCAAAGTATATTGCATCTTTTGTTGATCCAGAACTTGATAATTATGAACCAGAGACATTTAATAAATACACTTTAGAAGATTTAGAAAAAGCTTTGGAATTTACTTTAATAAGTGAAAACTGGTTAAATAATGATAAAACATATGGTGATAGTATTGCTGTAAAAGTTAAACTTCATTCTTTAATAATAAGTGAAAATAAGAAATTCTTTGAATATGATAATTTTATAGGAGTAGAAGAGTACTTATCTAGTTTAGTAATAGAAAATGGTAAGAAATATCAACTTGTTAATATTAACTTAGAAGATATTGATGATAGTATTGCTAAAGTAATAGTTAAAATATTTTCTCGTATTATATTTGAATATACTAAAGGTTTACAAAATAGAGCAACTATTCCATTTAATTTAATAGTAGAAGAAGCTCATAGATATATTAAAAGTGGTGAAGATATTGATTTAATTGGATATAATATATTTGATAGAATAGCTAAAGAAGGAAGAAAATATGGGGTACTTTTAACTCTTATTTCTCAAAGACCTGTTGAATTATCGGAAACTGTTATGTCTCAATGTGCTAATTTCTTAATATTTAAAACAACTCATCCAAGAGATATAGAATATATTAGTAAAATGGTACCAAATATTACAGAAGAGATTGTTGAAAAACAAAAAGCTTTGCAACCAGGATATTGTTTATGTTTTGGAGCAGCTTTTAAAGTACCACTTATTTTAAAAGTAGACATGCCAAATCCAGTACCGGAAAGTTCAAATTGTAATGTAATAGAAACTTGGACAATTCGAAAGTAGGTCATATATGACAAAAAAGGATAATAAAGAGGTTCTTTTAAAAAATAAAAAATATTTTATTATTAAATTTATTAGTAGTCTATTTATTAGAATATTCCTTTTACTTATACCTATTTATTATAGTTATGGAATAGATGCTATTACAAATGGTAACTATAAACATGCCTATATTATGATAATTATGTTCTTTGTTTTCTTTATGCTTTACCGGTTGACAGAAGTAATAAATCAAATAACTTATTATAAACTATATTCAAATTTATATAAAACATATCTTAATTTAGGACTATATAAGACTTGTAATAATTCTTTATATAGTCTTTCCCGTTTTAGTTTATCTGAATATTCTAATATAATGAGTGAAGATTTTGAAAGTTTAAGTGAATATTATGCAACTTTAGTAATTCGAATAGTTGAAATAATGGAAACAATTTATATTGTTATCTATTTCTTTACAATTAATATAATGATAGGTTATTTAACAATATTTATTTGTTTAATGGTATTGTTTATATTGTTGTTTTTTAACCCAATTATTGCTAGAACTAATAATGAAAGAAAAATTAGAAATGATAAGAGAATAAGTTTATTTCAAGAGTTACTTATATCAATTAAAGAAATAAAGGGGTTTAATATATTTGATGTTGCTCGTGAACGATCAGATAGTACCATTAATGATTATGTAAAATGGAATAATAAATTAAATGTTGATAAATATAATTTGAAACAAGTATCTTTAGGACTTATAAATGTCTTTGAATTTATTTGTTTAATAATAGGTATAAAACTTATAAGAGATGGAAGTATGACAATTGGTGTTTTAACAATTATTTATAGTTATTATACTAAATTAGGAGATTTATATTTATCAATTATTACTCTTTTTGAAAGTAATATAAATGTTAAAGTTGCTCGTATTAGAGTACATAAATTATTTCAATATGCTAGTGTTAATTATGATAATAATAATGAAATAAAAAATGTTAATGGAACTATCGAATTTAAAAATGTTTTGTATGGTAATAAACAACATCCATTTCTTAATAAAGTAAGTTTTAAAATAGAACCTAATTCTCTTAATGTAATAACTGGTCCAACTAGTTCAGGTAAAGTTGGAATATTTGAGTTGCTTCTTCGTTATAATAGACAACATGAAGGGAAAATTTTAATTGATAATATTGATTTGAAAAAATATGATGCTACTTCATTAAGTAATACTATTAGTTGTGTAAGGAGAGATCCAACATTTTTTAATATTAGTATAAAAGATAATTTAAGTATATTCGATTCTAATTTTGAAAATATTGTAAATCTTTCTAAAGAATTAAAGATTCATGATTATATAATGAGTTTAGATAAAGGTTATGATACTATTTTAGAAACAGATGCTAGTAATATTAATACTGATGTAAAGTTTACTTTAGCTATTATGAGAGTTTTATTAAATCGCCCAAAAATATTGTTATTTGACGAAACATTTGATTTTTTAAGTTACAATATAGCAAGTGTTGTTTTAGAAATGCTTAAATCTTTAAAAGAAGATAATACTATCTTAATAATAAGTAAAAATAAATCAGTTATTGAACAAGATTTTGTTGATCAAGTAATAATGATGAATAATAATAAAGTTTTAGCTATGGGTAATCATAAAGATTTAATAAAAGAAAATAAAGAATATAAAAAAGTATTTAATAGATTATAGAACTATCTTAATTTACTAAGATAGTTTTTTAATAAAAAATATTAGTAAAATAAAAGTTAATTTATTGAATAAGTTATTTTACTTTGTTATAATGATTTTAAATGGAGGTAAAAAAATGAATGAATGGGATAAAGAATATTTGAAGTTATGTAAAAAGATTTTAACTACTGGGGTTGAAGTAGAAAATAGAACAGGTATTAATACAATTAAAATACCATCATATGAACTTAATTTTGATTTAGAGAAAGAGTTTCCTATTTTAACAACTAAACAATTATTTCATAGACAAGCTGTTACAGAAATGTTATGGATATGGCAAATGGGATCAAATAAAGTTAAAGATTTACAGGATAGGAAAGTTCATATTTGGGATGAATGGATGGTAGATAAGGATGGAATATATAGAATATATGAACCAGATGGTAAATGTGAGTATGATCCAGAAAAGGAAGTAGAAGTAATTGATCCTTTAAGTGTACCAGTTGATGATCCATTTGGTAAATTTCATGAATTTAAACCTAAAAAAGATAGAAATGGTAATATAATGAAAGCTAAAAGTCTTATTCCTGGTAAAACCATTAGAGCAGCTAAATGGTATGGGAAAAAATATGCAGGAACAATTGGAACGGCCTATGGATTTATAACTGATAGATATCAATTTGCTAAAACACTTATTGAAACTATTAAAAAAGATCCAACAGATAGAAGGATGGTAAAAAGTTTATGGCAAGATGAATTTTTAAGAACAGCAGTTCTTCCTTCATGCGTTTGGTCAACTGAATGGGATGTAACCGATGGTAAACTTAATTTACTTGTTCATCAAAGATCATGTGATGTACCACTGGGACTTCCATTTAATGTAACTCAGTATGCAACTCTTTTAATGATGATAGCTCAAGTTACTAATTTAAAACCAGGTACCATTCAGCATTCTATTAAAGATGCTCATATATATGTTAATCAAATTGATGGCATAAAGGAACAAATAGAAAGAGAAAAAGAATATAACAAATTATCTAAAGTAAATCATCAAGAATTAGAAAAAATGCTAAGTAAAGTAAATGAAGAATTATTACAAATTGAAGATAAAAAATCTAAAAAATATCAATTACTTGATACTAAAGCTCGAATTATAGATATGATTTTAAATCCTGAAACTCCTGAAATGGTTTTAAATCCTGAAATAGATGATTTCTTTAAGTTTGATAATTCTCTTGAATTAAAAGATGTAAAAGTATTAAAATATAAACATATGGGAAAAATTAATTTTCCAATTGCTCAATAGGTGATTTATGAAATTATCAATAATTGCCTGTGTTGGTAAGAATTTAGAATTAGGAGTTAATAATGATTTGATTTTTCATATAAAAGAAGATATGAAATATTTTAAAGATGTAACTCTTAATCATATAGTAGTAATGGGAAGAAAAACATTCGAGTCTTTACCAGGAATTCTTAAAGATCGAAAGAATGTTGTTATTACTAGAAGTAAGAATATTAGTTTTCCAGATGAAGTTGAAGTATATCAAAGTATCGAAGAATTTATGGAACATTATAAGGATTATCCTGATGAAATATTTGTGATAGGTGGAGCATCAATTTATAGACAATTTTTAGATTATTGTGATAAAATATATCTAACTGAGGTTGATGCAAGTCGTGATGCTGATGTTTATTTTCCAGAGTTTGATAAGAGTTTATATAATAAAGAAATTGTTAAGAGTGGGGAATCAAAAACCTTAAAATATAATTTTGTAATTTATAGGAGGAAATAATGGGAAAGTTTATTGTCATTGAAGGAACAGATTGTAGTGGTAAAGAGACTCAGAGTAAGTTGTTAGTTGAAAAGTTAAATAGTATGGGTTATAAAGCAATTCGTTTAACTTTTCCTAAATATGATTCACCAACTGGGAGAATTGTTGGAGGTCCATATCTTGGTAAAAAAGAAATATCTGAATGTTGGTTTCCTGAAGGAGCAGTAAATTTAGATCCTAAAGTTGCATCTTTATATTATGCAGCTGATAGAAAATATAATGAAAAAGAAATAGAAAAGTATTTAGATGATGATTATTTTGTTATCTGTGATAGATATGTAAGTAGTAATATGGCTCATCAAGGAAGTAAGATTAAGAATGATGAAGAAAGATTTCATATGTATGAATGGATTGATAAATTAGAGTTTTGGCTTTTGAATTTACCAAAACCAGATAAGACAATTTTCTTACATGTTCCTTATACTTATGCAGCTAAATTAAAAAAGAATAGAGCATCTCTTGACGAGCATGAAACAAATGAAGAACATTTGAAAAACTCAGAAGTTGCTTATATTGAGTTATCAGAAATGTATAATTGGAAAAATATTAATTGTATAGAAAATAATAATATTAGAACAATTGAAGATATCAATAAAGAAATAATCGATTGTTTAAAAGAATATTTGTAGGAGGTAGTATGTACAAGAATATATTATTAAAATTAAGTGGTGAATCACTTATGAGTGATAATGAAAATATTAATAAAGAGAAAACTCGTGAAATAGCAGAACTTATCAAAAGAGTTCATGATATGGGAATTAATATAGGAATAGTTGTTGGTGGAGGTAATTTCTTTCGAGGACGAAGCCATCAAGATATGGAAGCCATAAATGCTGATTCAATGGGGATGCTTGGAACAACTATGAATGCTTTAGCATTAAGAGATGCATTTACTAAAGCAGAAATTCCTAATTTAATATTCTCACCATTCAATTTTCATGAACTTATAGAGAGTCACTCTGAAGAAGAAATAAAAGCATTGTATAATAGTGGTACAGTTATAACCTTTAGTGGCGGAACTGGTCATATTGGCTGTTCAACAGATACAGCAGCAAGTATGAAAGCCATACTTGTTGGAGCTGATGTTATTATTAAACTTACTAATGTAGATGGTGTATATGATAAAGATCCTAACAAATATAATGATGCGAAACTATATACGAAACTTTCACATGAGGAAGTACTAAATAATCCAGAAATTAAAGTAATGGATTTAAAATGTATAGAAGATTGCAAAGAATATAAAAAAGATATCTTAGTAATTAACTTTAATGATAAAGAAAACTTAATTAAAGTACTTAATGGTGAAAAAATTGGTACGGTGATTACCAGTGACTAATGAAGATAGAGTAAAGCATTATAGATTAAAAAAATTATATAGATATTTAATAATTTTTTTAAGCTTTTTAGTAATTGTTCTAGAATCATTTGCTTTATTTAAAGTTATTTCTTATCTATGGGGATTGATTCCTTTTGTATTAAGTTGTATTATTAAGTTTTTAAATGAAAAAGAAGTAAAAAAGATAAAAAGTAAGTAAAAAATATTTGCTTTTTTTTAATTCAACTAAAAGTTGAGTTAATTTCAACTTATAAGTTATAGGAATTTCTTATTAATTATGTTAATATTAAATCGAGGTGGTAATAATATGAAAAAAAATACAAAATTAGTAATTGGAATTATTATAGGTTTAATAATAGGAGGTATTCTAGGAGGTTGTTTATTTGGTAATGTAGAAAAATTAAAATCATTACCAAAACCAGAAATAACAGGAGGAGAAAGAGGAATGCTTGGAATTGATAAGAATATTAATGAAGAAACTATTGATAATTATTTAGGAAGAGAAGATTCTGTTTATAGAGATATGAGAATGTTAAAAGATCCAGGAAATTATGAAGCAATCGGAGGAGATTCATATTTATCTGGTTTTGTTAAAGGTTTCGAGGTTGTTCCATATCCTTATTTAACAGAGGTTAAAGGATTACCAGAAGCTGTTGGAAGTAGTTATACAGGTAAAACTTTATTTACACAAAATGAAGATGGTAGTTATACAGCTAATTATAAAGAATCTTTTGATTATTTAGAGTATTTTTTTCCAAAAGATAAATATATATTCTTAATGTGTGGTGGTGGCGGATATGCTGGAATGACTAAAAATTTGCTAGTATCACTTGGTTGGGATGAAAATAAAATCTATGATGTAGGTGGATATTGGTATTATAATGGTAAAAATAATATTAAAGTAAAACAAACAAATGATGATAAAACAACTTATGATTTTTGGAAAGTTACTTATCATGATATAGACTTTACAAATTTAACTGAGGTTAATTAATGTCTAAATTATTATCAATTATAGTTATATTACTACTTACTTTAACTTTTACGGGATGCTTTTTTGATAATAAAATTAATCAGAATGATGGAATAAATAGAATTTATCTAGAAAATAAATATTATAATAATGGAGAATTTATTTATATAAAAAATGCTGATTTAAAAAAATTAGGTAATTCAAATTATATTTTATATACTTATAATAATTATTGTAGTTTGCCTATTTCTTGTGAAGATATTTTTCAACAATTTATGAGTAAATATAATATAGATTTCTTAGCAATGCCGTTTGAAGAGTTTAAAGAAAGTGAAATATATAATACTGTTAAATATGCACCTTCTGTTATTATTATAGAAAATGGAAAAGTATTAGCATATTTAGATGCTAATACGGATAATGATTTAAAAAAATATCAAGATGCAAATGAATTTGAACAATGGATGAATAATTATATTTATTTTCAAAAATAGATAATAATTTATGATAAAATAATAATTGAAAGTGAGAATATAATATGAGTAAAATATTAGTAAGTTTTTATTCAGCAAGTGGTGTAACTAGAGAAAAAGCTAAGAAGTTAGCAACAGAAGTAAATGGTGATTTATATGAAATAATACCAAAACAAATCTATACGAAAGAAGATTTGGATTGGACAAATAAATTTAGCAGATCATCTGTTGAGATTAAAGATAAAAATTGTAGACCAGAAATAGAAGATATAACTATAGATGTCAATTCTTATGATACTATTTATATTGGATATCCCATTTGGTGGGGAATTGCTCCCAATGTTGTTAAAACATTTTTAGATAAAATAAATTTATCTAACAAGAAAATAATTACTTTTTGTACATCAGGAGGATCTGAACTGGTTCCATCAACTAAAGATTTAAAAGAAACGTATCCAACAGTTGATATTGAAAACGGAAAACGATTATAACGTAAATTAAAAATAGATATTTTTTTAAATATCTATTTTTTTTCAAAATAATGAATTATGTAATACAAAATAGTAGAAATAATACCTAAGACGAAGACACTTGTTATAACTAAATTAATGTTAAACACTTCACTTCCATACATTATTAGATAACCAAGACCTTGTTTTGAGACTAAAAGTTCACCCATAATAACACCAATTAAATTCATACTGACATTAACTTTTAAAGTACTTATTATATTTTTAAAATTAGCTCTTATAATAACTTTTTTATAAATGGTAAACTTATTTGCTTTCATACTTTTTAAAAGGGTAATATAATTTTTTGGAGTATTATCAAAAAATGTATATAAATTAATAATTGTAATAAATAAGGAAATCATTAGACTCATGAAAATAATTGAATTAATACTAGCCCCAACCCAAATAATAATTAAAGGACCAAGTGCTACTTTTGGAAGAGAATTTAAAATAGTAAGATAAGGATCAAATACTTTTCTTAGAAAATCATTTGACCAAAGAATTGAAGCAATAAAAAATCCTATAATAAATGAAATAAAAGTACTGATAAAAATTTCATAAAGAGTTGTAATTACATGATGAAAAAAGTTATTTGAGGTTACAAGAGATGAAATGGTTTTAATAATATTACTAGGTGATGAAAATAAAAATGTATTTATTAAACCAATTCTGCTTAAAAATTCCCAAGTTAATAGTAAAACAATAATAATAGCAATTTGAGTAATATAAATAATTCTTTTTTTCTTTTTTAAATCTTTTAAATATTTAATATGTTCTAAACTATAAGTTGACATCTATATCCCTCCATATTAAATCATAGTAATAATTAAATTTAGAATCTTTTCTATTTTCTGTTGGAATACTTTTGTTATCTAATTTTATTTCATAGATATTTTTAATAGTACTTGGCCTTTTAGTTAATACTATTACTCGATTAGAAATTGAGATGGCCTCAGCTATATCATGGGTTATCATAATAGCTGTTTTTCCTTCTTCTTTAATTATCTTATATAAGTCATTAGAAAGGGCAAGACGAGTTTGATAATCAAGAGCACTGTAAGGTTCATCGAGTAAAAGTATATCAGGATTCATGGCTAAAGTTCTAATTAGAGCAACTCGTTGTCTCATACCACCAGATAGACTATCAGGATATTTATAGGCAAATTCATCTAAACCATATTTTTTTAAAAGATTTAAAACTTTTTCTATGTTCTTTTTATTTTTTTCATGAGATAGTTCTAATCCAATTAAAGCATTATCTAAAATAGTAAGCCAAGGGTATAAAGAATCGGTTTGTAACATTAGGCCGATTTTTTTTCTTCCATTAAAAAGAATCTCTCCAGAACTTTTAGGCAAAAGACCAGCTAGTATTCCTAGTAAAGTTGATTTACCACATCCACTTGGTCCAACAATTGCTACTATTTCTTTTTCTTTAACATTAAAATTTAAATTATTTATAGCTAAAGTTTCTCCATTTTTATCATGATAAATTTTAGATAAGTTAATTATTTTTAAAGAATCTTTCATAAATTCCTCCAACTAAAGTAGTTTATGAGAAAAATATTTTTAGAATAAAGACAAATAACCTTAATTTGATAATATTAGTTATTTTTATAAATAAAATTTGATATAATTAAATTATAGGGATAGTGATTAATTATGAGTAAAATAAGAATACCTAAATATAGTTTAGGAGAAGAATTAATTAATTCAATAAGTCATGGAATAGGAGCACTTTTAAGTGTTGGAGCTTTAATATTTTTAGTTTTAAAAGCAGGTAATGTAAGAAGTATAGTAAGTGTTTCATTGTATGGATCTTTTATGATAATTTTATATACTATTTCTTGTATTTATCATGCACTAAGTCCAAGAATAATTGGTAAAAAAGTATTAAGAGTAATTGATCATTGTAATGTTTTATTAATGGTTGCTGGAACTTATATGCCAATTTGTTTATCTCTTTTATATGGAGCACTCGGTTGGATTACTTTTGCTATTGTTTGGCTTATAACTTTTATTGGAGTAGTTTTTAATGCTATAAATGTTGATAAATATAATTTAATATCAGTTATTTGTAATTTAGTTTTAGGGTGGGGTGCTTTATTATTAATTAATCCTATGTTAAAAGTAATTCCAATTAAAGGAATTATTTATTTAATTCTTGGTGGAATTATGTATACTGTTGGTTCAATTTTATATGGTTTAGGTAAAAAGATTCCTTATATGCATTCTATTTTTCATTTTTTTGTTTTACTTGGTAGCTTATTTCAATTTTTATTTATTTACTATTATTGTATTTAATGTATAATATTTGAAATTTTTTCCATAATATTTTTGGGTGATAAAATGGAAGATGTAAATGCATTAGATGAAATTCATAAGGGAAGTTCGATGGGAGTAGATGCTATTAGTTTTATACTTGATAAAGTTGAGGATAAAAATTTTGAAAAACTTATAAGAAAACAATATAAATCTTATAAAGAGATAGAAACACGAATTGAAGATATTTATCCTAAGTATAATGAAGGAAAACCACATAGTACTAGTATGCCTGAAAAAATAATGACTGATTGGATGGTTAATATGAAAACAATGGTTGATAAAACAACTTCTCATCTTGCAGAACTACTTGTTCAAGGGACTAATATGGGAATTATTGAAGGAAGACGTATTTTAAATAAAAAGAATTTGAATGAAGAAGTTAATAGTTTAGTTGAAAAGTATGTTTCTATGCAAGAAAAATATGTTGAAGATTTAAAATGCTATTTATAAAACAAAAAACTTACGAAATTTTTGTAAGTTTTTTTTAATATTTGGTTGCCCCAGTTAGATTCGAACTAACGCATAATGGAGTCAGAGTCCACTGCCTTACCGCTTGGCTATGGGGCAAATACATATGTTATTATACTAAAGAAAAATTAATATTTCAATTGTAATTTTAATATTTTTAAGATAAAATAAAAGCATGAAAAAGATTTTAATTAAATTAATAAAATTATATCAAAAAACACCTGGTAGGTTTCATAACAATTGTAAGTTTTATCCTACTTGTTCTGAGTATGCAATAGAAGCCATTACTAAATATGGAATTTTAAAAGGAAGTTATCTTGCTATTAAAAGAATTATAAAATGTAATCCTTTATCAAAGGGAGGAATTGATTTACTAAAATAAAAACTGTCTATTCAGAGTAGACAGTTTTATCAAATGTATGTTCTGTTTTATCTAGTTTTAATAATTCATCATTATTAATTAAATAAAAATTATATTCTAAAAGATCTCTTCCATCAAGTGTAACAGGATCATCCCAAGTTAAATCTAAATTATACCATTTATTATCTAAATATACATAGTTCCAAATATGATTTTCACTTGATTTTTTATAACTTTTAATATTGAATTTTTCTAAAAATAACATCATAGCATCTGTATAACCACCACATAAAGCATGACCTTCCATTAAAGCACCATATGCAGTATCGGATTGATAATTAATATTATTTTTATCACTTCTTTCATTATCATACTTAATATTATCTATAATATAATCATGAATTACTTTTATTTTTTCTTTATTACTCATATTACTTGTTATATTTTTATTTATTATCTTATCTACTTCATAATTTAAAAGAATTATATTTTCATTTGTATAATTTCTATTTATATGCAAAGTAATTTTTCCAATTGAATCTATTTCCGTTTCTAAATCTTTAAAACCATTAAAGGGGTGAACAAAATTATTTATATTAGATATAGTTACTTGATTATTAGCAATATCTTTAACATCTTTTAAACAATTTTCATATTCACTTTTACAATAAAAAGTAAATTCATTCATACCACTATTGATTACAGTATAATAAATATTCATAATATCTTGTTTAGTTTTAGGTAAAAAGTTATCAGTAAGTTCAACATAATTAAAGTTATAATTTCTTGAATACTCATTGTTTTCTAGGGTTGTAGGAATAAAGTTTTTACTTTCAAAATAATTATTATAAAAAGTTAATATTTTTTCTTTATAATTGATAGTAAGTAAAAAAATAATAATTAATATAAAAAACCATATTACCTTTTTCACATTATCAACCCTTTCACTTACTATTTTATCATAACTTTAAAAAAATAATACAAAAAAAATAGTAAAAATGATACTATTTTAAATTATTTACAGATTTAGTTAATCTTGATTTTAATCTTGATGCTTTATTTTTCTTTACAATATTAACATTTTGTGCTTTATCAATATTTTTTAAAGTAGTAGTTAATTCTTCTTTAGCATCTTCACTTTTACCTTCTTTAATAGTTTTTTCTAATTTTTTGATAGAATTTTTCATACGTGATTCTACTAAAATATTTTCATCTTCTTTTCTTTTGTTAGTTAATACACGTTTTTTAGCACTTTTAATATTTGGCATAATGTCACCTCTTTTCAAAAACAAGTATATGATAGCAAATTTTACTCTTAATTGTCAATATTTATGATGCTTTTTATAGTATTTTTTTAAGTTTTATCCATACTATAAATGGTGATTTTATGGGATCTATCGATTTAAAAAAATATGATTTAAGAAGTGATTTAATAATTGAAAGTAATTTAGATGTAAAACATCTAGAATATAAAGAAGAAAATATAAGTGTTGATTATGTTCATTTAAATAAGGATAATTTAGGAAAAAGGAAAGGAGATTATATAACAATTAGTTTTTTAGATATAACGGATAGTAATAATTTTAATAAAGTGTTAAAAGTTTTAAATAGGGAATTAAAAAAAATATTTAAGTTATCAAATATTAAAGATAATGATAAATGTTTAATAATTGGACTTGGTAATAATAAATCAACTCCCGATTCTTTAGGATTTGAAGTTTTAAAAAACATTATTGTTACAAGACACTTAGATGAACTTAATTTAATGGATAGAAAGTATAGGAGTGTTGCTTGTTTAGAACCATCGGTTATAGGTAATACGGGAATTGATTCCTTTGATATTATAGAAGGAGTAAATAAAAAAATTAAACCTGATTTTGTAATTGTTATTGATTCATTGGCTGCTATTAATATATCACGAATCGAAAAAACTATTCAAATATCAAATACTGGTATAAGTCCGGGATCAGGTATTGGTAATAATCGACCTGAGTTATCGTTTGAGAGTTTAGGATGTAAAGTAATTGCTATTGGTATTCCAACTGTTGTATCAAGTGCGGTTATTGTAAATGATACGATTAATTATTTAACTAAAAAAATAAGTTATCAAAAAAATAATTTAACTAAATCTAAAATGATTTCTCCTAACAATTTAAATTATCTAAAAGAGGAGAGTGATTTGTCGAATTTTGAAAAAGAAAAACTTTTAGGTATTATTGGAACCTTAAGTGATTCTGAAATAAAGAGTTTAGTTTATGAAGTATTAAATCCTATAGGTTATAATTTAATTGTATCAACTAAAGAAATAGATTTTATGATTGAAAAATTTGGTAAATTAATTGGTATGAGTTTAAATGAATGTTTGCATAAGAACTAATAAATTATTGGTTCTTTTTCTTGAGTATAATAATTCTCCGTGATATAATAAATGTGCATTTAAGGAGAGATAATTATGTTTGAAAGTTTAGGCGATAAATTACAAGGAATAATTCATAAAGCAAGAGGATATGGAAAAATAAGTGAAGAAAACATAAGTGAAATGGTTAAAGAAGTTAGAATTGCACTTCTTGAAGCTGATGTTAACTATAAAGTAGTTAAAGAGTTTACAAATAAAGTAAAAGAAAAAGCTATGGGTGAAGAAGTATTAAATAGTTTAAAGCCGGGAGATGTGTTTGTAAAAATTGTAAATGATGAATTAAAAGAACTTTTAGGTGGAGAACAAAAAGAGCTAAATACTAAAGGGAATCCTGCTGTTTTAATGTTAGTAGGACTTCAAGGTTCAGGTAAAACAACAACTATTGGAAAACTTGCTTTAATGCTTCGTAAAAAATATCATAAGAAACCGCTTTTAGTTGCTTGTGATGTATACCGTCCAGCTGCAATTGACCAGTTAAAACAAATTGGCAGGGAACTTGATATAGAAGTATTTGAAAAAGGTTTAAATAATCCCGCTCAAACTAGTAAAGAAGCGATTAGTTATGCTAAAGAAAAAGGATATGATTATGTACTTATAGATACTGCTGGACGACTTCATATTGATGAACCTTTGATGGAAGAACTAGAAAATATCAAGAAATCAGTTAATCCAGAAGAAATACTTTTAGTAATTGATTCTATGATGGGACAAGATGCTATAAATGTTATAACGGGATTTAATGAAAACCTTGATTTAACAGGGGTTATTTTAACTAAACTTGATGGAGATACTCGAGGAGGAGTAGCACTTTCAGTTCGTCATTTAACTAATATTCCAATTAAATTTATGGGTACCAGTGAGAAAATGGACGGTTTAGAAGTATTTGATCCAGAAAGAATGGCTGGAAGAATTCTTGGCATGGGTGATATCGTGTCACTAGTTGAAAAAGCAACGGATGCTATTGATATGGAGGATGCTGAAAATTCAATTAAAAGATTACAAAAAGGGAAATATGATTTAACTGATTTTTTAAAGCAGCTTAATCAAATTCAAAATTTAGGACCTCTTGAGAACATTTTAAAATTAATTCCTGGGGCTAGTAAAATGGGACTTAATAAAGTAAAGGTTGATCCTAAAGAATTTAGACGAATTGAAGCTATTATTCTTTCGATGACCTTAAAAGAAAGACGAGATCCCGGAATTATTAAAGCCAGTCGAAAAACTCGAATTGCTAAGGGATCTGGAGTAAGTGTTTCAGAGGTTAATAAATTACTTGAACAATTTGAAAATTATAAAAAAATGGTTAAACAAATGATGAGTGGTAATATGAAATTACCATTTTAGGAGGTTGTATGAAACTGGAAATAAAAAAAATATCGGTTAAAACAAACGATAAAGAAATACTAAAAGATTTAAGTTTAGAAATAAATTCGGGAGAAATTCATGCTATTATGGGACCAAACGGAGTAGGTAAATCAACTTTATCAAAAGTAATTATGGGGTATCCTGATTATCAAATTATAAATGGTAGTATAATGGTTGATAATAAAGAAATTAATAATTTAGAAATAGATGAAAGAAGTAAACTAGGAATCTTTTTAGTTTATCAAAATCCAATTAGTATCGATGGAGTAACGACTAGTGAACTTATAAAAGCAAGCATGGATAGTAAAGGTGAACGTCAGGGACTTTATAAATATGTTTTAGAACTTGAAGGAAATAGTGAAAAACTTAAAATGGATAAAAGTATGCTTCATCGAGGTTTTAATGTATCTTTTTCTGGAGGAGAAAGAAAGAAAAATGAAATTTTACAAGTTTTAATGCTTAAACCTAAGTTTATTATTTTAGATGAACTTGATTCCGGACTTGACGTTGATAGTTTAAAAATAGTAAGTGAAGCCTTAAATAATTATCTTTTAGAAAACCCTGATACTAGTGTTTTAATTATTACGCATTATACAAGAATTTTAGAACTTATTAAACCAGAGTTTGTTCATATACTAAAGAATGGTCATATTGTTAAAAGTGGGGATTACAATTTATCTAAATTAATTGAAAAATATGGATATAATCAGTCGTTTGAATTAGAAGGAAACATGAATAATGAATAAAATAATTGTAGATACTGATAAATTAGTTCAAGAAGTAAATGATGATTTATATTTAGAAGTTATAGAGAGTAAAACATTAAGTTTAAAAATAGTAAGTAATAAAAAAATAAAATTACTTATTAAAGTTTTAAATAGTGATGTAAAGATTAATTTAGAGTTACTAAATAATATTAATTTAGCAATTAATAGTTTAGGAATAAATTCTAGTATTAGTTATGATATAAAAATAAAAGATAATACTAATCTGTTAGTTGTAGATAGTATTATATCTAATAATGATTCTATTAATAATATTAATATTTGTGATGATGGAAGTAATAATAATATAGAATTTTATACAAATGGTATAAATTTAAAAAATAAAAAATTATATTTTAATTTAAATGGAATGGTTAGTAAAAATTCAATTAATACAAGTTTATCAGAAAATAGTAAAATTATTAATGTAGGGGATGGAGATAGTAAAATTATTCCTAATTTAATAATAAATACTAAAGAAGTTATTGCAAGTCATAGTGCTTATATTGGAACTTTTAAAAGTGAAGATTTATATTATTTAGCAAGTCGAGGTATTTCTTTAAAATATGCTAAAAAATTACTAATTAAATCAATATTATTATCTAAGATGACTATAGAAAAAGAGATATTTACTCGCGAAGTGAGTGAATTTATTGGTATAGGAGGTGATACAAATGAATAGAGAAGATTTTCCCATGTTAGAAAAAGGTTATATTTATTTTGATAATGGAGCAACAACTTTTAAACCTAAAAAAGTTATTGACAAGATTGTGGATTATTATTCAGAATATACAGCAAATGCTCATCGAGGAGATTATGATTTAAGTCATAAAGTAGATACTGAATATGAAAATACAAGAGAAGTTGTTCGAAAATTTATAAATGCGAGAGATAGAGATGAAATAATTTTTACAAGTGGTACAACTGAAAGTATGAATATGATAGTATTTTCATTCTTTAAATATTATCTTCATAAAGATGATGAAGTATTAATTACTAAAACCGAACATGCAAGTAACGTTTTACCTTGGTATGAACTTGAAAAAGAAATAGGAATAGTAGTAAAATTTATTCCTTTAAATAAAAATCATGAAGTAGAATTAGAAGCCTTAAAAAGTGTTGTAACAGAAAAAACAAAGGTTGTATCAATTGCTAGTATTACCAATGTAATAGGAGATATTAGACCAATTCTTGAAATATCGAAATTCGTTCATAATAATGATATAATGTTAGTAGTGGATGGAGCTCAAGGAGTTCCCCATATAAAGACCGATGTTATTCGTGATAATATAGACTTTTTAGCTTTTTCAGCTCATAAGATGTTAGGCCCAACGGGAGTAGGTGTTTTATATGGTAAAAAGAAATATTTAGAGATGATGCATCCATTTAAATATGGAGGAGGCATGAATAATATTTTTTCCAGTACTAAAGAAATTGAATATAAAGAAGTACCACTTAAACTTGAAGCAGGAACAGAAAATATTGCTGGAGTATTAGGTCTTAAAGAAGCTATTTTATACCTTGAAAACATTGGTATGGATAAAATTCATGAATACGAATTAGAATTAAAAAAATATTTAGTTGAAAAGTTAAAAAAAATTGATAATATAACGGTTTATAATGAAAATTCTGAAGCAGGAATAGTAACTTTTAATATTAATAAAATATTTGCTGAAGATGCATCTAAATATTTAAATCATTATAAAATATGTGTTAGAGCAGGAAATCATTGTAGTAAAATGGTTAAAGATGAAATAGAAGTTAAAAATACTTGTCGTATAAGTTTATATTTATATAATACAAAAAAAGAAATTGATAAACTAATAGATGTTTTAGAAAACAGTAAAGATATTTATGATATTATTTTATAAAATGTCAATTTATGTAAATTGACATTTTTTGTGGTTTAATATTTTTTTAGATATACGTAAAATTAAGTAAACTTTTTAAGTTTAAATTTACTTTAATGATGGTAAGTGATATAGTATTAGAGAGAGTGATTTTTATGGATAAGTACTTCGAAGAAGCGGTTAATTTAGCTAAGGTTGGAGTAGAAAATAATGAAGGTGGGCCATTTGGTGCTGTTGTTGTAAAAAATGGAGAAGTAGTTGGAAGAGGTAATAATAAAGTTTTAATAAATAATGATCCAACTGCTCATGCTGAAGTTGTGGCTATAAGAGATGCTTGTAGGAATTTAAATACTTATGATTTAACGGATTGTATTATTTATTCAACAAGTGAACCATGTCCAATGTGTTTATCTAGTATTATTTGGTCAAATATTAAAACAGTATACTTTTCAAGTGATAGAAAAGAAGTTTCTAGTATAGGGTTTCGTGATGATTTAATCTATAAATATTTTGAAGAAAATAAAAAAGATATATTAAATGCTACTAAATGTGAAAATATTAAGTGCAATAATTTATTAAAAGAATATAAAAATACAATTTATTAGGAGGAGTTATGGAAAAACTAGTTTTAAAAAATAAAGATACTAATTTGTTAAAAGTTAATTTTAAAAAAAAATTAGATGATCCTATTTTTAATGAACTAGTTAGTACTATTGATCTTCCAAGTGATTGTTTAATGAAATATACTTCTAAACTTATTGAAGCAAGTATTGAATATTATAATTGTAAGAATTGTAAATCGTATTTAGGATGTAAAAATTATATGAAAGGTTATTCATATACACCGATTGTTATAAATAATTCTTTAACTTTTTCTTATGTCGAATGTGCTAAAAAACATGAAATGGACGAGAAAAACAAATATTTAAATAATGTTTATTACTTTGAGATACCTGCTAGTTTAAAAGGAGCAAGTCTAAAAAATATTTATAAAGATGATGCCAAAAGAATTGATGCCATAAAAAAAATAAAATTATTTTATGATAGTTATAAAAAACATGAATATTCAAAAGGAATTTATTTATCTGGCTCATTCGGTTCAGGTAAATCTTATTTGATAGCAGCTTTATTTAATGAATTAGCTAAAATGGGTGTCCGAAGTGCTATTATTTATTTTCCAGAATTTTTAAGAAAACTAAAAGCTAGTTTTGGGGTTGATTATAACGAATTATTTGATAGTATAAAAAAAGTTCCACTTTTATCAATAGATGATATAGGTGCTGAAAAATTAACTGATTGGGCAAGAGATGAGATACTAGGAAGTATTTTGCAATATAGAATGGATAATAAATTACCAACATGCTTTACATCTAATTTGAATTTAAAAGAATTAGAAAATCATTTGCAAATAACCAATTCATCAAGTGATAAAGTAAAAGCTAGAAGAATAATGGAAAGAATTAACTTTTTAACAGATGAAGTAACTTTAATAGGAGTTAACAGAAGGAGTGAATAACATGAATCAGAATATAAAAAGATTTAAAAGTATTGTTGAAGATACCAAAAATATAAATGCTTGCATAAAAGCTTTAAATCTCGAATTTGATTCATGTTTTTTGTGTTTTATGCTTATTTTAGAAGATGCAATTTTAGAATATAAAGAACATATTGATTATCAATATATAACTAAAGTTTCTAATTATTTGGAAAGAGTTTATCAAAAATTAAATATAAAGAAACAAAAAGAATATAGTGATCTTGTTTATAAAATAAAAAAAATATATAAAAGACAAATTCAAAATATTAATATAGATAATAAAGGTTATTTTGAACAAGTTATTAGGGATTTAAATGATTTAATAAATAATTATATTGTAAATAAAAATGATATCTTAATTAGTGAAGATTTGCAAAGAGAAAAATATATGGAAGAATATATTATTACTATAGATGATGCAGATGCTAAAGTATTAGATGATGGTTTATCAGTGGGAATACTTCCTAATAATAATTTATTATTAAAAGTTCATATTGCTGATCCTTTAGTTTTATATCCTTATGAATCAGATATAATGAAAAATGCTAAGTTACAAGTTGAAACTATCTATGATGAAGATAATCCGGTACCAATGATTCCTAACGAAATATCATATCAAAAATTATCTTTAATTCAGGATAGGAAACGTTATTCAAAAACTTTTTGTTATGAATTTGATAGACAAGGTAATATTGTTAATTTTTATATTCAAAACAGTATCATTAAGGTAAGTGAAAGACATACTTATGATAGTATGAATGAATTATATAAAAATGGAGGAAATAATATTTTAGAAGAAACTAGGTTATCTTATTATGATGAAATAGTTAAATATTTAAGAATAATGTTTAAGAATGTTCGTGATTATGAAGAAATAAAAATAAAAAATTTAGTTTTAAATGATGATAAAATTAGTAGTTTTTCTGAAAGACTTGTTTCTTATTCTATGGTATTAACTGGTTATATGACTGCAAAGTATATGAAAGAACATGATTTACCGTATGCTTATAGATGTAATAAATTAGCAGTTATAGATGATAGAATAAAAATGGGATTAACGGAAGAAGAAATTATTAAATTAGAAACTATTCTTTCTAAATCTTTCTATACAAGAAATAATGTAGGTCATGAAAAATTAAAAGTAGATACCTATTCTCATGTATCAAGTCCATTAAGAAGATTTATTGATAATTTAAATATGCATTGTTTAAATATATGTTATTTTAATACTCCAACTGATAAGCAAATATATAAACTAAATGATGAGATAGATTCAACTTGTGATTATATTAATAATCAAGCAATATCAGTTGATGAACAAATAATTAAAAAATTAGTTAAATAGACCTTAAATGGTTTATTTTTTCATTGTAATATTTCTTTATTTATGTTATATTAATCTCATAAGAAAGTGAGGTAACTCATGAATAGAAATAAGAAGTCTAACAATTTTTTATTACCTGTTTTAGCCATTATTTTAGTAATATTTTTTTGGAGTAGAGTAACAGGTATTTTTAATGAAAACGGTGTATTTACTAAAAATACTTTTCATATTTTAGCATCTACTAGTACTAGAAGTTTGGAAAGCGATTTAAAAAAATTTGCTAAGAAGAATAAAATAGATTTAGAAGTTGATTATTATGGAGACTTAGAAATAGTTAATATTTTAAATGATAATAGTGGTGAGTATGATGCAGTTTGGTTATCTAATTCTTTATGGCTTTATATGTTAGATAATTCAAATCTTACTAGTGATAGTAAATCTATTGTTATGAATCCAGTTGTTCTTGGTATTAAGAAGAGTAAGGCAGAAAGTTTAGGACTAGTTGGAAAAGATGTTTATAATAAAGATATTTTAGAAACAGTTAAAAGTGGTAATCTTAAATATGTCATGGCTAGTGTTACGAAAACTAATACTGGAGCAACCACTTATTTGAACTTTTTAAATAGTTTAGCTGGAAATCCTGAAGTCTTAACTGAAGAGATGCTTGATAGTGATACTTTAAGAAATGATTTAAAAAGTTTATTTCAAGGAGTAGAGAGAGTATCAGGAGATGAAGATTATTTAAAAGAAATGTATTTAAATGGAGAATATGATGCAATTATTAGCTATGAAAGTAGTTTAATTAGTTTAAATGAAGAGTTAGTAAAAAATAAGAAAGAGGCTTTGTATTTAATTTATCCAGTAGATGGAGTTGCTATTAATGATATGCCATTTGCCTATATAAATAATGATTTAAAAGATACAGAGAACAAAAATAAGTTTTTAAAATTACAAGAATATTTAAGAAGTGATAAAGTAGTAGAAAAAATGGAAAAATTAGGATATCGTTCTTGGTATGGAGGAATAAAAACGAATGTTGATAAAAATATCTTTAATCCGGATTGGGGAATTGATACTAGTAAATATTTAAAAGATATGAAATATCCTAGTAAAAAAGTAATTACTAAAGCTATTAATATATATATTGAAGAGTTAAGAAAACCAACTCATGTCGTATTTTGTTTAGATGTATCTGGTAGTATGTATGGATCGGGAATTTCTGAATTAAAAGATGCAATGAATTATATTTTAAATTATGAAACAGCAAGTCGTGATAATTTACAATTTTCCAAAGATGATAAGATAACGGTTATAACTTTTAATAGTAAAATAGCCAAAACCTTTGATACTAAATTTGGTAGTGAAACAAATGAAGTAATTGCGGAAATAAATTATTTAGAAGCAATAGGTGGAACTAATATATATGATCCAAGTATTAAAGCCTTAGAAATATTAAAAGGTGAATCAGACGATTATACTAAAACAGTTATTTTAATGACAGATGGTATGTCTAATTCCGGATATTTTAGTGATTTAAAGAAGTATTATGATAGTAATAAATTAAATATTCCGATTTATTCTATTACTTTTGGAAGTAGTGATGAAAAAGAATTAAATAGAATTGCTACATTAACAAATGCTAAGGTATTTGATGGTAAGAGTGGATTAAAAAAAGCATTCACAGAAGTAAGGAGTTATAACTAATGAAAAATAAAGATATTGTTTCAGCAGTAGTGGGTGGAATGTTTTTTGCCGTTCCATATCTGGGAATAGGAGTGGCGCTTGCTCCCTCTTTAGTAATTGGAGGGCTCGCTTTTTCTGCAGGAGAACTCGTGATGAGTGGAATAAAACCTAAACTTACTTTAAAAAATACTAATATTAGTTTATATAAAAAGTTAGAACTTGCTAAAAAGCAAAATAAAGAAATTAGCTTATTAATACCTAAAGTTGAAAGTGAATATACTAAAACTAATTTAAAAGAGATTGTAGCATCGGTTGATAAAATAATTAAAGTTGTGGAGAAAGAACCTAAGAAAGAAAAAAGATTAAATAATTTTTTTGATTATTATTTGCCAGTTTTAATTAAAATTGTTTCAAAATATGATGAAATAGAAAATCAAAGATTGGTGTCAAATGAAGGGAAAAATTTTTTAAAGAAAGCTGATAAGATGATTGAAGAAATTAATAAATCATTTCAGATGATATTATCATCTCTTTATCAAAAAGATATTATGGATGTGGAAGCTGATTTAAAAGTATATGATATGATGTTAAAAGCTGATGGAATAGTTGAAGATTCTTTAATGAAAGGAAGTGATGGTGATGAGTAAAAAAACTATAATTGGAATATTAATTTTTATTGGACTTATTTTAGCTATTATTGGAATTAAGAAGGTTATGGATAATGATGGCTCAGAATTATTTGGAAGTCTAACAACGGTATATGTTGCAACCGGTGGAGGTAAAGAAGATTTTCTAGCTGATAAAGATATTTTAAAAATATTAAAAAAGAAATATCATTTAAATGTAGTATATGATACTTGGAGTAATGGTAAAACTATAACTAAACCATTGATAAGAGAAAGTGTTGGACTTGGAAATCAAAGTATAATTAATAAAATTAATAATGGAGAAACATTTGAAGTAACAAGTGATGGTGTATCAAAATATGATGCTTTATTTACATCAGACCAAAGATTTTATGATTATTATAAATTGCAACCTAATAAAGAATTAGGTGAATCATCAAGATATACTGTTTTAAATGGAGGATTAACTTTAAATACTCCAATAGTTATTTATAGTTGGAAGGAAGTTGTTGATGTTTTAATTAATGAACAAATTGTAACTGAAAAAGATTCTGTTTATTATATAACAGATATGAATAAGTTGATGAATTATATTTTAGAAGGCAAGAAATGGAGTGATATAGGACTTGGTAGTTTATATGGAACTATTAATATAGCATCAACTGATCCCGTTACCTCATCACCTGGTGCTACTTACTATGGTTTACTTTTATCAATTTTAAGTGGAGGACAAGTAACAACTGATAATATAGAAACTAATTTACCAAAATTAAAAGAATTTTATATTAAATCAGGATATATGAATAATACTCCAGCTGATCTTTTTGAAAGATATTTAAAAACTGGATTAGGAGGAGAACCAATGATAGTTGACTATGAAAAAAGTATGATTGACTTTGCTAACTCTTCACCTGATGCGTTTAATCAAGTAAAAGATAAGATTAGAATACTTTATCCATCTCCTACCATTTGGAATTCTCATTGCTTTGCATCATTTACCGAAAATGGTAATAAATTATATGAAGCTTTTAATGATAAAGAAATAGGTCAAATAGCTTGGGAAAGATATGGATTTAGAACTGGTCTTACCGGAGGAAACTATGATGTATCAAAAATTGGTTTAGGTATTCCTGAGTCCATTACTAGTACTGTTACGAGTTTAAAAATGGATACTTATAATGAATTAATAAATTATTTGAAATAATAGTTAATAGGGAGGTTTTATGGGAAAAATTAATTCAGAAATTATAATATCATCTTTATTAGCAATTGGATTTGATCAAGTAGATTCGTTACTATTTACCTATACATTAGAAAAAATGACTACTGCAAATACTCAATTAAAACTATTTGAGTTTAAAGATGAAAAGACAAGTCAGATTTTTAATAAATATATAGAATATGATGGTAGTAAGTTTAAATTTAGAGAGGGATATGATTTAAATACAATTGTTTTATATCGAAATATAGAACTACCATTATATAAAGTATTAAATATTAATGGTATATTAAATAATGTATTAATAGAATATTTGAAAACACTTGATTTTAAAGAAATAATTATTAAAAAAATTATGGCTTTAGGAACTGATAGAATAGATGATTATGAAGAATTATTCTGTGATAAGGAAAAAGAAATAATCTATGAGATGTTTAAAATAGGAAAAATGCAAGAAAAAAAATCAAAAATTCAATTGCAAATTTATAAAAATATGGCAAGGCAAGAGGAAGAAGATAATGAAAGATTACTTAATTATTTAAATAATAGGATTAATAAAAATAAAGTAAAAGTAAAGGAGAAAAAATATGAATAATTTAGAATTAAAAGTTGAAAAGAATGTAGAAGAAAGTGTAGAAAAAGAAATAGTTGAGACTGGAAAATTAACGGATGAAAAAATTGAAAAGACGCTTAATTATGATTTATTAACGGAGTCTGAGAAAAAGGCAATTGATGAGTTTAACGAGAAAATTGATATTAATGACTCAACTCAGATTATTCAATATGGAGTTGCTGCTCAAGAAAAAATATCCAAATTTTCAGATAGTGTTTTAGAAGATGTTAAAACTAAAAATACCGGAGAAGTTGGGGATTTACTTGCTGATTTGGTTAGTCAAATAAAATCATTTGATGCAGATCTATCAGGTACTAACAAAAAAAGTATATTTGGTAAATTATTTACAAATGCTAAGAAAGAATTTGACTTTTTAGTAGCAAAGTATTCTAAAATAGAAAAAAATATCGATACTATAGAGCATGGACTTGAAAAAGATAAATTACAAATGTTAAAAGATATCAATATCTTTGATACTATGTATGAAAAGAATTTAGAATACTTTAAAGAAATATCTTTATATATTATAGCAGGGGAAAGAAAGTTAAAAGAACTTCGTGAAGTAACTCTTCCTGATTTAAAAAAGAAAGCCGAAAAGAGTGGAGATCAATTAGATATTCAAAAAGTAAATGATTTAGAAAATATGATAAATCGTTTTGAAAAGAAAATCTATGATTTAAAAACAACGAGAATTATTTCTATTCAAATGGCTCCTCAGATTAGACTTTTACAAAATAATGAAGCTGAACTTGTAGAAAAAATTCAAAGTTCTATTACTAATACAATTCCTTTATGGAAAAATCAAATGGTATTATCACTTGGAATTAATAATGCCAAACGTGCTCTTAAAAATGAACAAGCAGTGTCAAAACTTACTAATGATATGTTAGTAAAAAACAGTGAGACTTTAAAACAAGGATCAATTGAAATTGCCGAAGAAAGTGAGAAGGCTATCGTTAATGTAGAAACACTTCAAAAGACTAATCAAGATTTAATTGAAACCTTAGATAAAGTAATTGAAATTCATAAAAATGGTAGAATTAAGAGAATGGAAGCTGAAAAGACTTTAGAAAATATAGAAAAAGAATTAAAAGAAAAAATTCTTGAAATACATGTAGAGAAATAGTATGAATAGAGATTATTTTAAAGGTATATATGAGGATTTTTTTAAAGTAGAAGATACTAAAGAATTAAATCAAATTACAAAAAATAATAATCAAGAAACTGAACAAGTTGAAATGACTGAAATAATTACTAAAATAAATAATTTATATATTGATTTAGAAAGTAAAAATTTACTTAAAAATATAATTGAGTATATGAGAAAATGGAATGATGGTTTAGAAAAAAACTATATTCCTTTTCGATTACTTATTAATTCAAAAGGAAAACTTAAAGAAGAGATAGAAGATATATTATATAATGGAGCTCTTACTTATAATTATTTAGATAATAAAGATAAACAGGAAATATCATTTTTTAAGTATGATAAATCTTATAATTATCAAGATAGTTTTATAGTTTTAAAAGATTTAGTAGGATTAAAATTAGAAGATATTAAGGAAGAACAAAGATTTTTCTATCTATTAGAAAATTTCTTAAAAGAAAATCAACATAAAATGGTTATAATTTCAGGTACTATTGATGAAATAAATAATTTCTTTTTAGGATATGAAAATATAAAAAATAATTATTTTGATTTTGTTATTAATGGTATTAGTCTTAGTATAGCAGATGTTTATGAGAAAGTACTTCTAGAACTTAATATAAATGAAACACTTAAAGGTGAAGTTTTAACTTATATTGAAAATACTTATAAAGAAAATATAGACTATGATAATTATATTGATGATTTAGTAAAATATATATCATTTAATAAAAAAGTTCCTGAAATAAAGAGTAGTAAAACTATTGATGAAATATTTAAAGAATTGAATGAATTAGTAGGACTTTCTGATATTAAAAAAGTATTGTATGAAATGGTTGATGTTATTAAATTAAAAGAGAAAACTAAAGGTACTCTTAATATTAAAGATATGAATTTACATATGGTATTTTTGGGAAATCCAGGAACTGGTAAAACAACCATTGCTAGATTAATTTCTGGTATTTTATATGAACTTGGTATTATAAAAGAAAATAAATTAATTGAAGTTGGTGTTAAAGACTTAGTAGCTGAATATGTAGGACAAACAGCACCTAAAACTAGTTTAGTAATTGAAAAGAGTTTAAATGGAGTTTTATTTATAGATGAAGCCTATGCTTTAGCAAGTAAAAATGGTAATTCTTATAATGATGAAGCAATTGCAACTTTAATTCAAGCTATGGAAAATTATCGAGATAAACTAGTAGTAATATTTGCTGGATACACCAAAGAAATGAAAGATTTTTTAGATTCAAACTCTGGGATAGTATCTCGAATTGGTTATACCTTAGAATTTCCTGATTATACAACAGATGAACTTATAGAAATATTTTTAGGAATGACTAAAAAAGCTGGGTTTGAAGTGGAAGCTGATGCTATAGAATATCTAAGAGAAATAATAGTGGAGAACCGTGATATGAAAAATTTTGGTAATGCAAGATTTATAAGAAATATTTATGAAAAAACAATTATTAAACATGCAAGTCGAGTTAAAGATAAAAAACAAAGTAAAATATTAAGAACTTTAACTAAAAATGACATAAGTATTGAAAATTTAAATTTAAAATAGAGGAGTTATTATGGAATTAAATAAATACATGTTTAGAGAATATGATATAAGAGGGGTATGGGGATGTGATATTAATGAAGAAGTATCTTATTTAATAGGAAAAGCATTTGGTACTAAATTAAAAAGACTTGGTAAAATAGAAACTTTAGTTGGTTATGATAATAGACATTCATCTCCTATAATTGAAGAAAATGTTGTTAGGGGAATAAGGGACGCTGGTATTAATGTTACACGTCTTGGTTTAGTTACTACTCCAATGTATTATTATGGATGGGATTTTTTAAATATTAAATCAGGTATGATGATTACTGCCAGTCATAATCCCAAAGATGATAATGGATTTAAATTTTCTTATAATGGTATTCATAATGCTTATGGAGAATCTTCTTTAGAACTTTATGAAATGATTAAAAATAATGATTTTGATGAAGTTGAAAGTATTGGTAGTATTCGAGATGTTAATATTCGAGGTCAATATATCAAAATGATTACTGAAGGTATTAAGTTAGGAGATCATAAAATAAAAGTTGTTTATGATTGTGGTAATGGAACAACGGCAATTGTTGCTGATGAAATATTTAATACCTTTAAAGATAAACTTGAATTAGTACCACTTTTTAATGATTCCGATGGAGATTTTCCTAATCATCATCCTGATCCTGCTGTTGAAGAGAATTTAACTAGGTTAAAAGAAACTGTTCAAGAAACAAATGCTGATATTGGAATTGCCTTTGATGGTGATGGTGATAGAGTAGGTGTTATAACTAATAATTCTAAATTTTTAGATATTGATAAGTATATGATTTTAATTTGGCGTGATTTAATCCACAAAAATGTGGATAAAAAAACTTTCTATGATGTTAAATGTTCTCTTGCTTTAAAAGAAGAACTTGATAAATTAGGTGTTCAAAATGAATACTTTAGAACAGGTAATTCTTATACAAAAGCTAAAAGTTATGAAGGAAATTTCCCATTTGCAGGTGAACTTTCTGGTCATGTATTTTTCCGTGATAGATTTGGTGGATATGATGATGGTATATATGCTGGACTTAGACTTGTAGAAATTCTTACCAATACAGAAAAAAATATCGAAGAATTACTTCAAGGAATTCCAGAATATATAAGTACACCTGAAATAAAAATTGCAACAGAGGATAATATTAAATTTAAAGTAATTGATAAAGTTAGAGAATATGCTGAAGATAAACATTATAACATTTTAACAGTTGATGGTGTAAAAGTATTATATTCCGATGCATCAGCTTTAGTTAGAGCATCTAATACAGGACCTAATATTACAACGAGATTTGAAGCTAAAAACGAAGAAAAATTACAAGAAATTAAGAATGAATTTTTAAATTTAATAGATGATATAAAAAGTAATTTATAAATTATTTTTAAAATTAATAATAATTTCTTTTTAATTTGGTTATTTAAATGCTTGTTAAATAATGTAAACTTAATAAAAAGGTGTTTTCAAAATTAAAAAAATATGATATTATAAAGATGTCTAGATAATTTGATACATTGCATTATAAATCCTACATTGAATTAGATAAGGGAATCCCGAGCAATAGTTGGTGTTGAATGCCAGAGTGTGTGTGAGTTCTTTGGAATCCTAAAGACTAGTACGGATACCCACGGTGTTTAAATAACACGGGTTTAATTCCGCAATGGTCGGTCATCTGGATGTAAATTTTGTGTAAACAAGGAAATAGATTAAAAAGACTATATTTGTCGAATCTATTTCTTTTTCTATATAAAAGTCTTATATTCTTTTTGGTGATATAAATGGAAAAATATTCGGAATTAAAAGATTTAGTAGTAGAAAATGAAAAACTTATTTATAGTATTGCAAATAAGTTTTATGGAGACATAGAAGATTTATTTCAAGTAGGAGTAATTGGTCTTATGAAAGCTAGAGATAATTATAATCCTAATTTTAGTACTAAATTTTCTAGTTATGCTTATCAGTATATATTTGGCGAAATTTATCAGTATGTCCTTCAAAATAAAAATATAAGACTTAATAATGATCAAGCAAAACTCAATAATGCTATTAATAAAGCCTTTGATTTTTTATCTCAACAGTATGGTAGAATGCCTAGTGATATGGAAATAGCGGATTTTTTAAAAATTCCAATTCAAAAAATAAATGAAAATAGAAATATTATGAATACTATAAGTTTAGATGATGACAAGTATAATGTCGATTTATATAATTCTATTTCAGTAAGTGAAGAAAATAAGGATGATTTGATATTGCTTCGAGAAGCTTTAAATAAACTTAATTATAATGAAAAAGAATTAATTTTAAAAAGGTATTTTTATAATATGACTCAAAGTGAAATAGCTAAAGAAATTGGAATTAATCAAGTAAAAGTAAGTCGAGAAGAAGGTAAAGTTTTAACAAAATTGAGAAATTATGTAACTTTTTAATATAAAAAAGACTATTATTTAAATTAGAATTTTTTATTAAAAAGTCAAATTTAAGTAAAAAAATATTAAAAACACTTGAAATATAAAATAAGTATGATAAAATGTATATAGAAGATATGGAGGATTATATGAATATTGATGAAAAGAAAATGATGACATTAACTCTTGAAGATGGAACCAAGGAAGAAGTAGAACTTTTATTATCATTTAAATTCAACGATAATAATAAAGAATATGTTATATATACAAAGAATGAAAAAGATGAAAACGGAAATGTAACTATTTATGTTTCAAGTGTTACTCGTGTAAATGATGATGTAACTTTAGGAACTATTACTGATGATGCAGAATGGTCAAGAATTAAAGATCTTTTAAGAGAACTTTCTAAAAGTGAATAACAAGGAGGTGTAAACGTGCTAAATAATATAACCGTTACAGAAGAAGATATATATTATAAAAATAATGTACCAAGAAATGGTGCTAAGGTTGCTAAACTTAGTACATTTAATGTTTTTAAACCTAAGACTGAGCAAATTAGAGCTAAAGTAAAGGAAATTGCAAAGTCAAGTGAAACCGAAGTTAGTCCTGAAAGTACTCCAGCTTCAGAAGTTAAACCTGAAGAAACGACAAATGAATTGCCATTTACTAGTGAAGAAGTTTTAAAAGCTAAAAATAGTACTTTAGGAATAATTGCTTACAAAGAATTAGCAGGAAATGTTATTCCATTTGAAAGTATTCAAGTAGTAAGTCGTAGATTAAAAACTAATCCAGTTGTACCTGGTAATATTAATCGTGAAAGAAATGTTAATGGTACTGTTATGATTCTTTCTTCTGAATTAAATAAATCCGAAAAGACTTTAGAACAACCTAAAACATTTGATTTTAGCAGCTTATCTGGATTAACTGATAAAACTACTAAAGTTGAAGAATATGATAATAATACTAAACTTGATGAATGGTTAAGTAAAGAAACTGGGACTACAGTTGAATCAAACGGAAATGATGCAATACTTTCGGAAGTAAATGAACTTCAAGCTAAACTTAATGACAATGCTAATTCTTTAGCAACTCAAAAAGAAATATTAGAAGCACTTCGTGCTCGTATTGCTAATAATGAAGCTTTAGTATCAGCAAGAAAAAAAGAACTAGAAGAAGAAAATATAAATGTAACTCGTGAATTAAATGATGTATTAGCGGAAATTAATCAATTAACAAATCTTGCTAATGAACAAGAGGCATTCCTTGGTATTACAAACGATGATGATTCAAAAGGAATGGGAATGGCAGCCTAATAAATAAAAATTTAAAAATTATAAGACAAAAGTTTTATAATTTTTTTTGTATAAAAATAAATTAAAGTATCATAATATTATTGATAAATGAGTATTATTTATTGATGAATTGTGATACGTTTTTTTCTTTTTTTAATAGGTTTTGGTTTTTGTGTTATAGGATGTATGTACACAATACTATACTTAAATTATATAGAAATTGGATATACATTTTTAGAATATTTGAAATTAATTACAACCAGATTTGAATGTTTACTGGGAGTAATTGGATTTTTATTAATAGTTATATCCATATTTAAAAAGGAGATATGATGACCTATATATATGATATTTTATTGAATTTTAATGATGAATTTTATGAATTTTATGAATGGGAAAAGAAAGATAATATTTATCATATAAAAAAAATTCCGGTTTTTAAAGTAGATACTTTGTTTATGGAAAATTTACTAGAAAATAAAATAGAAATTTCTAATGATTTTTTAAATATAATAAATAATAAAACGGAAGTATTTGAAGGAAAAAAAATTAAATTATTAAAATATAGTTGTTTATTTACCGATTCTTATAAAGTAGTTGGAATTAATATAGAAGATAATAGTATTAAACTTAGTGATTTACTTTTAGATGAAGCTCTTGACACGTTGGAGATAACTAAAAGACTCCAAGTTATAAATATTTCATATAATATAATAAAAGAAAAAAATATTAGTTATTTTGAAACTAGAAATGAATTAAAAATAAAGAATAGTTTATTAATAGAATTTAATAATATTTATAAAAATAAAGATGATAATAAACTTAAATATTTATATTTTGAATATTTTAATAAAAGTATTGATGATATAGATTTAATTTATATAGATTTAATAAATTCTTTACAAGAAATAAATAGTAGACATTTAAAATTATTTGAATTATTAAAATTATGTAATAAAAGAATTCGTAATTTGACAAAATAGTAATAATTTGTTAGTATATTAACTTATCTTGAAGGAGGAATTTTATGTTCTATTCAATAAGTCAAGCAGAAAATGCTTGTGAAAGTGATCCATCCCTGATATTTCAATTAATAAAAGCAAAAGATAAAGAAATAATAGAAAGAATTATAAATAAAGAAAAATTTAATTTTAATATGGTTGATAATTTAGGTAATAATGTTATTATGTCATTACTTAAAAATAAAAACTATGATTTAGTACTTAAATATATTGATAAAGTTGATATAAACCATCAGAATAATGAAGGTGACTCGATCATGCATATGTTAGCAAGTACTAATTATTTAATTGTTCGCGAAATGGTAGATTCTGTGTTAAATAATAAGAATATTAATTTAAATTTAAAAAATAGTAAAGGTGAAACAATACTTGATAAAGCAATTAAAAGTAATTATTTATGTACCACAATTAAAATACTTGAACAAGACAGTTTTGAATCTATTGATATTTATTCTTTTAAAAAATTATATGATACGTATATAAAAAGTGATAATTATGGTGCTTATTCTAAATTATCTAATTTAGAAGTTATTCTTGATAGTATTGAAAATAAAAAATTAATACCTAAAATAAGAAAATTAGTTTATTTAATTGAAAATAATAAAAATAAAATTGAAGATGATTTTATGAAGATGAAAACAGGGAAGATAGATCGTTTGATTAATAGAGTTATAAAAGAAGTTGTAAATTAATAGTTCAAAAGAACTATTTTTTTCGTATAAAAAAAATAATTTAATCCATATTATAAATGGTGATGATTATGAAAAAGAAAAGAATATTAAGTTTATTTTTATTGTTAATAGGAAGTTTTATGTTAATAACAGGATGTGAAACTAATTTAATGAATACTCCTACTAAAAGAGTTGAAACGATGTTAAATAATTATATAACGTTAAATAGTGATGTTTTAGATGACTTGGATGAAACAATAGTAGCTGATACTAGTATGACG
Organism: Bacilli bacterium; assembly: GCA_017528315.1. Lineage (GTDB taxonomy): Bacteria > Bacillota_I > Bacilli_A > RF39 > UBA660 > RUG591. Next base: position 68,115 of record JAFXOW010000010.1, read on the forward strand.
GAAAGTCAAAAGAATGAATATAGAGATGTTATAAAGAAACTATATCAAAATATGGCTTATGAAATAAAAAATGAAACAATTGATGGAGATATAGCAACGGTTGAAGTAGAAATTGAAGTATATAATTATAAAAAAATAATAGATGATGCAAATACTTATTTACAAAACAATCAAAGTGAATTTTTAACAAGTGATAATGCTATTGATATAGCAAAGTTTAATGATTATAAAATAGCAGAACTAAAAAAGGCTAAGGATAAAGTAACTTATACTTTAAATTTAACTTTAAGAATTGTTGATGGAACTTGGACTTTAGATAATTTAACAGATACCGAGATTAGTAAAATACATGGTATGTATGAGGCTTAGAAATAAGTCTTTTTTTTGTTGTAAAAAATAAAAGAATAGTATATAATATATTTCAATAAATGGAGGTAGTATGGATTTAAATGAAAAAATTAGGAAATTAGAACAATTAAAATATTTAATGGAAAGAAAAATGAATTTTATTCAAGAACATCAAAAAGAATTGATATTGTTAGAAGGAGAATATGATAAGTTAAAAGAAATGGAACTTCCAATTTTACTTTTTATAACTAAAATAAACCCTGAAGAAATATATCAAGAAAAAGATTATGAATTTAATTATAGATATCAGAATGTTTATTATTTTCCTGATTTAAATATTATTAAAACTAATATAGAATATGGAAGTATGAATATATTACCTAATACAATTGATTTAACTGATAGTTTTAAAGATTTAGGTATTCCAAAGACATCTATGAGGACATGCTTTGGAGACTATTATGAAATTATTAATAAAGCTTCTATTATTGTGCGAAATATTTTAGGAAATATATTAGAAAATAATGCAATTAATTCCTGGAATGAATTAAGAAATTATATGGTAAGTAATAAAGATGAAATATCTTTTAAAATTAAACAAGAATTAGATGAAAGTACAAAAATAAAGCAAAAATAATAAAAAAAAGTTAAAAAACACTTGCAAAATTAAGCGTTTACGTGTATATTATTGGTAGTTACCAATTCATTGTTTTGGTTTCCTCAGACTGATACTCTGATTTGGTGGATATAGAAAAAGGAGGAAAATATGGCTTTAAGCAAAGAAAAGAAAACAAGTATTGTTGAAAAGTTTAGAAGAGATGAACACGATACTGGTTCAGTTGAAGTACAAGTTGCAATTTTAACTCAAGAAATAAATGCTTTAACAGAACACTTAAAAGTACATATTCACGATCATCATTCAAGACGTGGACTTTTAAAGAAAGTTGGTCAAAGAAAAAGTTTATTAAACTATTTAGCTAAAAAAGATGTTCAAAGATATCGTGAATTAATTAAAAAATTAGGATTAAGAAAATAAGCAAGACACTTTTTTAGTGTCTTTATTTTTAGGAAAGGATTTGTATGAAGAAAGTATTTGAAAAAGATTTTTATGGAAAGAAGATTATAGTTGAATTTGGTGAACTTGCTAAACAAGCTAATGGTGCAGTTTTAGTTCGTTTTAATGATACTGTTGTATTATCAACTGTTTGTTATTCAAGTGAAGCAAACTTATTAAGTGATTTCTTTCCACTTATGGTAATATATCAAGAAAAATTATATTCTGTTGGTAAGATTCCAGGAGGATTTATTAAAAGAGAAGGTAGACCAACTGAAGCAGCAACGCTTGCAGCTCGTGTTGTTGATAGAACAATGAGACCATTATTCCCAGAAGATTTCAGGAATGAAGTTCAGGTTGTTAATACCGTTATGTCAGTTGATCCTGATTCACCACCTGAGATGCCTGCGATGTTTGCGTCAAGCTTAGCAACTTCTATTTCTGAGGTTCCTTTTGATGGGCCAATTGCTGGAGTTAAAGTTGGACGTGTTAATGGAGAATTTATAATTAATCCAACCGTTTCTGAGGCTGATGCTAGTGATATTGATTTAACAGTAGCTGGAACTATTGATGCTATCAACATGGTTGAAGCTGGTAGTAAACAAGTATCAGAATCTGATATGTTAGATGCTTTAATGTTTGGTCATGAGGCAATTAAAGAGTTATGTAAGTTTGAGCAAGAAATAATTGCTGAAATAGGCAAAGAAAAAATAGATTATCCTCGTCTTGAAATAAGTGAAGAATTAAGGATGAACGTTGATAATCTAATTAGAAATGATTTAGATAAAGCTTTGCGTATTATGGATAAACTTGAAAAATATGCTGCTATTGATAAAGTAAAAAATGATTTAGTAGAAAAATACAAGGAAGAAAATAGTGAATTAGATGAAAAAGAACTAAATGAATTAGTAGTAAAAGTTCAAAGGATATTTGCTGATATTGAGTATGATTTATTTAGAAATATAACAGTTCTTGAGCATACAAGAAGTGATGGAAGAAAGATGGATGAAATAAGACCACTTTCAACTGATATAGATTTACTTCCAAGAACTCATGGTAGTGCTTTGTTTACTCGTGGACAAACTCAAAGTTTATCCGTTACAACTTTAGGAGCTCTTGGAGAACATCAAATATTAGATGGATTAGATATTGAAACCGAAAAAAGATTTATGTTGCATTACAATTTCCCAGCATTTTCAGTTGGTGAAACAGGAAGATATGGTTCACCTGGACGTCGTGAAATAGGTCATGGAGCTTTAGGTGAAAGAGCTCTTGCTCAAGTTATTCCATCTGAAGATGAATTTCCTTATACTATTCGAGTGGTATCTGAAATACTTGAAAGTAATGGTTCATCAAGTCAAGCATCTATTTGTGCTGGTTGTATGAGTTTAATGGCAGCTGGAGTTCCAATTAAAGCACCAGTTGCAGGTATTGCTATGGGATTAATTACAGCGGGAGATGATTATACCATTTTAACGGATATTCAAGGTATGGAAGATCATTTAGGAGATATGGACTTTAAAGTTGCTGGAACAAGAAATGGAATAGTTGCACTTCAGATGGATATAAAGATTAAAGGTGTAACTAAAGAAATACTTGAAAAAGCTTTAGCTCAAGCTAAAAAAGCTCGTATGGAAATCCTTGATAAAATAGAAGAAACAATTAAAGAACCACGTCCTGAAGTATCACAGTATGCACCTAAGACAGTTAGCTTTATGATTGATCCAAATAAGATTAAAGAGGTAATTGGTAAAGGTGGAGAAATGATTACTAAAATCATTCTTGAAGCTAGTAATGTTACAGCAGTTAATGATGTAAATGCTGTTAAAGTTGATCTTGAAGATGATGGACGCGTTATAATTTATCATACTGATAAAGAAATTATAGATAAAACTCGTAAGATGATTGAAGAAGTCATTCGTGAGGCTGAAGTTGGTAAGATTTACAATGCTAAAGTTGTTAAAATAGAAGACTTTGGTTGTTTTGTTCAAATTTGGCCAGGATGTGAAGGTCTTGTTCATATATCTGCACTTGCTCGTGAACATGTAAAGAAAGTAGAAGATGTTGTATCACTTGGAGATGAAATATTAGTTAAATGTTTAGGATATGATAAAAAAGGACGTTTAAATTTCTCAAGAAAAGATGCAATAGAACCAGTTAAAGAAAATAAAAAAGAAGAAAATTAATTCTTCTTTCCTTGCTAAAATAGCTCAGTTGGTAGAGCAATCCTCTCGTAAGGGATAGGCCGCAGGTTCAAGTCCTGTTTTTAGCACCATAAGTTAATTATTCGAACCATGTTCGAATTATATAAAATGCACAATATTTTTGAAATATTGTGCATTTATCTTATAACTTCCTATTTAATTAATAATAAAAAATTATTGATTTTTAATATTTTTTATTTCATCTTTTTTAGAAGTAATATTATCAGTTTGAATTAAATAGGTTATCATTAAAAAAGCATCATCATAGTATTTTTTTAATGTAATATTAGAAAAATTTTTATATTTCTTATCGATTTTATCTATTACACCCATTTTATTAATAATAAACTTAACTGTATTAAATATAGATGGATTATAAGATTTATATTTATCATAATCTAGGGATAAATAATCATATATTTTATTTAATATAATTCTTTTCATATTAATTCCATTATTATTAATACTTGTATAAGAAAGAAGTAGTTCATAAATATCATTGGGAACTAATTCTCTTAAATCTTCATAATTAATATTTTTACTAGAAATAATTATTTTATCATCTAAATAGAAGGGTTCTAAATTGAAACTCTCTAATATTAAAGGAATATTATGAAAAATAATACTTTGACATAAAGTAGATAATTTAGTTTTTTCATAATAAGATTTTATACTTTCCATTAAATATTCCATATTAAGAATAAATTCTAACATATTAATAAAAGCTGACTTAGTTATTTTTTTACTTTTTAAATTAACACCAATAAATTCTAAATATGAATAGCAATCTAAAAAGGTATTTCGATATTTCCAATTATTAAATAGATAAGTATTTACATAATCAAAATAAGTATATTCTTTTTTATTATAACTAACACATTTAGTATTTAAAACCTTAATTATTTTATTATATTCATCTTTATAAGATGTTTTATTATTTAAATTAAAAATAGGAGTTCTCATATTATCACCTGCATATTTTTTAAAGTTTATTTATTACATATTAATTATATAATATATTTCTTTTTTTTAATAGGATAAATTCATTTATTTTACATTATTTAGATAATTATTAAAAATAAAGAAAAATATTAAGAAATGTGGTAAAATAATTTATGAAAAGATATTTATAACATTTAAAAGGAGAAGTTTTATGGATAATAATTTAAAAAGAGAAATAATTATAGATAATTATGAGAATCCTTTTCATAAGAAAAAGGTAGATAATAAAGATTTTATAAAAGCTAATACGCATAATGAATCTTGTATAGATAATATAGATTTATTTGTTAAAGTAGAAGATGGAGTTATAGTAGATGCATATTTTGATGGAGAGGCTTGTGCTATTACTACCAGTGCCACTAGTATAATGCTAAAAAATATTATAGGTATGAAAGTAGATGATGCTCGGGTATTAATGAAAGAATATTATCATATGATTAATGAAGAAGAATATGATAGAGATATGCTTAATGAGTTAAATGCTTATTTTGATATAGGAAAACAAGCTAGTCGAATTAAATGTGCAACTTTACCATTTCAAACTTTAGAAAAAACTATTAAAATTTATGAAGGAGTAGGAAATGAAAAATAGAGATTTATTTAAAACGGAAAATAGTCTAGCTGATAAATATATAAAGAGTTTTACATATCCATTTGAAATATTACCACATATTGGGGAAATAATTATGGAAATTGGTAAAACTTTAGGAGATGATTATTATTTGAAGAATGAGAATATTTGGATACATAAAAGTATTAAATTACCTGAATATTGTACAATAAATGGTCCTTGTATAATAGATTCTAATGTAGAGATTAGACCATCTGCTTATATAAGAGGTAATGTTATTATTGGAAAAAATTCTGTAATAGGAAACTCTTGTGAAATAAAAAATACTATTCTTTATGATAATGTAGAAGTTCCTCATTTTAATTATGTAGGTGATTCAATTTTAGGATTTAAGAGTCATTTAGGAGCTGGTAGTATTATTTCTAATTTGAAAAGTACTAAAGAGAGTGTTGTAATAGATGAAATGGAGACTAATTTAAGAAAAGTTGGAGCTTTTTTAGGAGATTATGTGGAAATTGGATGTAATGCAGTTTTAACACCAGGAACTATTGTTGGATCTAATACCATAATATATCCACTTACAATGGTAAGAGGAATAATATCTGAGAATAAAATAGTTAAAAATATGAATAATATAGTAGAGAGGATTTAATAATGAAGTTATTTGGAACTGATGGAGTAAGAGGTTTAGTAAATAGTGAATTAGATGTAACTTTAGCTTTAAAGCTTGGAATTAGTGTTGCTCATATTTTAAAAAATAAATTAAATAAAGATAAACTAACATTCTTAATTGGAGGAGATACTAGGGTTTCTCATGATATGTTAAAGTCTGGACTTACCTCAGGATTCTTAAGTGAAGGGTGTAATATTATTGATACTGGCATTATTCCGACTCCAGCTATATCTTATTTGATTACCAAATATCATTATGATGGCGGATTTGTTATCAGTGCTAGTCACAATCCGGGGGAATATAATGGTATTAAAGTATTTGGAAATAACGGTATAAAACTTGATGATAAAATAGAAGAAGAAATAGAAGATTATTTACTAAATAATTTTAAAGTTAATAAAAATATAAATGAAGTAGGAAAATTAGAAATTAAAGATTTAAAAAATGATTATGTAGAATTTTTAAGAAGTACTATTGATGTAAATCATATACCATATAAAGTTTTAATTGATGTTGCAAATGGTGCTTCATTTAAGACTGCTGATATGTTGTTTTCTAAATTAAATATAGATTATACCATTATTAATAATAATATAGATGGTTATAATATAAATAATAATTGTGGTTCTACTCATTTAGAAAATTTACAAGAAAAAGTTGTAACAGATAAATATGATTTAGGAATTGCTTATGATGGAGATGCTGATAGATGTTTATTTGTCGATGAAAATGGGGAAATTGTTGATGGTGATTATGTTTTAGCAATTGTATCTCATTATCAAAAGCTTTCAAGTATAGTTGGAACTATAATGTCTAATCTTGGACTTATAAAATATGCTCGTGAAAATAATATTGAATTTATAGCTACAAAAGTTGGAGATAGATATGTATTAGAAGAAATGCTTAAAAATAAAGAAGTACTTGGAGGGGAACAAAGTGGTCATATTATATTTAAAAATTATTTAACAACCGGTGATGGAGAACTTACGTCTTTACAAATCTTAAATATTATGACATATAGTAAAAAGAAATTATCTGAATTAAAAAGCATTATGAAAAAATGTCCTCAAGTGTTAGTAAATCTTAAAGTAACTAGAGAACAAAAAGATAGATTTGATGATAATAAAAGCGTACAAGAATTAATAAAAAAATATACTGAAGAGTTAGGAGAAAATGGTCGCATAGTTGTAAGAAAAAGTGGAACGGAAAATTTAATTCGAATTATGATTGAAGGAACTAGTTTAGAAGAAATTACTAGAAAAGCTAATACTTTAAAAACTGAAATAGAAAAGTTGATTAATTAAATATTTTATAGTATAATATTTTTGTCTTTAATAAAGTTGGAGGAATAAAAATATGAAATTTTTAAGAAAAAATAAATATGCCATATTGGCAATTATTGTTTTAATTATATTAGTAATTTTAGGCATGAAAGTAAAAGATTTATTGGTACCAGATGAGGGAAAGGCAGCCTATGGACAAAGACTTGATGATATAAAAAATCATCCATTAGGCGATAAATTGTTTGAAGATATTACTAGTAAAATTAAAGAAGATGAAAAAGTTTTGGAAGTTACTCATTATGTTCATGGAAAAATTATTAATTTAATTATTACGGTAAATGATGAAATGGATGTTCAAACTGCTAAATCTTTAGCTAATAGTACTATTAGTTTATTTAGCAATAATGAATTATCTTATTATTCATTACAAGTGTATGTTAAGAAAACTAATGCAAGTTTAAATAATTTTCCGATTGTTGGATATAAAGGAACAGAAGCAACAGAGTTATCATTTACTAAAGATCGTGATATAACTTCAAATGAGGGATAAATATGAAAAATAGAAAAAAATTATTTATTTTTGCTATAGTAGTAGCAATAGTTTTATTTATTGCCCTTTTCTTTATTTATTATTATCATGAATCAAGTTTACTTGATTCAAATGATAAAAAATGGATCAATGAAAATGGTAAAAAGAAAATTGATGTTGAAGTTTTTAATGATGTATCAGTTTTTGGAGTAGATGGAAATGGTGTAATATTTGATATTTTAAATTATATTGAAGATGAAACATCATTGCAGTTTAACAAAATACCTTATTCTAAAGAAAATGGGACAACTGGTAATACTTATAAATTTGAACTTGTAGATGGAGCAGTAGCACTTGATTCTAATAAATTAAGTTTATATGAAGATAATTATATTGCTATTGGAAAAAAAGAAATAGAAGTTAATAATATTTCGGATTTTAATGGGTATACTATAGGTGTTTTAAAACTAGATGAATCTAATATAAGTTATTATTTAAAAAGTGTTGATAATATTAAGTATAATTCTTATGAGACATATACAGAGCTATTTCAAGCACTTGATGATGGAGAAATAAATTTTGGAATAGTATCATATATTGAAACTTTAAATAAAACTATAAATAACAGTGAGTACTATTTAAATTATTTCTTTACAGATATTAATAAAAAAATAGTTTTAACTCTTGATAATAATAATTCTGGATTAAATTCTATTATAACTAAATATTTTAATAACTTTTTAGAAAACTATTATGTATCAGATTATAATAAGTTATTATTGAATTATTATATCGATAAAAATGATATAAATGATAAAACAAAAACGGATTTATTAAGTAAGACTTATGTTTATGGATATGTTGAAAATGTTCCATATGAAATAACAAATGGCTCTCGTGTAAATGGGATAGCTTTAGAATATATTAATCGTATAGAAAGACTTACTGATATTGATTTTACTTATAAAAAATATAATACAATAGATGACTTAAATAAAGCTATTAATACGGGGAATGTGGATATTTATTTTGATTATATTGAAAATCAAAATAGTAAATATTTAAAAACTGTTTCACCATTTATTGAAAGTTTTGTAGTTCTTGGAAGAATTAGTGATGAATATGTTATTACTTCTTTAGAATCTTTAAAAGGAAAAACTGTTTCATTGTTATCAAATAATAAATATTTAACTAGTTATATAAAAAATAGTACGATGGCTAATGTTAAAAATTTTAATAATGTAAAAGATTTAGTTAAAAATTCTAAAAATGATAAAAATATAATAATTCTTGATAAGGAGGTATATACTTATTATAAAAATAAAGAATTAAAAGATTATGAAATATTATATACCAATATTATGACTAATAATTATTCATTTATGGTTAAAAGTGATAATGATTCTTTCTTTAAATTATTTAATTATATAATAAATACTAATTCTTATTATAATTATCGTAATATGGGATTTAATAATTTAAATACATCTATTTTAAAGACGACTAGTTTTGAAGAAACTTATTTATTAATCTTAGCAATTATATTAATTCCTATTATATTAGGTGTTCTTGTATTTGCTTATATTAAAAACCGTCATAAATTAAGATTGGTAAAAAAAGAAGATCGTAAAAAGTACACAGATATGTTAACATCTTTAAAAAATAGAAATTATTTAAACTTGCAAATTGATACATGGAATATGAGTAGAGTATATCCTCAAACAATAGTAGTAGTGGATTTAAATAATCTTAAATATATAAATGATAATTATGGAAGAGAAAAGGGAGACAACTTAATTGTTAGAGCAGCTAGTATGCTCGTTAATACTCAACTAGAAAATAGTGAAATTATTAGAACTGATGGAACAGAATTTATTATTTATTTAGTTGGATATACTGAAAATCAAATAGAAATATATACCAATAAACTTCGTAAAGAATTAGCTGAACTTCCATATGGATATGGAGCATCAGTTGGATCTAGTATGATATTTGATAATATTAAAACAATAGATGATGCTATAAATGAAGCAATGATTGATATGCAAAGTGATAAAGAGAGTTATAGATAATGAATAAATTAAAAAAATTTTTTATAAGAATATTAAAGTTAGTACAGCTAGATGAAATGGTATTTTTACCAGCTCATTTAGCTTTCTATTTAATATTTTTGATAATTCCAATTATTTCATTTATTGGAATTATTACTAATAAGATAAATATTTCAGATAATACATTTTTGTTAAATAATAACATTCCAAATGATATTTCTAATTTAATATTAAATGCAAATAAAATTAATTATAATAATTTTAATATGATATTATTTTTGATTATAAGTTTATATATTGCATCTCAGGGTAGTAATGCAATTATTGTTTCAAGTAATATTTTATTTAAGATAAAAGAAAATAATAGTATTAAGATTAGAATTAAATCTATTTTTTTAACAGTAGTATTATTTATCTTAATAACATTTATGGTTATGGTACCTGTTTTAGGTGATTTAATAGTTAACTTTATAACAAACTATTTAAGAGAAAATGGAGAAATTTTAGTTCTAAATATTTATAATTTATTAAAATATCCTTTATCAATAATTTTAATTTTTATGTTAATAAAAATAATTTATATTTTAGCTCCAACTATTGATATACCAAGTAAATATATGAATAATGGAGCTATATTTACAACTATAATGTGGTTAATAATATCAAGGGTATATTCAATGTATTTAAATAATTTTAATAACTATAATTTATATTATGGAAGCTTTTCAATTATTTTAATATTACTCATTTGGGTTTATTTATTATCCTATATTTTTGTTATAGGTATGGCTTTAAATGCAGATAATTATTTAGTAAGTACTAAAAATGATTAGTATCATTTAAGATAAAATAAGAAATTAATTTAAAAAAATTTTTTCTTATTTTTTTTATAAAAAGGCTTAAATTTAAAAATTAGTATGGTTTATAGATAGTAAATTTAGAAATTAAAAATATTAATTAAGTAAAATTAAAAATTTAATTGAAAATGTCAATAAAATGTTGATTTACAAAATTTGACAATGATTGGTATCTTTGTTATTATGGTATCAATTGATGCATTAATTTTATATTTGTTAGGAGGAGATATTATTATAGAAGTAAATCAAAAAGAAATATTACAAATTAAATATGATAATTTATATCATGATTTAATAAATCAAGATGATATAAATGTTATAAAATGGATAGTTATGACTATTCTTAATCTTTCTTATGAAGAGGTACATAAAAAATGTGTTGTAAAAAATAGTGAGATAACAAAAGTTAGTAAAAGTGATAGAAAAAAATGTGTTGAATTTGGTGCTGATAATGAGGATACGACTGCTATAAATTCTAATGAATGGAGTAATGATTATCAAACTGTTTTACAATCAACTGGTAAAACAAATTTTATGGGAATTATAATTGATGAAAATACTAATAAACCAGTTAGAGGATTTTTGTGTGGTGTGGAATCTAATGTACCATTTTGTTTCGAGGTGGGTAATACTTCTTTAGTTGAAAGTAGTAGATCGCTTTTAAGAACAATTTATGGTGATAGTGCTTGTGCAGCAAATTCTAGTTCATGTACAGGAACAACTTCTTCGTCTGCTATTTATAATGATGCTAGCGGAGAGGTTACTGATATACAAATGACGAATTATTGTGATTCAGAATTTGGACATCTTATGTGTCAAGGGTAATATAATCTATTATTGATTATTCTCTGCAATTGATATAGTTATATTATATTTTGAAGAATAGGTTAATATAAAATTTATTGTTTTGATGAATTTAATATATATTAAAAGAGTAAGTGATTAATTAAAAATTACTTACTCTTTTAGGTTATATAATTATCTTGTTGATTGTAAAGTTGTACTTTTTTCTATTTTATTTAAAATGTTATTTGCTATATCTAAGGTTTTTAAATCAGTATCATTTAAGGGATTATATTCAACTAAATCAAATGATTTTATATTATTTTGTTTAGCTAAGTAATCAGTTATTTCTTCTACTTCTTGTAAGTTTATTCCATTTTTTTCTTTAATAGTTACTCCTTTGGCAAGTTCTGGATCAATTACATCTAAATCAAAACTTATATGAACTCCGTCTGTTTTATTATTTGCAATTTTAAATGCCTGTTCCATGATTTTATTGATTCCATATTCTTTAATATCTTTTGTGGTATAGACAGTTACTCCCATAGTTTTAATATTATTTATTTCATCCATCGCGTTTTCTTCATAAGCTCGATATCCAACAACTACGGTATTATTTGGATTAAAGAAATTTCCTTTATGAAAATGTGATAAATCAGAGTTTAATCCATTTAAAGTTGCAAGAGGTAAACCATGGATATTTCCAGTAATAGTAGTTTTAAAAGTATTATAATCAAGATGGGCATCAATCCAAATAAGACCAAGATTACTGTATTTCTTTATACTAGCAAGACCTGATGCTATGGAAATACTATGATCTCCTCCGATGGTAATACAAAAATTGTTTTCTTTAATAATAGAGTTATAAATTTGTTTATTAAATTTATTTATTTCGGTTTCATTTTTTCTTAAATCAGATTTATCATGACTTTTTATAATATTATTATTTTGATGAAATAAAATAGTTTTATAATTTTTATCCACTAAATTGGGGATAATTTTTTCGGGTCCAAGCTTTGCTCCATCAATATCAACACCTAAATCAGAACCAGCTCCAATTAATGTTACTTTTTTCATTTTTTACCTCATTTTTAAATTTCTTATATTATTTTATCATAAAATAAGATATAATGGAATATGGATGTGATTGAATTGAAAAAATTAAAGGAATTATTAGAAACTAAATTAGATGTAAATGTAAAAGAAATTAAAATAAATTCAAAAGAAGTAAATAAGGGAGATATGTTTGTTTGTATTCATGGTGTAAAAACAGATAGACATGATTTTATAGATGAAGCTATTAAAAATGGTGCTAGTTGTATAATAGGAGAGAAAGATATAGATTGTAGTATTCCATATATAAAAGTAAAAAATACTAATTATATATTACCAGAATTGTGTCGTAAGTTTTATGATTTTGATAAACTTAATTTAAAAATAATTGGAGTAACAGGAACAGATGGTAAAACAACAACCTCAACCAGTATTCAATATTTAATTGGAAGAGATAAATGTGGATATATTGGAACTAATGGAGTGGATTGTGCAAAATTTACTGAAGATTGTCCTAATTCAACACCAGATCCAACGTTGCTTTATAAGTATTTTAAAGAATTTTATGAAGCAGGATGTGAGTATGTAGTAATGGAAGCATCAAGTGAAGGTTTCCTTCGAGGAAGGTTAGATGATTTGTATTTTGCTGCTGGTGGGTATACTAATATTACTTGGGAACATATTAATGTTCATGGAAGTTTTGAAAATTATGTTAATTGTAAGCTAAAATGTGCTAGTCAAACTAAAGGAAAATTTATTGTTAATTACGATGATGAATATCATGATAAATTTGAAGAAAAAAGTATAAGTAGTTTAAGTTATGGAGAAAATTCTAAGTGTGATTTATATATTAAAAATTATACAATAACACCAAGGTATACTAATGTAACTTTTGAATATCTTAATCAAGAATATTCTTTTATGTCACCTTTACTTGGTAAATTTAATGTTTATAATTTAGCTTGTGCCATGCTAATTTGTTTATCGCTTGGATTTGACATGGAAACTTTGATTGAAAATGCTATGAATATAGATGTATCAGGACGAGTCGAAATGATTAATATGGGGCAAGATTTTCAAGTTATGGTTGATTATGCTCATACACCATATGGTATAAAATCAATTTTAGATTTTGTAAGAGTTCTTGATGTTAATAGAGCGATTGTTGTAATTGGTTCAGCTGGTGAAAGAGATTATAAAAAAAGACCAGTTATGGGACGAACAGTTATGGAAAATGCAGATTATGCTATATTTACTTATGAAGATCCAAGAAGTGAAGATCCTCTTGATATTATTAAACAAATGGTATCAGAAGTTGATGATAAGAATAAATATGAAATAGTAATTGATCGAAGTTTAGCTATTAAAAGAGCTATTGATTTGGCAGGGAAAAATGATATAGTTTTAGTACTTGGAAAAGGTAATGAAACTTATCAAAAATTAAAAGATAAAGTAATATACTTTAATGATATTGAAGAATGTAAAAAATGGATAACAAATAAACTTGAAAATAGTAAAATTACCAGTTAAAAATTGGTTGCAAAAGTGTAAAAAATTAGATATAATATGAATTCGAAAGAGGTGGATTATGGAAAAAAAGAAAAATATAGTTGAGTTAACTGGTGTTATTGCAGGAGACGAGTGGACAAAAGCAATTCATGATGCGTATGACAAAAATAAAAAAAATATTAAAATGGATGGGTTTCGTCCAGGTAAAGTACCATTTGATATGTTTGTAAAAAGAAATGGAGTAGAAAGTTTATTTTTAGATGCAGCTGATTTAGTTATTAGTAAAGCTTATATTGAAGCACTTGATGAAGCAAATATAATTCCCGTTGCTGAACCAAAAGTTGATATAAAGGAAGTAACTGAAGAGAAAATAGAATTTATTTTTAAAGTGGTAACTAAACCAGAATTAAAGATTAATAAATATAAAGATTTAAAAGTAAAAAAAGATGAATTAAAAGTTACTGATGAAGAAATTAATCATGAAATAGAACATTTACTAGAACATTATGCTGAACTTGTGATTAAAGATGGCAAAGTAGAAAAGGGAGATATTGTTATAATTGATTATATTGGAACAGTAGATGGAAAAGAATTTGAGGGAGGAAAAGCTGAAAATTATAGTTTAGTAATTGGAAGTAATACTTTTATTCCGGGATTTGAAGATCAACTAATTGGAATGGATAAAGAAGAAACTAAAGATATTAAAGTTACATTTCCAGAAGATTATCATGCTGATGATTTAAAAGGACGCGATGCTGTATTTAAAGTAACAGTACATGAAATAAAGACTAAAGAAGCAAGAAAATTAGATGAAGAATTTTTTGAAGATTTAGGTATGGAAGGTGTTAACTCAGAAGAAACCTTAAAGAAAAGTATTAAAGAACATTTAGAAGGACATAAAAAAACAGATATTGAAAATAAATTCGTTGAAGAATTAATGGATAAGATTTCTAAAAATACGGAAGTTGATATTCCAGAAGAAATGGTTGAAGAAGAAATTGATCGTTTAGTTCATCGAGCTGAAGAAAATTTAAAATATCAAGGAATTAGTTTAGACTTATATTATCAGTTTACTAAGACAACTAAAGAAGACATGAGAAAACAATTAGAACCGGAAGCATTTAAAAATGTTATGTATCGTTTAATTTTAGAAGAAGTTATGAAATTAGAAGATATAAAAGTAACAGATGAAGATGTAGAAAATGAAATTAAGAAAATAATGGATGAATTTAAAGTAACTCGTGAAGATATAGAAAAAGAATATGGAAGTTTAGATAATTTAAAATATGATTTACAAGTTAGAAAAACGTTTGAAAGACTTTCTGAATTAAATGAGGTTAAGTAATTTACTTAATCTTATTTTTATGCTATTATATTTGTGGTAGGTTAGGTGATAATATGAGAATGGATCGATATGATGGAGAGGAAATAGATGTTTCTAAAAAATCAAGAACAGATAAAAATCAAGAATTATATACAGATGTATATCTTAATAATGCATATGTTGATATAAGTGAAATAGAAGAAGCTGTTGACGAAGAAAATAAGGAAACTTTAGTAGAAAATGTAGAAATAAAACCAGAAATAGAAGTAGTTCCTCTTGTTTATAATGAAAAAAAATACGATATTAATTCTTTAATAGAAGAAGCAATAGAAAATAATAATGATAATTTAAAAAGAAGTATTGAACATACAACTGAAATAGATGGTATTATAAAAAGTATTAATGAAGCTCAAAAAGAAAAGGAACAAAATAGTGATAAGGAGTTACTAGAATTTTTAATGCCAGAAAATGATACCACAACTATTGTTGAACCTTTAGATAACGTTATAGATAACACTGAGATGGTTGATACGAGCGTTATTCATAAAGATGAGATGAGTAATGAGATATTAGAAGAAATGACCGAAGAAAATGAACATAAAGAGCCTTTAGAAGAAAGAGAATCAGAAATGGATGATACTTTTAAAGATGAAACTAAAATTGATAAGAAAAAAATTTTTATAATTGGTGGAGTAATATTAGTAATATTAATAATTTTAGGATTTTTAGTTTGGAAGAAAGTTATTAAATTTTAGTTTAGGTATAACTATTGATTTTTTAACAATTTATAAAAAAAATAAATAATATCAATAAATGTCAATATTATTTATTTTTTTTAATATTTATTTTATTATATCTATAGGAGGTTTGTTATGAAATATGCATTAGTACTTAGAAAAATATTATATAACAATATAATTTATTATCAAGCTATAGATAAAGTTATAGGAGAAGAGACTTTTGATAATAGAATAAAAGTAATAGAAGGTGATAAATATTTAGAAAAAGAATTGTCTTCTATTGAAGAAAAAGATAATCGATTTGTATATTTAGAAATAGATGAAGAGACTTATAATAATTATAAGATTGAATATTCATTTTATAAAGAAGAGAATAAGGAAATAGTAAATGTTGAAGATCCAGTTGAATATAATAATATTATATTAGCTTTTCATGATGAATATAACGATTTTAAAATTATTCCTGATTATAATATAGAAGAATTAATAAATAATACTAGAGAAGATTTAAATTATTTATTAATGGGACAAATGACACCAATTAATAAGATACTTAATAAAATATATGATAATTATATGTACTTCGAATCAGATTTAGCTAGTGAATATATTTATAAATATAAAAGTAATATTATGGTAATTGGAGAACTAGGATGTGGTAAGTCAACAATTAAAGATTCTTTAATTAGAAATTTTGCACCCATTCCTGTTATAAGTTTTAAATTGACAGGTGATGTAGGAGAAGATATATCAGAAATTGCTAGAAGACTTTGGATACTTAGTGATGGTAATAAATTTTTAGCTGAACGAGGAATGGTAATATTTGATACTATAGAATCAATTGGAGATTATGATAACCATGGGGATTTAAATACCTATGTTCAAGAATTAGAAGAAATTATTAAAACTCGGGATGTTTATTTAAAAAATAAGAATGGAGAAATATTTAAATTTGATTACTCATTTATAACTAATATATTAATGTTAGATATGGATTATGATTTTTCTTCTGAAGTTAAATATGATGATTTATACTATTCTAAAATATATGGAAGTAAATTAATGGAAATGGGATTTACTCCATCCATGATTAATAATTTATTTGATAATGAGATAATATTTATGAATGAAATGACTAAAGAACTAGCAACTAGTATTTTAAAAAATAAAGAAATATCACCTTTATATCAATTAAAAAATGTTCTTGAAGAAAGAGGTAAAAAGGTTAGAATTAGTAAAAATTTTGTTTCTAATTTAGTAGATTATGGACTAGATTATAAAGAAGGTTTTCATGGTATTATTAAAACTCTTAAATATTTACAAAATAAAAAAGATATGTCGTTAAAAGAAATTAAATTTATAGAAGATGAAGTTTTTGATTTAAAGATAGGAACTGCTAATTTATTTCATGATGAATTATATAATGAGTTTATGGAAACAAATCCTGAAACTAAAACAGAGACTAAATCTAAAACTGGACTTGATGTTGATATAAAAAATAGAACAATTAATAATTTAAAAATCAGAGATGTAGTAAATATAATAAAGAAAAGAGTATTAGGACAAGATGAAGCTATTTTTAGTATTGTAAATTCTTTTTATAATCATATTTTTAATCAAAATAGAGGATACACGAAAGAAGATCTTAATGAATTAAAAGAAAATGTTTTAATATTTGGTTCAACTGGAGTTGGAAAAACAGCAATAGTTAAAGCATTAGCTAGTATTTTTGATATTACTTATGTTAGAGAAATTGCAACAAGGTATTCTAAAACTGGATTCGTAGGTCAAGATGTTGATTCTATACTATATGATTTAGTGGATGCTGCTCATGGTGATATAGAAAAAGCGGAGCATGGAATACTTTATATTGATGAAATTGATAAAATTAAATCAGGTGGTGGAGGTAATGTTGAAAGTATGGCTGAGGGTGTTCAAGATAACTTATTAACCTTAATAGAAGGTGATGTAAGAACTATGGAACCATCAGCTGGAAGAGCACCTTTAACATTTGATACATCAAATCTTTGGGTTATAGGAACTGGAGCTTTTGATGGACTTGATGATTGTATTAAACAAAGAATTAAACGTGAAAGAGGATTAGGAAAAGTTGGATTTGGTGATAAGGATACAAATTTAAAAGTATTACCAGAACCAACAGATGATGATTTACACGAATATGGATTTGATAGACAGTTTTTA
Organism: Bacilli bacterium; assembly: GCA_017528315.1. GTDB lineage: Bacteria > Bacillota_I > Bacilli_A > RF39 > UBA660 > RUG591. The sequence goes on from JAFXOW010000010.1 coordinate 86,298, forward strand.
AGAAGATTTCCTAATAAAGTGCCACTTCAAAACTTAAATGTTGATGTTTTCTATGATATTATTAATAATCCTAATGGAGGTTTTGTAAACTTAATTAAGAAGGGACTAGAAAGTGATGGAATAGTTGTATCTATATCAGAAGAATTTAAGAAAGAATTAGCTAAAAAGGCAATGGAGAAAAAACAAGGAGCGGCAGGTATTAAAAGTACTTTTATTAAATACAAACAAGAAATAGATAAAAATATTCAAGATGGGGATGTAGAAAAAGTAATACTAGATAAAACTTGTATCGATAATCTTAAAAATATTACCTATGTAAAGCGTAAAAAATAAATAATATCGAAAAATATAGAAAAATTATCTATATTTTTTTTTAATTATATGATAATATATAAATAGAATAAAGGGTGATTGAAATGAAGAAAACAGTTTTAATGTTAATAAATGGTTTTGGAGTTGAAAAGAAAAATTCTTATCCAATCTATGATGATGATCTTATGCCAACATTTGCAGCCCTTTCACGTAACTATTTGTTTTCTAATAATTCAGTTATATCACATGTTAACAATATTTATGATGCTTACCGAAATATTTCTCTTGATGTAAATGAATTGTATAATTATTCAGTAATAAGTCGTGATATAGCAAGTAAAACATTTGGAAACAAACAAATGTTATTAAATTTAAAAAAAGATTATGAAACTAAAAATGGTAATTTACATATTTTTTGTTTAGTAGATACTAGTTTAAAAATAGTAGAACATTTAAAAGAAACTTTGAAAGTAATTAATCCTAATATGAAAAAAAATGTATTTCTTCATTTAATAATATCATCAAATAGTATTGAAGATTATAAGTATTTAACAGAAGTATTTAGTAAAATTAATATGGATATGTCTGGATATGGTGAAATAGGATTTATTTTGGGATTAAATTCAATAGCCAATACAGCCAAAGATGTTGATTTAAATTTCTTTTTCAAGATGTTTATTTCAAAAGTTGGAGAAAAATGGCAATCATTTACCCAAAAGTTTGATGTTTTATATGCAATGAAAACACCTCCAAGGGAAACTAAACCTTTTATTGTTAATTCTAATTTTAGTTTAGATATTAATGACACTTTTATGTTCTTTAACTATGATAATATTGATTTAACTAATTTTATAAATACTTTATCTAATATAAAATATGGTGATTCTAAAAATAATTATTCATATTATTCATTGTTTGCTGTTACTAGTAAAATTGCTATACCTTATCTTTATGAAGTAACTACATCACCTAATAGTTTAGTTAATTCATTAAATGAATTAAAAGCTAAAGCTTTAATGTTTTGTAACTTAGATCAAATAAATATTATAAATTATTTTTGTAATGGATTAAATAATACTGCAAGTGATACTATAACTTTTATTGATATGAAGAAGATAGAACATGATCCTAATAGTATTTATAATGCAATAAGAGAGTATGATAAAGATTTAGTAATTATAAATTATAATTTAGATGATTGTAGTACGGTTAGTGAGGTTAAACAAAAACTTAAAGATGCTGATAGTTTATTAAAAATATTAGATACTAATAGAAATGGAAGTAAATATACTGTAATAGTTTCTAGTTTATATGGAATGATTAAAACATTAAAAACTGATAAGGATACTATGGGTACTGTAATATTTTCAGAGGAATTACCATTTTTATATATAGATGACTTTTTAACGAAAAAGAACTTTTTAATTGCTAGTGGTTCTATTAATGATATAATAAAAAGTTGTTATAAAAGTTTAGATATGAATAGTAAATATCAATCTTTGGTAGAAAAGAAAAATGGTCTTTATAAATTATTCTTTAAATAGAGGATTTTATGAATAAATTTTTTAGCAATTTAGAAAAAATTGGAACTCTTTATATTCCTGTTTTTTTCTTAGTATTGATTTTAAGTATAATATTAAAAATAGATATATTTTTAATAATTAAATTTATTATTAGTTCTTTATCTATAATTGTAGGTGTAAGTTTATATTTAGTAGGATATGATTTAAGTTATCCTAAAATAAGTGATAAAGTAAGTTTAATATTATTAAAGAAAAAAAATATAATTTATATGTTATTTATATCATTTATTTTATCTTTTGTAATTGTTTTATTTGAACCAGAATTATTAAAAGTATCTATTAATAATATAAAATTATTAATATTATTGTCCTTTAGTGTTAGTGTTTTCTTTATATTATCAATTTATAGAATTTTAACTAAAGGAAATTATAAATATTATTTAATTATTTCTTATATATTAGTTTTTTTAATTATGATGATAACTGATAATAATATTATTCCTTTTGCTATGGAAAGAAGTGTTTTATCAATGGGACTTGTAAGTGCACCTTTACTAATAACCATGGGAATGAGTTTATCTAAAAGAAGTAAATATGTTAATGAAGATCATACAAGTTTTGGGATACTGGGATTATCTAGTATTGGACCCATGATGATATTTATGATTTTAGGAATATTTTATAAATTTGATTTAAATATTTTTTCTAATATTTCTATAATAAATAATTTAATATAAAAAATAATAAAAAAAATGTTTTTATTGTAATAAAGGGATTAGGTTTAGTATTTTTAGGTATTGTTTTATTTTTAATAGGTGCATATAATTATTCAGAATTTGCAAGTATTATAGGACAAGGTATAAAAAATTATAATATTATTTTAATAATGATAATTATGTTTATTTTTGGTTTCTTTATTATTCGAGTAGAACCATCATTTAATTTTTTAATGAATTATGTAGTTGAAGCAACTAGTGGTGGAATTAAGGAAAAGTTTTTAGAATTTTTCTTAGGAATAGGAGCCAGTATTGCTTTAGTAATAGCTATTTTTATAGTTAAAAATAATTTAAATATTTTAGAATTTTTACTTCCTAGTTTCTTTTTAGCCGTTGTTTTAGCTTTTTTAACACCTAATAAATTTTTAGGAATAGCTATGGATTCATTAGGAGCTGTAGTAGGTACTATTTCTTCGACATTTTTTATTCCATTTTTATGTGGGATAAATAGTAGTGTACATACAATAGGACTTTTAGCTTTCATTGGAATAGTACCAGTAATATTTTTAGAAATCGCAGGATTTATTTATGAAAAAGAAGTAATATTACATGATTATAATAGTTTAGATGATAGGATTATTGATTATGATTAAATTGTTAGTAATTATTTATAATAAAGAAAAAAGATTAAAATTAATCTTTAGAAAATATAATTTAAATTATCAAATTATGGCAAATGCTATGGGTACTGCTAATAATAAAATATTGAAGTATTTAGGACTTAATAGTATTAAGAAAAATATTTATTATGCAATTATTCCAAGTAATATAGAAAATTATTTGTTTAATGATTTAAAATTATGGTGTAATATTGAAAAAAAAGGAAATGGTATTGCTTTTATAGTTCCAATATCTAGTTCTAGTAAATTTGTAGGTGAGATAGGCGAAAGTGGTGAAAATAATAAAATGTTTAAAAAAGAATATGAATTAATCGTAACAATCGTTAGCGAAGGTTTTAGTGATTATGTAATGCATGCGGCTCATCTTGCAGGATGCAATGGTGGTACAGTTATAAAGGGTAGAAGTGTAGGAAGTCATGGTACTATATTTATGGATATATCAATTGAACCAGAAAAGGAAATGGTTTTAAATATTGTTCCTAAAAAGATTAAGAAAGAAGTTATGGAATCAATTACCAAGTACTGTGGTGTTAAAACAGATGCTAGAGGAGTACTAATATCTCTTCCAATTGATAATGTAATAGGTTTAGAAAAATAAAAAAATTTAGATAAAATAAGAAATTAATTTGAAAAAAATTTTTTTCTTATTTTTTCTTTAGAAGATATTTTAAATTTAAAAAAATATATAGTTTTTAGATAGTAGTTTTCAAAATTAAAATCAATAGTTAAAGAAAAATATGATTTAAATACTATTTCTAAAATATGCAAATTATCTATTGATAAGATTAAAGAAATAATTAAATCTAAAGATTGTTAGAAAAAAAGTTACTCATTTGAGTAACTTTTATAATTTAGTAACTAATTCTTTGATAACATTTTTAAAATAATTTTCGCACTTTAAAGCAGTTTCTTTGACATCTTCATGACTTAATATTTCTTGATTAATACCAGCTGCCATATTAGTAATGCAAGTAATACCAATACATTTTAGTCCAGAGTGTCTTGCAACAACAGCTTCTGGAACAGTAGACATACCAACGGCATCAGCTCCTAATACTCGTAAGGCGCGAATCTCAGCTGGAGTTTCATAAGTAGGTCCTTTCATATAAGCATATACTCCGGTATGACATTTACCGGTTATTCTAGAAATAATTGGTTTAAGTATTTCAATGTAATTCTTGTCGTAGACATTAGACATATCAATAAATCTTTCCCCAAATTCCGATAAATTAGGACCTCTTAGAACACTTTCAGCAAAGAAACTTAATTGATCTTCAATTATCATTAAATCACCTTTTTCAAAATTAAGATTGATTCCTCCAGCAGCATTTGTAAGTATTAAAGTTTCTACTCCTAAAAGTTTGAAAATTCTAATGGGATAGGTAACTTCTTTGAGATCATATCCTTCATAATAATGAAATCTTCCATTCATAGCAAGAATTGAAACGTTATTAAGAGTTCCAAATATTAATTCTCCTTTGTGACCAGGAACAGTAGAAATTGGAAAATTAGGAATATCCTTATATGAAATTATGGTTTTATTTTCAATTTCATCAGAGAGACTTCCGAGACCTGAACCTAGTATTATAGCAATTTTGGGTATATCAGTAACCTTACTTTTAATAAAATCAACGGTTTCTTGAAACATAATATCCTCCTATAAGACCACTATAACATAAAAGAAAAAGAAAAACTAGTAAAAAATGTTAATAAAAATAAATATTTTAAATATAATCTATTAGGAGGACCTAACAATGGTTAATAAACAAGGATTATGGTTTTTAACACTTACCAGTTTAGCATTAGTATTAAGTGTCTATTACATAACAATGCCTAATGAATTATTACTTTCTAATAATAGTAATTATGTGGATAAAACAGATTCTGTAAATAAGGAAGAAGGGGATACAGATATTAAAACAAGCAATCTTATTACTAGTATGAGAGTAGATTTAGATGAAGAAAGAAATTTGCTTATAAATGAATTAGAAGGAAAATTATCCGATAGTAAACTTTCAGTTGATGAGAAAAATGAAGTATATGAAGATTTAAAATATATAAGTGAATTATCTAGCAGGGAAAGTATGTTAGAAAAAAAGATAAAAGATGAATTTAAATTAGATAGTTTTGTAAAAATAAAAGATGATACCATATCAGTGGTTATTAATTCTAGTAATCATGATAAGAGTTTAGTTGTTAATATTATGAAAAGTCTTCAAGAAGAGTTTTCTGACAAAATGTATATTTCTATTAGTTTTAAAGAATAGCAAATAAGTATTTCTTGCATACAATACTATGTAGGAGATATTATGAAAAATATATTAACAGTTAGAGAAAAAGAGGTATTTACTTTATTAATTCAAAATAAAACAACAAAGGAAATTGGAGAAGAATTAAAAATTTCTGAAAAAACTGTTCGTAATCATATATCAAATGCCATGCAAAAACTTGGTGTAAAAGGAAGAGCGGGAGCTGTTGTTGAACTTTTAAAATTAAATGAAATATCACTTTAAAAGCGTACTAATGAAGTATGCTTTTTCATATATTTAAGTGGTGGATTATGTTAAAAAGAAAATCATTAAATAAAATTTATTTAACAACTTTAGTCTTATTTATTATGTTAGTAACGATTACTTTTGATTATTTAAAAGCGGATAAAAATAATATTATTTATGAAACAGAATATGTTAGTAATTTAGTAAATACTCATATATATTTATTAAATAAAGATAATTTGTTAGTTAAAGTTGATCATTTATTAAGAAGTAATACCTTAGAAGAAAATATAGAAGATATAATAAATGAATTATTTGTTACAAATAAAAAATATAATAATTTAAAAGGACTTATACCAAGTAATACTAAATTAAATAGAATAACAATAGATGATAAAACTGCTAATTTAGATTTTTCTAATGATTTGTTAAAAGTTAATAAAAATATTGAAGAAAAAGTTATTGAAAGTATTGTTTATAGTTTAATAGAATTAGAGAAAATAGATAATGTTAAAATAACTATTGAAGGGAATCCTTTAACAAAATTAGAAAAAAATAATAAAAATTTACCAATATTATTAAATGAATCTATTGGTATTAATAAAGATTATACTCTTAATAGTATTAAAGATATCGAAAAAGTAGTTATTTATTATGTTTTTAATGATAACAAAGATAATTATTATGTTCCAGTTACTAAATATGTAAATAGTCGAGATAGTAAAATTAAAATAATTATTGATTCTTTAAAAGGAAATTATTTTTCTAATACTAATTTAATAAGTTATTTAAATAGAAATAGTAATATTGATTTTAAATTAGATACAGATATATTAACCATTACTTTTGATAGTTTAAATGAAGATACTTTAGAAAGTGTTACTTATTCTATATCAAATAGTGTTTTTGATTCAGTTGAAAAAATAAATAAGGTTATATTTGAAGTAAATTCTAAAATAATAGATGTAAAATCAAAATGATTATACACCTTCTAAATCAAAGTTTGGAATAAAATCAGTACTATTTGTATTATCTAGTTGAGTATAAGCATTTTTAATTCCTAAACTAATAGCATATAAGATTAATTTATCATAGTCATGTTTTTTAACAGAATGATTTAATTCTTTATATTTTAATGGATAAATTACTGTATATTGGTTCATAATACTAATATAAATATTGTCTTGATAAGTATCATATAAATACTTTAATATTTTACAAGAATCATGAAGTTGAGTTGGAAGCATTAGATGTCTTACAATTACACCTCGAGTAATATTTCCTAATTTATTAAATTGAGGTTTTCCTACTTGTCTATACATTTCTTTAATTACTAAGGTTGCATTTTCAAAATAATTTTTGGCATTAGAGTATTTTATTGCTAAATTATTATCATAGTATTTTAAATCAGGAAGGTATACATCAATCAAACCATCAAGCATTTTTATGGATTCAACTGTATCATAGGTTCCTGTATTATAAATAATCGGAATATTAAATCCTTTACTTTTAGCAAGTTTAATAGCTTCTATAATTCCCATTATATGAGGAGTAGGAGTAACTAAATTAATATTAATAGCACCTTTACTTTCTAGTTCTAACATAATATTAGCAAGTCTTTCACTACTTATATTTTTTCCAAAGTTTTTCTTTGAAATATCTATATTTTGACAATAAATACATCCCATATTACATCCAGAAAAAAAGATAGTTCCGGATCCTTTTTCGTTAGATATACACGGTTCTTCAAAATAGGTAAGAGTAGCTTTGGCTATTCTTATTTCATTTGTTTGTTTGCAATATCCAACTTGTTTATATCTATTAACTAAACAGTTTCTATTACATAAATTACATTTTTCTAATATATCCATAAACATCACGAAAGTTATTTTATCAAAAAAATATTAATAATGCTATTCATATTTAAAAAGTATAATAAAAAAAATTTAAAGAGGAGTTTTCACAAATGGAAAATGAAGAACAAAAAGATTATGCAAGATTGATAGCAGCTCAAAATGAATCTGCAAGAAGATTAAAAATTAAAGGAATTACTAACACTTTAACAGAGGAACATAAAAAGAAAAGAGGATTTGCTATTGCTTCCGGAATATGTTTGGCTGGTTTAATGGTTGCAACCCATTTTTCCGGTATTGACCCAAATCAAGCACTTCAAACAGAAATTCAATCATTAAGTTCTTTTGATGCTTTAAAAGAATACTTAGGAGCTTTTACTCCTGCAATGTGGGGATCAATGATTGCAAGTGTTGCTAGTATTTCAAAATACATAAGTCACAAAAAGAAATATGATAATGCTAATCAAGAGTTTTATGATATGATGGATAATGAGCCAAAAGATTATCAAGATATTGTTGAAAGTCAAGCCAAAAAAAGATAAGGAGGAATAAAATGTTTGAAAAAGGAACTATTTTAACTTTAGCAGATGATAATGAATATGCTGTTGTAGATAAATACAATGAAAATAGTATTATTTATGTCTATTTGGTAGATATTAATAATAATAGTAATATTATATATGGAAAATTAGAAAATGATGAAATTGTTGAATTAACAGATCCTTATGAGTTAGAAAAGGTTATTAAGCAAGTAAATATAAATTTACATAATAATTAAAAAAACAATAATTGTAATAAATTATTGTTTTTTTTGTTAAATCGCATCTTTTCGATGATATTCTTTAATGGTGCAAGTGGCGTAGTTATCTACAACTTTTCATATTATTACGAATTGATATAGAAATATTGTTTATTAATATTAATATGTTATAAAATCTAAATTTTACACCATCTCATGGTAATTATTGTTTACATTTTTATTAATATGTGTTATAATATGCGCTATTAAAAGGGGATTAATATGTTAAAAAAAGATTATATGGAATATGTTCAATATGTACTAGATATTGATGAAGAGGAAATTAATGAATTAGAAAATGGAAACTTTAGTACAGCAAAGAAGTTAAATTATTGGATGACATATCACTACTTTGATTATATCTTTGCAATTATAAATGGTTGTTATAAAAACTATGATGATAAAATGCTTGGTTTTATTTCTATATTAGCTACCAGTTTATCTTGTAATACAAAGTTAAGATTTGAGACAGAAAATTTAATTAATTTCATTAAATATTACTACAATAAATTTTTAAGCTTTTCTAATATTGACATATCATATAATAAACTAAATATATTAACTCAAGAAGAATTAATTCAATTATTACAATCGATGATTAATAAAATTTGCGAAGTAATTCAAATAAAGGTTGATGAAGTTAAGAAAGCAATGCAAGATAACCATAGCAATACAGAAAAACCGTTGAAAATACAAAACAAAATACAAATTAATATTTTTAACATAGCAAATATAGATAATTTATTTAATAATTATCAATTTAACGATATTTTAAAAATATTAGTAAAATATAATCAATATATAGACTTTGATATACTTAATTTTATTTCTCTTAAGGCTAAATATTTAATGATTGCACCACCAGAAAATATATTGAATAATGATGAACTAATTTTTAAAATTAAACATTCTGGATTTATTCCTAGTCCTTGGCTTAATAAAATGTCCCGTGAAGAGTTAATTTATGAATTTAATCAAATAATTATTAAACGATGTGCTAACATTTTAAAAAAAGTAATATCAATTTGTTTTAAAAATTTAGAAAAATATGGTTCTATTTTAGATAAAATATATCAAAATACAAAATGCAATGATAAAATTGGTTTAAACATTTCAAATTATTTACCAGATTATAATTTAAGTAATTTTTCTTTATCATGGGATAAATTGAGTGATAATGAAAAAGATAGAATAAAATATATAGCCGATGCCTTGGAATATGGAGCAATTACAAATTCTGTTCACAATACAATTAAAACAGATGACACAATTGAAAGTTTACTGTTTAAAGTTGGTATATCTTCTTGGGAGATTTCTAAAAATATATTGGAAGCTGACAATAAAAGAATTTTAGCTTCAATAATACTTAAATACATTGATGAAGAGATTCTAGAGTTTAATGATGCAATAAAACCACAATTGCCAAACTTTTTTAATTCTGTTAGAAAATGACAAAATATTTAATAACCTAGGTATTTTGACATAAGTATCAAAATACGCAAACTAGAAATAGTTAATTTATAAAATATTAATTATTTACTTGTATTATTGTGATATTTATGTAATAATATTTATAGGAATATTTAGTTAGTTTGGGTACTATTCTCCTTTAACTTTAATAAAAGTGAAAGGAGGTGAAATTATGAGAACAAGAGAAAAATTTCTTTTTACTATCATAATACTCCTTATTATAGTGATTTTAATCATTTTAATAAAAATAGTACCAACTGTATAAGTCGGTACTAAAACCAAATCTTGGGAATAGTACCTAACTCATCAAAACTAGGTATTCCCTTTTTTATTATATGAGATTTCTCTTCACATATACATAATACCACAAAAAAGAACTTTTTGCAAGTTCTCTATATAAAGTTCGAAAAGTTCGAACAGATTCGTCATTGGTGCGGGTAACAGGAATTGAACCTGCACTCCGAAGAACTAGTTCCTAAGACTAGCGCGTCTGCCAGTTCCGCCATACCCGCATAAAAAATAAATTGGTGGACCCTATAGGACTCGAACCTATGACCGATCGGTTATGAGCCGATTGCTCTAACCAACTGAGCTAAGGGTCCAAAAACAATTTACTGAATTATAATAGCATAATTAATTTTTAAAATCAATATATTTTTGAAAATTTTTGTCAAGTTTTAGCTTGGTTAGAGCAATCTTCCGGGGACTAATTTTATTTTTTTCAGAAGTAGTCATATCAGATAAATATTTATTATTATATAAGAAGATACTATCAAATCCAAATCCATTATTTATTCTCTCAACTTGAGCAATCGTTCCTTTTAAAGAATATTCGTAAGTTTCTAAATTTATACCATCAAAAAAAGCAATAGCACATGTAAAATAACAAGTTCTATTTTTTTTATTTTTCATCAATCTTAATATCTCTTGATTACGATTACTATCGGTACCATTTAAAAATCGATGAGTTTTAACACCAGGAAAACCATTTAAAGCTTCGATTTCTAAACCACTATCATCAGCAATACAAGGTATTCCTGTTTGAATATATACTTCTTTGGCTTTCAAAGATGCATTTTCTAAAAAAGTAGTACCATTTTCCTTTATTTCTATTTTTTTGTCTAAGTCATTTAAAGATTTAATATCAATTCCTAGAATTTCTCTTATTTCTTTAACTTTTTCTAAATTATTACTTGCAAGTATCATATTATTCTTTTTCTTCTAATTCTTTAATTAGATCAGAATCTGCACTCTTATAGCAACTATAAAAAGAATCTTTATATGAAGATGTGTCAGTAAATTCATTTATTAAGGAAAGAAAAAGACCAATAAAAGTAGGAATTAAAAATATAATAACAGCTGCTGTAATTCTGGTACCGGTTTTTTTAATTAATTCACTTTTTTCATCATTCGCACTTATAATACCTTTATAAAGATCTAAAGTTATTTTGAATAATAAACCTAAAGGAATCAAAAATCTAATAAGATTTACAAGTACTTTTACATAGTAAACAATTCTAACACTTAGTAATGTGTCACAAAAAAGAATTTGCATAAATATCACCAATCTAATTGTAACAAATTATTTATTTTTAGTCAATTATATGATATACTAACATGCAAGGGAAGTGAGAAAAATGAAAACAGTTGCCTTAGTAGGAAGACCAAATGTTGGAAAAAGTACACTTTTTAATAAATTATCTCATGCTAAAATTTCTATAATAGAAGATACACCAGGAGTTACCAGAGATAGAATATATTCAATTATAAATTATTTAGATTATCGTTTTAATTTGATTGATACAGGTGGAATAGATTTAAGTGAAGGAAACTTTAATAAATTAATTGAAGTACAAGTAGAAATTGCTATAGATGAAGCAGATGTAATAGTTTTTTTAGTAGATGGAAAAGATTCTATAAATCAAAATGATCGATATTTAGCTAATAAACTTCATAAAAGTGGTAAAAGAGTAATTGTTGCAATTAATAAAATAGATAATAAAGAAAGTAATGTTCATAAATATGATTATTATGAATTAGGATTTTCTGAATATATTGAAATTAGTTCCGAACATTCTAGTAATATAAGAGAACTTTTGGACATGATTGTTAAAGATTTTCCTAAATATGAAGAAAAGCTTGATTCAAAAATAAAATTTTCTCTTATAGGAAGACCCAATGTAGGGAAAAGTAGTTTAGTAAATGCTATTATAGGTGAAAATAAATTAATAGTTTCCAATATTGCTGGTACTACTAGAGATGCTGTTGATACAACTTTTAGATATAATGAAGAAGAGTATGTAATAATTGATACTGCAGGAATTAGAAAACGCGGTAAGATATATGAAAATATAGAAAAATATAGTTTGCTTCGTAGTTTGAAAGCTATTGAACGAAGTGATGTTTGTTTACTAGTAATTGACTACTTGGATGGCATAAAAGAACATGATAAACATATAGCGTCCTATGCAATAGATGCTGGTAAAGGAATAGTAATTGTAGTTAATAAATATGATGAGAATGATTCGAAGAAAAAAAATGATTATATAAAACTTATTCGAGCAGAGTTTCAATTTCTACCATATGTTAATATTATATTTGTAAGTGCTAAAAATAAAAAGAATATTCATTTAATTATGCCGGAAGTATTACTTGCTTATGAATCAAGAAATAGACATATTGCAACCAGTGTATTAAATGAAATTATAGAAGAAGCATATAATTTAAATTTACCTCCTTCATATAAAGGAAGAAGGCTTAAAATATATTATGTTCAAGAAGAAACTGTTGCTCCACCTAAATTTGTTTTTTATGTTAATTCTAAAAATTTAATTCATTTTTCATATTATAGATATCTAGAAAATAAATTAAGAGAAAATATAGAATTAACAGGAACACCAATAATATTGAAATTTAAAGAAAGGACTCGTAAATGATAATAAAAAAAGATTATTTAAATCTAGATAATAATTATCTAGAGCAAGAAAAAGAAGGACTTAATAAGGCAATAGAGAACTTTGATAAAAGATTTAAAAATAAGGAAGTTGAAAGAGAAAAATTTTTAAAAGGACTGGATGAATTTGCTAAAAAACAAGTAGATATAAATAAAAGAATAGATAAGTTTAATAATAGATAATAAGATTTCTCATATAATATATGGGAGGTTTTATGAACGATAATCTATTTAAAAAAGTAGAAAAGAAAACTAATATTAATAAAAATACTATTTTAAGTCTGGCTGAAAAATTAAAATCAGGTAATTTTAAAGATGAGAAAGTTCTAAATGAAGTAATATCAGAGTTATCGGTAATGACTGGACGAGATATAAGTGATGCTAAACGAGAAAAAATAATTAAAGCTATTAAAAATGATAAAGTACCAAAAGATATAGAAAATAAATGGTAATAGTTTAGAAGGTGATAAAGTGAAGTGTGTGATGATTATTAATCCTAAAAGTGGAAGAGGATTTAATAAAAAAAATACTGAAAAAATAGTTAATATTATAAAACAATATAATTATGAACCAGAAATATTTTTTACTAAATATAGAGGTCATGCAACTGAGATTATTAAAAGTTTGAGTGATGATGTAGATTTAGTTATTTCCAGTGGAGGAGATGGAACTTTTTCGGAAGTAATGAATGGTAATTTAAAAAGAAATAAGCCTTTAGTACTTTCTCATTTACCAGTTGGAACGATGAATGATATAGGTCATATGTATGGACTTGTTAGTAATTTATATACTAATTTGAAATTGATTTTAACTGGAACTGTTAAAAATATAGATGTAGGACTTATTAATAATCGTGCCTTTACTTATGTAGCATCCTACGGTAAATTTATGGATATACCATATCAAACACCTCAAGAGTTAAAGAAAAGATTAGGTTTTTTAGCATATTTCATAGAAGTATTAAAAAGAATTTATGAAAGAATACCTAAATATGATGTGGAATTTGAAATAGATGGAGAAAAACATCAAGGAAAATATAGTTTTATTTTAATATCTAATGCTAATCATATAGCTGGTATTAATAATTTTTATAAAGATATGAAGTTAGATGATAATATGATGGAAGTTATGTTTTGTAGTTTATATAAAAAACGTGATATTTTAAAAGCTTTTTATAATTTAAAAACAAATAATCTAACTGGTGTTTCAGGTATTGAATGTTATAAAGGTAGTGAATTAGAAATAAAATTATTTGGTAAAAAGAAATCTTGGTGTGTTGATGGAGAAGAATATAAAAGTAAAAATAATAGTTATAAAATTAGTTTAATAAATAATGTTAAACTTCAAATTCCAAGTAAAAATATTAAAAAATTATTTTTGAAGTAGACTTAATAGAAAAGATATTAAGTCTTTTTATAATATAAAAAAGAGTTATTCACTCTTTAATAAATTTTTCATAGTATTTTCATAATAAACTTTTAAATCTTCATCTTTAATTTCAAAACCATATTTTTCACGAATATAAGTTAATCCTTTATATTGAAGTTTAGAATCGGCTGTAAGTTTTTCATTAGTCATTTTTTCAATTATTTTGGTTTTAACACTTTCAAGACTTGGTTTTTCTGAAACAGCTTCTTTTAGAAATATTTCATATCCATATTCTGTTTCAACTGCCTCTTCCGAATATTTACCAACTTCAAGTTTAGTAAATTCTTGACGAGTAACATCATCAAGTTCTAAAGTATTAAAGGTTCCCATTGAACCACCTTGATCTTTAGTTGCATCATCGGTTGAATATTCTTTAGCAACTTCTTTAAAATCCGTTCCATTTTGAATTTTTTCAATGGCTTCTTTAGCTTTAGCAAGAGCTTCTTCTTTAGCAGTTCTTTTTTCTTCTTCAGTAGCATTACTATTATTTTCAACTTCAATTAGAATATGACTTCCTGTAACATCTCCAGTAATTTTTTCATCATAATATTTTTTTATATCATCATCGCTTATTAAAGTTTTAATATAATCTTTAACAGCTAGATTTCTTTTATAGTTAAGTTTAAAATATTCTTTTAAATCATTAACATTTTCATATCCATATTGATTAATATATTCTAAGAATTCTGTTTCAGTTGAATAGTAATTTCTGATAGATTCAACTTGATTATCAACATAACTATTTATTTCATCGCTATCTGGATATTCTTTATCAAATATTTTAGTATCCATCATATCAATTAAAATACTTGTTCCATATTTCGCTTTTAATTTATCATATAAATCATTAGCTGTAATTGTTAAATCTTTATCCTTAAAAGTAACTAAATCTCCTCCTATTGTAATATTTTTTTTACAACCAGTTGTAAGTAATAATACCATAATTAAAATGGCTAATATTTTTTTCTTCATAGTTCTCCTCCTTTAAATAACATTAATATCATATCAAATTACTTTAAAAAAAACAATTGTATTTTACATTTTTCTTAATCTTAGCCCTCACATAATAGAATTTTTACCATAAAATAATGTGAATATATTAAAAAGGAGGAATATTTATGTGTAATAATACATCATCTTATGCAATTGTTTTAGTATTATTTATTCTACTTGTTATCATCTTAGGAAATTATATATAAAGGAGGTTAAGATGAATCAGAATAATGAAAATGTTTCTTACTGTCATACAGGAGGAAATGATAATAATGGATTTTTAATTATAGTTGTATTATATATTTTACTTGCAATTATACTTGGAAGTAGATATAGAAACTATTACTACTAGAGAGTTTATCTCTCTTTTTTTATTACGTAATGAGTGAGTATAATTTTTGGAGTAAAAACTTTAAAATATTATTATCATCAATTTTAGTAATAGCAAAACACTTATTACCTAAATCTTTAAAACTAAATCATTAATATATTTTTGTTCTATTAAAATATGTTCTAAGTTTAACAAACGCATTAATTACTTTAACATTCGCTTCTGCGGCAATATTACTTTTCAAAAGCCCTGATAACATTATTATTCCATTCTTAAACTTGAGGCAACATTTTGTGACCTTAAGTTTGCAAACTCTTGATATGCAAGTTGAAAACAAAAATTACTAGGAAATCGATTTATTTTTCTTTTTACTACTTAATGAATAATTTTTTTAATATTTTTTAATAATATATTTTTTATAGCATCATCTTCTAGTTTAACTATAGTAGAAGTTTTATTACCTAAGTTATTAATAGAAGAACCTAATAGATATAAATATTTTCTATCAATAATAAAATATCTATCATGGAAAGAATTATCTCTTATAACTTCTAAATTATGATATTGACTATTATATTTATTAATTTCTATATTACTTAATCTATTACTATCTTTAGTAATTAAAATAATATTTACTTTTATATTTCTAATTAAATCAAGGAATAAGGGATCAGCATAAGGATCAATAATAATTATTTCATTTGATGCATCTTTTAGAATGTGTAATACATTGGAATATGAATCATATGCTTGACCAGGTAGAATAAGTTGTTCTTTTTTATCAAACTTGGAAAAGATAAATTCAAATTTATCATCATGTTCTAATAATTTGTTATTAATATTATTAATTGATTTATATATATCTTTATTGTCAATTAAATAATGTCTCATAGCTACAAAGGTATTTATTATTTTAATGCTCATTTGTATTGCTATTTCACTGTGTAAGACACTTGAAATCATTGCAATTCCTTGCTCACTATAAACAAATGGTAAATTTGTTCTTCCTCCTTTACTTTTTGCTATTCCAATTTGGAATAGCAAAGAATTGTATTCATTATTATTTAATTTAAAACAAAATTCAATTGGAAATCTTTCAATGTTTCGTTTCATTGCTTTGTTTAAATTTCCAGTTTCAATTTTAAACAATTTTGCTAAATCAGAATCCAGCATAACTTGAACTCCACGTATTTCATAAATCATATTTTCAATTTTTACATTTTCTTTTTCAATAGCTTCATTCATTTTAATACCTCCAATAAATAAAAAATAGTAAATACATAAGTTAACTATATTATTAACTTATTATATTTACCACCAACATAAATAATTATAACATGTTTGCATAAAATATACAATTATTTCAAATGCTTTTTGACTTTATATTTAAAATATGATAATATCTACCACGGGTGTAGTTATATGATAGATATAATTTTAGATACTTTAATTGATTTATTAAAAATAATACCATTTCTATTTGCAGCTTTTTTAATAATGGAATATTTTGAACATAATTTAAAAAGCAAGAAATTAATTTCAAATAAAAAATATGGTCCTTTACTTGGAAGTATATTAGGAGCAGTTCCTCAATGTGGATTTTCGGTAATGGCTACTAATTTATATGGAGCAAGAGTAATTACAATAGGAACACTTATGGCTGTATATTTATCAACAAGTGATGAAATGTTGCCACTTTTAATAAGTAATCATGCAAGTATTAAATTAGTTATAACTATTATTTTAATTAAAATAATAATAGGTATAATATTTGGTTATTTATTAGATTTATTTTATAAAAAAGAAAATAAAAATAATTATGAAATATGTAAACATGATCATTGTCACTGTGATGATAATATATTTAAATCAAGTATAATTCATACATTAAAAATAAGTTTATATATTTTAATAACAACCTTTATATTAAATACATTAATATATTATTTAGGAGAAGAAAATATTAGTAATATTCTTCTTAAAAATAATTTTTTTGGTCCATTTTTATCTAGTCTAGTTGGATTAATACCTAATTGTAGTGCTAGTGTTATTTTAACAGAATTATATATAAATAATATTATTACAACTGGAATGTTAATAGGAGGATTATTAACAGGAAGTGGAATAGGAATACTTGTCTTATTTAAAGTTAATAAAAATAAAAAAGAAAATTTTATGATATTATTATTTTTATATATAATAGGGGTTATAATAGGAATATTAATAGATTTATTTAAAATTATTTTGTAAAGTTTAAAATAGTTCTTGAAAAAGAATTATTTTTTTGATATTATTATTATAGTTAGGATATGGTTATATGGATAATATTATAGATAATAAAAAAAGAAGATTTTTTTTGATAATTGGTATTTTATTTTTAATAATTGTTCTTATAGGTTCAGCTTATGCTTTTTTTAGTTATTCGAGAAATAGTCAAGCTTTTACTTTAACAAGTAATGGAATTACAGCAAGATTTACTAATGGTAGTAATCATATAAATATGCCAAATGCTTTTCCTGTGAGTGATGAATATGCTATTAGTAATTTAAGTGATTTAAGTTATACTGATTTTACCGTAACAGGTAATGCAGAAAATGAAGATGAAGCGATTACATATGAAATATATTTAACAGAAAAAGATGGTAATACTTTAAGTAGTAATTACGTAAAGATATATTTAACAGATAGTAATGGTAATGTTATAGTAGAACCAACTATCTATTCAAGTTTAGAAAATACAACTTATCAAAATGATGCAGCAACAGGAAAATTAGTATTAAAGAATACTTTAGATGGAAATTTTACAAAATCATATCGATTATATGCTTGGATAGATAGTAGTTTTAGTCAGAATGAATCTTTAACCTTTGATTTTTATGTCAATGTATATGCTTATAATGCTTTAGAAAGTGAAGTAGTTGGTGAATCAAATATTACATTTAATAAGCAAAGCGGAAGTGGAGGGACTAATAGTGTTGAAGCATCTTATAATGATGCTATGCCAACAATAACTTTACCAACTAAAAGTGGATATACTTTTGCAGGATACTTTACAGGCGAAAACGGAACTGGTGATCAATATTATAATGCTGATGGTTCAGGAGTTACTGGATGGGATAAAACAACTGATACTACTCTTTATGCTAATTGGACAACAGATGAGTATTTAATTGTTTATTATTTAGATGGAGGAACAGTTTCAAGTGCTAATCCGACAACTTATAGTATAAATAGTAGTGCTATAACTTTAAATAATCCAACCAAGGTGGGATATATTTTTACTGGATGGAGTGGAACTGACTTAACAGGAAGTGAAAATACAACTGTAACTATTCCAGCAGGTTCAACAGGAAATAGATATTATACAGCAAATTTTGTACCAATTGGAATGACAGCTTCTGATTTAAAAGATACTTATGTAGCTAATTCTTCAAGTGGACTAGTAGCTATAAATAATGATGGAGGATTATATACAGGAACTGGAACAATTAGAGAATATAGATATTCAGGAGTAGATAATAGATGGGGAGGAGATGTCAATAACTATATTTGGTTTAATAATGAAATGTGGAGAATTGTTGGAATCTTTAAAGGAGATACCGATGATGGAGCAGATGCGTGGAACATAAAAATTATGAGAGATTATTCAATTGGTTCATATAATGGAATAGAAGATGCAATTCAAGTGCCAAGCAGTTATGCAAGTACCGGAGCGGGAACTAAATCACTAGCATCTGGAGAAATATATTCTGTAACAGCTTCCGGTTCTCGTCCAGCGTTCACTGTTCAAAGAGTACGTTGGAACTCTGGAGGAACCAATTCAACTAAAGTATACCCAAGTACATCTGGAATTTTATTATGGTTAAATGAAGCAAGTAATAGTAATTCTTGGTACTATAAGAATTATGATTCATCTACGGGAATCAACAAAGAGTATGAAGAATTTATAGCAACAACCACATTTTATACAAGAGCTGGAAATAAAGAGTCAACTGTTGCTGATGAATATAATTTAGAAAGAATAACAGGAACCATATATAATAGTGAACCGACTTATACTGGAAAAATAGGAATGTTATATCCTAGCGATTATGCTTACGCATCATCTTCAACCATTTGGAATGGTACTTCAACAACAATGAATAATTATGATAGTATCGGAGGCTTATCAAGTAATAAACTAAACAACTGGATTTTAAAACCTCATGGTTCAAGTGAATATTATTGGTTTATTTCTCCTTCATCAGCAAGTGATACTACAGTCCTATGTTGGGAAGGCACTGGTATTGTTGCGAGCTGTGATGCTAGGAATGGAATTAATGCTGTACTCAATCTTAAGTCCTCAACATCTATTGTTGCTGGAACAGGAGAATTTTATAACCCTTATATGCTTGAAGAAAATAAATATGTTATTGTCTACGACTTAAATGGAGGAAGTGTAGCAAGTGCTAATCCAACATATTATACTTCAGAAAGTGGAAGTATAACCTTAAATAATCCAACAAAAGAAGGATATACATTTGTTGGATGGACGGGTTCTAATGGAAATGTTCCTCAAACTACTGTAACTATTCCAAGTGGATCAATTGAAGGTAAACATTATATAGCAAATTGGACAGCGAATACTTATACAATAAGTTATACATTAAATGGAGGAAGTGTAGCAAGTGCTAATCCAACTAGTTATACAATAGAGACATCAACATTTAGTCTAAATAATCCAATGAAAACTGGTTATAACTTTACAGGATGGAGTGGAACAGATATAAATGGAACTAGTAATAGTGTAAGTATAGCAAAAGGATCAACTGGTAATAGAACTTATATGGCTAACTTTACAGTAGATGCTATTGGTAATGTATCATTTACATCGTCAGCTAATCCAATTTATAAAGGTGGATCAACTGCTACAACGACTTTAACATATAGTGGAACTGCTAATACAATTGCTTATTCATCAAATAATTCAAGTGTTGCAATTGTAAGTAAAGTTAATAATTCAACAGCTACAATTACTGCTGTAAATCCTGGTAGTGCAACAATAACCGTAACGATTACTGATTATGATGGAAATGAAACAACGGAAACAATAAATATAAATGTAATGGTAGACGCTGAAAATGTAAGTTATACACCTCCTGCTGGAATAACTTGTAATGGCAATACTTGTGATACTGTTCAGCTTATGATTGAAAAATTAGATGAAATGTATGATTAAAATATAAAAAGGATTGAAAAATATGCAGAAAATAAAAAAAATTCTAAAAAGAAATATTAAACTATTAATAACCTTAATATTAGGAATAATTATACCAATAATTGGAGTATATGCATCAACCATATATTATAATGGTAATGAAGTAGGATATAGTAATGCTAATTTAACTAAAAATGGTCAAGTAGTAACTAATGTTCAAGATGCCTTAGATGCCTTGTATAATAAAGCAACAGATCCTTCATATGGTGAAGATGTTTGTACAACTAGTCCTTTTAAGTTAGGAGATTATGTAAGTTATATGCCAACATCAACAAGTTATTCTCCAAATACTTCGTTAAGAGGGGATGCAACAGCAGTAACAATAAATCCAAGTGAGTTGACACTTTGGAGAGTAATAAAAATAAATCCAAATTGTACAGTAGAAGTAGTATCAGAGTATGTATCAACAAGTACCGTGCAATTTAAGAATAAAACTGGATATTTAAATTATGTGTATGTACTAAATGAGATAGCTAAACAGTATGCAGATTCAAGCCATACGTATACACTTGATCCGGCATCAGCCCCAAATGGAGCATTTAGAAATGTAGGATATGATGGAGCAACACTTCAAATAACTAATACAACAAGAATAGATAATACGTCACTTGGAGCATCAGGAGGATTATGGTATCAAAAGTCAACTGGATTAAATGGAGAAGAGAGTTTGGGAGGAGGAGATCAAGGATTTACAACGGATTTAAAATTATTGAGTGATGCAGGAGTAAGTATAGCTGCCTATGCTAAGGGAACAACAACGCCAACAGAATATTGGTTAGCTTCGCGCTCCTATACGTGGAACAGTACTACTGATTGGGGATTTGCCGCCCGTAGTGTGCGCTCGTATGGCTACGTTGGTGGCTACTACCTGTATGACTGGGATGGCAGTAGCTTTACTTCGTACCTCAGCAATAGAGCGGTTCGTCCTGTAATCACTCTAAAGTCTGGACTCACGGTGAGTGGAGCTGGAACAAGTGCATCACCATATGTGATAAACTAAGATAGAAAGATAAAGAATATGAAGAGTGGACGCCCTCTAGGACGTCCACGACAGCCTTAAAAAATTAAAAGAAAGAAGGGTTAATTATGGCGAATGTTTTTATGCATAAGACATTAAAAGAAGCATTCTCTGATTATATAATTTTCTTAAAAGTTGGTAATTTTTGTGAAGCATATGATAATGATGCTAAAATTATTTCTTATTTATTTAATTATAAATTAAGAAAACTAAATGATACTCTTAATTGTGTCTTTCCTCTTGTTGCTATAAACAAAGTTTTAAGTGTTTTAGATAGAAAAAGTATTAATTATATAGTTATTGATAAAGCTCATAATTATGAAGAAGAAATAAAACAAAATTATAAGAGAAAAAATAAATATGAAGAAACATTAAATGAAGCTTTAAAATATACTGAAAAAATAGATAGAATAGAAAAAATAAAAAATCATTTAATGTTAGATGATAAATACCTTCTTGATATAGAAAGACTTTTGTATGAACAAAAGTAAGTTTTATATTATTACTTTAGTTGAAAATCTTATTTTAGATTTTGATAAATATTTAACTAATTTCCCTCATATGTATATTGAGTTAAAAAGAGAGATTATGAATACAAGTTATAATATGTTAAGAATTACTCTAGAAGCCAATGAAACGTATTCAATAGATAAGAGAATCGATTATCAAGATAAAATTATTGCTAATATTAAGTATTTAGATTTTCTAATTAATTCTTGTTATGATAAGAAAATTATAAATAATAAAAGATATTTAAAATTTGGTAGTAATCTAGATTATTTACTTAAATATATTTATGCATGGAGAAATAAGTGTAGGGCATAGTTGTTAGAACGTATTGTAATCTTTTCAGTACCACTGATTGGAAATTTACCGCACGTATTGTGAACTCGAATGGCAACGTTGGTAGCAACAACCTGTATAACTGGTATAGCAGTAGCTTTACTTCGAACAACAACAATAAAGCGGTCCGTCCTGTAACTTCTATAAACTTAGGAAATATAATTATTATTATATTTGATAAATATAGAAATAGACTATTGTCCTTTCCATTTGGATAAACTAAGAAAAATATATCTGTTAGTAAAATAATGAAAGGGGATATATTTTGAAAAAATATAATAATTTATATGATAATATTTATAAATTAGAAAACATAATATATTGTTTTAATGAAATATGTAAAAATACTAGAAATAAAAAAAGAGTAGCAGAATTTAAATCATTAAAATGTGTTTATATAAGTAGAGTATATAATGACCTAAAAAATAAAACGTATGAACCAGGTAAGTTTAATGTATTCTATATATATGATCCTAAAAAAAGAAGAATAGTCAGTCAAAATATGTATGATAAACTAGTTAATCATTTAGTAAGTAGATATATTTTATATCCTAGTATACTTCCTTGTTTAATAAATGAAAACTGTGCATCACGTCCAAACAAAGGAGTTAAATATGCCTTAGATTTATATTATAAATATAGAAGAATTTTATATAATAATTATAATAGTTATTATATATTAAAATGTGATATTAAAGATTATTTTGGAAGTATTAATATAGATATATTAAAAGAAAAAATAGAAAGAAGGATTAAAGATAAAGATTCTTTACTAATAATTAATAAAATACTTGATAGTGATAATAAATTATCAATTGGTTTTATGACTAGTCAAATACTTGGTATATTTTATTTAAATGACTTAGACCATTATATTAAAGAAAATTTACATATAAAATATTATGTTAGATATCAAGATGACTTTTTATTGATGCATCAAGATAAAGAATATTTAAAATACTGTTTAAATAAAATAAAAGAATTTTTAATTAAAGATGACTTAATATTAAATAAGAAAACAAGGATTCATAAAAATACAGATAATTTTATATTTTTAGGTAGAAATAAGTATAATAATTATACTAAATATAGAAATATAAAAAGAAAAATTAAATATAAAAAATATTTATATGAAAATAATATTATTAATCTTAATTCTTATATTAGTAGTATTAATTCATATAAAAATTTAATAAATAGAAAGGAATTTAAAAAATGAAAAAAATAAGATTATTTTTAAAGAATAATTTTAAACTATTAATAGCATTAATAGTAGGAATAGCTATATCAGGAACTTGTGTATATGCAACTTCAATACAATTTGATAGTAATAAAGTAAGTTTTGATAATACAAGTGCTAATTTAACTAAAAATGGAGTTGCAGTAACTAATGTTCGTGATGCTATAGATGCTTTGTATGAAAAATCACTTTGTACTAATAATCCTTTTAATATAGGAGATTATGTAAGTTATACACCGACAGCAACAAGTTATGATGTAACATCAACAGGAGTAAGTGGTGCAACGGGAACCTTAAATCCAAGTGAGTTAAATTTGTGGAGAGTAATAAAAATAAATCCCAATTGTACAGTAGAAGTAGTATCAGAGTATGTATCAACAACAAATATAACTTTTACAGGTAAGGATGGATATTTAAATTATGTATATATATTAAATGAGATAGCTAAGCAATATGCAGATGAAAATCATACGTATACACTTGATCCAACAACCGCCCCAGATGGAGCATATAGAAATTTTGGATATGATGGAGCAACACTTCAAATAACCAATACAACGAGAATCGATAATACAACACTTGGAGCATCAGGAGGATTATGGTATCAAAAGCCAGTTGGATTAAATGGAGAAGAAAGTTTTGGAGGAGGAGATCAAGGATTTACAACGGATTTAAAATTATTGAGTGATGCAGGAGTAAGTATAGCTGCCTATGCCAAGGGAACAACAACGCCAACAGCCTATTGGATTGATTCACGTATGTATAAATGGGATGATGCTTCTACGTGGAGCTTTGTTGCACGGCGTATGAATGCTTCTGGACTTCCCGGAGGTGGGAGCCTATATAGTTATAGCAGTAGTAGTTTTACGTCTTCAAGCGATGGTGGATATGCTGTCCGTCCTGTCGTGACTCTAAAGTCTGGACTCTCAGTAAGTGGTCAGGGTACTAGTGATTCACCATATGTTATAAATTAAGATATAGTAGTATATATAGTAAGAAAGGAATTTGATTATGAAAAATATGTTAAATAAAATAAAAGGAATAAGTAAGAGAAATAAAATAATAATTATAATAGGAATAGTATTAGTAGTAATAATAGGTATTAGTATATTCTTTATTATTAGAAATAATAATAAAGGTAATAAATTAATATTAGATGATGATAAACCTATTGTAGAAAATATTAAAGTAGATAATACTATAAATGAAATAAGTGTTGTAAGTTCAAGAATAGAGAAACTTGGTAAAGTTAGTAGTATTTATGTTAAAGTGAAAAATAATACAGATAGTATTATAGATAAAAGTGATTTAAAGTTAACTATTAAAGATAGTAATGATAATGTTATATTAACATCATATATTAAAGAATTTAATAATTTTAATATAGGAGAAGAAAGAGAGTTTCAAGTATCTACTAGTAGTGATATAAGTAATGCTTCTAAGTATATAGTAGAAAAAGTAGTAGAATAAATGACAAGTATGACTTGTCATTTTGTGTACCGTGCATGGCATATAACTAGGTATTTAAAGAAATTGATTTGAAAATAATTTAAAAACGTTCCGAATTTTTGACAAAAATGGCGAAAATTCGGAATGTATTTGTTGACTAATCAACAAGTGTATTATATCATTTATAATGAACTTAGAAGAAGAGGATATGCTGTAGATGTTGGAGTAGTTGAAATAAGAGATGAAAATAATCGTAAACAAACAGAAATAGATTTTGTTTGCAATTTGGGTAGTAAAAAATATTATATACAATCAGCACTTAATATTGATGAAAAAGAGAAACAAGAACAAGAATTTAGGCCGCTTATGAATGTAAATGATTTTTTTAAAAAAATTGTTATAGTAAAAAGTGGTGGTAAGATATGGAGAAATGAAGTTGGAATTACGATTATGAATATATATGAATTTTTATTAAATGAAAATAGTTTAGATTTATAATTTAAGAAATTAAATTGAAAAAATTTTTTTTCTTATTTTTTTTTAAATATTAGCGTAAATTTAATTTTTGTTATATTTTTTATACCTCAATTTTGTTTTTTGTTTTTATAAATTAAACAAAAAGGAAATTTGAGGTATTTTTGTATTAAAAATATTGATTTACAAAATTTGACATATATAGATTGTTGTGTTAGTCTTTTAATTACCGGTGAAAATACTATAGTTAGAGTACTATAATTATGGAGAAATGAGAAGGTAAAAATGCGAAAATATGTCACTAGAAATGAGTGTGAAAATGATTCTAATTTGATTGTGCCAATCGCATAAGACGATTTATTTCATGAAGTATTTGGAAGAGAGGAGTATGTGGCTAATACGGAAGTACTTTTAAGTGCTTTACTTGGTATTCCATATGATGAAACAAAAGGTCATGTAATTATAAAATCTAGTGGTATGTCTAATTTGGCAGTTAATTCTAAACATGGTGAAAAAGATATTGTTGCTTGGGTTAATATAGATGAACCATTAAAAATTACAATTGAAATGAACAAATATAGTACTCATTAACCAATTATTGATAGAAACATTTTCTTTGCAAGTGATGTTTTTAGTTCAGGTCTTGAACGTGGTAATTCTTATGAAGATTTGGTTCAGACAATTCAATTTAGTTTTAATCCTCGTTATATTGATATGGAACATAAAGATGTAATTGACGAATATACTTTAAGAAATAACCATAATCATGAATTATTAAGAAAATTTACTTCGTATCAAATTAATATTGCAAGACTATCCGAATTATGGTACAAAAAGAGAAAAGTCTAATATAAATCCATTATTAATTTTATTTGGTGCATTGATTTGGGAAAATGAAAAAGACAAATTTGAAGAAATAATTAAGAGTGAATTAATGGATAAAGCTATTGGAACTTTAATTGAAGGAATAGTGTTCGATATGAATAAGAATTCTGATTTTGTTGTAAAGTATTATGATAGAGAGGAAGCTCGTAAGCAAGAACTTGAAATAGAAAAAAAGTATCTTCGAGAAGAAGTTCGTGATGAGGTTCGTGAAGAGGTTCTTGCTGAGGGCATAGAACAAAATAGGATTGAAATGATTATGAATATGTATAAAAAAGGTTGGACTTTGGAACACATAGCAGATGGATGTAATCTAACAATTGAAGAAGTAGAAAAAATAATTGATTCAAATAAAGAGTAATTTAACTAAAAAAGAAAAAAATTAAAAATATAATAAAAAAGTTCTTGATTTTCCTATTTTTCTATGCTAAAATATCTATCGTGTTTGATTGCTTAGATGTGCAAGGTTGTCGATACACGTGGGCACGTTGTTCGGGTTATTTGCACGGAGCAAGCCTATGCCAGATATAGACGAAAGGAGCCGATAATATGTCAAAACAGATAGTTCGTATTAGATTGAAAGCATATGATCATCGTGTACTTGATAATGCATGCTTAAAAATTGTTGAAACTGTTAAAAGATCAGGTGGAGAAATCAGTGGACCAGTACCACTTCCAACTGAAATTGAAAAGTTTACAATTCTTCGTGCAGTACATAAGTACAAAGATTCACGTGAACAATTTGAAATGAGAACTCATAAGAGACTTATCGATATCAAAAATCCAAGTAAGGAAATTATTGATGCTTTAACACATTTAGATTTACCAAGTGGTGTTGATATTGATATTAAACAAAAATAAGAAAAATAAGAAAGAGAGGAATTAAAAATGAAAGGAATCTTAGGTAGAAAGATTGGGATGACTCAAGTCTTTTCTCGTGAAGGTAAGCTTATTCCGGTTACTGTTGTTGAAGTAGAACCTAACTATGTTAGTCAAATTAAAACTATGGAAACAGATGGATATGAAGCTATTCAACTTGCAGCTATCAGCAAAAAAGAGAAAAATACTACTAAACCAGAGATGGGTCATCTAAAAAAAGCAGGTGTTGAACCTAAGCGCTTCTTAAAAGAAATAAGAGGGGTTAATGTATCTGAATATACTTTAGGACAAAAAGTTGATGCAAGTATATTTACAGAAGGAGAAATGGTTGATGTTTCTGGAATTTCAAAAGGAAAGGGATATCAAGGTGTAATTAAACGTTACAATCAAACAAGAGGACCTATGGGACATGGTAGTCAATACCATCGTGGAGTAGGATCTATGGGAACACTTCTTCCAATGCACGTATTAAAGGGAAAGAAGTTACCAGGTCATATGGGACATGAATTAGTTACTGTTCAAAATCTTGAAATAGTAAAAATTGATTTAGAAAACAATATTGTTTTAATTAAAGGAAATGTTCCTGGACCAAAGAAAGCTTTAGTTGTTATTAAAACAGCTGTAAAAAATCCTGATAAGGTAAATGAAAAAGTAGACTTAGTTTTTTATGAAGTAGAAGAAGTTACTAATGATGTGGAAAATTCAGAAGTAGTAGAAAACGATACTTTAGAAGAGACAGTTGAAACCACAGAAGAAGTAGAAACTTCTGAAACTAAGGAAGAGGAGCCAACAGGAGAGTAATCTCTTGTAAAGGAGGATAATTATGGAAAGAGTTAATGACATTAAGTTAAGCAAAGAAGTATTTGATATAAAACCTAATGATAATGTGGTACGTGACGCAATTCAGGTTGCAATGTCAGGACTTCGTCAAGGAACTTATAAAGTAAAAACAAGAAGCGAAGTATCAGGCGGTGGAAGAAAACCTTGGAGACAAAAGGGAACTGGACGTGCTCGTCAAGGTTCAATTCGCGCACCACAGTGGCGTGGAGGAGGAATTGCTCTAGGACCTGTACCTCGTGATTACTCACTTAAAATGAATCGTAAGGAAAGAAAGTTAGCATTAAAGAGTGCTTTAACTTATAAAGCACATGATAAAGAGATAATTGTTGTTGATAAGATTACTCTTGATGTTCCAAAAACTAAAGAAATGATTAAGATGCTTGATGGTTTAGAAATTGCTTCTAAGAAAGTTTTAATTGTTATGAATGAATTAGATGAAAATGTAATTCTTGCAGGACGTAATTTACAAAATATCTTTATGATGGAACCATACGAATTAAATGTTTTAGACATTATAAATGCTGACTATATATTAGCGGATGTTGCTGCTATAAAGACAATAGAGGAGGCACTTAAATAATATGGATACTAAGTATTTAGAAATAATTAAAGCTCCTTTAATTACTGAGAAAAGCCGTGACCGTGAAGCAATAAACCAATACAGTTTCAGAGTTTCACTTAAGGCAACTAAGATTGAAATTAAAGAAGCTGTTGAAAAAATATTTAAAGTTAATGTAGTGGATGTTCAAACATTGAACATGCCAGTTAAGAAAAAAAGAGTAGGTCGTTATACTGGACTTAGTAATAGATGCAAAAAAGCAATTGTTACTCTTAAGGCTGGACAAACGATTGAAATGAAATAGGAGGGTATATGGCTATTAAGAATTTTAAACCCACAACTAATGCAAGACGTAAGATGAGTACGCTTGTTAATGAAGAAATTACTAAAAGTACTCCAGAAAAGAGTCTAGTCGTTACACTAAAGAAAAATGGTGGACGTAATAATCAAGGACATATTACAGTAAGACACCATGGTGGTGGAGAAAAGAGAAAATATCGTATAATTGATTTTAAAAGAAATAAATTTGATATAGAAGGACGTGTTGCTAGTATTGAATACGATCCAAATCGTTCGGCAAATATTGCTTTAATTAATTATAAAGATGGAGAAAAGAGATATATTATAGCTCCAAAGGATTTACATGTTGAAGATGTAGTTATAAGTGGAGAAAACGTTGATATTAAAATAGGAAATGCACTTCCAATTATGAATATTCCGGTTGGTACTGTTATTCACAATATTGAACTTCGTCCTAAAAAAGGTGGAGCTTTAGCACGTTCTGCAGGCTCTAGTGCTCAAATACTTGGACGTGAAGGAAAGTATGTAATGATACGTTTATCAAGTGGAGAACAACGTAAAATCCTTGGTACTTGTATGGCAACAATTGGAGAAGTTGGAAATGCTGATTATGAGCTTGTTCATTTAGGTAAAGCTGGAAGAAGTCGTCATATGGGAATTCGTCCAACTGTTCGTGGATCTGTAATGAACCCTAATGATCATCCACATGGTGGTGGTGAAGGACGTGCTCCAGTTGGTCGCAAAGGACCAGTTACTCCATGGGGAAAACCTGCACTTGGATATAAAACTCGTAAAAATAAATCTAGCGATAAATTAATCGTTCGTCGTAGGAATAGTAAATAAGGAGAGTAAATATGGCAAGAAGTTTGAAAAAAGGACCTTATGTATTCGATAGATTACTAAAGAAGGTTCAAAATTTAAATGAATCTGGAAAGAAAGAAGTTATTAAGACTTGGTCTCGCCGTTCAACAATTTATCCTGAATTTATAGGTCATACTTTTGCTGTTCATAATGGAAAAGAATTTATTCCAGTATATGTTACAGAAGATATGGTCGGACATAAATTAGGTGAATTTTCACTAACTCGTAAGTTTGGTGGACATGGCGAAAACAAGACTAAATAATTCGAGGAGGGAAATTAAGTATGGAAACATATGCAATTGCAAAGATGCAAAGAATTTCACCAATTAAAGCAAGACTTGTTATTGATTTAATTCGTGGAAAAAATGTAAGTGACGCAAAAACCATATTAGTAAATTATAATACTAAAGCTTCTAAATTAATACTTAGTGTACTTAATTCAGCAATCGCTAATGCTGTTAATAATGAAGGTGCTGATGAAGCTAAGTTATTTGTAAGCGAAGCAAGAGTAGACATGGGTCCTGTTATGAAAAGAATTATGTTTGATTCAAGAGGATATATAGGACATAAAGATAAAAGAACTAGTCATATAATAGTTCGTGTTAAGGAAAGATAGGAGATATTATGGGACAAAAAGTAAGTCCAATTGGACAAAGAATAGGTATAAATAAAGACTGGGAATCTAAATGGTATGCTCCTAAGCATGATTTTGCTAAAGTTTTAAAAGAAGATATGGAAATTCGTCGTTATCTTGATGAAAATTTAGTAGATAAAGGTGTTGCCAAGGTTGAAATTGAAAGAAGTAAGAAAAGATGTGAAGTCACAATTCATTCAGCTAAACCTGGTGTATTAATTGGAAAAGGCGGAGAAGAAATTGAAAAACTTAAGAAAGTATTATCTACATTAGTAGGTCATGCTGTTCAAGTATCAGTTGTTGATGTTAAAAAAGCAGATATTAATGCTAAGTTAGTAGCTGATTCAATTGCTAAACAAATTTCCAATAGAGCATCATTTAGAATGGCTCAAAAACGTGCTATTAAAAATGCTATGAAAGCCGGAGCTAAAGGAATTAAAACTAGTGTTTCAGGTCGTTTAGGTGGTGCAGACATGGCAAGAAGTGAAGGATATAAGGAAGGTACAATACCACTTCATACTTTTAGAGCTGATATTGATTATGCTCAATCTGAAGCTGATACAACATTTGGAAAAATTGGTGTAAAAGTATGGATTTATAAAGGAGAAATTCTTCCTTCAAAGAATGGAGGTAAGTAATTATGGCTTTAATTCCAGCAAGAGTTAAATATAGAAGAGTTCATAGATTACCATATGAAGGACGTGCAAAGGGAAATACAACTTTATCATTTGGTGAATTTGGACTAATGGCTAAAGAAGGTGCTTGGATTACAACTAATCAAATCGAAGCAGCTCGTGTTGCTATGACAAGATATATGAAACGTGGAGGAAAAGTATGGATTAATATTTTCCCTCATATGCCTGTAACTAGCAAACCACTTGGAACTCGTCAAGGAAAAGGAAAAGGTGCTGTTGATAAATGGGTTGCCGTAGTTAAGGAAGGTAAAATTATGTTTGAAATTGGTGGTGTAACTGAAGATGTAGCTCGTGAAGCATTTCGTCTAGCTAGTCATAAATTACCAATTAAAACAAAATTTGTTACAAAAGAAATAGAAAGTGGTGATAAGAATGAAGGTTAATGATATTAGAAAAATGACCACTGAAGAAATAAATAAAAAGATTGTAGACACTAAACAAGAATTATTTAATTTACGTTTTCAATCTTCACTTGGAAATTTAGAAAAACCTTCAAGAATCAGAGAATTAAGACATGATGTAGCAAGATGTAAAACAGTTCTTCGTGAACGCGAGATGGAGGCTAAATAATGGAAAGACGTAAGGAATTAGTTGGAAAAGTTGTAAGTAATGTAAACGATAAAACTATAACAGTATTAGTTGAAACTTATAAGAAAGATCCATTATATGGTAAGAGAGTAAAATATTCTAAGAAGTATGCTGTAGATGATCCAAAAAATTTGGCATCAGTTGGAGATACAGTTAGAATAGTTGAAACAAGACCATTATCAAAAACAAAATATTTCTATTTAAAAGAAATCGTAGAAAAAGCAGTTATTCTATAGGAATAACTTGATAAGGAGGAATTATGATTCAACAAGAAAGTCGTCTTAAGGTTGCTGATAATTCAGGAGCACGTGAACTTTTAGTTATTCGCGTTCTTGGAGGAAGTAAAGTTAAGACTGGAAATATTGGCGATATCGTTGTTGGAACCGTAAAAAATGCTATTCCCAACGGTACAGTCAAGAAAAGTAAAGTTGTAAAAGCAGTTATTGTTCGTTCTAAATTTGGTGTAAGACGTCCAGATGGTTCGTATATTAAATTTGATGACAATGCTTGCGTTATTATTAAAGATGATAAGAGTCCAGTGGGAACACGTATTTTTGGACCAGTAGCTAGAGAACTTCGTGAGGATAAAGATTTTATGAAGATTGTATCTTTAGCTAAGGAAGTACTATAGAGGTGTATGATGAAATTAAAAACAGGTGATAAAGTTATAGTAATTGCTGGTTCTAATAAAGGAAAAAGTGGAACTATCAAGAAAGTATTAGTTAAAGAAAATAGAGTAATTATTGAAGGTATAAATATTGTTCATAAACACAGCAAGGGAAATGGACAAGAAACAGGTGGAATACTTGATATAGAAGCACCTATCAATGCATCTAATGTAATGCTTGTTGATAAGAAAACTAATAAACCTACTAGAGTAGGAATTACTGTTGACGAAAAAACTAAAAAGAAAGTAAGAGTTTCAAAAAAATCAAACGAAAAGTTTGATTAAAGAAGGAGGAATTATTGATGAACCGCCTAAAAGAAAAATACTTGAATAAAGTTATTCCAAGTTTAAAAGAAAAATATAGTTATAAATCAATTATGGAAGTTCCAAAGTTATCAAAGATTGTTGTTAATATTGGAGTTGGAGATGCTACAACTAATTCTAAGCTACTTGATGCAGCCGTTAATGATTTAACAGCTATAACTGGTCAAAAACCGGTTATAACGAGAGCTAAGAAAAGTATAGCCGGATTTCATGTCAGAGAAGGACAAGCAATTGGATGTAAAGTAACTCTTAGGGGAGATGCTATGTATAATTTTATGGATAAATTAATTAGTATTGGTCTTCCTCGTGTAAGAGATTTCCGTGGAATTAGTTCTAAAGCATTTGATGGACGTGGAAACTATACTTTAGGAATTAAAGAACAATTAATTTTTTCTGAAATTGAATACGATAATGTCGTTAAAGTTCGTGGAATGGATATTGTGTTTGTAACAACAGCTAAGAGTAATGAAGAAGCATTCGATTTATTAGATGAACTTGGAATGCCATTTAGAAAGTAATTGGAGGAAATTATGGCTAAAAAAAGTATGATAAATAAAGCTAACAAAAAACAAAAGTTTAAAGTTCGTGAATATACAAGATGCGAAAGATGTGGAAGACCACATGCTGTAATCTCAAAATTTGGAATTTGTAGAATTTGTTTTCGTGAATTAGCTTATAAAGGACAAATACCAGGTGTTAAAAAATCAAGCTGGTAAAAAGGAGGATAAAATAATATGGTAGTAACAGATGCTATTGCAGATATGCTAACGAGAATTCGTAATGCAAATCAATTACGCTATCAAGAAGTTTTGGTACCATCTTCAAAAACAAAATTAGAAATTGCTAAAATTTTAAAAGAAGAAGGTTTTATTGAAGATTATAAAGTATCAAAAGATGATGTTCAAGGAACAATTGTTATAACATTAAAATATGGACCAAATAAAGAAAGAGTTATTACTGGACTTAAGAGAATATCTAAACCAGGTTTAAGAGTATATGCTAAAAGTACTGATATTCCTAAAGTATTAAATGGATTAGGTATAGCAATTATTTCTACGAGTAAAGGTTTAATGACTGATAAAGCTGCTCGTTCAAATAACTTAGGTGGAGAAGTACTAGCTTATATTTGGTAGGAAAGGATAAGATTATGAGCCGTATAGGAAATAGAAAAATTGTTATTCCTGAAGGTGTTAGTGTTGAAGTTCAAGATAACCTTGTTACTGTTAAAGGCAAACTTGGTGAATTAAGCTTAGAGTTACCAGAAGTTATTTCTATGGAAATAAATGGTAATGAAATTACTTTAAAAAGAAGTGATGAAGAAAAATTTACTAAGGCTTTACATGGAACAGCAAATGCTAACATTGCTAATATGATTAAAGGAGTACGTGAGGGTTATAAAAAAGGTTTAGAAATTGTTGGTGTTGGATATCGTTTCAATATGAAGGGATCTAATCTTGTAATAAATGCAGGATATTCTCATCCAGTTGAAATGAAAGTACCAGAAGGTATTAAAGTAGAAGTAGTAAGTAATACGGAAATAACTGTATCAGGAATTTCTAAAGAATTAGTAGGAGAATATGCTGCTAATATTCGTAAAGTAAGAGAACCTGAACCTTATAAAGGAAAGGGTATTCGTTATAAAGATGAATATAT
This sequence comes from Bacilli bacterium, assembly GCA_017528315.1. GTDB lineage: Bacteria > Bacillota_I > Bacilli_A > RF39 > UBA660 > RUG591. The sequence goes on from JAFXOW010000010.1 coordinate 121,014, forward strand.
TCGTCGTAAAGAAGGTAAGAAAGCTGCCTAATAGGTAAGGAGGAAATATGATTAGTAAAGTATCAAGAAATGATGTAAGAATTGAAAGACATAAACGTGTAAGAAATAAAATCGTTGGAACTCATGATATACCACGTCTTTGTGTTTTTAAATCTAATACAAATATTTATGCTCAAATTATTAATGATGAAGAAGGTATTACTCTAGTAAGTGCTTCCTCTTTAGAAAATAAAGGTAAGAATGGAAGTAATGTAGAAGCAGCGAAGGCCGTTGGAGAAAATCTTGCTAAGAAAGCTAAAAAGGCAGGAATTACTAAGGTTGTATTTGATAGAGGCGGATACCTATATCATGGTCGTGTTAAAGCACTTGCTGACAGTGCTCGCGATGGTGGATTAGAATTCTAAGGAGGAGCTATGCAAAAAGGAAAGAAAGAAAAAAGCCAAAACACTAAAATGTATGAAGAATTAGTTGTTGAAATTAAGAGTGTTGTTAAGGTTACTCAAGGTGGAAGACAAAGAAGATTCTCTGCTACTGTTGTTGTTGGTGATAGAAAAGGAACAGTAGGAATTGGTATTGGTAAAGCTTCTGAAGTACCAGATGCTATTAAAAAAGCCATTCAAGCTGCAAATAAAAATCTAATTAAAATCACTTTAATTGATGGAAGAACTATAGCCCATGAAGCAATTGGTAAGAGTGGTGCTGCAAGAGTACTTATTAAACCAGCCCCAGCTGGAGCCGGATTAATTGCTGGTGGAGCAGTTCGTGCGGTACTTGAACTTGCTGGTGTTCATGATATTTCAAGTAAATCACTTGGTTCAAGAACTAAATTAAATATGGCAACAGCAACTATTAATGCTTTAACATCTATTAAAACAATAGATGAGGTTGCTAAATTAAGAGGAAAAGAAGAAAGTGAGATATTAGGATAATGAAATTACATGAATTAGAAAGAAATAGAGAAGCAAAGAGCGTTAGACGTAGAGTTGGACGTGGAATGGGATCTGGACTTGGTAAAACAAGTGGACGTGGTGAAAAAGGTCAAAAAGCGAGAAGTGGTGTTTCAATTCCTGCTCAATTTGAAGGTGGACAATTACCACTTTATAGAAGATTACCAAAGAGAGGATTCTCAAATAGTGATTTTAAAATTAGATATGCAACAATCAATGTTTCAGATTTAAATAGATTTAAGGATGGAGACATTGTTACGCCAGAATTACTTAAAGAAACTGGAATACTTAAAAATCAACTTGATGGAGTTAAAGTTCTTGGAGATGGAGAATGCGACAAGAAATTAACTGTTAAAGCACATAAATTTTCAAAATCTGCAATAGAAAAACTTGAGAATAATGGAAGTAAAATAGAGGTGATCTAATGTTTCACATGTTGAAGCAAATATTTGCGCCTACTAATAAAGATTTAAGAAATAGATTATTTTTCACATTAGGAGCATTATTAATCTTTATAATAGGAACTGGTATTACGGTACCTGGAACAACAAATATTACTAAGAATTTAGGATTTTTGGAACTTATTAATGCTATGGGTGGAGGAAGTCTTAAGAGATTTTCAATCTTTGCCTTAGGTGTTAGTCCCTATATTACAGCATCAATTATTGTGCAACTATTAGAAATGGATATTATTCCTTATTTTACAGAATTAAGTAAGGAAGGTCCAGTTGGTCGTCGTAAACTTAATCAAATTACTAGATATATGGGTATAATATTTGCGTTTATTGAAGGATATGCTTTTAGTTTTGCCTTCCTTGGAGTAGGAAATGCATTTGATTACTTGTATGTTGCTGTTATTATGACAGCTGGAACGGCATTTTGTTTGTGGCTTGGGGATCAAATTACTCAAAAAGGAATAGGGAATGGAATATCTTTGATGATTATGGCTGGTATTATTGCAACACTTCCAACAATGTTTGTAACAGCTTATAATTCATTTGTTATTGGAAGTGGTACTGAACTTCTTATTGGAATATTAAAATTTGCGGTATTCGTTATCATTTATTTTGCAATTATAATTGGAGTTATTTATGTTCAAGAATCTGAACGAAGAATACCTTTACAATACGCGAATAAAACAACGGGTAGTTATGGTTCAGAGCAATCATTCTTACCAATTAAACTTAATACAGCAAGTGTTATTCCGGTAATCTTTGCATCAAGTTTGTTGGCAATTCCAGCCACTATATCTAACTTTGTTAATAATGAAGGATTTAAGAGTTTTGTAGAAACTTACCTTGATTATTCCAAACCAGTTGGATTTGTAATATATGTATTTCTAATATTCTTCTTTGGTTATTTCTATACATTCTTGCAATTAAAACCTGAGGATGTTGCAGATAACTTAAAGAAAAATGGAGGATATATTCCAGGAATTAGACCTGGTAGTGAAACAGAAGAGTATGTAAGACATACTTTATCTCGTGTTACAATTGTTGGAACTTTATTATTAATTGTTTTAGCAATTTTACCAATAATATTTACATCAATTACAAAACTTCCAAGTAGTATTAGTATTGGTGGTACAGGATTATTGATTGTTGTTGGTGTTGCACTTGAAACTTATAAACAATTAGAAGGAAGTCTTGCTACAAGAACTTACAAGAAGAGAAGGAGCCGTTTAAGATGAAAAATATCATTTTAATAGCAGCACCAGCTGCTGGTAAAGGAACTTTATCAGAAATGTTAGTAGAGAAATATGGCTATGTTCATATTTCAACTGGTGATTTACTTAGGGATGTATCAACAAGTGATACACAACTGGGACGCACGGTAAGTGATATGTTAAGTCAAGGTGTTTTAGTTACTGATGAAATAGTCTTTGAAATTTTAGAAAATAGACTAAAACAAGACGATATTAAAAATGGATTTATCTTAGACGGTTTTCCAAGAACTTTAGAACAAGCTAAAAAATATGATGAATTAATAAGTCGTTTAAATATTGATTTAGGATCAGTAATTATCTTAGAATCTGATTATGAGACTTTAGAAAAGAGAATTGTTGGACGTATGTTATGTAAATCTTGTGGAAGTGTTCATAATACTTTGACTGGAGTAAATACTCCGAAAGTTGATAATATTTGTAATAAATGTGGTGGAAATTTATATAAAAGAAGTGATGATAATAGAGAGTCATTTAAAACTCGTTATGAGACTTTCTTAGAAAAAACCGAACCATTAATAGAATTTTATCAAGAAAAAGGTAATATTCATTTTGTAAATTCTCTTGATAAAGAAACCATGCTTAGTGGTGTTGAGGATATATTAAATGATTAGTATTAAAAGTGAGAGAGAAATAGAATTACTTGCTATAGCAGGTAATGTTGTATATCAAACTCATAAATATTTAAAACCTTTTATTAAACCAGGAATTACAACTAAAGAACTTGATAAATTAGCTGAAGAGTTTATTAGAAGTCAGGGCTGTACACCATCGTTTCTTGGATATGAAGGATTTCCAAATACACTTTGTACAAGTATAAACTCGGAGGTTGTTCACGGAATACCAAGCAACTATAAACTTAAAAATGGTGATATAATATCAATAGATATTGGAGCATGTTTTAAGGGGTATCATGGAGATTCAGCTTGGACATATGCGGTTGGAAATATATCTGATGATGCGAAATATATAATGGAGCATACGGAAAAATCTTTATATGTTGGTCTTAAGGAAATTAAGCCAGGGAAACGCATTGGGGATATTGGAGCAGCTATCGAAGAATATGCTCATGCCCATAATTTAGGAGTTGTTAAAGAATTAGTTGGACATGGTGTTGGTACGACAGTTCATGAAGAACCTGATGTTCCAAATTTTGGAACAAAAGGAACAGGTCCGGTTTTAAGAAAAGGTATGGTTATTGCAGTTGAACCAATGTTAACTTTAGGAAGTCCAGAAATTGTAATACTTGACAATGATTGGACAATTGAAACAGAAGATTATAGTCTATCAGCGCACTTTGAACATACAGTTGCAGTAACTGATGACGGTTATAGAATATTAACTGGAGAATTAAAAGGAGGTTTAAATGGCCAAAAATGATACTATTGAGGTAGAAGGAAAAGTTTTAGAAGTTTTACCAGGGTACAAATTCAAAGTAGAGCTTAGTAATAAGCATATTATTGAGGCTCACGTTTCTGGTAAAATGCGAATGAATTACATTCGTATCATAGAAGGTGATAATGTTGTGGTTGAACTATCACCCTATGATTTAACACGTGGGCGTATAACCTATAGAAAGTAGGAGGGAAATATTATGAAAGTAAAACCATCTGTAAAACCAATTTGTGCTAAATGTAAAGTAATTAAACGTAAAGGTAAAGTAATGGTAATTTGTGAAAATCCAAAACACAAACAAACCCAAGGATAATAGGAGGTGTAATTAAATGGCACGTATTAAGGGTGTAGATATACCAAATGATAAACATATTGTTATTTCATTAACTTATATTTATGGAATTGGACGAAATCTTGCTAAAACAATATGTGAGAATGCTGGTGTTCTACCAACTAAGAAAGCAGGAGACGTTACAACTGATGAATTAACAAAATTAAGAGATGAAATTAATAAACATTTAACCGAAGGAGATCTAAGACGTGAAGTTAATATGAACATTAAAACAAAAATGGAAATTAACTCATATCAAGGAACTCGTCATAAAAAAGGTTTACCTGTAAGAGGACAAAGAACAAATAGAAATGCTCGTACTCGTAAAGGTAAAGGAAAAACTGTTGCTAATAAGAAGAAATAGTTTAAAAAATTAAAAAAGGAGGAAAAACCATGGCTTATAAGCAAAGAAAAAGAAAAGTCAAAAAGAATGTGCCTGAAGGGGTTGCCCATATTCATGCAACATTTAATAATACAATTGTAACTTTGTCTGATAAAGAAGGTAATGCTATTGCTTGGGCGAGTGCTGGAGCTATTGGATTTAAAGGTTCAAAGAAATCAACACCATTTGCTGCAGGATTAGCATCAGAAGCTGCTGGAAAGAAAGCAATGGATGCTGGCATGAGAAAAGTTGAAGTATATGTTAAGGGACTTGGACCTGGACGTGAAACAGCAATTCGTTCACTTCAAACAGCCGGACTTGAGATTACATCAATTAGCGATGTAACACCAATTCCACATAATGGATGTCGTCCACCAAAACGTCCTCGTGGATAATTTGGATTAGATAATGATAAAAATTTGTGGATAAATAAGGAGGGAATATGGCAAATTTTACAATACCATTTGAAAAACCAGTTTATAAAGTAACTGATTATGTAGAAAATAATTTCTACGGAAAATTCGAATTTGAACCTCTTGAAAGAGGATTTGGTAATACTATTGGTAATGCTTTAAGAAGAGTTTTATTATCAAGTCTTCCAGGAAGTGCAATTTCAAGTGTTAAAATTGAAGGAATTCAACATGAATTTCAAACTATTGATGGAGTTATTGAAGATGTTACAACAATTATTTTAAATTTAAAAAGTGTGGTTATTAAAAATTATTCTGATGAAATGAAATTAATGCATCTTGATGTTACGTGTAGTGAGGATGAAATGGAAATTAAAGCATCTGATTTTACACTTGACGCTGATCTTGAAATCATGAATCCCGATTTACATATTGCAACACTTAGTCGCGGGGCACATCTTGTAATGGAGATGACGGTTACTAACGGACGTGGATATGTAAGAAGTGAAGAAAATAAAAAGTTATTAGATATAAAGAAAGTTGGAACTATTGCAATTGATTCACTTTATTCACCTATTGAAAGAGTATCTTATGAAGTTGATAATGCACGTGTTGGTCAAAATGAAAATTATGATAAATTAATTTTAAATGTTTGGACTAATGGTAGTATTAAGCCTCAAGATGCTGTGGCACTTGCTTCTAAAATTTTAATTGCCCACTTCAATATTTTAGAAGATGTTGGTAGTATTAAAGATTTAACTGGTTTAATGATTGAGAAAACTGAAGATAGTAAATCTAAAGAATTAGAAACTCCAATTGAAGATTTAGATTTTTCAGTTAGAACATTTAATTGCTTAAAGAGAGCAAATATAAAGACACTTAAAGATTTAGTTGATAAAAAACAAAGTGACTTTATGAAAATACGTAATTTAGGTAAGAAGTCTTTAAAAGAAGTTCTTGATAAAATTAAAGATATGAATCTTACTTTAAAAGACGAAGATTAGGAGGAAAATATGGCATATAGAAAATTAGGACGAGTAAGTAAACATAGAAAAAGTATGCTATCTAACTTAACACGTGATGCAATAATGAAAGAAAGAATAGAAACAACCAATACAAGAGCTAAAGAAGTACGTAAGTTCGTTGATAAAATGATTACTTATGGAAAAAAAGGAGATTTAGTTTCACGTAGAATGGCTTTAGCATTTTTTCATAATGATAAAGAAGTTGTTGATAAAATCTTTAATGATTTGGCAAAACGTTATGAAAAGAGAAATGGTGGATATACTAGAATCTTAAAGTTAGATGAAAGAAGAGGAGATGGAGCTTTAATTTCCATCATTGAATTGGTAAAATAATTAATTGACCTAAGTTTTTTAGGTCTTTTTAATTTTATTTTTTTATATTGTATTTTTGTATATTGTGTGATAAAATACTTTTAGAAATGAGGGGATTTTTATGTATACTGATTATTCCGAAGAAAAAGAAGAAAATTATTATGCAGATGATGATAATAATAATGGATTTGATAATGAAAAATTAAAAAAAATTGTTTTTTATGTGATAATTGGAGTGGTTGGTCTTATTTTAATTATATTGCTTGCTAAAGGATGTACTAAGAAAACTAATCAAGGTCAAAGTAGTCAAAGTACTAGTGATCCAGTTGTTGTTATTCCATATAAGAGTATGTCATTAGCAGTTGGAGAAACTGATACAATACTTGGAGATGTTTATTTTAATAAAGATGAAAATCCAGTTATTGTGTGGACATCCGAAAATAGTAATGTTGTTCGTGTATCTGATGATGGTTCAGTTGAAGCAGTTGGTGAAGGATCAACTGATGTTATTGGTAAATATGTTGAAAATGGAAAAGAATATACTAGTAAATGTTTAGTAACGGTAACATCAAAAGACATTGTACCTCAAAGTATTTCTTTTGAACAAGAAAAAATAGATATAAGTGCAGGAGGAAGTTTTTTGCTTCAATATACTGTTACTCCAACGGATGCTAAAGTTCGAGATTTAGTTTATGAAAGTGCTGATAAAGCTATTGCGTTAGTTGACAATTCTGGATATATTTATGGTATTTCTGCTGGTACAACAACAATTACTTTAAAAACAAGTGATGAAAATGTTAAAGCAAGTATCACAGTTAATGTTGTTGAAGCAGAAAATGATGAACCAGTTGTCAATTTAGATCCTGTAAGTTTAAAGATTAGTGGTTTATCAAATGGATTGGCTATTAATAATACAAGTACTATTAATTATGAAATTTTACCAACTAATGCAACTAATAGAAAAATTACTTGGGAAAGTAGTAATCCTGAAGTTGCAACGGTTGAGGATGGTGTTGTCAAAGGAATAAGTGCTGGAACGGCAACGATAATTGCAACAACTGAGAATGGAATATCTGATAAGATAGTTGTAACAGTTGAAACTTCGAGTGTTCCGGTTGAATCAATAACTATAGTTGGTGATACTTCTATTACAATTACAAGAGGTGGAACTAAACAACTGGAATTTAATATAACTCCAGAAAATGCTACCAATAAAGAAGTTAAATTTTCATCAAGCAATACAAATATTGTTTTTGTTACATCAGATGGCATGATGGCGGCTTTAGAACCTGGAAGTTCTGTTGTTACAATTACAACAAAAGATCAAAATAAAGTTGCAACAGTTAATGTTACTGTAAAATCGGATGAAGATGGTTCGTCTGGCGGAGATGATTCGTTTGATGGAGGCGATTCGTCTGGTGGAGGTGATTCGTCTGGTGGAGGCGATTCGTCAGGAGGAAGTGATTCATCGGATCCAAGCGAAGAAACTTGTACTGCACCTATAGCATCTAATATCTTGAGTATTTCTCACGATGCTTCAAGTGGAAAAATTTCTACCCAATCTTTTACACTTGCTGCAAGTCAAAAACTATCAGGAAATAATATTAATGTTAAATTAGATAATTTTGGTTCAGCATGTTTTAAAGATGCAACATATACAGTTAAATATGGAAGTAGTAGTACTAATTTAAAAACAATGTCAAATTTCAATTCGATAAATTTACCTACGGAAAGTGGAAGCTCTTTAGTTACTTTAACCTATAAAGGATATTATTTAATAGAAGTTAGTGCTAAATTAAAATCTAATGATACAACCTTAACTAAGTCATATTATGCTTACAAATCTACTGGTAGTAGTTGTACAAAAAATTGTACATTAGATAATCCAAGTAGTGGATCAGAAGATGGTTCAAGTAGTGGATCTAGTGGTGGATCTAGTACTGGTTCAGGAAGTGGTACTGGTGGCGGAACTGGAAGTAGTTTATGTACTTTAGATTCTTTCTCTATTACTTCTAATCAATATTCTTATGGTGCACGAACTTCTACTAGCAATTGGTACACAACTGATAGTACGTTCTTCAAAAATAGTAGTCCAGTTCCTGCTTTGACGGTTACTAAATATGATTCATGTATAAAAAGTGTAAGTTATAAAGTATATCGTAATTCAACTTCCTCAACTAAAACTCAAACTTTAGTTAGATCAGGTAATAGTTTAAAGAAAAATAGTAGTATAGAACTTGGAACAACTGATGGTTATTATTATGTGACTGTTACATTTAAAAGTAATAGTGGTAATACTTTTACAAAACAGTATTATGCAGTTGTAAAAATATCATCTAATAGTTCAACTTCTGGTAATAGTAATAATTATATAAGTATTTTGCCTGCTAATGATACTACAAATGGTCAAACGACGTATGTAATCACTAAAATACCTTCAACTGTTCAATACGTATATTATTGTACATCAAAGACCAAAAATGACTGTTCACTTAATACAACTACTGGTAAATACAGATTAAGTTTTACAAGTGATAATAAACGATTTACAACAATTTCGTATTCTTCTTCATCTAATTCTTCACAAAAAGGTGCCAGAGCATGTTTTAGAGCTTGGAATTCATCAGGATGGCTTGGTCAGCCAATTTGTTTAAATGTTCAAAATAAAACCTCTTCATCAACTACTGGTTCAAATTCTTATACAATATCTGTACAAAAAGACTCGGGACCAACAACATCTGGTTCATACAGTAAGGGTGATTTAGTAATTACCTGTTCATATAATATAACTGTACCTACGGGTGTTGATCACATAAGACACGCATATTCATATGTAAGTTACTTAGATTGTTTAAATAAATTAGATAAAAATGGGCAATATGATACTTTTAAAACAATGGATATTAAGAGGTATTCATATATACAAAAAAATGCCAATAATTCTAAAGTAGTTTATACGTGTTTTACTGGATATAATAAGTCTGGTGAGAAAATTACTAATCGTGTTTATAAGAGTATTATGTATAACAGTACTACACTTAAATCGTCTTGTACAAGCTAAAATATTATAAATGATGAATAAAAGTCAATTGATTTGGCTTTTTTTCTTGTATTTATAAGCTTTTTGTGGTATTATATAACTAATTATTTTGGGGGTATATTATGGATAACAAATTATATGAAATAGCTTTGAAAAAATATAATGATTATTTGTTTATAAATATAGATAGAAAATTATATTTAAGTTATGTTAAAAAAAATATTAGTACTGCTAATATAGAAGAATTTGAAAGTAGATTAAATAAGTTTTTTATAGGACAAGTTACTGATTGTTTAAAAGAAAATAAAGAAGAAACAATAAGCAATTATATTAATTTTGTAAGTAATGATGAAAGTTATTATAAAGTAGTTAATTCATTAAGAAAAATTAATCATTTTTTAGTCTGTTATAAAATAAATTCAGATCTTGATTTATTTGCTTATTTAATTGAAAATAATGATGAATTAAATAATTTACTTAAAATATTTGTGAATAAAAATATAAATATAATAAAAAATGATAAATTATTTGAGTTAAATATTTCAGAAAATATTATTACTATGATTGAGATATACTGTAATATAAATGATATTGAAATAAAAGAAGATTTTGAAATAGAATCTATTTCAACTATAGAAAATCAAATTGGAGCATATTATAATGAAATAAAAAAATATCCTTTGTTAACTTTTAAAGACCAACAAGAAATATTTAAAAAAATAGAAACAGGTGATAAAGAAGCTAAAGATTTTTTTATTAAATGTAATTTAAGATTAGTTTTCAAATATATTAGAAAATATCATTATCCAAATATTGATATTTGGGATTTAATTCAAGAGGGAAACATTGGATTAATGAAAGCTGTCGATAAGTTTGATTATACTAAAGGATATAAATTTTCAACATATGCAACTTGGTGGATAAGAGAATCAATTGCAAAATATATTGATTATAGTAATAGATCGTTTAAAATACCAGAATATCAATTAAGAAAAGTAAAAAAATATAAAAAAATAAAAGAAAATTTAGAAAGAAAATTACAAAGAGAAGCAACTATTGATGAAATAGCAAATGAAATGAATGAAACTATTGATACTATTTTAAAAATAGAGTTTATAACAAGTGATGCTATTAGTTTGAATAATTATACTACAATAGGGGAAATGAATGATGAATTAATTGATTTTATACCATCTGATGATAGAGAAATAGAAGAAGAAGTTATGGGAAATCTTTTTCTTGATGAAATAAGAACAATACTTAATAATTTAAATGTAAGTAATAGAAATAAAGAGGTATTTGAATTAAGATATGGATTAAATGGAGATAGTCCTAAAACACTTGAAGAAGTAGGGGAAATTTTTAATATCACTCGTGAAAGAGTAAGGCAGATAGAGAATAATATAATATCAAAAATAAAATTGTATAAAAAAAATATGGAAACAAAAAATGAAGAAACTAAAGGTGATACTTTAGATGATTATGTAATTAATAACTTGGCAAAAGTTGGCCCTAAAGAAAAAATGTGTGATATTTTTAAATTTTTAACCGAAGATGAAAAAGCTTTATTAAAATTAGTATTTGGAAGAGCTGATTTAAAAGATGGAAGTGTTCCCATTGAAAAAGAAATGCTTTTTTATAATTGTTTAATACCTAAAATAAAAAAAATATATAAGTCTTTACAAAAATATAATATAGATAAATCCCCTGAAATATCACATATAAATGATGAAAATATATCATATGATAAAATTACTAGTGTTGAGACTAGACGTATTTTAAGATATTTAAAAAAACAAATTCCTGATGAATTTTATTCCAAAATATCAACTCAAGATAAAGTTATTTTAGGATTTTACTTTAATAAATTAAATAAAAATATTACTAATAAATCTCTTGCAGAGTATTTTGGGGTAAGTGAAGAGTTAATAATAATATATACTGATAGAATAATTAATTATTATAAAGAATATTTAGCCAACTTAGATAATAAAAAATATAAAATATAAAAAAGAATGTTAGTTGTTGTTTTACAATTACTTTCTTTTTTTTGATTATTTATATTGAAAATAATTTAAAAATATCTTATAATGATTTAAGATAGGGTGTGGTGTAGTGTGAATAGAAAAGGTCAGGCACTTGTTGAATTTGTACTGGTGTTACCAATTTTAATTTTTATACTACTTTTAGTTGTTGATTTAGGAAGATTAATGATTATGAGAAATCATTTAGAAAGTATCCTTACAACTGTTACTAAAGATACAACAGTTATAAATGACAAAGAATATAAGATAAATATAGAACGTGATAATAATTATATTATATTAAAATCATGTACGAAAGTTTATACACCTGGATTATCAAAAATACTTGGAAATCCTACCTGTGTTAGAACTTCTAAGGAAATTATAGAATAAAAAGGAGAACGATTATGAAAAGAACTAGAAAAGTAACAAAAGAAGAAAGAGATATATTAATGAATATGAGACTTCGTAGTCGATTATCACTTTTAGTATTATTTTATATATTTGGGCTTATATTACCACTTATAACTTGTATGATTATTACTTTAAATTTTCATTATTTTTACTATATTATAATATTATTGTTTTTACTATTTATTATAGTTTATTTAATACCAAAATTAGAAAAAAATAATTATTTAAGTGATGATTTAAAATGCTTTGAAACAACTGTAGTTTCAAGTAGTGTTCATGATATATATTATTTTGTATGTGAAATAAATGGTCTTGATGATACTTTTATAGATTATAAATATCCCGTTAATACTAAAATTAAAAAAGGTACGGAAGTAATTGTTGTCATGACAGGGGGACGTGATAAATATAAAGATTATATAATTTTAGATAAAAAGACTAGAAAAGTATTAAGTGATTTTAGAACACGTTTTGATTTGATAGAGTGTTGAGGTATTTATGGGAAAAGTAATTACAATAACTTCAAGAAAAGGTGGAGTAGGTAAAACAACAACAGCTATAAATTTAGCAGGGGTTTATTCTAATTTAGGTAAAAAAGTATTATTAATTGATTTCGATTTATATGCAAATAGTATAGCACTTAGTTTAAATTTAAAAAATCAAAGAAATATTTATAATATTGTTCTTGATATTGGTAATAACAAATTTACAGAGATTGCTGATTATGTTTCAAAATATAATGATTATATAAGTGTTCTTGCTAGTGTAGGTGATGCTCGAATTGTAAATCAAATAGATACTAAATATGTAGAACAAATTATTAATATGAGTAAATTTTCATATGATGTTGTATTAATTGATACTAGTCATGTACTTGATCATCTAAATTTAGTTATTTACGATAATTCAGATGTAATAGTTAATGTTATGTCTAATGATCCGGTAGATCTTGTTAATACTAAAAATTTTATAAATATAGCAAGTGATATTGATTATAAAAATTTAAGAATATTACTAAATGAAAGTAATTCTTTAGAAGAAAAATATTTTTCATTATATGATATAAGAGAATTTTTAAATTATAATATATCTTATAAATTAGGAAAAGAATTTTATGTTAAGACAATAGATAAATATGTACTTGATGGTAAAATATTAACTCTAAATAATGTATATAAGAGTAATTATAAAAAGTTGGAGAACATAGGACTAGATTTAATAAAAGAAGATTAATCTTTAGGAGGCCTTATGAAAAAAAGTTTTGAAAGTATATTTGTAAAAAATACTGAAACAAAAGATAAAGGGACAGTTATTAATGATTTTGAAATAATAGAAGATAAAGATAAACTTGATAGTGTTAGAAATAAAATAATAGAAGATATTATTGATAATAGAATACCTATTGATATGAATTTAAATGATTATATTAACAAGGAAATTGATAAATATTTAAGTGGAATAAGTTTATCAACTGTTAAAAGAAATCATATTTTTAACTTAATAGAAAACGAAATAAATGGTTTAGGACCAATTACAGAACTTTTAAAAGATCCTAATGTTACTGAAATAATGGTTAATGCTCCAGATGAAGTATATGTTGAAATAGATGGTAAGATTATTAAAGACGAAAGTGTATCATTTATTAATAATGAACATATTAAAAGAACCATTGAAAAAATAGTTCAACCTTTGGGAAGAACTATAGACTCAACTAACCCAATGGTTGATGCAAGACTTAAAGATGGTTCTAGAATAAATGCCGTTATTGAACCTTTATCTTTAAAAGGACCAGTTTTGACTATTCGTAAATTTAAGAAAGATTTAAATAATATCGAATCTATTCTTCGAAATGGAACTCTAACTCGTGACATGGCAGTTTTCTTGGAGGCTTGTGTTAAATCTAAACAAAATATTATAGTATGTGGAGGAACTGGTTCTGGTAAAACAACTATTTTAAATATTTTATCTAGTTTTATAGGGGAAGATGAAAGAATTATAACTATTGAAGATGCAGCAGAATTAAGTTTAAAACAAAGGCATGTTATTTCTCTAGAAACAAGAGTTGATACTTATAAAAGCAAAAGTGAAATAACAATTCGTGATTTAGTTCGTAATTCTTTACGTATGAGACCAGACAGAATAATTGTTGGAGAAGTTCGTGGTAAAGAGGCTTTTGATATGCTTCAAGCTATGAATACGGGACATGAAGGAAGTTTAACGACTCTTCATGCTAATAGTCCAATTGATTCTTTGAATCGACTTGAAACAATGGTTTTAATGAGTGGTATGGAAATACCAGTATCAGCAATTAGAGATTATATAGAAAATGCTATTGATGTAGTTGTTCAAATTGAACGTTTAAGTGATGGAAGAAGAAAAATAGTTGAAATATCTGAAATAGATGGTTTTAATGGCGATGATATTAATATTGTTCCAATATTTAAATTTATTCAAAAGGGATTAACTCAAGATATGCAGGTAGATGGAGAATTTAAATTAATTAATAAAAAAATAAAAACTCTTGAAAAAATAAAGAATAAAGGATTTGATTTAGATTTCTTGGAGGATAATCATGCCAAGTAATGTAATATTTGTCTTTGTTGTAGAATTGGTACTTATATATCTAATTGCTGTACTTTTTTATTATGTAATGCTTCTTAGAAGAAAAGTTAGAATCGAAGAAAGACTTGGCAGATATACAATCTATACCCCTAAAAATAAAATAAAAATATTTGATGATATATTTGATTTAGGTGAATCAATTATAAAAAGATTATCTAATTTATTATATAAATTAAAAATTTTTGATAATTATTCTTTAAAATATCAAAAATATATTCATAAAGAAGAAACAGAAAATATAGATAAAATGGATTTTGTTAGTCGGAAGATAATATTTACTTTATTATTTATATTGATTGTAGTTTTTTATGATTTATTTCGAGGAGTATATTTAAGTATATATGAAGTATTATTTTCAGGAATAATTGGTTTTTATATATTAGATATTTTCTTAATATCAGAAACTAAACTATTAAAAAGAGAAAAAGAAAATGATCTACTAAGAGCTATTACGATTATGAATAATTCTTTTAAAAGTGGTCATAGTATTATGCAAGGAATAAAGTTAGTAAGTGAAGAATTAGATTCACCTATGGGACTTGAATTTAAAAAAATGTATGTTGATCTTACTTATGGATTAAATTTAGATATAGTTTTTAAAAGATTTGAAGAAAGAGTTAATATGGAAGAAGTAAAATATATAACAACTTCACTTTCTATATTAAATGAAACAGGAGGAGACATTGTAAAAGTCTTTGAAAGTGTTGAAAAAACTTTCTTTAATAATAAGAAAATTGCTGATGAATTAAAAAATTTGACAGCAGCATCTAAATTATTATTTTATGTTTTACTTTTTATTCCTATAATATTTGTTGCAGTTATATATGCTTTAGATAATACTTATTTTAATATTTTATTTGTTAATACTTTTGGATATTTAATAATAGTTATTTGTTTAATATTGTATATTTCCTATATATTTATTATAAGAAAAATTATGAGGTTAGGTGATATATATGATTAATAAGTTAACTAGTTTATTTTATCGAGATAAAACTTTAAATAAAATTAATCAAAAAATAAAATTATTAGGAATAAATGCTAACTATGATGCTGTAACATTCATGAATTTTAGATTATGTACTAGTTTAATTTTATTTCTTATAATATTAAATTTTGTTAATTTTGGTTATATCATTGCACCTATATTAACATATCTATACTATATAGTTTTACCTAATATGTATTTTAATCCTAAAATAAAAAAACGTGAAAAAGAATTGGAACGCAATGCCTTATATTTTTTTGAAATATTAGCTTTATCTCTTGAATCAGGTAATAATTTAATGAATGCCATTGATTCAACAAGCAGGAGTATTGATTCAGAGTTATCTTTAGAATTTAAGGAAGTTATTCGTGAAGTTAAATATGGAAAAAGTTTAGATGAATCACTTGATAATTTAAAATATAGAATTCCTAGTTCAGCTGTTAATAATATTATTTTAAATATTAAGGAATCTAATATTTTTGGTAATAGTATAATAGATACTTTGTATAATCAAATAGATTATATTAGAGAAAAAATAATCTTAGAAAGTCGTGCTTATATTGCTAAACTTCCTCTTAAAATAAGTATTATATCAGTTGTATTCTTTATACCTTTATTGTTACTTCTTATTTTAGGACCAGTTCTACTTAAATATATTTTAGGTAATTTAATTTAAAAACATAAAGTTTTAAACTTTATGTTTTATTTTAAGTAGCCAAAGTAAGTAAAATATGATAGAATATATATGTAAAAAGGAGGAAAATTATGAGTGGACATTCAAAATGGGCAACAATTCATCGTAAAAAGGGATTAATTGATGCTGAGCGTGGTAAAATATTTCAAAAAATAGCTAAAGAAATTCAAGTAGCTGCTAAAGGCACTAATGGGGATCCTGATATGAATCCTGGACTAAGAATGGTTATTGAAAAGGCTAGAAGTAACAATATGCCTAAAGATAATATTGAAAAAGCCATTAATAAAGCAATTGGAGCTGGCTCTGATGTTAACTTTGAAAGTATTAGATATGAAGGATATGCACCTCATGGAATAGCTTTAATGATTGATTGTTTAACAGATAACAAGAATAGAACAGCTATGCTTGTACGTTCAACCTTAACTAAACGTGGTGGAAACTTAGGAACCGATGGATCTGTTAGTTATTTATTTAAAAGACTTGGAGTAATTGAAATTGAAAAAAATTTAGATTTTGATAAAGTTATGGATATAGCAATTGGAGCCGACGCAAATGATGTTATAGATAATGATGATTCTTATATAATTTATACAGAACCAGACAAGTTTTTGGATGTAAAAAAAGCCTTTGAAGATAATGGAGTTACTGAATTTATTCAAAGTGAAGTAACTTATATTGCTGATAACAAAATAACTCTTGATGATGAAAATACTGAAAAAGTTATGACTTTAATTGAAGCAATAGATGAAATTGATGATGTTAATAATGTTTATCATAATTTAGATATATAATATGAACTATCAGATAGTACTTGACGAAACATTAAAGAATTTAAAAACTAAAAAGAAATTACTTCTACATGCTTGTTGTGCTCCTTGTTCAAGTTATGTTATAGAATATTTAACAAAATATTTTGATATTACAATACTTTATTATAACCCCAATATAGATACTAAAGACGAATTTGATAAAAGACTTTCAGAACTTAAAAGATTTGTAAGTGAATTTAAAACAGATAATTTAGTTAAAGTGGTATCATTAGGCTATAATTCTAATGATTATTATGAAGAAGTTAAAGGATTAGAAATGGAAAAAGAAGGGGGAAGACGTTGTATTAAATGTTATAAATTAAGACTAAAAAGAGCTTGTTTATATGCTAAAGAAAATAATTATGATTATTTTACAACAACCCTTACTATTAGCCCTTTAAAAAATAGTAGTGTTTTAAATGAAATAGGAAGGGAGTTAGAAAAAGAATTTAATATGCCTTATTTATATTCTGATTTTAAAAAACGAGAAGGATATAAAAGAAGTATTGTTTTATCTCATATTTACAATTTATATAGACAAGATTATTGTGGTTGTAAATTTTCTAAAAGAGGTGATATAGTTGAATAAAAAAGGATTTACGTTAGTGGAATTATTAACTGTTATTGTTTTGATGGCACTTATATCAATGATATCGTTTCCGGTTATTCGGGGATTGATTAGTAGTAATAACCAAAAAAAATATACTACTTATGAAGATTTAATGATTGAATATGCTAAAACTTTTCCTATTAATAACTACAAAGCAAAGGGATATATCTGCTTAAGTGAATTAAAGATGAAACCTATAAATGATGGTACAACTTGTAATGGATATGTGGAAGTAGTTAGAAGTGACGAGTATATTTCCCATTTAAGATGTGCTCAAAATGGTGAGATAGTTTACGAGACAAGTGAATTTGATATGCCAACTGATTGCAAGTTAGGAGATTAATTATGATAATAGATTTAAATAAATTATTATATGAAGATAGTATTAATATTAATGAAAAAATAAGTTATAACGAAGATTATTTAAAAAATACCGATATCTTAAAACTTGATGATGTATTAGTTGATGGAAAAATTATAAGAGACTATGAAGAAAATACAGTTATTAATTTAAATGTTAAAGGAACTATGTTTTTGACTGATGCTATTACAACATTAAGCGTTCCTTATGATTTTGCAATAGAAATTGAAGAAATTTTAGAAAATTCTGCAAAAACACTTGATTTAATTGAATTTTTGTGGCATTATATAGTATTGGAAATTCCTATTCGTTATACGACGAGTGATGTAAAAGAATTAAAGAATACATATAATCAAGTCTATGATGAAGGATGGAAGGAAAATAATAATCCATTTAAAGATTTCTTTGGAGAATAAGAAAGGAGTGATCAAGAATGGCTGTACCATTTAGAAAAGTATCAAAAACTCGTAAGAGAATGAGAAGAGCTCATAATGCTTTAACTGAAAAAACAGTTACTTCATGTCCAAATTGTGGAGAAATGATTAAACCACATAGAGTATGTAAAAACTGTGGATATTATAAGAAAGAAGAAATAATTAAAAAAGATGCAGAATAAGCATTTTTTTATTATAAAAAAAGGGTTGTTTGTTGGTTCATTTAACCCAATTACTTTAGCTCATGAAAGTATTGCAAGTGAACTATTAAAAGAAAAAATTCTTGATTATATTTACTTTCTACCAGTTAATTCTAAAAAACAAGATTTAATTAGTATTGATAAGAGAATAGATATGATAAATATAATAACCAAAGAAAATCAAAGTGTTTTAAATATATATAATTATTCTAAAGAAGGATTATTTAATATAGAGATACTTCAAAAGATAAAATTAGGTATTACTCATATTATCATGGGAAGTGATTTATTTTTAAAATTTAATAAGTTTAAAAATTATCAAGAAATATTAACTAATTATTACTTAATAATTATAAATCGAGGAACTGATATAAATGAATATATTAAAAAAAATTATCAAGATTATCAAGATAAAATAATAATTATTGATAAAACGTATATTGGTTCTTCTAAACTTGCTAAAGATAATTTAAAAGAAAGTTATAATAAATATTTAAATGATAAAGTATTAGATTATATAAAAAGAAACAATTTATATAACTAATACTTTTTTCATAAATTAAAAAATGATTCATATATTTTATTGGAGGAGACGAATATATGAAGAAAATAGTACCATTTACAAAAGAATTAATGTTTAAAACTAAAATAGGAGAAATTACTTCAATTTCAATTGATCATACTTTAAAACTTGATGGACAGTTTATTTCAGGGGAATTTATTATAGGTGGAACTTATAAAATGATTGATGCAGGAAAGTTAGAAGAAGAGTTTAACTATAATATACCTGTTGATATTACTATAGATAGTAAATATGACACTTCTAATTGTACTATAAGTATTGATGAGTTTACTTATGAAATTATTAATGAGGAAACCTTAAAAATTAATATAAGTGTTATGCTGGATGATTTAGATATTAAAACTGACATAATTGAAACTATTGAAATAGATAGTAGAGAGTCTATAGAAGATAGTTTATTAGATGATTTAAATGAAAAGCATATTAATGATAACTTAATTAATAATACCAATATTGAAATAAATAAAGATAATAAAGATATTATAGATAATAAAAAAGAAAAGATAGAAAATGAATTATTTAATAATTTAAGTGATGAACATGAATATTCTATTTATAGAGTTTATACAGTTAAAGAAGATGATACTGTTGATTTAATACTTGAAAAATTTAATGTTACTCGGGATATTCTAAAAGATTATAATGATTTAGATAATTTAACAGTTGGTTCTAAAATAATAATTCCTAGTGTAGATGAATGATTTAAAAGAAAAATTAAGTTTATATAATTTTAAAATAAATTCTATAAAGTATCTTGGTAAAGTTATAATAATTGATACTACAAATGGAAAATATGTTTATAAAAATGGTAATAACTATAAAATATATGAATATTTAGAATCAAGAGGATTTAATTATTTTCCTAAATCAATAAATTCTAAAGATACTAGTTATGAATTAACTCCATATATTAAAGATTTAAAAGAACCAGATGAACAAAAAATAAATGATTTAGTTAATCTAGTAAGTTTTTTACATGAAAAAACTTTCTTTTATAAAGAATTAGATTTAGATGAATTAAAAACTATGTATGAAAACTTAAATTCTGGGGCAGATTATTTAATGAAATATTATAATGATTTAAATAATATTATTGATAACACAACTTTCATGAGTCCAAGTGAATATTTATTAGTAAGGAATATAGATTTATTTTATTATTTAATTAGTTTTGTTAAAGTAGAAAGTACTAATTGGTATATTAATATAAAAGATAAAAGAAGTATTAGATATAGTATGGTTCATAATAATTTAAAATTAAATCATCTATTAGAAAATAATACTAGTTATTTAATAAGTTGGAATAAAGCTAAAATAGATTTACCATATAAAGATTTAAAAACTATATTAGAAGATAATTATCATAAGATAGATATAGAAAATGTTTTAAAGACTTATGTTAAAAATAATAAATTAGATAAAAATGAATATATGTTTTTATTAATTAATTTAGCCTTACCTAAAAGAATAGAATTTACTAATAATACTTGTTTTGATTGTTATAAATTAAGTAATTATGTTGAATATCTTCGAAAAATTGAATTCATAATACAAAAAATAGATAAGAATGCTAATAAAATTTGACTTTTATAGTACTTTGTAGTATACTATGTGCAACTTTTATAGATATGGGTAAATTTACATAGTAGAGAGACTTATCTATAAAATAAGGGGGTTTTAGGTATGAAACAAAGTTATATATTTGAATACCAAAATGAAAATGATTTTCGTAAAAAGGAAAGATCGGTTAGAAAATATAATATGTTAGCTTATAAAAGATTAACATTTGATTATTATCCTAAAATAAGAAATGGAGAATTTTTAGGTGAACTTGTTCATAAGAATAAAAATACTAAAAGTTATGAATTAGTTCTTCCAACAGATGAGATGTTTGTAAAAGTTCATGGGGAGATTCGTTTGCATTATACGGTTTATGAAGATAAGAAAATAGTTCTTTTAACAAATATTACTCCTGAAGGTATTCTAGAAGAAGGACATAGAGCTGAACTTACAGCATATAAAGGGGTTATGATTAGTAAATCTAGTCCTGAAAAAGATATGTTTAAGATTAATTTATTAAATATGATGCAAAATAAATAGACTGTTGAATAGCAGTCTTTTATTATTTACTAAAATAATTAAATATTATCAATAGATGCTAAGACTATTTCTCGTAAATTAAATATAAAGAAATTAATAGCCGTTAATTCATTATCTTTAGTAATAGGTGCTGATATAAAATATATTTCTTTATTTAATAATTTTTGAATGCATTTTTCAATAAATGTTTTTAATCTTAAAGCTAGTTCTAAACTATTTAAAGTCATATTTTTTTGATTTTGGGGTGTCATTATTATATTATCATATTCTGTTAAAATATTTCGATATTCTATAACAAAATTATTAGCCTCATCAAAGATATCTTTATACATAGGATCAATTTCTCCTCTTATAAAGGTTGCAATAGCTTGCATTCCTTGAGTACCAAAGTATTGCTCGTCAATTACATAACTAGGATTAATTGTAGCTTTAACTTTTAATCTATTAAGATTTGACATATATAATTTGGCTTCTTCTATTAAATATAAATTAATTGTATTATAGTAAAAAGCAAAAACTTGTTGATTTTTAATTTTTTCATATAAATCGTTGGCATAGTTAATAAAATCTTTTGATAAAATTAATGCTTGTTCATTAATTTGTTCCATTTGTTTTACTTCATCATCAGTTGGATTTACTTCTTTTGGAACGATCATTTTTTCTTTTTCAGTTATAGTTTCATCTATTTCAATTCCAAATAATTTTTCTGTTAATAGTTCTAGTTCTAAAGTATATGGGGTTATTACGATACCACTTTCAATAACATTTTCTGGAAGACCATCTTTATATGCAAAATCAGCTACTTGTTTATTCAAATTTTCAGCCCTTTTAGCAAGTTCATTACTTTTATTAATATAATCTTGATAAATTGGAGGAAGAGATACTTCAATTCGGGCTGAGTATTCTCTTAAAGACCATAAATAATAAAGATTATAAATCATTGATTCTAAAAAGAATTCTTTATTAGTTAACATAATATCACCAATTAAATTTATGTATTTAATTAATTTTTAGAATAAAAAAGATTGAAATTAAAATATTAATATGATAAAATTGTTGTGAAAATAGTGGGTGATAATAATTTATGTATACTGATTATGTTGATTATAATTATGATGATGAAAATAATGATAGTTATAATAATGATTTTAAACAGAAGGATAGTGATAAAATAAAAAAAATAGCTTTTATAGTATTAATATTTGCTATTGTAGTTTTGTTAGTTATATTTATATTAAAACTGGTAAATAAAAGCAATAATAATGATGATATTGAAGAAGAATCTAAAAGTCAATTAGTAATATCAAAAGATACATTAAGTTTAGAAGTAGGTCAATCATATAGATTAGAAGCAGTTTATAGTTTAGCTTCATCTAAAGAACTAGATTTAAACTGGGAATCTAATAATGAAAATGTTGCAACTGTCAATGATGAAGGATTGGTTACTGGTATGAGTGAAGGCACGGCTGAAATAACGGTATTTTATAAAAAATATAAGCAAACTTGTGTTGTTACTATTACTCCTAATGAAAATTCAGCGACAGGTATTTCTTTAGGTGATGATATTACTTTAAAATTAAATGATTCAATGCTTTTACAAGTGAATGTTATCCCTGATGATGCTACATTGAATGATAACTATATTTATGAAAGTGATAATGAAGAAATTGTAAGTGTTGATGAAAATGGGTATATGTATGCAAATTCTGTTGGTAGTGCTAATGTAATTGTTAAAGCAGAAAATAGTAAATTAACTGATACAGTTAAAGTTGTAGTTGAATCCTTGGAAGATGATAATCAAGTTACTGAGCCAACTAAAATAGTTTTAATTGGTTTGGCAGATATATTAAAAGAAGGAAATAGTAGTCAAATAGTATATGAATTTTATCCAAATGAGGGAGTCAATAAAAACCTTACTTGGGAAAGTAGTGATTCAAATATTGCTGTTGTGAGCAATACCGGTTATGTTACCGGAATTAATGTTGGTAAATGTGTGATAACTGCAACGACGGTAGATGGAACATCATCATCAATAGAAATAGAAGTTAAAGAATCAAAAATAAGTGTTCAATCGGTTGCATTTAAAGATGGAAAAAGCTTATCAATTAAAGTTAAAGGTACAAAATTATTGAGTTATACAATTACTCCTGAAAATGCAACAAATAAAAAAGTTACATTTAAAAGTAGTGATTCTTCAATTGTTAAAGTTGATTCTAATGGATTAATTGCTGGTATTAAAAAAGGTAAAGCTAATATTACAATAACAACTGATGATGGTTCAAAAACAGCTACTATAGCCATTACAGTTAATTAATTTAGGTGATGTTAATGGACGGAATAGTTCTGATAAACAAAGAAAAAGGTATTACAAGCCGTGATGTTGTAAATAAAATATCTAAAAAACTTAATATAAAAAAAGTTGGTCATGCTGGAACTCTTGATCCAATTGCTACAGGTTTGTTGGTGATAGGTATTGGTAAAGGGACCAAAATTCTCGATTTATTAACTGTTGATAATAAGGAATACATTGCAGTAGTAAAAATGGGAATTCAAACTGATACTTTAGATATTACAGGAACAATTTTAGAAGAATTAGATGAATTTTATATAACTAAAGAAGATATAGATAATACTTTAAAGAAATTTATTGGAAGTTATGAGCAGACTATTCCTAAATATTCGGCTTTAAAAATAAATGGAAAAAGATTATATGAATATGCTAGAAATAACGAAGAAGTTGAACTTCCAAAAAGAAAAGTAACAATTTTTGATATTACTTTATTAGATATTGATTTAGAAAATAAGGAATTTAAATTTAAAGTATTAGTAAGTAAGGGGACTTATATTAGAAGTTTAATTGATGATATTGGAAAAATGTTAAATATTCCGATGACTATGAAAGATTTAGTTAGAACTAAATGTGGACGATTTAAGTTAGAAGATAGTAATTTAATAAGTGATGATTATAACTATATAAGTTTGAATGATAGCTTGAATTTTAAAAATATAAAAGTTATTGATGAAATTATGTTAAAAAAAATAAAAAATGGGAATAAATTAATTTTAGAAAATGAAGATTCAGAGTTTATTAAGTTTGTTGATAAAGAAAATAATTTATTAGCAATCTATAAAAAAAATAATTTTTATGAATTTAGATCATTTAAGGTATTTTAATTTTAATTTAGGTGTGTTATAATGAATATATGATATGGAGGTTAATATGAATAATAATAGTGAGAATAATAATGGTAGTGAAAATATAAAGGAATTACCACAAAACAATAATTCAAATATTATTGTTAAAGAAGATAAACCAAATAAGTTCCTTAGTATTGTTTGGAAAATATTGTTGGTGTTTATCGTTTTTATAATGTTATTTTTAGGATTAATTCAATTTGGTGTTATAAGTTTAAATTCTAAAATAGTTCCGGATGCTGTTATATTAAATCAAACAGAAATTGGTATAAGAAAAGGAAAAAGTTATCAATTAATAACGGAAGTTTTACCAGTTAATGCTGAAAATAAACAATTAATTTATGAAAGCAGTAATACAGCTGTTGCAATTGTAAATGAATTGACTGGATATGTAACGGCTATTGCTGATGGAACTGCAATCATAACTGCTAAGACTTTAATTAATGATAAAGTTAGTGAATGTGTGGTTAATGTTGGAAATACAAGTATTTCAGCAACAAGTGTTTCTTTTAAAAATAAAAGTGTAAAGATTGCTGCTGGTCATAGTGAACTATTAACATATGTTGTGTCTCCTAGTAATGCAACTGAACAAACAATGACTTTTGTAAGTAGTGATCCAAGTGTTGCGACGGTTGATTCAAAAGGAATGGTAACAGGTATTAAAGAAGGAAATGCAACAATTACAATATCTGCTAATAATGGAGCAATAAGTGATAAGGCAGATGTTACAGTATATAAAGTTGGAACATCAACAGTAGTTTTAGGTGAAGTTGTTAAAACTAATAATTATCCTAATAGTATTTCTGTTGATGAAAGTAAAAATTTAGCAGTAGGAGTAGAAGTTCAATTAGAACCAAAAATATATCCTGCTGATGCTGTTGATGATATAACGTGGATAAGTTCTAATCCTAGTGTAGCTTCAGTAAATGAATATGGTAAGGTAACTGCAAATAGTGTTGGAGAAGCTACTATAATCGCTAAGACAGTTAATGATAAAACAGCTACTACAAATGTTAAAGTTGGTAATTATGTTGGTAATTATTCTATTAAGTTAAATGAGATATATATTACGACAAATTATACTTTATTAAGAATTGGTCAAAATAAAAGACTATATGTTTCATATTTACCAGTTACGGCTACAAGTCCTACTGTTACGTGGTCAACTGATAATTCAACAGTCGCAACTGTTGACAGTGACGGATTAGTTAAAGCTTTGAGTACCGGAAAAACGAAAATTCATGCAAAGGCAGTAGAAAATGAAAAATTATTTGATAGTTGTACTGTTGAAGTAGCTGGTAATAATAATATCGTTCCAATTACTAGTATATCACTTGAATCTTCATCAATTGAAGTTGGAGTTAAAAATACTGTTTCAATTACACCAAAAATTAATCCAAGCAATGCAACCTATAAGCAAGTTGCATATACGAGTTCTAATCCAAGTATTGCAACTGTCGATGAAAATGGTAAAGTATATGGTGTTTCTGTTGGTACAGCTACCATTACTATTACAGCTAATCGTGATGTAAAGGCAACTGTAAATGTTAATGTTAAAAATATTCCTTCTAAAAGTGTTGAATTGAATTCTACTAGTGAGACAATTGATATAAATGAAATATTTACTTTAGTTGCTACAGTTAAACCTACAACGGCAAGTGATAAAACCGTTACTTATACTAGTAGTAATCCAAGTGTTGCAACAGTAGATAAAACTGGAAAAGTTACTGCTGTATCAAAAGGAACAACAACTATTACTGTAAAACCAAATGGTGGAGGTTCGTCATCTTATTGTACAATAACTGTAAAATAAATTTAACTTTTATTGAAAACAATGATTCTTAAATTTCTAGTATTAAGTTGTTAATATAAAAGATACATAATAAATGTATCTTTTTTTGTTATTCTAAATTAATTTGGAATTTAAATATAATAAATGTATTATTAAATAAAAAAAACACTAATTAATAATTAGTGCTAATATTCTAAATGGCAGGGGATGAGAGAATCGAACTCCCAACTAAAGTTTTGGAGACTCCTATTATACCATTTAACTAATCCCCTAAACAAATTATATTGTAACATTATTTAAATTGCTTGTCAATTTAAAAAATATTTTATATAATATACATGTTGGAAAAGGTGATATATAATGGCTAAGACTAAAAAGAAAGCAAGGAAAAAAAGCACTAGTAGTAATAAAAGTACTAATACTATTAAAAAGAATAATAATAAAAAGACAAATATAAGTTCAAAAAAAGAAAATGTAAAAGCATCTGAAAACAAATATCAAAATAAAAATAAAAAAAGCCACTATAATAAAATTCAAGGAAAAGTATTAGAAGAAAAGAAGAAAAAAGCAGAAATTGATAATAAGAAAGCTGTTGTTAAGCAAAATAAACAAGTTGCAAGAAATATAAAACGTGAAAAAGAAAAACGTGATAAAGTTTTTTTTAGAAAAATAATCCTTATATTACTTAGTTTGGCTATAAAGACTAAAAATTTATTTATAAAAATATTTGTTGGTATCAAGAATGGTTTGGTAAAATTTATTCAAAGTATTAAAAAAATATTTATTATAATAAAAAATAAAATACAAAGTATTAGAAAAAATGAAGATCAAAATAATAAAAAAACAAAGAAAGATGATAAAAATAGTAAAATATTAGAATCTAAAAAGAATATTAATAAAATAGATAAAGAACCTAAAAATATAGAAATAACTATAGAAGATAACAATGTTAAAAGAAAAAAAGCTTTTAGAAGTTTAACTGGTAGAGTACTTCCTGGTACTTTCTTAAAAGGAGATAGAAAGATTAGAAGAACTATTTATGTTAAAGAAGCTTTAATATTTATGTTAATTATTACTTTGATAGATTTTATTGGGTTTTATAAGATTAAAAATATAGATATGCTACATGTATTTGATAATAGTCTTTGGAATATAGTTATAACTATAACTATTACCATGTTAATTACTTTTATAGGTACTTATATAATTGATTACATGGTAACAGAGATTATACTTAGAGTTAGAAAGATGAGATGATTGAAATAGAAATCAAGGGATTATGTTTAGAAAATATAAAAAAGATTTCTAAATTAAAAGATGAAGAAAATTATTTTTTGAATTATAGATTAGATAGTTTTAGAAAGTTTCAAGAATTAAAAAATCCAGATTTTGGTCCAAAGTGTGATATAGATTATGATAAAATAATATATTATAAAAATAATGTTCCTAAAATGGAAAATGATTGGGGATTAATTAATAAGAGTATTAGGTGTGAATTTCAAGATTTAGGAGTAATAGAAAGCGAAAAGAATTTAGATGGTATAGGAATTCAATATGAAAGTGAAGTAATATATCATAAGATGTTAAAAGAATTAGAAGATAAAAAAGTTATATTTACTTCAATTGATGAAGCAATTAAAAAATATCCTGATTTAGTAAAAAAATATTTTGGAAAATTAGTTAGCAATAATGATAATAAATTTGCAGCTTTAAATTCTTGTGTTTTTTCAGGAGGAAGTTTTATTTATGTTCCCAAAAATACAACTTTAGATAGGCCTCTTCAAAGTTATTTTAGAATATCTAGTCGTGATATGGGACAATTTGAAAGAACTTTAATAATTGTTGATGATAATAGTAGTTTACATTATATAGAAGGATGTACGGCTCCAACTTATTCAAGTTCAAGTTTACATGCTGCTGTTGTTGAAATATATGTAGGAAAAAATAGTAAATGTCGTTATTCTACTATTCAAAATTGGGCTTTTAATGTTAATAATTTAGTTACTAAACGAGCATTAGTTTTAGAAAATGGAGTAATGGAATGGATTGATGGAAATATAGGATCTTTTAATACTATGAAGTATCCAGCTTGTATATTAAAGGGAGATAATTCTAAGGGAACTTGTATTACCATAAGTGTTGCTAGTAAAAATCAATTTCAAGATACAGGTAGTAGAATGATTCATATAGGACGAAATACTATTAGTAAGATAATTTCTAAAAGTATTGCTTTAAATGGAGGAAATTCAACTTATCGAGGAAAAATTGATATAAAGAAAAGTGCCAATGGTAGTGAAGCAAGTCTTAAGTGTGATACTTTAATACTTGATGATATAAGTAAAAGTGATACTTATCCGATAAATATAAATCATAATAAATCAAGTAATATTTATCATGAAGCAACTGTTTCAAAAATAAGCGAAGATAATTTAAATTATTTGATGAGTAGGGGAATTAGTAAAGAAAAAGCTATTGAATTGATAATTTTAGGATTTATTGATGATTTTAAAAAAGAATTACCAGTTGAGTATGCTGTTGAACTTAATCAATTGTTGAAGAAAATACTATAAAAAAAACATTGATGTAAAATTGTGTAAAATTTTTAAACTTTTAAAAAGGATTTTTTAAAAGTTTTTTTAATTAATTTAAAATAATCTTTAGAAGAATTTTTGTGTTTATTTTTAAAATTAAATTAAAAATATTATAAATACCTCAAAATCACCTTTTTGACATTTTATTAACTCATTCGTTATAGTGAATTTGAAGGGAGGAAAAGTCATGATTAATATGATTGTTTTGGTTGGACGACTTGTACGTGATCCAGAGATAGTAGAACAAGAAAATGGTAATAAAGTATCACGAGTTACTTTGGCAGTTAATCGTAAATTCAAGGGACTTGATGGAGTTTATCATGTTGATTATATTGATTGTATTTTATGGAATAATAATGCTATTAATGTAAATGAATATTGTTCTAAAGGAGACCTTATTGGTGTTAGAGGACGACTTCAAGTAAATGTTTTAGAAAATGATGGCGAGAAACATAAATATACTGATGTTATTGCTGAAAATATTACTTTTTTATCAACTACCAAAAATAAAGAAATAAAAGAAGTCAAATTAGCTGAAGGAACTTAATTTTAAAGAGTAGGGAAATTCCTACTCTTTAAAAAATAAAAGAAAAACTTAGAAAACCAATTGACAAGTTAAATATCTTCTGATATCATAGTCTATGTGTTTGGAGCAGTACTCAAGAGGCTGAAGAGGCTCCCCTGCTAAGGGAGTAGATCGGGTTAAACTGGTGCGAGGGTTCAAATCCCTCCTGCTCCGCCATAAAGTAAATTACCTTGATTATTCAAGGTTTTTTTATTTTTTGTAAAATATATTGATTTTTAAATTAGCATAGTTTATGATTATAATATAATGAGGGTAGTTTATATGAAAAAAATATTCTATAAAATAAAATTTGATCAATTATTAAAAATCAGTTGTTATTTAATATTTATTTTATTATCATTTTATTTAGTTAATAAAACTTTTCAAAATGATACTTTTTATACAATTAAAATTGGTGATTTAATTAGAAAGCAAGGTATTGATTTTTTAGACCATTTTTGTATGATAAAAAATTTAAAATATACTTATCCCCACTTTTTATATGATGTGTTAATTTCATTTTTGTATAGTAAGTTTAATTTTTTGGGAATTTATATAAGTACAATTATTTTTACATTTTTTATTTCAATTAGTTTATTTAAAACTAATCAAAAAGTTAGTAATAAATATATTGGTTTTATTATAACTTTAATAGAATTATTTTTATTAAGAGGTTATTTAACTGCAAGAGCTCAAGTTGTGACTTTTTCATTATTTATTTTAACTTATTATTTCATAGTAAAATATCTTGAAAAGCCTAAAAAGATTTATGCAATTATTTTGATAATAATACCTATTTTAATTGCTAATACCCATGTTGCTGTATTTCCTTTTTATTTTGTTTTGTATTTACCATTTTTAGCAGAATATTTAATAGCTATTTTTTTAAAGAAAAGAAATAAAAAATTAGAATATTTTAAATTAATAGTCGATAATAATCAAAATGTTAAAAAATTATTTATAATATTTATTATATCTTTGTTTACAGGTTTCTTGACACCTTTAAAACTTATTCCTTATACTTATTTAATAAATACATTTAGAGGCAATTCGATGTCAATGATTAGTGAGCATTTACCTTTAGTTTTATATAAAGATAAAGAATATTTAATATATTTAGGTTTTATGATATTAATTCTTATTTTTAGTAAAACAAAATTAGTTTTAAGAGATTTCTTTTTCTTTATTGGAATGACTTTACTTAGTATAATGCAAAATAGACAAGTATCAATGGCAATTATCTTTAATGGATTTTTAATGTGTAAACTAATATATATGATATTTAAAGATAATAATTTAAGTAAACATAAAATATTTAAATTTTTTAATTATATTTATTTAATAATTGTATATATTGGATGTTTATTATTAATAATATTTTTACCTAAACAGTTAAATATTATTAAATCTAAATCATATGTTGATAGTTCTTGGTATCCTGTAAGACTAGTTAATTATATAAAAGAAAACATTGATTATAAAAACACAAAATTTTATAATGAATATGATTATGGTAGTTATTTATTATTTAATGATATACCTGTATTTGTAGATTCTAGAGCAGATTTATATACAAAAGAATTTAATAATTTTTCAGGAAGTGATATTTTAACTGATTCTAATAAAGCTTTTAATTGTCTTGATAATATTATTGATAAATATAAATTTGATTATTTAATATTATTAAAAGATAGTCAATTGGATGTTTTAGTAAGAAAAGGTTATCAATTTGAAAAAGAATATGAAGATATATATTTTGTTTTATGGAAAGTAAGATAATATATATCTTTTTTTCTTTTAATAAAAAGTTGTTAAAATGTTTTATTTTTTACAAAAATGTTGTATAATATGAAAGAAAAGGAGAAGTTTATATGAAAATATTAGCAGTTAATTGTGGTAGTTCATCACTTAAATTTAAAATGTATGAGATGCCAGAAGAAAAAGTATTAATTTCAGGTTTATTTGAAAGAATAGGAGAAAAAGCATCAGAATATACTATTAAATTAAATGGTGAAAAATATAGTAAGGAAGTAGAACTTAATAGTCATAAAGTCGCTTTTGAAATTTTAGTTGATGAATTAAAGAAAAATAATATTATTAAATCATTAAAAGAAATAGAAGGAGTAGGTCATAGGATAGTTCAAGGTGGAGATTATTTTGATAAAACCGTTATAGCTGATGATGAGGTTGTTTTAAAGATTGATGAATTAGCAACACTTGCACCACTTCATAATAAAGCAGCTATTACTGGTATAAATGCTGCAAAAGAAGTAATTCCCGATGCTATTGAAACGGTTGTTTTTGATACAGCTTTTCATCAAACAATTGAACCAGTAAACTTTCTATATGCTGTGCCTTATGAATGGTATACAGATTACAAAGTAAGAAAATATGGAGCTCATGGAACAAGTCATAAATATATTGCATCACGTCTTAATGCATTACTAGGTAGAACTAATACCAAGCTTATTACTTGTCATATTGGAAGTGGAGCTTCAGTTTCAGCTATAAGAGATGGAATTTGTATTGATACATCGATGGGACTTACACCAAATGCTGGACTTATAATGGGGACTCGCTCAGGAGATATTGATACATCAATTTTAACTTATATGATGGAAAAGAAAAATATTAGTCCCAAAGAAATGGATACGATTTTAAATAAGAAAAGTGGTTTACTTGGAATTAGTGGAGTATCAAACGATTCAAGAGATATTGAGGAAGGAATTAGTAAAGGTAATGAAAGATGTGTTCTTGCTCAAAAAATGTATGTACAAAAGATAATTGATTATATTGCAATGTATTATTTCGAACTAGGAGGAGTAGATGCAATTGCTTTCTCAGCTGGTGTTGGAGAAAATTCAATTAGAACTCGTCTAGATATTATGGAAGGATTACAAGTTTTAGGAGTAATACCAGATATTGAAGCAAATAACTGTCGTGGAGAAGAAAAATTAGTTACAGCTGCTGACTCAAAAGTTCCATGTTATGTTATTCCGACTGATGAAGAACTTATGATTGCAAGAGATACTTATAATCTATGTAAATAGAATAGGAATAATTATGTTTAAAGAAATATATGAGACAATAAAAAAATTCGATAAAATTGTTTTAGCGCGTCATGTTGGTCCGGATCCCGATGCTATGTCTAGTACTATGTCACTTAAAGATTCTATTATGTTAACTTTTCCGAAAAAGCATGTTTATGCAGTAGGAAGTGGAAGTTCTAGATTTACTTATTTTGGTAAACTTGATAAATTAGATGATATGAAAGATTCTTTATTAATAGTTTTAGATACACCAGATATTAGAAGAATAGATGGAGTAAAAATAGAAGATTTCAAAAAGATAATTAAAATAGATCATCATCCTTTTGTTGATAAGTTTGGAGATATTGAATATATAGATGATGCAGCATCCAGTGCTTCAGAACTTGTACTCGAATTAATTAATGAAACGCCTTTAAAAATGAATAAAGAAATTGCATCTAAATTATATTTAGGAATAGTAAGTGATACTAATCGTTTTATGTTTAATAATACAATTGGTAAAACTTTTAAAATTGTTTCTAAATTAATTGATGATTATAAACTAGAAATAGATAAATTATATGAGCCTTTATATCTAAGACCTTTTAATGAAGTAAAATTTGAAGGATATATTGGTCTTAATTTAAGTATTACCGAGCAGGGAGTTGCTTATATTAAACTTCCCAATACATTACTACAAGAATTTAATGTTGATGCAGCAAGTCCTGGTAACATGATAAATAATTTTAATTTTATAGAAGAAGTACTTGTTTGGGTCTTTTTTACCGAAGATGTAAAAAATGAAAATATAAGAGTATCAGCTAGATCTCGTGGTCCAATTATAAATGAAGTTTTAGCTCGTTATAATGGCGGAGGTCATAAATATGCCAGTGGTGCTAGAATTAAAACCATGAAAGATTCAGATTTAATAATTAAAGAATTGGATTTAATATGTAAAAAATATAAGGAAGGTGAGACACGTGAAAATTAGTAGTGCTAAATTAGATATAGTAGCAGTTCGTCGTAGTCAATATCCAAATCTTGGTAAACCAGAATTTTTATTAGTGGGTCGTAGTAATGTTGGTAAAAGTAGTTTTATAAATACGATTCTTTCTCAAAAAAAACTTGCTAAAACATCAAGTACACCAGGTAAAACTCAAACATTAAATTTTTATTTAGTAAATGATTCTTTTTATTTAATTGATGTACCTGGTTATGGATATGCATCAGTTAATCATGAACAACAGAAAAAAATGGGATTAATGATAGAAGAGTATTTAGAAAAACGTGATGAGATGAAAAGAGTATTTATGTTAATTGATTTTCGACTTAAGCCAACTGAAAATGATATTATGATGTATAAGTATTTAAAATATTATAATATTCCTGTTACAATAGTAGTTACTAAAGAAGATAAAGTTTCATCCTCAAAAAAAGAGAAAAATTTAAATATTATTAAAGATACCTTAAATTTAGCCGTAGGAGATAATTTAATTTTATTTTCAAGTGTCAATAAAACTGGTCGTGAAGAAATATTAAAAACAATAGAAAATTATTTAATTGAAAGAATTGAAACAATTTGATTGACAAAACCTTTATTTTATCTTAAAATATATTTGACAATAGGAGGAATATATATGGGAATGGATAAATTAAAAGGTTTTTTTGGTGGAACTGGTGAGCCTATTAATAATAATGGAAACGAAACCAATGAAAATGAATTTTATGAAACACAATCATTTGCTGATTCAAGTGTAGGAAGCAAGATGATATTATTTGAGCCACGTGCATATTCTGAAAGTCAACAAATTGCAGATTATTTAAAAAAGAGAAATGCTGTTGTTGTTAATTTAAAAAGAGTTACTCCAGATCAAGCTAAAAGAATTGTAGATTTTTTAAGTGGAACCTTATATGCAATAAATGGTGGTTTACAAAAACTTGGAACAGGTATATTTTTGTGTACTCCAAATAATGTTGATGTAGAGGGTAGTATAACAGATGAAGTTAAAGAAAAAATAACTAAAAAAGAAAAAGATGACGATAAAAATGAAGAAGAAGTTGATTGGTAGCTTCTTTTTTTTTAAAAAATATTGTATTAATTTTTTTTTAATGATATAATTTACTTATACTAGAGAGGTGCTTATGAAAGATAAAAAAAATTTATTATTATTGTTACCAGTATTGGTATTTGTTTTAACATTTATAGGAATGTATTTTATAAATAAGTCTTATGCAATTTATTCTGATACGGCTGTTGTTAACGAAGCTGTTATAAACGGTACAAAGTATTATATGGTAGGAAAAAATACTTACAGTTGGCATGGAATAACTAATGGGCATAGAACGGCTGGTACTAAATTGATGCGTACTAAAGAAAAAATTAATGGAAAAAGTTATGATGCTGTAGTCTACTGTGCAACGGAAAATGAATCTTTGGCAGCTGATTCTAATAGAACAAGATATTCAATTGATAAAATTTCAATGAAGTCGGATAGAAAAAATAAACTAAAAGATCTTATTCCTTATATGTATCCCTATGTTACTTTGGGTAGTTTAAAATCTACTCTTAAAGGTGATAAAGGTATAGGTAGCAATTATTCTAAATATGCTTTTGATAAATTAACAGCTCAGGAAGCAATGACAGCTTCACAGGCAGCAATTTGGAATATTATAGAAGGATATACTTCTGCTCATTTCAAATATGGAGGAACGGTTGATAGTTTTTCAGCTTTCTCAACGTGTTCAAAGTATTATAATGGTAAAGTAATTACTTCTGAGGAAAAAGCTTGGTATGATGCATCAGGTTGTAGTTCAAGTGGAAATTTTTATAAATATTTGTATAATCATAAAAAAGATTCAAATACTAAAATGAGAATAAATACGTTAATAGAGTGGTATGTAAAAAGTTTACAATCAAAATTACCATCATCAACAACTGAAACTTTTTCTATTGGAAGTAGCAGTGTAAATGGAAATACTTTAACTATAACCTTAGATACTAATATGACTTCTTATAATGTTGAGTTTAAAGATCAAGCAGGAAATCCTTTATCTGCAAGTAAAACAGGTAATAATACTTATACTTTATCGGATTTATCAATTTCAATAAAAAAGGTAAATGTATCAGTTATTTCAAAGAATGCTCAAAATCATATTTTCTATTATAAAGCCGATCATGGACAAGATTTTATTGGTCTTGAAAAAACTTATTATTCTAATTCTCAATCAGTTGATGTTGCAATACCAACAGGAAAAATAATAATTTATAAGGTTGGTGATACTGAAAAGAATGTTGAATTAACAGTAAATTCAACAGGTAATTTTGATAGTTCAAAATGTAGTCAAAGTAATGCAAATAATCAATGTTTAAATGGCGCAAAGTTTAAATTATATTATGAAGGTATAACTGATGAACATTTGGTTGAAGAAATTAGGCTTGATTATAGTAATCCAGATACATATATTATAGATAGTTTATTACCTGGAACATATTATTTAAAAGAAACTCAACCGGCTCTTGGTTATAATTTATATAATCAAAATCAAGGTGAGTTGGTTGAAAATGGATTTATAAAAATAACTATACCTAATTCTTCTGTAGCTTACGATGTATTAGTTAATAATAATAAAAATAAAATATGTTTTGCTAAAGTTGATGCAGCAACTGGTGAATATTTACCTAAAGGAAGATTTTTGGTTTATGATATAGATGGTACTATATTAGAAGAGTTTGAATCATCGGCTAATGCAGGACAAGAGAAATATTGTTTTGTGGGACAGCTTCAAAGTGGTTCATATTTCATTCAAGAAATTGAAGCACCAGATGGATATACCCTTGATCCTACTTTATATCACTTTACGGTAGGAAACGTAGGTAGTAATATTTCAAATCTTGAAGATTTACCTGAATATAAAGAGGCAACGGCTGTAGATGGTGTAATTACTTTAAAAAACTCTAAACAAGTTTCAATATCAAAGGCAGATGTGACAACTGGAGTTTGTGTTAATGGATCTCTTCTTATTGTTCGTGATGAAAACGGAAATATTGTAGAACAATGGACTTCAAAATGTGAAGATGTAGATAACGATATTGATGATGAAGCCAAAATATGTGTAGAGAATTATGATAGTTCTTATACTTCTGATTCAGATATTGGTAGTGATAATCCTGACGATGAAAATGAATATGTTTGTACACATACTGAACAATTAAATAGAGCTAAAGAGTCTCATAGATTTACACTTGAACCAGGAAATTATACATTAACTGAGGTTATGACTGATGAACTTAAAGCCCAAGGATATACTTTAAATACAGAAACTGTATCATTTACGGTTAATGCTGATGGTGCTGTAGATGGTACTACTGAAATGCTAGATGGACCAACAAATTATTGTATTTCAAAGTTAAATAGTGATAGATCTAAATTCTTAGCTGGTGCTAAATTTGAGATTTATAAAGAAGATGGAGAAACAAAAGTCGTTAGTTTTACAAGTGGTAATCGTGAAACATGTATAGAACGCTTGCCAATTGGTAATTATATACTAAAGGAAGTTGAAGCACCTTCTGGATATCAAAAAATAGAAAAAGGAATACCTTTTACGGTAGAAAATACACCAGAGCCTCAAAAGTTAGAAGTTATAAATGAAGTAGTAGCGCCAAAAACAGATCTTGATAGAACCAAAACAATAATGATAATTTCAATTATATTTATGATATTTGGAATAGGAATGGTTGGATATTATGGCTTTAAAAAGAAAAACTAACTTAAAAAGTGAGACCTTCTCATAACTGAGAGGTCTTTTTCTTTTATTTAGGCTCTACAACATCTGGTGTGAAGTAAAAAGATGAAAATCATATATTATATGTTAAAATATGAATATTTATAATTATAAAATTCTTAAAAGTGGGTGTTAATGTAGAGGGTAATATAACAGCAAATGTTGATAATGAAGAAGTTAATTGGTAACTTCTTTTTTTAAAAAACTATTGTATTAATTTTTTTTTAATGATATAATTTACTTATACTAGAGAGGTGCTTATGAAAGATAAAAAAAAATTACTATTATTGTTACCCATATTGGTATTTGTTTTAACGTTTATAGGAATGTATTTTATAAATAAATCTTATGCTATTAATTCTGATACAGCTGTTGTAAATCAAGCTATAAAAAATGGTACAAAGTACTCCATGATAAGGAAAAACACTTATAGTTGGCATTTAATTACTCATAATTTTAGGAGTTTTTCGTCAACAAATGCATCTGGTACTAAATTACTACGTACTAATAGTAAAATAAATGGAAGTTATTCATATGCAGTTGTTTATTGTGCAACGGAAGGAGAAGTTTTAGCATCATCTGCTAATAGAAAAAGATATTCAATTGATAGTTCTAAAGTATCAATGAGTAATGCAAAAAAAACTAAATTAAAATCTGTTATGCCTTATATGTATCCATATACTACCTTAGGGAATTTAAAGACTACCCTTAAGTCAAGTATAGGTATAGGCAGTAGTTATTCTAAATATTCTTTTGATAAATTAACAGCACAAGAAGCAATTACTGCATCTCAAGCAGCTATTTGGAATATTCGAGATGGATATTCTGGTGCTCATTATTCCTATAGGGGAACAATTTCTAGTTTTTCAGCGTTTGATACATGTAAAGAATATTATAAAAATAAAGTTATAACTTCCGAGGAACAAGCTTGGTATAATGCATCAGGCTGTAGTTCAAGTGGTAATTTTTATAAATTTGTATTTAAGCATAAAAAAGATTCTAATACTAAAAATAGAATAAATACTTTAATTAAATGGTATGTAAAAAAAGCTTTCCCATCATCAAATAATGAAACTTTTTCTATTGGGAACAAAAGTTTAAATGAAAATAACTTAACAGTAACATTAAATACTAATATGAGTTCTTATAGTGTTATCTTTAAAGATCAAAGAGGTACTACATTGTTATCTACTAATAAGACTTCAAATAATACCTACACTATACCTAATTTATCAACTTCTGTAACACAAGTTAAGGTTGAAGTAACATCAAAGAATGCTCAAAATCATATTTATTATTATAAATCTTCTTCAGGTCAGGATTTTATTGGACTTGAGAAAACTTACTATACTAATTCTGCTACTTTCAATATTGTAAGACCAACTGTTGAAGTACAAACCGGCAAAATAATAATTTATAAAGTTGGAGATACATCAAAGAATGTTGAAGTTACTACAAATTTAACAGGCAGTTTTGATGCTTCAAAATGTGAGCAAAGTAATCCTGAAGATTCTGTTCATCAATGTTTAAATAATGCTAAATTTGAATTGTATTATGAAGGTAAGGATGAAGAAAATTTAGTTCATGAAATTATACTTGATTATAGTGATTCTTCTACTTATGTTATAGGAGATTTGGCACTTGGAACATATTATTTAAAAGAAACACAACCTGCATATGGATATAATCTATATGAAAATGGAACTGCTCCGGTTGATAGTGATGGATTTATTAAAATAGAAATTACAGGAAATCAAACATTTGATGTTTTAGTTAATAATAATAAAAATAAAATATGCTTTGCTAAGGTTGATGCAACAACTGGAGAACACTTGGCTAAAGGAAGATTCCTAATTTATGATATAGATGGAACAATTTTAGAAGATTATAATTCATCAGCAAATGTTGGACAAGAGACGTATTGTTTAGAAGGGCAACTTCAAAGTGGTTCATATTTTATTCAGGAAATTGAAGCCCCTGAAGGATATGCGGTCGATCCTACTTTATATCATTTTACGGTTGGAAATAGTGAAAATGATATTTCAGCTCTTGAAGATATAGGTGAGTATAGAGAAGCAACTGCGGTAAATGGCGTAATAACATTTAAAAATTCTAAATTAGTTTCAGTATCTAAATCTGATGCAACAACTGGTGCTTGTGTTGAGGGAGCAAAATTAATTGTTCGTGATTCAAATGGTGAAATTGTAAAAGATTCATTTGGAAATGTCATAGGTGAATGGATTTCAAAATGTGAAAGTGAAACAGAAGAGTTAGAAGATATTACCGGAGAATGTGTAGAAGGATATGATTCTTATCCAGGAGAAGATTCTGAACTTGGTAGTGATTTAGACGGAGATGATAGCGAAGAAGAGTATGTTTGTACCGATACTTCTGAACTAGATAGGGCAAAAGATTCTTACAGATTATCCCTTGAACCTGGAAATTATACTTTAACTGAAGTTATGACTGAAGAACTTAAAGCTCAAGGATATTCTTCAAAACCAGATACGATATCATTTACAGTTAATGCTGATGGATCGGTAACTGGAAGTACTGAAATGAAAGATGAACCAATCAAATATTGTATTTCAAAATTAAATAGTGATAGATCTAAACATTTAGCAGGTGCTAAATTTGAGATTTATAAAGAAGATAAAGAAACAAAAGTCGTTAGTTTTACAAGTGGTGATCGTGAAACATGTATAGAACGCTTGCCAATTGGTAATTATATACTAAAAGAAATAGAAGCACCAGCTGGATATAAAGTTTCAAAAGAGGAAATATCTTTTACAGTTGAAGATACAGATCAAAAACAAATGTTAGAAATTATTAATGAAATAGAAGCACCAAAAACAGATCTTGATAGAACCAAAACAATAATGATAATTTCAATTATATTTATGGTATTTGGAATAGGAATGGTCGGATACTATGGCTTTAAAAAGAAAAACTAACTTAAAAAGTGAGACCTTACTCTTGATAGAGGGGTCTCTTCTTTTGATAATATCTTTTGTTTTATATCATTATGAAACAATTATTGAAGTAAAAAATGATATTAAGTCAGAAATTGATGCCAATATTTATCAAGAAAAATCTAATAAT
Source organism: Bacilli bacterium (assembly GCA_017528315.1). Taxonomy (GTDB): domain Bacteria; phylum Bacillota_I; class Bacilli_A; order RF39; family UBA660; genus RUG591. The sequence goes on from JAFXOW010000010.1 coordinate 161,474, forward strand.
ATTTCTGTAAATATAAATGTTTCTTATGTTGATAAAGATAAAGATACAAATGAAAATAATGATACTAATAGTAGTAGTTATACACCTAACTATATAGCTTTTTTAAGAATAGATAAAATAAATTTATATCAAGGATTACTTCCTAAAGGGAATTTTTATAATTATGTTGATTATCATGTTCAAATACTTGATATATCTGATTATCCAGATGTAATAAATGGTAATTTTATACTAGCAGGTCATTCTGGTACTAGTAATGTTGCCTATTTTAAAAATCTTTATAAATTAAAATTAGGGGATATTGCTAATGTATATTATAATGGTAAAGTGTATACATATAGTATTGTTAATATTTATTTAGAAGATAAAGATGGAAGTGTTACTATTTATCGTGATAATGATAAAACAACTTTAACTTTAATTACTTGTACCCAAAATGATAAATTACATCAAACAGTTTATATTTTAGAACTCATAGGTGTTGAAACCTATTAAGGAGGTCTTATGTTAAATCCATATATAATTTCTAATATAATAGTTTCAGTAGTTTTTTTAATACTTTTAATATTTAATTATACATTTGAAAATAAAATGATAAAAAATATATTTTTAATATATTCTTGTATATATTTAATATTAATATTATTTTTTGATCATAATTTTATATATGAATTATTTAAAACGATGATTACTTATATATGGTATCCTAATTATTTATTATTTGTAATGACTACTTTAATAACACTTATTATATTAATTTATACTCTAGTAAAAAAATATATGAAAAAAATTAATATGATTATTAATTATATATTAGTAATTATTACTTTTGTATGCTATAATATGTTCAATACTTTAGATATAGATCCACTTATTGCAAGTGAATTATATACAACTTTACCACTTGTTATTATGAGAGTTGCAAATATTTCCTTTGTAGTTTGGATAATAATAACAGTTGGTTTAAAAATTAGGAGGAAGTATGAAAAGTAGATTTTTATATATGAAATTTCTAGGATTATTATTAGTAGTAATAGGATTCAGTTATTCTATTACGAGTTTTAATAATTTCTTTTCGTTTATTTTTAAAACTTCTATTTTTTCAGAAAATTTAAATATATTTTTAGTATCACTTGGGTTAATAATGCCTCTTTTTACTTTTGTATTTGGTGTTTATTTTTATTTTTATACTGATTTTAATATAACTAAAATAAATAAATTGATTTTTGTTAGTTATTTAGTTATGATGATTATAGGAATTGCTATGATAATTATTAAAGAGTTATATAATATAAAAAATATCTTTATTTTTCAAATATTTGAATTTAATCATATATCGTTTGCTTACTGTTTAATTTTACTTTCTATTATGGGTATTTATGGTTGTTTTAAATATAAATATTAATAAATATAATTAATTTAATTTACATCTTATTGACTATGATTGACAAGTTTAAATTGACTTAATAGATAATATTTGATATTATAGTTCATGTGCATAAAAAAATTAGGCACATTAAGAGGTGTAAAAACAAAATTATGAATACAAAAAGAAAATTAAATTGTTATGTATTTAGCAATTTAATAGTTAGTATATTGTCTTTAAATATGTTAACTAACAATTCTTCAACAATACTTATTAAAAAAGAAGCAAATAATACTTTAAATAAAATATATGAAAAGGAAATAGTTGAGACGATAAGTACTCCTGATATGGTTTATAGTAGTGAAGCAGTAAGTAATGTTGTTACAATTAGTAATAAAGTTATGGAAAGTGGAAATAACGTTTCTGTATCAAGTTATGTTAAACCAAGTTATAACAGTTTAACTGGAGCAAATCTTGTTAATTATGCTAAACAATTTGTTGGACTTCGTTATATATCTGCTGGTACTAGTTTAGCAACAGGAACTGATTGTAGTGGTTTTACAAGTTTAATTTATAAAGAATTTGGGGTTACTTTAGGAAGAACTGTTACTAGTCAACTTTACAGTGGTACATATGTAAGTCGTGAAGACTTAGAACCAGGTGATTTAGTTTTCTATAGTTATGGAAATGTTGCTAGTCATGTTACTATTTATATAGGAAATGGTATGATAATTCATGAATCAAATCCTCGTGATGGAGTAAAAATTAGTTCTATGAATATAATGAGATATATAACTGCAAGACGTATTATAACTAGTAATGTTGGAACAAAGGTTATCGATAATAATGTTAATACAAATATTCAAACTAAGGAAGAAGTTACTAATAATGTTCCAATAGAAAATAATATTAAAGAAGAAGTTATAGAACCAGAAGTAAAGAATGAAGAAATTATCGTAGTAGATAATAATCCAGTTGTAGAAACTGAGGTTGTTCCAACTGATGATAATGTTTCATCAAATGAAGAAAAAGTTGTTGAAGAGATTAAAGAAGAACCAGTTGTTATAGAAGATACTACTAACGAAGAAGAAATAATTGAAGATAATAATAATTAAATAAAAAAAGGGTATTGTAAAAATAAGTAAAGTATTATATAATATCCTTGTTTATTTGTTCTAGTAGCTCAGCTGGATAGAGCATCGCCCTTCTAAGGCGAGTGTCGGGGGTTCGAATCCCTCCTGGAACACCATATATAAAAATAAAAATCTGGGATTACCCAAGATTTTTTTTATTTTCTATTGACGATTTTTTAGGAATATGATAATATTTATTTGTAAGAATTGAATGGAGGAAATAAAATGAAAAGATTAAATAATAAGAAAGGATTTACTTTGGTAGAATTACTTGCTGTTATTGTTGTTCTTGCTATTGTTATGGGACTTGCTGTTGTTGGTATTACATCAGTTTTAGATAGTACTAGAAAGAGTGCCTTTGCATCAGATGCTAAATCTTATATTGAAGGAGCCAGGGCATTAGTAAGATCAGATGAAGCAACAGTTATGTTAGGAGGATCCAGTATTTATACACCAGCATGTAATCAGTCAACGTCTCAAAGCAAGCAAATAGATATCAAAAATATAAAATTGGATTCTGGTGGTACTAGTCCATATGGTACAAAATACAAAGATGATAGCTCAACAAATACAACTGATTATTCTTATGTAAAAGTTACAGCTACTTATAATACTGCTAGTGGTACATGTGAATATACATATGCTGTTTATCTAACTGATGGAACATTTAAATTAGGAACATTTGCTAGTCCAATTGACTCAGATAAAGTAAATGGTAATTGTGTTAGTACTTCTGGAACTTGTCCGACGAATTAAACCTTAATTTATAATTATGACAGATTAAAAATTCGAGAAATCGAATTTTTTTCTTTTTAAAAATTAAAAAATTTGTTAAAATAAATTTAGAAAGAAGGAATAATAATGTTAATAATAGGTTCACATGTTAGTTTTACTAAAGCTGAGGGATTACTTGGAAGTTTAAATGAAGCGCTTTCATATGGAGCTAATACATTTATGTTCTATACCGGAGCTCCTCAAAATACTAAAAGATTTGAAATAGATAAAAATTTAACTGAAAAAGCATATAATTTAATGAAAGAAAATCACATTAATGTGGATAATTTAATTGTTCATGCCCCATATATTGTAAATCTTGCTAATAATAAAGAAGAAGCTAAATATGATTTTTCAATTAATTTCTTAAAAGAAGAAGTTAGAAGATGTGAAGAATTAGGAATAAAATATATGGTTCTTCATCCAGGGAGTCACGTAGGACTTGGAGTAGATGTAGCCTTATCAAATATAATCTATGCTTTAAATATAATACTTAAAGATTCAAAAACAACTATTTTACTTGAAACAATGGCTGGAAAAGGCACGGAAGTAGGTGTAAATTTTAAAGAACTTAAAACCATTATAGATAAAATAGAAAATAAAGATAAGATTGGAGTTTGTCTTGATACTTGTCATATAAATGATGCGGGATACGATTTAAATAATATAGATAGTGTTTTAGATGAATTTGATAAAATAATTGGACTTAACTATTTAAAATGTATTCATATAAATGATAGTAAAAATGAAAAAGGTGCCCATAAAGATAGACACGAGAATATAGGATATGGAACTATAGGATTTAATAATTTATTAAAAGTTATTTATCATGAAAAGTTAGATGATATTCCGAAAATACTTGAAACACCTTATATAAATGATAAAGCTCCTTATAAAGAAGAAATAGAAATGATAAAAACTAAAAAGTTTAACGATAAATTAAAATAGAAATCGAGAAATTAAAAATCCGAGTAATAAAAATTCAATAAATAAAATAAAACAATTAACTCTTGTAAAAGTAATTAAAACTATAAAAAGTTGATATATACAAATAATTAAAATTATACTAGTTATAATATTATAAAGTATACTTGTTTTTCGTCTAGCACGGCATACATTGCAATAACAAAACATACCGTGACTTCTTTTTTTAAACATAGGTATCACCATTATATTTTATGATATTTATAAAATTTGTATAGTTTTTTTTACTAATTTAGTATATAATTAACTTGTGATATTATGAAGAAGAAAAGTGTAAAATTAAAAAAGAAAAATTTATTTTTTATTGTTGTATTTTTACTTATAGTAGGGGGAGTAATAGTCTATTTTTTAAAGCCTAATGTACCTTTAAAATTAGATGTTTTAGAATCTAAAGAAAAAACTAAGGAAACGATAACTGATTTTGAGAATATAACTTATACTAAAGCAATTGACTATGCTGAGAAGCAAAATCTTGAAGTAAAAGCTTCTTATGATTATAGTGATACTATTGAAAAAGATAAGATTATTTCTGGAAATATTGAAGAGAATGTTTTAAACATAGTAGTTTCTTTAGGAAGTATTCCACTTGATGAATTTAAAGAAAAACAGGTTAATGAACTTGGTAATGTTCCAATTATGATGTATCATGGAATAGTTAATACAACGGACAATAAGTATACAGGTGGAAATGTTGATAAAGATGGATATAATAGGACTAGTAAAGCTTTTTCTGAAGATTTAGAAATGTATTATAAAAAAGGTTATCGAATGATAAGATTAAAAGACTATATAGATGGAAAAATTGATGTAGAGATGGGATATAGTCCAATTATATTAACTTTTGATGATGGGAATGAAAATAATTTTAAAGTAATTAAGAAAAATGAGGATGGTACTTTAGTATTTGATGAAAATTCAGCTATTGGAATTTTAGAAAAATTCAAGAAAGAACATGAGGGAGCAAATGTAACAGCAACTTTCTTCTTAACTGGAGATTTATGTAATCAAAAAGAATATAATGAAGATATTATGAAATGGTTAGTTGATAATGGATATGATATAGGAAATCATACTATATCTCATATTGATTTTACAAAAATTAATATTGAGAAAACAAAATATCAAGTAGGAGCTTTATATCAAAAACTTGAGAATATAATACCAGGAAAATATGTAAATATAATAGCATTACCATTTGGATCACCTTACAAGAAGAGTCACTCTAATTATCAATATATTTTAAATGGAGAATATGAAGGAGTAGAATATCATACTGAGGCTGCTCTTCGAGTAGGTTGGGAAGCTGAAGTTAGTCCTTTTAATAAAACATTTGATAAGACTTTCTTAAAAAGAATTAGAGCTTATGATAATAAGGGAGTAGAATTTGACATTGAAATGAATTTTAAAACATTAGAAAAAAATCGCTTTATATCAGATGGTAGTATGGATTTAGTAACAATTCCCAAAAATTTAGAAGAAAAACTTGGAGAAACTAATTTAAAAGTAGTGACATATTAGGAGGTAGAAAGTGAAAATATTAGTTAGTGGTGGATGTGGATATATTGGTTCACATACAGTTGTTGATTTATTAAAAGAAAACTATGAAGTAGTAATTGTTGATAATTTAATTAATTCGAAAAGAGAAGTATTAGATAATATTAAAAAAATAACCAATAAAGAAGTTACTTTTTATAAGGTAGATTTATGTGATAAAGAAAAACTTAAAGAAGTATTTGAAAAAGAATCAATTGACGCTGTAATTCATTTTGCAGGTTTAAAAGCGGTTGGAGAAAGTGTTGAAAAACCTTTAATGTATTATGAAAACAATTTAATATCAACCATAAATTTACTTGATTTAATGAGGGAGTTTAATGTTAAAAAGATAGTCTTTTCATCAAGTGCAACTGTTTATGGAAATCCAGATAGTTTACCAATCTATGAAGATTTTCCTTTATCAACAACAAATCCTTATGGAACTACTAAATTAATGATAGAAAATATTTTAAAGGATTTATATAAATCTGATAATAGTTTTGATATAACTATACTTAGGTATTTTAATCCAATAGGAGCTCATAAATCAGGACTTTTAGGAGAAGATCCAAATGGAATACCTAACAATTTAATGCCTTATATTGTAAGAGTTGCAACAGGTAAATTTCCTATTTTAAATATATTTGGAGATGATTATAAGACTGTTGATGGTACAGGAGTTAGAGATTATATTCATGTATGCGACTTATCATATGGACATGTTTTAGCTTTAAAAAATAAAAAAACTGGTTTAAAAATATATAATTTAGGAACTGGGAAAGGAACTAGTGTTTTAGAACTAGTTAAAAAATTTGAAAGTGTAAATGGAGTTAAGGTAAATTACCAAATTGCACCAAGAAGAGACGGAGATATAGATGCATGTTATGCATCCAATGAAAAAGCTGTTAAAGAGCTAGGATTTAAGCCTAAATATACAATTGAAGATATGTGTCGTGACAGTTATAACTTTGTTAAAATGAATACTAATTAATAAAGAAAGTAGGAGAATTAGAACTATTTTCTTTTTCTATTGTTTGATTACTACTTCTATTTAAATTATTATTTGTATCATCTGGTTCATTAAAAGCAGATACTAGTCTTCCTAAACTTTTAACATTCGAAAATATTGGTTTAACTTGGTAATACACAGGAATAGCTTGATTTATAACATTTAATGTTTTTTGAGTATTATTTAAGACTTCTCCCCATTTAATACTAGATAGTCCTCTTAAAAATCCACCTCTGGGTCTAGCTAATGCACCCATTCCCATTGCATTGGCTCCAAAGTTACCAGCATTCATTGCTCCCATATTACCAATTTCTCTAGCTGTATTTAGATAAGGATAATAATTATATGGATTATTATACATAGTTTTCACCTCTAAAACATTATATGTATTTATATTTAAATAGTTACTAAAATAAATAGTTTAATAAATTTTGGAATATTATTTAGTAATATTAATAAAAATACATAAAATTGCTTGACAAATTGCAATTTATTTAGTATCATACATCATGTAAATTGAAAAAGGAAAGAGATTTAATCCACCTGATTACGTATAGTAATGGGTAAATGCCTAAAGACTTTATTGTTTTTTTGTGTATTTAAAAGTGGATAATCTTATCTACTTTTTTAATTATAATAATTATTGGAGGTGTTTTGTATCGCAAACAAAAAAAATGATTTGTTAATTAATGAACAAATCAAAGCTGGTTCTGTATTAGTTATTGGTCCTAATGGAGAACAAGTCGGAGTAAAACCATTAAAAGACGCATTAGTTTTAGCAAGTTATGCTGGGTTGGATTTAGTATTAATGAATTCAAATGGTAATCCACCAGTATGTAAAATAATGGATTATAACAAATATCGTTATGAAAAAAATAAAAAAGAAAAAGAAAACTTAAAGCGTCAAAAAGCAAATATGAGTGAGACAAAAGAATTTCGTCTTAGTCCAGTTATTGATGTTGGAGATTTTGAAACTAAAATTAATCAAGTTACCAAATATTTAAAAAAGGGAGCTAAGATAAAAGTAACAATTCGTTTTAAAGGTCGTCAAATGGCTCATACGGAACTTGGAGTTGATGTGATGATGAAATTTGCTGATAGACTTTCAGATATTTCAACAATTACAGATGAACCAAAGCTTGATGGTCGTACAATGACAATGATGCTAGCACCAAAAAAATAAAAAAGGAGGAAAAATTATGCCAAAGTTAAAAACCCATAAGGGAACTACAAAAGTATTAAAAATTAGAAAAGGTGGAACAATTTCAATTGGCCGTCCTGGAAGTAGACATAATACTGGAAAGAAAAATGCTTCCGTAAATAGAAAAAATAGAAAGGGATCAAGTCTTTCAAAGGCTGATCAAAATAGACTTAGAGATATTATCTAAGAGAAGGAGGAATCATGACAAGAGTTAAAAGTGGAGTTCAAACTAAAAGAAGACACAAGAAAGTATTAAAAGAAGCAAGTGGATATTTTGGTAGTAAACATAGATTATATAAAACTGCTAAAGAACAATTAATGCATTCAAGTGTTTATGCATATCGTGATAGAAGACAAAAAAAGAGAGAATTTAGAAAATTATGGATTACAAGAATCAATGCTGCCTGTCGTATGAATGATATTTCATATTCTAAATTTATTAATGGTTTAACTAAAGCAGGAGTAGAAGTTAACCGTAAAATGCTTTCAGAACTTGCAATTAATGATATGGATGCATTTAAGACATTAGTTTCTGTTGCTAAAAGTGGAAAAGTAACAGAAGAAGTTAAAAAAGAAACAGTAAAAAATACCGAAAAAGATAAAAAGGAAGAAAAAAGTGATTTAAGTTCTAAAACAGTAGCTGAACTTAGAGAAATTGCTAAAGAAAAAGAAGTAGAAGGATATTCTACAATGAAAAAAGCAGAATTAATTAATGCTTTAAAATAAACAAATTAATGAATTTATATTTATCCTGGCTAGATGCCCAAATATAAGAAATTAATTGAAGAGGAAAAGGAGAAAAATTATGACAGTAGTTTCAATGAATTATTTATTAGAAGCCGGTGTACATTTTGGACACCAAAAAAGAAGATGGAATCCAAAGATGAAAGAATACATCTTTGAATCTCGTGATGATATTTATATTATCGATTTACAAAAAACCGTTAAGAAGTTAGAAGAAGCTTATAATGCTCTAACTGAGATTGCTCAAAATGGAGGAAAAGTAATCTTTGTAGGTACTAAAAAACAAGCTCAAGAAGCTTGCTTGGAAAATGCTATACGTACTAATATGTATTATGTAACTGAAAGATGGTTAGGTGGAACCCTTACTAACTTTAGGACAATTAGAAGTCGTGTTAAAAGACTTGAAGAATTAGAAAAAATGAGAGATGATGGTACATTTGAATTACTTCCTAAGAAAGAAGTAGCATTACTAAATAAAGAATATGAAAAATTAAATCGTTATTTAGCTGGTATTCGTGAAATGAAAGAATTACCAAAAGCTATGATTGTTGTTGATCCTAAGGAAGAAGAAATTGCTATTCGTGAAGCAAATAAACTTGGTATTAAAACATTTGGTATCGTAGATACTAACTGTGATCCAGAAGTACTTGATTATCCAATTCCAGGAAATGATGATGCTGTTCGTGCTGTTAAAGTTGTATTAAATGCATTAACTAATGCTATTGCAACTGTAAATGGTAATGAAATTGTTGATGTAATTACAGAAGAAGAAAAAGTAAAAGAAGAAGAGACAAAAAAGGATAATTTTAAAAAGACCAATATAAAAGAAGAAAAACAAGTTAAAGAAGAAAAAGAAACATTAGAAGAAGAAATAAAAGAAAAAATAGAAGAAGAAATTAAAGATGTTAAAAAGTTAACTTTAACTGAACTTAAAGACTTAGCAAAAAGTAGAGGTATTAAGGGTTATTCTAAAATGAAAAAAGATGAATTATTAGAAGTTTTAAAATAAGGAGGATATATGTTTAGTGCTAGTGATGTTAAAACATTAAGAGAGAAAACAGGAGCAGGAATGCTTGATTGCAAAAAAGCATTACAAGAGTGTGAAGGCTCAATTGATAAAGCCATTGATTGGTTACGTGAAAAAGGAATTGCAAAGGCTGCTAAGAAAAATGATAGAATAGCAGCTGAGGGGTTAAGTCAAATATATATTGAAGGAAATAAAGCTCTTGTTTTAGAAGTTAATAGTGAAACCGATTTTGTTTCTAAAAATGAAGAATTTAAAAATTTTGTAGATACAATTGGTAATGCAATTTTAAAAAGTAAGGCAACTACTATGGATGAAGCTTTAAAGTTAAGTGTTGAAGAAGGAACTATAGAAGACTTAATTGTAGCTATAACTGCTAAAATTGGAGAAAAAATAAGTTTTAGAAGATTTAAGGTACTAGAAAAAGATGATAATGGTAATTTTGGAGCATATTTACATATGGGAGGAAAGATTGCATCTTTAGTATTAATTGAAGGTGGAAACACTGATGTTGCAAGAGAAGTAGCCATGCATGCTGCTGCTATGAGACCTCTTTATGTTAATCCAAGTGAAGTACCAACTGATGTTTTAGAAAAAGAAAAAGAAATTATGAGACAAGAACTTCTTAATGAAGGAAAACCAGCTGACAAATTAGAAAATATATTAGTAGGTAAAGTTCGTAAATATTATGAAGATGTTTGTCTAGAAAATCAAATTTTTGTAAAATCTGAAAATAAAGAAACAGTTTCTAAGTATTTAGAAAATAATAATGCAAAACTTGTTACTATGATACGCTTTGAAGTAGGAGAAGGAATCGAAAAAAGACAAGATAATTTTGCAGAAGAAGTTATGAATCAAGTAAATGGATAAAACCATTTACTTTTTTTTAAATAAAAAAGAAAAAAAGATTGATTTTATTTATTTTTTTTGTTATTATTTTATTATAAGAAAAGTAGAATAGATTGGGAGATGGATTTATATGTTCGAAAATTTTAATTTTAGTTGGTTTTTAACAACACCAGGAATTTTAACTTGTTTAGGATGTTTGTTAATTATCATTTCAATTATTATATTTATATCATCACTTGTTGGTAGTAAAAAGGAAAAGAAAGAAGAAAGTGTAACAGTAACACCAGAGCCTCAAAGTGTTAGTAATATTGAAACGAGTAATAATGTTACTTCAGCTCCTGCTGATGTATCAGCAAATCAGGCAACTGTAGAACCAGTTGCTGTTACTCCTGAGGCTACTACTTCAGTAGTACAACCTGCTCCAGTAACACCGGTTGAGCCAATTCAACCTGAAGTACCAGTAGAAATATCACCAGTAGTTCCTACTGAACCAACAGTTGCACCAGTTGCTCAGACAGCAAATATTACACCTGAAATTGCTCCTGTAGAAGTAGCTCCAAGTGTTCAACCAGTTGAAATTCAACCTGCAACGGTAGAACCAACACTTGAGGTTAAATCAGTTGAAGGTGTTCAAAATGTTACACCTGTAGAGATACAACCTGAAACTGTAGCACCAGCTACTCCAACTTTTGAAACTACTCCTGAAGTTGCTTCCGTAGAACCAACACCTCAAGCTGTTACACCAGTTGCAACTGAACCTACATTTACAGGTATAAATATTGAACCAAAAATTGAACCATTACCACAAACAGAAGAACCAGTTTCAGTAACGAATTTACCTTATGGAGGGGTTAGTCCTAAAGTAGAACCAGTGAAGGTAGAAGAAGCACCTAAAGTAATCTATGGTGGAGCAGATCCCCTAGCTGGAACGGGAGTTATACCAACAGTAAATGAGCAAACACCAGTTATGCAAAAAAAAGAAGAAATTGAATCTTTATAGAGAGGTATTTCATGAATATAGTAGACATAATAATCATTATTTTTATAATTATAATGGGAATAACAGGAGCTAAAAGAGGAGTATTCAAAGAAGTAGTATTATGTATTGGAACAATATTTATGTTTTATATTGCTTATAAATTTAAAGATCCAATTGGAAATTTTCTTCTATTAAAGTTACCTTTGTTTGATTTTCCTAATCTTTTTAAAGGTGTAATAGTTTTAAATATTTTAGTTTATCAATTACTGGCTTTTGTTTTAATACTATCACTTTTATTGGTGCTATTTCAAATTATATTATCAATAACTGGTTTATTTGAAAAATTACTTCGTATAACTATTATTTTTGGAATACCATCTAAGATATTGGGATTTATATTTGGTCTTATCGAAGGATATGTGATATCGTTTGTAATATTATTCTTTTTAACTCAACCAGCTTTAAGTTTTGATTTGTTTATTAATAGTAAATATTGTAACAAAATATTAACATCATCTCCAGTTTTAACTAATATAACTGGTAATACTGTTGAATTAATGACTGATATTTATAATTTAAAAGATGAAAAGGATTCAAATACTTTAAATTATAAGATACTTGATATGATGTTAGATAAAGATGTTGTAAGTTATGAAACTGTAAATGAATTATATAATAATCAAAAATTAAAGTTTGAAGGTATAGAAGAGGTTTTAAGTAAGTATAAAAATTAATAATTAGTAAAATTTGTTTATAGGAGGGAATTTTATGTTAAGTAAAAAATCAACTTATATTTCAATTTTACTTTTTTTTGTGGGCATAATTTTTATTATTTTATCTTCTTCTTTTTCTTTAGCTTATCCAAATTATCCTAAGAAAGAAGAGATTAAAGATAGTTCTGAAAAAATAATAAAAGCAAGGGATGAAAATATTATTAATATTAAATTATCTTTTATAGGAGATTCTTTAATTGGTTCTTTTAAAGGAGAAAATTATCCTGGTAATTTTAGAGATTTGTTAGAAAATAATGATTATTCATTTCCTTATAAAAATGTTTCTAATATTTTTAAAAATGATGATTATACAATTGCTAATGGAGAAAATGTTTTTACAGATAATAGTTTACTTGAAATAGAAAAAGATCATGATCCAGCTTATTGGTATTATGCTCCTCGAAGATTTGCTAATATTTATAAAGAAAGTGGTATTGAAGTAGTTTCTGTTATGAATAATCATACTTTTGATTATGGAAATCTTGGCTATGCTGATACAGTAGATGCTTTAAAAAACAATCAAATTATTGTTGGAGACGAAAAACCAGTAATACTTTCTAAAGAAAATATTCAAATAGCTATTTTGTGTATAAATTTATTTTCTGATTATCAATATGAATCGTGTGTTAACGACATTAAAAAACTAAAAAAGGAAGTTAATTACATAATAGTATATTTTCATGGAGGAACTGAATATCAATATAAACCCAATAATGATATTGTACGTTTCAGTCATGGTTTTATTGATAATGGAGCCGATCTTGTAATTGGAGCTCATCCTCACGTAATTGAACCAATTGAAGTTTATAATGATAAAACAATAGTTTATTCTTTAGGAAGTTTTCTATTTGGAGGTAGTAAATATTTTGTTAATAGAACCATTATTTATCAAAGAGAACTTAATTTTAATTTAGATACTAACGAAGTTAATTATAATGATAATATTATTCCTTGTTATTTATATACAACTGAAACAGGATATGAATCATGGATTCCAAGTATTATAGAAAATACTGAAGAAAAACAAAAGGTTCTTGATTTTATGAATAATTTAAGAGATGAACCAGTATAGAAAAGAGGTAATTATGGAATTAATTAATATTGAAATAGATGGAGAAGAAAAAGAAATAGCTTTAAAACTTGATAAAGAATATTATGAACAAAATTATAATAATTTAGATGATACAACAGAAATTAATCTTCAAGAGGTAATTGATGAAAACAAAGATTGAAGAGATGGAAGATGAGTTATTAGAAATATTTAAAATTTCTAAAAGTTTAAATCGTGAATTAACTAAAGATACAGTTTATTATGAATTAACTCGTGGTTCAATATTAAGACGTGATAGAAAATTTAAAGTTAATGAATTATTTCCATTTTTTATAACTTATTTTCAGAATCATAAAAATATTAAAGTTTATAATAGTATGGATTGGAAATATTTTTGTCAATTTGAAAATCATAATAAAAAAAATAATACTTTATTTAATCCAATTAAAATGTATTTTTCTGTAAATGGTATTAATATTAAAGAATTTGTAGTTAAATTGTTTGATTTTTTAGAAAGAAATAATATTAATCACGATTCAAAAGTAGCCAGTGAAATTAGAAGCGATTGTATTGTTGTTAGAGTATATAATAGAGAAGATGAAAATAAAATAAGAAATTTTATAAACAATAATGCCTTTATGAAAAGTAGTTTAAATAAACCAAATCCTTTTATTTTTGAAAAAGATAATATTGGATATGCATTGGATGGATTTTTAAGTTATAATTCAGTTGTTTCAAATTATATTTTAAAATACATAAATGAAATGAATAAAGAAAAAGGTGAAATATCCATAAAGGGACTATATTTATATGTTGCTAATTTATATAATGATATATTTATTAGTAAAAAGGGTATAGATGATTTTATTTTAGAGTACGATTTATATAATGATATTTATTATTATGGAAAAGAAGTAATTTTAAATAATTATCAAGAAGTTACTAAATTATTTTTATTTGCCTTAAATGGATATGATTTATCTTATTTTATGTCTTTAGTTTCAGAATTTAATGATGAAAATGAAGTTAGAAAAAATAGAGAAGGTTTTAGTAAAAAGAAAAAAAATAATGAGAGTGAAAATTTAGAAGAAAAGTTAGTATTTTTAAAGAAAGCTATATTTGAAACTTATAAAAAATATCAACAGGATGGATTAGGACAAATAAAACATGCTTTAGTTGAAATTTATAGTTTTAAAAATTATAAGGGATTTACTAGACAAAATAATACTAGAGAAGAATTAATTAATAATGTTTCTTTAGATGAAATTAAATATATTATAGATTATTATGGTGGAATAGATAATTTTATTAATTATATTTTTTATGATATGAAATATGATAAACAAGAAAATATTTCCAAGAATAATATTGATTTTAAAGTAAAAATTTTCAATGATGCTATTATTAAAACATATGAAAAATATAATTTTGAACAGGTTTTATATGCTATAGATAAAGTATATTTTGAAAATGACTTTAATGCTTTTACAAATGATTTTAATGTTCGTGATAATTTAATTAAATATTTAAATTCAGATGATATTAAATATATTTTGAAAGTATATGCTAATTCGGATGTATTAGAATATTTAAATTTAATATTAGGAATAAGAAAATAGTTATTTTTTTAAGAATTTTCCATATACTTAATTGAAAGTGAGGAATATTCGTGGAAACACTTAAAGTAAGTAGTAAATCCAATCCATCAAGCGTTGCTGGAGCGCTGGCTAATGTATTTAAAGAACATAATAATGTTGAAATACAAGCTGTTGGAGCCGGAGCAATTAATCAAGCTGTAAAAGCTATTGCAATTGCTCGTGGTCTAGTAACCCCTTAGAAAAAGGACCTGTTTTAATTAATGAATCTGATAAAAATTGTTTAATAAATGTTAATAATTGTAAAGTGATACTTGACGAATTATAAGTATATTTTTTTGTATGATAAAAAACTGCTTTTGTAGTAATTTAAAATAAATGATAAATTTAGTATCATTTATTTTTTGACATATTTTTAAAGAAAAATTAAAAAAAAAAATAGACAAAAAGGTTGAAATTTGTCGAAAAATTTGATATTATTTTTATTGTAGAAGGTAGGTAAAAGATAGATGATGTTGAAAAAAACATTAAACCGACTTTTCTTACAAGTATTATAGAAGTAAAGGAGGTGTAAAAAATGAAAGGAAACAAGAAAATCTTTGTTATTGCTGTATTATTACTTCTAATTGCTGTAGGGTATGGAACATATGCAATTTATAGAGAAACTCAAAATATTAATGGTAGCGTTAGAACAGCTAATTGGTCAGTACAATTAAATGGTAACAATTTTAGTTCAACTGCTCTTACATTTAACCTTAGTCAACTAACTTGCGACTCTAATCCAGGACAGAATGGAACAATTGCTCCAGGAGCAGAATGTTATATCGATTATGTAATTAATGCTGATGGATCAGAAGTAGATGTTGTAGTTGAAGCAGCACTAGATACAGATAATTCATCTAATATTCCAACAAATATGGAAGTTGCATTAGGAGATACTAATGGTAATGCAGGACCTGTTACTATTCCTTATTCAGCTACTAGTGGTCAAATGCAAAAAACTGTAAGACTTAATGTAGTATGGCCAGGAGATATATTAGATGATTCTACTAAAGATGGAGAAGATTTACAAGATAAAAATAAAAATGTGACAATTGCTGTTAAATTAACTGCTCGTCAATCATTAGAAAGCCATAGCTAATATAATGTAATTAAAGAATAATAGAAATATTATTCTTTCCTTTAAAGCCTATAAGAAATTATAGGTTTTAAAGGGGAGAATTGGAAGGTGATTTATGAATAATAAAGTTGATGATAAAAAAGAAAAAAAATTAGATATTACTATAAAGATTATATTAATTATAATCATTATTATTTTATTAATACATAATTGTGTTATAAATAAAAATAAAAATAATGAAAAAATACCAACTGGTAATGTCGATATAATTGAAATTATGTGTGATAAAGAAGACAAGTGTGTTTATCCTTCTAACAAACAAATAGAAAGTCTTAGTTTTGCCTCAAAAAGTGTTAGTATAAAAAAAGGTAATTCCTATAATTTAATTGTTACGGTAGAACCAAGTGGAGCATTATCAAGTAAATTTACTTGGAAGAGTAGTAATCCATATATTGTAATAGTTGATGAAAATGGTAAGATTAAGGG
Organism: Bacilli bacterium; assembly: GCA_017528315.1. Taxonomy (GTDB): domain Bacteria; phylum Bacillota_I; class Bacilli_A; order RF39; family UBA660; genus RUG591. Next base: position 178,095 of record JAFXOW010000010.1, read on the forward strand.
ATTAAATATTGGAAAGGCTACCATAACTGTAACTAGTTCAAATGGTAAGACAACGACTTGTGTTGTAGAAGTTGTTAGTAATGAAGTTAGTGTTGAAAAAATAAGTTTAACATCAAATAATTCAACTATTGAAGTTGGATCAGTGATACAAATAAATGCAATAATTGAACCAGATAATGCTACAAATCGTGATTTAGTATGGGAAAGTAGTGATACTAGTATAGCTACAGTTGATAATAAAGGTGTTGTAAAAGGATTAAAAGGTGGAATTGTAACAATAACTGCTAAAACAAAAGAAGGTAAGGTTATAGGAACCACTACTATAACAATTGAAGAACCAATAAATGATACAGAAGGTATGATTACAGTATATGATAATGATATTACTTGGCATGGTCAAACAGATGCTAAAATATTTACTAATTCTATGTATGAATTTGAAGATATAATAGCTCCGGAAAGTTCTAATACATATCAATTTGTTGTTAAAAATAGTGTTGATTTTAATATAAAATACGATATAAGTTTTATTGAAGATAATCCATATAACATTAATATGAGATATAAATTAAAGAAAAATAATACATATTTAGTTGATCATTATGTAAGTGCGAATGAATTAAATATTAATAATATGATTATAAATAATGGTGAAAATGATACATATTATTTGGAATGGAAATGGATTAGTAGTGATAATGATACGCAAATTGGTAAAAATCTGGATGCTAAATATGGATTGAGTATAGAAGTAAAGGCAGAGAGTACAAATGACTAAGATATTTAAATTTGTTGCTAATTTGCTACTTATAGCTGTAATTGTTGTTTTATCAGCATATTTTTTACTAAGAGTAACAAATAAGATTGAAATATATAATGTAAAAACTGGTTCAATGGAAGCAAAAATTCATATTGGAGATTACATTTTAATATATAAAAAAAATAATTATAATGTAGGAGATGTTGTAACATATACAAGCAATAATGGATTTATTACCCATAGGATTATAAAAAAAGATGGAGATAAAGTTGTTACTAAGGGAGATGCAAATAACACTGAAGATGAAACAATAAATGTCAAAATAATTGTTGGTAAAGTTATTATTTCAGGTGGCATATTAAATGTAGTTATAAAGTATAAATATGTTTTATCTGGAATTGTATTGTCATTATATTTATTTAGTTGTTATTTTTAAAGCAGTAAGGAAGAATTAGAAAAAAATAATAATGAAATAAATGATAATGTTGATGATGAATCTGTTCTAATAAATGATTATAAAGAAAATAAAATAGAAAATGAAAAAAATGATTCCGATGAAATGAATGAAGAAGATAAAGAAGAAAATAAAAAAGAAATAAATGATCAAGAAAATGAATTTGATGAATTAAAAAATAAAGTTGAAGAAATTCAAAAAATAAAAAATCAAGAAAATGATTTTGATGAATTAAAAGAAGAAGTGAAAAAGGATAATGTTAAAAAAAAGTAATTCTAAGAAAAAAATAGAAGAATAAGGAAGGAAGTGAGGATATGAAAAAAATTAACTGGAAAAAAGATTTAAAAAAACATTTGTTAATAGCAGTTTTGCTTTTTGGCTTGACAGTTTTATTTTTTGTTCCTCCTACTTATGCTATTTTTAGAGAATTAGCTGATTCAGATGGTGAGTTGGTTTCTGCTGAATGGGCTGTAACATTGGAACAAACTGGTATTAGTAATAATGTAACGGTTGTTCCTGGGATTTCTACAGGAACATTTACTTTGAATGTTAAAAGTTTATCGAAAGTTGATGTTGTTTATGATATTGTTATTACTGATTTACCAGCTGAAGTTGATGTTTCAATTGATGGTGTGAACTATCCAACTGTTAGTAATGGTTCAGTAACATTTACTAATGCTGGAACTATTCTAGCTAGTTCTCAAAATAAAATAAATTCACATACATTAACTTTTAGAGGAACAAATGGTTCATTATATGAAAATAATTCATTAATTAATCAAGTAGTTAATGTAGTAGTTAATGCTAAACAAACATTAAGTTAATTATTAGAAATTAAATAATATAGAAAAGAGGTGTAAAATGAGAAATAGAAATAATAAATTAAAATTATTAATTGTAGTTTTGATTCTCTTTTTATGTCCTTTTTTTGTTAAATTGAAAGATACATTTGGAATATATAGAACTACTTTACCTACAACTGTTAATTTATCTGTTTTGGATCCAAATCAAAATTATATTGTAAGGGTTGAAAAAAATGATGGAACAGGTACTTATACAAATGAATATAGAACATATAATCAAGATTTAGGTAGTTTAACAGCACCAACTAGAACAGATTATAATTTCTTAGGTTGGTATGATGGACCAGGAGATAATGCCAACCGAGTTTATTCTGATTATGTTATTACTAGTAATATTACAATATATGCGCATTGGCAAAAAATAATATGTAAAAAAGTTACAGATTCAAATAAATTACATACGGAAACTTGTTATGGTACTCAGGGATGTGTAACAGGTGGAACTGGATTTGATAAAACTATTAATAATATTATTACTTATGGTACAACTTATGGTGTAAGTAGTCCGACTGGTGGAGATGCCTATGACTGTGATGTTAATAATGATGGTACTTATGATTCTCTAGATCAATATGGAAAATATACTGAAAGATTTTATTTCTTAAAAGAATATGAAAATAATAATTCAGAAAAGACAGCAACTTTAATATATTATACAAGTTATGATTCACTACATGGTAGAGTTAATAGTATAAATGATTCAAATATAGGATCAGATGTTTACGCTACTGCAATAACTTGGTTACCAACTTCAAGTACATGGTCTAATCCTGGACTTATTGGTTTTGATTCTAATAATGGAAATATAACAAGATTTATTACTTTAGATGAAATTGAAAATGTTTGTGGACCGATTTCTAGACCATTCCCAACACCTCCAGCAACAATAGCTGGTACTAGCTATTGGACTGGTCCTGACTGTCAGAAATGGTTCTTGTTTGAAAACTCAAGATTTCAGTCAAGTGATTATGGACGTGCTGGAATTTGGGTACAAATGGAAGATGGTCAGCGTTATCGAATTCATACTCAATCAGTTTCACTTATGAGTGTAGCTGCCTCAAGTCAAAATATGGCTCGTCCTGTTATTGAGATTCCTTTAAGTGCTTTTGAAGGATATAAAAATGTTGAAAAACACACAATTAATTTTAATACTCATGGTGGTACGCCTCAAATTGAATCTAGAAGAATATATACAGGGGATCCAATTGGTTCAATTGGTACTGTTACTAAAGATCATTATACATTTGATGGATGGTATGCTAATTTTTATGATGATCAATATACAAATCCAGTTAGTGCTTCAACTCTTGTTGAAGGTGATATGATTTTACATGCTAAATGGACACCTGTTCCAACAAGTACAGTTACGTTTGATGCAAATGGTGGAACAATTGATAGTGAAAGTACATTTGATTTAATAGTTGATACAGGTGATACAATTGATTCAAATGATATACCAGTAGCTACTTATGCAGGTCATACTTTTAATGGATGGTATTATGATGATAAACTCACAGAACCATTTGATATTGAAGAACCAATAACTGATGATACAACATTATATGCTGGATGGTTAGTAGGTAATTCGGTTGCAATGGTAAATGGAGTTGGATATGATACTTTAGCTGAAGCAATAGCAGCTGTTCCAACTGGTAAAGTAAAAACAACTGTAACAATTTTAAAAAATATAGAATTATCGGAAGCTGTTACAATACCAAATACAAAATATGTTGAACTTGATATTGGTAGTTATACTATTTCAGGATCAAGTAATCTAATAGCTAATCAAGGGAATTTAGATATTATAAGTGGAACTATGTCTATTTCAAGTGCATCAGCAACAACATATGTAATAACAAATGCCTCAGGAGCAATCTTAAATATTGCTGGTGGAACAGTATCTAGTTCTAATACATCAGTAAAGAATACATTAATCCAAAATTCATCAGGTGGTACGTTAAATGTTACAAGTGGTACTTTGGCTAATAACTGCTATGTAGCTGGTGCTACTACTGAATTTATTGCTATTGAAAATAGTGGAACTACAACAATATCTGGTGGTACTGTTACATCATATGGTCAAAGTGCAACAATTAATCAAAATGGTGGTACATTAAATGTTAATGGTGGTGAAATTATTGCTCATAGTGTTACTAAGGGACAAGCAATTTATATAGCTGGTGGAACGACAAATATAAGAAATAGTGCTTATTTAGAAAATATCTCTGGAACTGGTGATACTAGAGGATGTGTTGATAACAATGGTGGAACTCTTTATATTTATGGAGGTACAATTGTATCTAAAGGAGCTAGTGCTGTTGTTTCAAGAAAGAACAATACTACGACACAAATTGGTACTGATGATAGTGTTATTGATATATCAACCCCAGTACTTCGCGGAAAAAAATATGGACTTGAAAAGCAAAATAGTCCTACAATTAAAGTATATGATGGTATATTTGAGTCACTTGATCAATCTCAAGCAATTAGTACAACAAGTGTTACAAAACCTGATGGTATTAATTTCAAAACTGATGCTACAGTTATAGTTCAGGGTGTTACATATAATGCAGCTTACTTACTTGCTCCAAATATAACAATTAATTTCTATGAAGAAAGTGGTGGTACACCAATTCAAGTTGTTGTTGATAATGGTGGTACATTTGGTAATGATTTACCAACACCAAGTCCAAAACAAGGTTACTTATTTGCTGGTTGGTTTATTGATGGAGATCCATTATATCCAGTTACAAGTGAGACAACAGTTAATTCGCCATTTACAGTATATGCTATATGGGTACAAAGTGTAAGCGATGCGACATTTGATGATACAATGACTATGCAAATAAATACAACTGATACAATTGAATTTGTAGAAGATGATATAGAAGATGTTACATATTCATCAAGTGATACTAGTGTAGTAACAGTCGATAGTGACGGAACAGTTCATGCAGTAGGTGTTGGAAATGCAACAATAACTATGACAGGTGTTTTATCAGAAGATACTGAAACAATAGATGTAACCGTAACTCAAACAATGCGTACTGTAAGGTTCTATGATTCTGATTATGATCCTAATGATTTAGAACATTCAACACTTTTAAGTACTGCCCAGGTTGTATCTGGAAGTAGAATTTCTAGTATGCCAACAACACCAACTGATACAAATTATGTATTTAATGCTTGGTATATAAATGGAAATAGTGGAACACCATTTACAAGTGAGACAACAGTAAATGGAGATTTGGATGTAGTTGCTAATTGGAAAGAAAAAATAACTTATGCTAATTTGACAACTACTCCAAGTCCATTTGAAATTATAGTTGGTAATACAGGACAAATTATTTTAACTGCAAGTGTTCAGGGGGATGCAGTTGAAGATTATACATTTACATCTGGTAATACTAGTTATGCAACAGTAAATAGTTTAACTGGAGTGGTAACTGGAGCAGGTGTTGGTAATACTAATATTACAGTAACTGGTAGTTTATCCGGAACAACTGTTCAAGTTCCTGTATCAGTAGATGTATTAAAATATACAGTAACATTTAAAGATGGAAATACTGTTATTAAAACTGTTCAAGTTGAGTCTGGTGGAACAGTTGGAGAAGATATGCCAGCTAATCAATCAAAAACAAACTATGTGTTTAATGGTTGGGTATTTAATAATAATAATACATTAACGCCATTTACATCAGCAACAGAGGTTTATGGAGATATAGATGTTTTAGTTAGTTGGAAAGAACAAATTAATATTGCAACTCTTCCAGAAGATCCTTTAACTATAATGCTTGGATCTAGTAGACAAGTAAATGTTACACCAACTGGTTCAGCTAATTTAGTTGAAGATTATACACTTTCATCAAGTGATACTAATATCCTTGAAGTAAATGGAAAAACAATAACTGGTTCTTCTGTTGGTTCAGTTACCTTAACAATAACAGGTGTTACTTCAAATCAATCTGAAACAATAACCGTTAATGTTATAAATTCTTATAGTGTAACATTTGACCCAGATAATGGGGATTCACCTTCAGTAATATATGTTGAAGTTAATTCATCAATAGATGATTCAGGAGAGAATTTACCAAACAATCCAACTAAATCAGGTTATACGTTTGATGATTGGTATTTATATGATGAAGTTAATGATTTAGTTACAACTACACGTCTTTCAACGAGTGCTTCTATAACAAGTGATCAAGTATATAAACCAAGATGGGCTGGTGCTAATGATGTTGCTGCAATTGGAACAACTTACTATACAACACCTGCAAATGCTATTGCGGCCGTAACTGATTCTACTCCAACAGAAATAAGAATATTAAAAGATTATGCAATGGGTTCAGTTAGAACAACGGTCAATTCAGGAAAAGATATTACAATAAACGGTAATGGACATGAATTATCATGTAGTAATAATACAGTAAGTAACCTTCTATATGTTGATGGTGGCTCATTAACACTTAAAAATGGAACGTTTACTTGTAATAAGAGTGGAAATGCTACGTTAGAAACTTCTTCAAAAACAAGTCCAAAGTCATATTTATATATTGAAGATGGAGCAACAATTACAAATACTAATAATAGAGGTGCTGTTTTTAACTCTGGTACTACATATATTAGAGGTGGTATTCTTGAATCTTCAACCGGGTTACGTTCAACTATTATGAATGGTGCTAGTGGATCTTATATAGAGATGTCTGGTGGTTCTGTTACCCAAACTGCTACAAGTTTTGATGGTGATAATAAATTTGATGGACAAGGAGCCATTAAAGTCGGAGCAGGAACTGTTATAATTACTGGTGGAACGGTAACATCTTATTCAACTGATTCAGCGGCTATTGATAAACAAGGTGGCGGTACTTTAACAATTGGTATAGATGATACTAATAATTCTTATGATGCAACTTCACCTGTTATTCAAGGTGAATGGTACGGTATTTATGCAACATCTAATTATTCAATATATGATGGTATTATTAAAGGTAAATCAAATAATCAAGCTGTTAATGATTTTTCTAAGATTACTGGAACTGAAACAGGTACAACAAGAAGAACTGGAACAGAAGGAGCATATTATACATTGTATTATGAATTACCTAATTTAAAATATCGTATTGAATTTGATGCTAATGATGGTGAAGTATCACCATTATATAAAGAATTTAATGTTAATAGTCCTATTACTACAAGTGATTTACCAACACCAACAAGAGCAAATCATACTTTTGATGGATGGTACACAGATTCTAATTTACAAACACCTTTTGCAAACTTTACACCAACTGCTGCAGCAACTACAACATATTATGCTAAATGGACATTTAATTCTTCATTAACACCGGTATCACATAATGTTTTAAGTACTGCAATGCAACAGTATTTCTCAAATGTTAGTACATGGGTAGCGGCAGATGCAACTGATCCTTCAAATCCATCTCCACCTGCTGTAGCTCCACAAACGCAAACTGATTATGATAATGGACATCATTTATTCAAAAATAGTATTGATCAAGTATTTAATAATAATAGTTGTTCTTATTGTGCTGAAAGTAGTGGTAGTTCAACTCATGCTAATAATGATTGTAATAATCCATCAACGGGAACTTATTGTGATCAAGCTGAAGGATATGATACTGGTTTAACTGAAAATCTAAATGTTTATACATATGAAAATGGAGTAAAAAGTCAAAATGTTGTTTCATATATTACATCAACAGGAGGAGTCATATATAATATGATTCCTGGTGTAACATATTTTTGGGAATCAGCAAATGATAATACTAAGTATGGTGTTGTAACTGCAACTGGTAATAGAAGAACTTTAAAAACTTCTGTTCGTAATCTTCGTGATTTGGGTGGATTATCAGCTAGTAATTCTGATGTAACTGGAACAATTGATTATGGAAGACTTTATCGTGGTGCTTATATATCTTCAGCACAAGGAGTTACAGATTTAACTAAATTAGGAGTAACTCGTGAAGTAGATTTAAGAGGTGATGGTGATGGAGTTCAAACATATAAAATGACAAATTATGATACTGGTACAAGTAGTAGTTATAATGATATTGTAATAACAAATTATATAGTTAATCCAACAGCAACTACATATATAGAAAAAGCTTATCCAGGTAATTATACAGCTGTTAAATCAGCACTTAGAGAAATTATGGAAAAAGTAGTATTTGATCATGATAGTATCTTCTTCCACTGTACAATTGGTACGGATAGAACAGGAACTTTGGCATATTTCTTAGAAGGACTTTTAGGGGTATCTGAAGAAGATCGTTTAAGAGATTATGATTTAACTTACTTCTTTGGATTAACAAATCGTACAAGATTCCATGATACTTCTGGTTGGTCAAGTATAGCTCCAAGATTCTATTCAATGTATAGATCTTATCCAACAAATGCTAATATTTATAGTTATTATACACATGAACCTCATGTAGTTAATCCAAATAAAGCAAATGATTTAACTGATGATGAATTACTAAGAAGATTCAGATTAGAACTTATTCATTAAAATAAATAAAGGATTGTTAAAAAACAATCCTTTTTTGCATAATAAAACTTGTTTTATATTAAAACAAGTTTTATTTACTTTCCATAGTTCTATGTATTTTAGTAAATTTATTATCTTTACCTCTATCATCTTTTATAATTAAATTATTTCCTTCAAATCGATATTGAAAAGAATTTGTTTTATCATTTCCTTTGTATAAAATGGTTATTTTATTATCGTCAATTTCATAAGTACAATCTAGTCTTGCCACATTCATTTCATATGAACAGGTTTTATCAACATTAAATATATAATAATACTCATTTTTTGTATCAATTGCTTTCCATTTACCTATAATATTTTTTTTACATCCTGTTGTTAATACCATTAATAATGAAATAACTATTACTGAAATATATTTTTTCATACATCCTCCATTAATTATTATATATTAAATATCTAAAAAACACAATATTGTTCTATTTTAATGTAAAGATTAATATTCTTAAATAGGAGAAATATAATGAATACTGAAATATATAGATTAGCTGTAGTAGATTTTGAATTAGCCTTAATTAAAGAATTATATAAAAATAATAAAATTGGTGAAAAAGAATATTTATATTCTGTTAAAACATTAGAATTAAATAAGAGTAAAGTAAAGATAAATAGTGAATTTACTCCTTTAGTATTAGATATTAATGTATAGGAGAGATTAAATGATTTATAAACTGAAAAAAAAGATTAAAGCATAAAGGTAAATTTATAATGGATATTTTTAAAATAAGAAATTTGTTAAGTCAAGGAAAAACAATATATGATTTGCCACTTAGAGTAACTTACTATGCTAGGGTATCTACTGAAATGGAAGAGCAACTTAATTCTTTAAATAGTCAAGTCATGTATTATGAAAGATTAATTAAACGTAATTCTAACTGGATATTTGTTCCTGGGTACATTGATGAAGGTATTTCTGGTGCATCAGTAAATAAAAGAAATGATTTTTTAAGAATGATTAATGATGCCAAAAAAGATATTTTTGATTTAATAATAACCAAAGAAGTTTCAAGGTTTGCAAGAAATACAATGGATAGTATAGGTTATACTAGAAATTTAATATCCTATGGTGTAGGTGTATATTTTGAAAGTGATAATATTAATACTTTTGAATCAGATGCAGAACTTAGATTAACAATTATGTCTAGTTTAGCTCAAGAAGAAATTAGAAAATTATCTGAAAGAGTTAAATTTGGTTATAAAAGAAGTATTGAAAAAGGAGTAGTTGCAGGAAGTAATAATATATTAGGTTTTAAAAAAGATCATGGGAAACTTATTATTATAGAAGATGAAGCTAAAATTGTTAGAAAAATTTATGAATTATATGTTTATGAAGGAATAGGAACAACAAGATTAAGTTATGTACTTTTTAATAAGTATGGTTATAAAAATAGTAGAGGAAAACCAATTGATCCATCAAATATTAGGGATATTATTCGTAATCCTAAATATAAAGGTTATTATTGTGCAAATAAAAGTGAAACATTAGATTTTAAAACAAAAGCAAGAAGAAATAAACCAAAAGATAAATGGGTTATTTATAAAGATTTTAAAAATATTCCACCAATTGTTTCAGAAGAATTATGGGATAAAGCTAATAATATAATTGAAGCAAGAGGAGCTAAACATTCTGGTATTGATAAAAGTGTTTATACTAAAAGATTTCCTTTATCTAGTAAATTATTTTGTTTTTATGATGGTTGTACTTTTGTTAGGGGAAATTATAAATTAAAAGAAGGAAAAAAAGTATTCTGGAGTTGTGATTGTTATAAAAAAATTGGTGTTACTAGAAGTAAAAGTTGTAATACTCCATTATTATATGAACAAGAATTAGTAAAAGTATTTAAACAAGTTATTAAATCTATTATTGAAAATCAAGAATTTATTTTAAATGATATTAAAAAATTAATAAGTGAAATAAATTTACAAAATAATTATAAATTAGAAAAGATAAAAATTTCTAATCAAATAATTAATATAGAAAAACAAAAAGATGAATTATTTAATATGAGAAGTAATAATGAAATATCTTCAGGAGAATTTTTAGATTATAAAGAAAAGTATAATTCTAAAATTAATGTTCTTAAAAATTCATATAACAAAATTATTGATATGGAAAGAAATACGAAAAATGTATTTAATTCTATTGATAACTTAAAAAATATTATTAATGATATTTTAGATACTAATGATAATTCAGTTTTAGAGATTGCTTCATCATTATTTGAAAAAATAATAGTTGAAACAAAAAAAGATAAAGAAAATAGAAAAAAAACAGTTCTACATTGTACAGAAAAGTATAATTTTATTTCTGATTTTAGAGGGTAGCGAGGGGTTTCGTTGCACCAAGTGGTAAGAATTTAATATGTACTCCAGCATTCTCAGATATTTCAATTGATGGTGAAGAAAGAACAGCTATAAAATTAATTGTAGAAACAAAATAGAGATTACCAAAATGGTAATCTCTATTATTAATTTGTATAAGTATCAGCAAGACAACGAATAGCTAAAACACAATTTAGATCAATTGTAAAAAAGTTGTTGGTTCCAATATATGGTATAAGTGGATTAGTAGTATCTGGGTTTTCAGCTAGTACTTCAAATGTTGCACAATTTGAGTCAGTTTTAGAAATTTTAAAAACACTACTTGTTCCCTCGGTTTCATTTAAAGTATATGGCATGGTCCACAGAGTACCAGTACAACATGAGTATAAAGTAATTGGTCTAGTATTAAATACTTGTCCATTATTTATATTTGGTCCAAGACATGGTTTATCACAACCACTGGTTTCATCTAAATCAACTTGTTCAGCACATTTTTGTAAATCTAAAATAAAATTTAAAATTCTACTAATACTTGTTTCATTACAATTTTCCATAACATTAACTCCTTTCTATAAGTTAGTAACAATTACATCAGCAAGACAACGAATTGCACATACACAATCAAGATTAATTGTTGCATATGTATTAGTTGATAAATATGTTGTATTACCACTTGCATCAGTTGTTTCTTCTAAAAGTAATACACCAACACTATCATTAGTTACACTTTCAACACGAAATACTGATGTAGTTGCATCAACTCCTTCTGGGGTAGTATAGTTTAAAGTTATTGGTAAATTATTACATAAATATAACATAATTGGACGTGTATTAAAACATAAAAGATTGGTGTTTATTCCTAGAAATGGTTTAGTACAACTATTATCAATACAATCTATTTTTAGAGCATTATCTTGTAATACTTTAATAACATTTAAAATTTTTGCTAAACAATTATCTAATTTATCCATTTTTTCACTCCTATTCTAATATAAGTTATGAGTTCAATTTTAAAAAGTGTGTTACTAATACCTAGTATTTCAATTAAATTAGGAAATGATATTTACAAAGCAAAAAAAATATGATACAATCTATAGGTAGTCGGGGTTGCAATGGTTTCGACGGGATTAGATTTTTATAGATTGCAAGGCGCACTTATGCGTTAAATAATTTAAAAATAACTGGAAACAGTAATCAATTAGCATTTGCTTAATTTAAAATGGCAAATACTCTGTAAGAATTTTATCTACGAATTTTTATAAGAGTTAATTTTAGTAGATTATATTGTTATTTAGTTTAGGGATAACAATGAATATTACTAAACTAGTTAGATATTATGGTTGTTAATTTCTTTATTATCTAATGAAATTAATAAATTAACTAACCTTGTAGAAGTTTATAGAACACTAGTTTCGGACAGGAGTTCGATTCTCCTCAACTCCACCAATGATATATCGTCGCACCATGCGATTTAATTAATAAATTATTTAGATATTTGAGACTTGTCAAATATCATAGCGCGTTAGGATTTTTGTCATAGGTTTTACATAAAAAATCTAATACAGTGTTTGTATCATATAATTTTTTTGACAAGTTAATAATTTTGTGATATTTTTGTATTTTTTGATTTATTTTAATAATAAAATTTATGCTACTACAATTTCGCATACGACTATCTTAATAGCGCCAATGATAATTATGTTCAAAAATTTCGAATTTTATATAGAAAATTTGCGAAAAGTTTTTTTTATTTTCATGGTTTAATCTTGGTAACTTTTAATAAATATTGACGTAAAAATTTAAATGATATATAATAAAAAAAGGAGAATAAGATGAAGGATTATTTTTTTAAGAAAAAAACATTTGTGATAATTGGAATTGCTTTATTTTTTGTGGTGCTAGGAATAGTTTTATGTGTTAGTATCTATTCACAAAAACAATTACATACAGTTAAAAATGTACAAACATTTACTTTAAGAGAAGAAGGCGAAATAGATTTAAATTTAAATAGTGAAACTAAATTAGTTGAAAACACAAATGAAAGTGTTGCATCATTTCAAGATGGAAAGATTGTTGCACATAGTGTTGGTGAGACAACTTTAACGTATAATGATGCAGATGGTAATGTAATTCAATATCATATTATTGTAGAAAAGAATGATACAATTGAGACAATTAATTTACAAGATAATTATAGTTGTAAATCAGGAGAATCATTTGAAATTGATATTGAAATTAGTGGTGGAAATATCCCAGTATATGCTGGAGCAACAATAAGTGATTCAAGTATTGCAACATTAAAAGAAGATCCTAATAATCAACCAAAATGTATAAATTGTAGAAAACTTAAAGTAGAATGTCAAAAAGGTGGAACAACAACATTGACAGTTAAATCACAAAAAGGAACTAGTAAAACTGCTA